>JBMOQH010000016.1:241662-287448 GCA_049322795.1 Pseudomonadota bacterium | reverse complement strand
CCGGCCGGGTAGAACGGCGCCAGCGCCGCCTCCAGGTCCGCCCACGGCGTCACCGCCTCCAACTGCGCCAGGAAGCGCTCGCGCCGCGTCTGCTTCTTCTTGCCGGCGTACTCGAGGTCGGAAAAGCTTGTTTGCATGACGTCTGCTCACCACCGCTGCGGGCCACACCGCATTGTCTCAGGGCCGGGGCCTCACCGGTCCGACAGGGGGGGATAAATCAGCGTTTCCTTAGGTCGGTGTCCACGGAACCGGCGGCAGCCCACCCTTGCATGTCTGACGGGAGGGCTGATGGTGCCGGTGAGAGGACTCGAACCTCCGACCTGCTGATTACGAATCAGCTGCTCTACCGACTGAGCTACACCGGCCTGGCGATGGGTTTTGGCTGGGCCATGCCACGCGGCGATTATAGCGGTAGCCGCGTGCCAGCCGTGGCTTGCAGGGCGCAAATCGCTAGAATGGCTCTGCCTCCGGTCACCGTACATATCAGTGCCTGCTTCCGAGACGACGGACCCGCGTTTTGCCGCGCTGCGCGCCTGGTTGGGGGAGCGGTTGGCCGGATTTGCTCTTGAGCCGGCCTCTGCGGATGCGAGTTTTCGCCGTTACTTTCGCGCGACCTACGATGGCGGGACCGTCATCGCCATGGACGCACCACCGCGGCATGAGGATTGCCGTCCCTTCGTGCACGTGGCCGGGTTGTTGCGGGATGCCGGCCTCAACGCGCCTGCGGTGCTGGCGGCCGACCTTGAGCGCGGCTTCTTGTTGTTGACGGACCTCGGATCTCAGACCTACCTCGACGTCCTCAACGATGCGAATGCGGATGCGTTGATGGGCGACGCCATCAATGCGCTGGTGCGCTGGCAGGCTGCCAGCCGGCCGGGTGAGCTGCCGCCATACGACGCCCCGCTGCTCGCCCGCGAGCTGGATTTGTTTCCCGACTGGTACGTGTGGCGTCACTTGGGGCGCGAATTCACGCCTGCTCAGGCCGCTACGTGGCAAACGCAGCGCGAGCTGCTCATCGAACGCGCCTTGGCGCAGTCACGGGTCTTTGTCCACCGCGACTTCATGCCCCGCAATCTCATGCCTGCCGCTGGCGCGCCTTCCGGTGTCGGCATCCTCGATTTTCAGGACGCCGTTTACGGGCCTGTGAGTTATGACCTGACGTCGCTGCTGCGCGACGCCTTCGTTTCCTGGCCGGCGCAGCGCGAACGCCAGTGGCTGACCGATTACTGGCGGCAGGCGCGCAGTGCCGGGGTGCCCGTGCCGGAGGATTTCGACGCGTTCTTGTCCGACTGCGATTTCATGGGCGTGCAGCGGCACCTGAAGGTGCTCGGCATTTTCGCTCGGCTGAACTATCGCGATGGCAAGCCGCGCTATTTGGCGGAAACGCCGCGCTTCGTCGCCTACATCGAGGCCGCGGCGGCACGTACACCGGCGCTTGCGCCGCTGGCCGGGCTGTTGGCCGAGCTGCACCGGGCACCGGCGTGAAGGCGATGATTCTCGCCGCTGGGCTCGGCACGCGCATGGGCGAGCTAACGCGGGACTTGCCCAAGCCGCTGCTGGCGATAAATGGGCGGCCGCTGATCGTGCACCGCGTCGAGGCGCTGGTCGCGGCGGGCTTTGTCGATTTGGTGATCAACGTGGCTTATCTCGGCGAGCGGATAGAGGCCGCGCTTGGCGACGGCACGGGTCTCGGCGCACGGATCGCCTACTCGCGCGAGCCGGATGGCCCGCTCGGTACCGGTGGTGGCATCAAGCGCGCGTTGCCTCTCCTGGGGCCGGCGCCGTTCCTGCTGGTCAACGCCGACGTGCGCTGCGACTACCCCATCGCCGGGATGCGCCGACCACTGAAAGGTTTGGCGCATCTGGTGCTGGTCGACAATCCGGAGCACAACCCGGCCGGCGATTTCGCGCTCGGCGCCGATGGCCGCCTGGCCAATCGGGGCGCGCAGATGTTGACCTTCAGCGGCGTGAGCGTGATCGATCCGGCGCTGCTGGACGGCGCGGGCGATGACAGCTTCAGCCTGACGCCTCTGCTGCGCACGGCCGCCGACGCCGGGCAGGTATATGGCGAGCATTACGTCGGTGCTTGGCTCGACGTCGGCACGCCGGACCGTCTCGCGCAGGCGCAGGGGGCAGCGTGATCGATGCGGTCCGGGGGTGGGTGACCGCCGCCCTGGGCTTGGTGGGTATAGACCCAGGCTGGCTGGCCTGGGCCACGCCGGTATCGCTGCTGACGCTGGTCGTTACCGTGTTGCTGCTGCCCGTGCTGGTGGCGCGGCTGCCGCAGGATTATTTCTTTCGAGAGCATCGTCCGCCGCGCCCGCACACCGGGCACTGGTTGCTGCGCTACGCGTTGCTGGTCATCAAGAACCTGCTCGGCGCCGTGTTGCTGGTGGCAGGACTCGCCATGATGTTGCTGCCCGGGCCGGGGGTCGTCACGGTGCTGGCGTCGTTCGCGCTGCTGAACCTGCCCGGCAAGTACCACCTCGAACGCTGGCTGGTGTCGCGCCCACAGGTGCGCGCCGCCATCACGCTGATGCGGGAGCGCGCCGGCCAGCCGCCGCTGCGTCTGCCTTGAATCATCACCCGGGAGTTTCGCATGGGTAAACGTCTGACGCGTATCTACACCCGCACAGGCGACAAAGGCACCACCGGTCTTGGCGACGGCTCGCGCGTGGCCAAGGACGCCGCCCGTGTCGAGGCCTACGGCACGGTGGACGAACTCAACAGCGTGATTGGCATGCTGCGCACGCACGCGCTGCCGGAGCCGATCGACGGCTGGCTGGGCGACATCCAGCACCGCCTGTTCGACCTTGGGGGCGAGCTGTGCATTCCCGGGCACAGCATCCTCACAGACGCCCATGTCACCGCGCTGGAAGCCTGGCTCGACCAGCTCAACGAGGCGCTGGAGCCACTCGCCGATTTCATCCTGCCCGGCGGCAGTCCGGCGGCGGCGGTGTGTCACCTCGCGCGCACCGTGTGCCGGCGGGCGGAACGCCGGGTGGTGACCTTGCTCGCGCAGGAGTCCGGTGGCGCGATCGGCTTGCGCTACCTCAACCGCCTGTCGGACCTGCTGTTCGTGCTGTCGCGCAGCCTGAACCGCGCCGCCGGTGTGCCGGACG
Organism: Pseudomonadota bacterium; assembly: GCA_049322795.1. Lineage (GTDB taxonomy): Bacteria > Pseudomonadota > Gammaproteobacteria > Immundisolibacterales > Immundisolibacteraceae > Immundisolibacter. The sequence continues at coordinate 284,326 of JBMOQH010000016.1, read as the reverse complement.
TGCTCTGGCAGCGGCCATCGGCGTAGGCGCACCGCGCGTGCCGGACCGTTTGCCATAATGCCCGCCGCGGGTTGGGGGAGACGCTGAGAACTCCATCGACGGAAGTTTTCGATTCGCCGGGGCAATTGCGCCTGGCGGGAAGCGGCGACCAGGCGACGTTTATCTAACGATCGTTCGAAAAGGAATTCGGGGAGGAAGCTGATGACTACACACGGCGTGCGTCAGTGGGCGGCGATTGCCGCACTGGCGCTGGGCATTCACGGCGCGCAGGCGGCGCCGGGCGCGGTGGACGAGGCGCGCATCATCGGTGCGGACAGCGAACCGGGCAGCTGGCTTGCCCACGGACGCACCTACGGCGAGCAGCGCTTCAGTCCGCTCGACGCCATCAACGCGGACAACGTCGGCACCCTGGGCCTGGCCTGGTACGCGGACCTCGGCACCCGGCGCGGTCTCGAGGCCACGCCCATCGTGGTGGACGGCGTCGTCTACACCACCGGCGACTGGAGCCGGGTGTACGCCATCGACGCCAAGACCGGCAAGCAGCTGTGGGCTTACGATCCCAAGGTGCCGCGCGAGTGGGGCGCCAAGGCGTGCTGCGATGTGGTCAACCGCGGTGCGGCGGTGTGGAAGGGGCGCGTCTACGTCGGCACCATCGACGGCCGACTGATCGCGATCGACGCCGCCACCGGCCAGCTGGTGTGGGAAACGCTGACCATCGACCGCAGCAAGCCGTACTCGATCACCGGCGCGCCGCGCATCGTCAAGGACAAGGTCGTCATCGGCAACGGCGGCGCCGAGTTTGGCGTGCGTGGCTACGTGTCCGCCTACGACGCCGCCACCGGACAGATGGCGTGGCGCTTCTGGACCGTGCCGGGCAACCCCGCCAAGGGCTTCGAGACGCCGGACATGGAACTTGCCGCCAAGACCTGGAACCCGGCCGGCGAGTGGTGGAACAAGGGCGGCGGTGGCGGCACGGTGTGGGACTCCATGGCCTACGACCCCGAGCTCAACCTGCTGTACGTCGGCGTCGGCAACGGGGCGCCGTGGAACCGCTGGGAGCGCAGCCTGGGCGAGGGCGACAACCTGTTCCTGTCGTCCATCGTGGCGCTGAACCCCGACACCGGCCGCCACGTGTGGCACTACCAGACCACGCCCAGCGAGACCTGGGACTACACCGCCACGCAGCACATGATCCTGGCCGACATCACACTCGGCGGGCAGCTGCGCAAGGTCATCATGCAGGCGCCCAAGAACGGTTTTTTCTACGTGCTGGACCGAGCCACCGGGCAGTTCATCTCGGCCGAGAACTACGTGCACGTCACCTGGGCGACCCACGTCGACCCGGCCACCGGCCGGCCGGTGGAGAGCGATCCAAACCAGTACCGGGACGAGAAGAAACTCACCTTCCCGGCGCCGTTCGGCGGTCACAACTGGCAGCCGATGTCCTACAGCCCGCTGACCGGGCTGGTGTACATCCCGGCCATGGACCTGCCGTACACCTACGCCCAGGAAAAGGGTTTCGAGTACGGCCGCCACCCCTGGAACATGGCGGTCGACATGACCGCGGCCATGCCGCCGGCGGGTCAGGATCCGATCCTCACGCGCAAGGTGATGCGGGCCATCGCCAAGGGCCACATCGCCGCCTGGGACCCGGTAACCCAAAAGGAAGTCTGGCGCGTGCAGCACGACGGGCCGTGGAACGGCGGCATGCTGAGCACCGCCGGCAACCTGCTGTTCCAGGGCAACGCCAAGGGCGAGCTGGTGGCTTACCGCGCCGACAACGGCCAACGCCTGTGGAGCGCCGGCACGCAGTCCGGCATCGTGGCGCCCCCGGTGAGTTACAGCGTCGACGGCGAGCAGTACGTGGCCGTCATGGTCGGCTGGGGCGGCGCGCTTGGGCTGGCCGGCGGCATCGCGCCGCACGAGGGCGACAAGGTCGGCGGGCGGCTGTTGGCCTTCAAACTGGGCGGCAGCGCGCAGTTGCCGCCGGCGCCACCGCCGCCGGCCCTGCCGCAGCCGCCCGTGCAGACGGCTTCCGCCGACACCATCGACAAGGGCGACGCGCTCTACCACGCCTATTGCTCCGTCTGTCATGGACTGAACGCCGAATCCTCGACGCTCGCCGACCTGCGCTACATGCAGCCTGGAACGCACGAGCTATTCGACAAGATCGTGCTGGACGGCCTTTACAAGGATCTGGGCATGGTCGGCTGGGCCCAGTACCTGAGCGCCGACGACACCCACGCCATCCACGCCTACCTGATCGAGCGGGCGCACCAGACGCAGCGCGAGCAGGCAGGCGGTTGGTGGCTGGCGGTCAAGGACTGGGCCTACGGCATCCTCGCCCGGCTGGTGGCCTGGTACATCCAGCTCACGGCCTGAGGGTCGTGGGGTCTTTTCCCGGCGGTGCGCGGATCGCCGCGTGGCTGCTGGGCGGCGTGGTCGCGGTATCCGGCCACGCCGAGGACGCCCCGGCGCCGCTGGTGGTGACCATCGAGGCGCCGCGCGACATCGCGCAGTGGACCGCCGCCGGCAGCGGCAGCCGCATCGACGCGGCGGATATCGCTCGCACCCGTCCCGCGCATGCGAGCGAGCTGTTCGTGCGCGCGCCCAATGTGTGGATCAGCCGCGGCGACGGCCAGGAAAGCCTGATCGCCATCCGCTCGCCGGTGCTCACCGGCCCCGGCGCATGTGGCGCGTTCCAGATTCTGGAGGACGGCATCCCCATCCGGCCGGCCGGCTTCTGCAACGTCAACGAGCTGTTCGAGGTCGATTTCGCGCAGTCGGCCGCGGTCGAGGTCGCGCGTGGCCCGGCCAGCAGCCAATACGGTGCCAATGCCCTGCACGGCGCGATCAACATCGTCTCGCACCGGCCGGGGCCGCAGCCTTGGACCCTTGGGCTGGAAGCCGGGCCAGACGATACTGCCACCGGGCGCGTGTCCTGGGGCGCGCCCAACTGGCGGCTCGATGCTCAGGGCTCCGACACCAACGGCTTTCGCGACGCGACGCCAACGGGTGAACAGAAGCTCGGCCTGGCCCACGCCACCGACCTTGGACGCTGGCAGGTCACCACCCGTCTGGCGGCCAGCAATCTCAACCAGGAAACAGCCGGCTTCATCGTTGGCAAGGACGCCTACCGCGATGCGGGCCTGCGGCGCGACAACCTGAATCCGGAGGCCTACCGCGACGCCTCCTCGATGCGCGCCTACAGCGCCTGGCACACCGTGCTGGGCGAGGACTTGGCGCTGTCGGTCACGCCCTACGCGCGCTGGTCACGGATGGATTTCCTGCAGCATTTCCTACCCGGGCAGCCCACCGAAACCAACGGCCAGCGCAGCGCCGGCGTGCTGGTGGACCTGCGCGCGTCATTGCCGCGTGGCGTCAATTGGCAGGGCGGCCTCGCCACGGAATACGCGCGTGGTTTTCTGACCGAAATCCAGGCACGGCCCATCACCACCGGCTCGGCCTTTCTCCAGGCGACACGCCCCGCCGGCGTGCATTACGACTTTGAGGTCGCCTCGCGCATGGTGGGGCTGTGGCAATCGCTCGATCTGCCGCTGGACAGGGCCGGCAACTGGCGCCTGTTGCCCAGCGTGCGCGGCGAGTACCTGCGCTACGACTACGACAATCAGGCGCTGACCGGTAACACGCGCGACGACGGCACGGCCTGCGGCTTTGGTGGCTGCCTGTTCAATCGCCCAGCGAACCGCCGGGACGACTTCACCAATCTCGCCGGCCGTGTCGGCTTGCGATACGGCGATCTGGCAGTGGGCCAATGGCACGCCGCCTGGTCGAGCGGCTTTCGCCCGCCGCAGGTCGCCGAGCTGTACCGTCTTCAGCGCGGCCAGACCACGGCCGATCTCGACAGCGAGCGCCTGCAGGGTATCGATCTCGGCTACCGGCGCGCCTGGGCCAACGTGCGGATCGATCTGACCGCGTTTGGCATGCGCAAGACGCATTTCATCTTCACCGATGCGCAGGGTTTCAACGTCAGCGACGGCAAGACCCGGCACTTCGGCTTGGAGGCCGAAGTCACCTGGCGCCCGGCGCCGCGGCACGAGCTGAACCTCGCCGCGAGTCTCGCCCGTCACCGCTACGCCTTCGACCGCAACGCGAGCGGCGGCGAAACCATCAAGAGCGGCAACGAGGTCGACACTGCGCCACCGTTCATGGGCAGCGCGCGCTGGCTGTACCGGCCGCAACGCGACCTGACGCTGGAACTGGAAGGCATCCGCATGGGTCGCTACTACCTTGATGCCGCCAACACGGCGAGCTACCCGGGCCACACGCTACTGAACCTGCGCGGCGAGTGGATGGCCACCGGCCACACCACGCTGTTCGCACGCCTGAGCAACCTCGCCAACCGCGACTACGCCGAGCGGGCGGACCTGGCTTTCGGCAGCTACCGGTACTTCCCCGGCAAGCCGCGGGAGCTGTTCGTCGGCGTGGCGTGGACGCCCTGATCAAGAGTCGCCTTGGGCGGCAACTTTCGCTGCCACGCCGCGGAACCTCCGGTGTTGCAGGTCAGCTCAACGTCGAGGTGCAATGCGGGCAGCGCGTCGCCGTCAGCGGGATGGCGGTGGCGCAGTGCGGACAGTCCTTGGTGGTGGGGGCGGCAGGCGCCTCGGCCTGTTTCAGACGGTTCAGGTTCTTGATCACCATGAACACGGCGAAGGCGACGATCAGGAAACTGATGATCGCGTTGACGAACAGCCCGTAATTGATTGTCACCGCACCAGCAGCCTTGGCCGCCGCGACCGATACGTATGGCCCGGCCGTGGCGCCCTCGCGCAACACCACGAACAGATTGGAGAAATCGACCCGGCCCAGCAGCAGGCCGATGGGGGGCATCAACACGTCGTCGACCAGCGATTTGACGATGGCGCCAAACGCGGCGCCGATGATGATGCCGACTGCCATGTCCACGACATTGCCGCGCATGGCGAACTCACGGAATTCTTTGAACATTCAAGCACCTCCCGTTGGCGCGTGGGCACTGCGTGCAGGCAGACGCGTCACGGCCCGCACGGGCCGCGACGGTACGTCAATTGGTCATAAGCCGCAACGCGATATGGCAGTCTCGCGGGCACCTGCGCGCACAAGGATGGAGCAGACCCTGAGCGATTTGCCCCACGAGGTCGCGCAAAGCCGGTCCCATTGAGCGATTACCACCACAATTTGCGTGGCACGGTGGTTGCTATTAGTATTCGCGGCCCTTTGGGAGCCCCGCCAGGAAATAAAACTCAAAGGATTCCAAATCAGTCAATTGTGCATGCAATCGGAGTGACTTTATGATGAAAAATTCCATCCTGACCACGCTGGCCGCCGCCGGCCTGCTTACCGCGGGCAACGTCGTTGCGGACATCACCGGCAACATTGGCCTGACCACCGACTACGTGTTCCGGGGCATCAGCCAGACCGACGAAAAGCCAGCCATCCAGGGCGGGCTGGATTATGCGCATGACAGCGGCGCTTACGCCGGCGTGTGGGCGTCCAACGTCGACTTCAACGATGGTGATCAGGCGCAGATCGAAATCGACCTGTACGCCGGCATGACCGGCACGGTCGGCGATCTCGGCTGGAAGTTCGGTGGCGTCTACTACAACTACCCCGGCGTGTCCGACAGCTCCGGCCTGAAGTACGACTACTGGGAATTCGGCCCGACGCTGACCTACCCGATCGGTCCGGCCACCGCCAGCCTGCTGGTGCTGTGGAGTCCCAATTTCTACAACGAGACCGGCAAGGGTCTGTACTCTGAGCTGGGCCTGTCGGCGCCGGTCGGCTCGTTCACCATCGGCGGCACCTTCGGCCACCAGGACATCGAGCGCAACGCCAAGTTCGGCACCAGCGACTACAACAACTGGTCGCTGTACGCCTCGACCGAGCTGGCGGGCATCGGCCTCAAGCTGGCCTACACCGATACCGAGCTGAGCAAGAGCGAATGCTTTGGTGGTGGCGGGTTTGGCGACTGGTGTGGCGGCCGTGCCGTGTTCAGCGTGAGCAAGGCGCTGTAAGGCGCAACGCGCGATCGCTCAAAGAAAAAGCGGGTGGGCCGTGAGGCCCACCCGCTTTTTTTATGCCCCAAGGCCCAACGTCGGCGGGCCAGACAGGCCGCCGACGTCGTGTTGTGCCTTACATGTTCGCGACGATCGCCTGCCCGAACTCGCGGCTGCCGAGCTTGGTGGCGCCTTCCATCAGGCGCTCGAAGTCGTAGGTCACGGTCTTGGCCTGGATGGCGCCGGAGATGCCCTTGACGATGAGGTCCGCGGCCTCCGTCCAGCCCAGATGCCGCAGCATCATCTCGCCGGACAGAATGATCGAGCCCGGGTTTGACATGTTCTTGCCGGCGTACTTCGGCGCCGTGCCGTGCGTGGCCTCGAACAGCGCCACGGTGTCCGACATGTTGGCGCCGGGCGCGATGCCTATGCCGCCGACCTGGGCGGCGAGTGCGTCGGAGATGTAGTCGCCGTTCAGGTTCAGCGTGGCGATGACGCTGTAGTCGCGCGGGCGGGTGAGGATCTGCTGCAGGAAGGCGTCGGCGATCGCGTCCTTGACCACGATGTCCGTGCCGGTGCGCGGGTTCTTGAAGCTGCACCACGGCCCACCGTCGATCTCCACCGCACCGAATTCTTCCTTGGCCAGCGCGTAGCCCCAGTCGCGGAAGCCACCCTCGGTGAACTTCATGATGTTGCCCTTGTGCACTAGGGTCACGGAGGGGCGGTCGTTGTCGATGGCGTACTGGATGGCCTTGCGCACCAGGCGCTGGGTGCCTTCCTCGGACACCGGCTTGATGCCGATGCCGGAGCTTTCCGGGAAGCGAATCTTCTTGACGCCCATGTCCTTGATCAGGAAATCGATCAGCTTGCGCGCTTCTGGCGTGCGCGCGGCCCACTCGATGCCGGCGTAGATGTCCTCGGAGTTCTCGCGGAAGATCACCATGTCGGTGTCCTGCGGGCGCTTGATCGGACTCGGCGTGCCGGTGTAGTAGCGCACCGGGCGCAAGCACACGTACAGGTCCAGCTCCTGGCGCAGCGCCACGTTCAGCGACCGGATGCCGCCGCCGACCGGCGTTTCCAGCGGCCCCTTGATGCCGACCAGGAACTCGCGCATGGCGGTCAGCGTCTCGGCCGGGAGATACGTGTCGTTGCCGTACAGCTTGGCCGCCTTGGCGCCGGCGTAGATCTCCATCCAGGCGATGGAGCGCTTGCCGCCGTAGGCCTTGGCGACGGCGGCGTCGAGTACCTCGATCATCGGCGGCGTCACGTCGATGCCGATGCCGTCACCCTCGATGAACGGGATGATCGGCCGGTCCGGCACGTTCAGGGAGTTGTCGGCCTTGGCGGTAATGCGCGTGCCGTCGGTCGGTACAATGATTTTGTCGTAAGCCATGGCCTAGCCTGCCGGTTGCGGAAAACGGCCATTTTAAGCGACAAGCCTGCCAACCCGACCGCATCCATCCATGACCCAGCACACCATCCTGATCGCCGACAGCGGCGAGACCTTTTCCTGCGCCGACGAACAGTCCGTGCTGCACGGCATGAGCCGCCTGGGCCGCAAGGGCATCCCGCAGGGCTGTTACGGCGGCGGCTGCGGCGTGTGCAAGATTCAGGTGCTCAGCGGCCGCTACCACACGCGCAAGATGAGCCGGGACCAGGTGACGGCCGAGGAGGAACAGGCGGGTTACGCGCTGGCCTGCCGCACCTTCGCCGAGGCCGACCTCACCCTGCGCGTGGTCGGCAAGCTGCACAAGGCATTGACCCGAGAAAACCCACAAGCCGCGCGAGGAGAACGCCCATGAGCAACGACACCTACCCCTGCCGCCGCTTCGAAAAGCACGTCGCAGTGGTCACCGGCGCCGCCCAGGGCATCGGCCGCGCCACCGCGCGGCGCCTCGCCGCCGAAGGCGCGCAGGTGGTGGTGGCCGACCGCGCCGCGCCGCAGGCCGAGGCGGTGCGCGACGAAATCCGCGCCGCCGGCGGGCAGGCCGAGATCGCGCTCGGTGATCTTGAAACCTGGGACGGCGCGCAGGCCATCGCCGCGGCGGCGCTCTCGGCATACGGCCGCATCGACGTGCTGGTCAACAACGTCGGCGGCACCATCTGGGCGCGCCCGTACTGGGAATACGCGCCGGACGAAATCGAAAAAGAGGTCCAGCGCTCGCTGTGGCCGACGCTGTGGACCTGCCGGGCGGTGATCCCGCACATGGTCGAGCGCCGCGCCGGCGCCATCGTCAACATCGGCTCCACCGCCACGCGCGGCGTGTACCGGGTGCCGTATTCGGCCTGCAAGGGCGGCGTGCACGCCATCACCGTGTCGCTGGCGTACGAACTGGCCGAGTTCGGCGTGCGGGTGAACTGCGTCGCGCCGGGCGGCACCGACGTCGGCCAGCGCGCCATCCCGCGCACGCCCGCGCCGCCCACCGAGCGCGACCAGCAGTGGATGCGCGGCGTGATGGACCAGACGCTGCAGGATGCCTTCATCAAGCGCTTCGCCACGCCCGACGAGCAGGCGGCGGCGATCTGCTTTCTGGCCTCGCCGGAAGCCTCGTATCTGACCGGCTACGTGCTGCCGGTGAGCGGCGGGACGGGGATTTAAGCGACTCAATTCGCCGGAACCGGCTGCCCGCCATTTCCCCTGCCCATACTCCAAACGGGGGCAAGCGCCCCCGTTTGAATCGGTCATTGACACATGATCTGGGCCGCTTGGTCAGAACTGACTGACCACGCTCGCCATCCACACGTTGTTGTTCGTGCGGCCATATACGTCGCGGAATTGCCGCCACTCGCCACGCACGTTGAGGTCGGAGGTGGCCTTCATTTGTCCGCCGACGCCGTAGGTGATGTCCCAGTCGGACTTGTCCTTCAGGCGCGTCAGGCTGCCGCCGGACCTTCTGACGTCGGAGTTCCAGTAATACGTGCCCAGGCGACCGAAGACCTCGAACGTGTCGCTTACTGGTGCGAAGACCACCCCGCTGACGTCGAGGCCCCAGGCATCCGCTTTGACAGGGCCGGCCGCATTACGGCCCTTGAGTTCGCCAAAATCGTTGTAGCCGACTTCGAGGGCCAGCTGATCGACCCGGTAGCCGCCGAATAGCCGCCAGGCAAATGAATCGTCATCGCTGACCCGTCCACCAGGTCCGAAATCCCCCTTGCCGACCTGACGATAGTCGTTGACGCCCAAGCCAGCACCCACATACGGTTTGGCTTCGATGGCCGAGGCCGTGCCGACGCCCGTCGCCGCGGCCAGCGCCAAGGCGCCGAGAAGTGCGTTCTTGCTGTATGCCGGTTGAAGCATTGCGTGACTCCTTGAGTGCGTTAATTCATCATCCATGTGGGGCGCCGGACGTGACGTCCCAAGGTGAAAGACCGGCCCGTCGGCAGAAAGTTCACGTGCCGCGGGCGCAGAGCACTCAGTCGCGTAGCGTGTCGCCCAGCCCCCGCCAGCGGTTGACCAGCGTGTGCTCGATGCCGAACAGGTCGAGGATGCGGCCGACGGTGTGGGTGACCATGTCGTCGAGCGTGGCGAGCTCCGCGTAGAACGCCGGCACCGGCGGGAAGATCACGCCGCCCATCAGCGTCACCGCCTCCATGTTGCGGATGTGGGCGAGGTTCAGCGGCGTCTCGCGGGTGACCAGCACCAGCCGCCGGCGCTGCTTGAGGATCACGTCGGCGGCGCGGGCGATGAGGTTGTCCGAGTAGCCGTGCGCCACCGAGGCCAGCGTCTTCATCGAACAGGGCACGATCACCATGCCCTCGGTGACGAACGATCCGGACGCGATGCTGGCGCCGATGTCCTTGACGTTGTGCACCACGTCGGCCACCGATTCGAAGTCCGGCCGCTCGCGGCGCAGCTCCTGGCGCGCCGTCAGCACGGCCGCCGACGACATCACGAGATGCGTCTCGATGCTGCCGAGCGCGCGCAGTCGGCACAGCAGTTCGTAGCCGTAGATGGCGCCGGTGGCGCCAGTGATGCCGACGATCAGGCGTTTCTTCATCTATCCCCCTCGCGCGGCGACCGTCTGGCCGGGCCGCCCGTCATCGCCGCAATGCCTGCACGGCACGCTCAAGCCCGCCCACGGTGAGCGGGTACATGCGGTCCTGCAGCAGCTCGCGCACGAGACCGATCGACGGAATATAGCCCCAGTCGGCCTCGCGCTCGGGATTGAGCCAGGCCGCCGACGGCCAGGCGTCGAGCAGCCGGCGCAGCCACACGGCGCCGGCCTCGTCGTTGCGGTGCTCGACGCTGCCGCCGACGTGGGTGATCTCATAGGGCGCCATGGACGCGTCGCCGACGAAGATCGCCTTCCAGTCGCGCCCGTACTTGCGCAGCACCTCCCAGGTGGAAAAACGCTCGGCGTGGCGGCGCGCGTTGCTGCGCCACAGGCGCTCGTACACGCAGTTGTGGAAATAGAAATATTCGAGGTGCCTGAACTCGCTGCGCGCGGCCGAGAACAGGCGCTCGCAGGCGCGCACGTGCGGGTCCATGGAGCCGCCCACGTCCAGGAACAGCAGCACCTTGACGCGATTGCGCAGCTCGGGCCGCAGGTGCAGGTCCAGATAGCCGCGCCGGGCGGTGCCACGGATGGTGCCGTCGAGGTCGAGCTCCTCGGCCAGCCCCTCGCGTGCCAGGCGACGCAGGCCCTTGAGCGCGATCTTGATGTTGCGCGTGCCGAGTTCGACCTGATCGTCAAGATCGCGGAACTGGCGCTGTTCCCACACCTTGGCGGCGCGGCGCTGGCGGCCCTCGCCGCCGATGCGCACGCCTTCCGGGTGATGGCCGCCGTGGCCGAACGGCGAGCTGCCGCCGGTGCCGATCCATTTGCTGCCACCCTCGTGGCGACCCTTTTGCTCGGCCAAGCGCTGGCGCAGGGTTTCGAGCAGCGCCTCCAGGCTGCCGAGTGATTGCAACTTCGCCTTGTCCTCGTCGGACAGCAGCTTGGCGATTTCCTGACGCAGCCAGTCCTCGGGGATGGCGCCACCGAGCTGCTCAAAGGCGATCTCGGCGCCCCGAAAATAAGCCGCGAACACCGTGTCGAAGCGATCGTAGAACTTCTCGTCCTTGACCAGCGCGCAGCGGGCGAGGTGATAAAGCCCCTCGGCGCTGTGCGGCGTCACGTCGGCCGCGAGCGCCTGCAGAAACGTCAGGTACTCGCGCACGCTGACCGGTATGCCGGTGCCGCGCAGCTGTTCCAGAAACGTGCCGAACACGGAACGGCCTCAGCGCCCCTCGCGCCGGTGCAGGAACACCAGCTTCTCGAACAGGTGCAGGTCCTGCTCGTTCTTGAGCAGCGCGCCGTACAGCGGCGGCAGGCTGGTCTTGAGATCGCTGCTGCGCAGCGCCTCGACCGGCACGTCCTCGGCCAGCAGCAGCTTGATCCAGTCGAGCAGCTCCGAAGTCGACGGCCGCTTGGTCAGGCCCGGCGTGTCGCGCAGTTCGAAGAAGGTGCCGAGCGCCGCGGCGAGCAGATCGCGCTTCAGGCCCGGGAAGTGCGTGTCGACGATGCGGCCCATGGTGTCGGCGTCCGGGAAGCGGATGTAGTGGAAGAAACAACGCCGCAGGAAGGCGTCCGGCAGGTCTTTTTCGTTGTTGGAGGTGATGATGACGATCGGCCGCCGGCGCGCCTGCACCGTCTGCCGCGTCTCGTAGACGTGGAACTCCATGCGGTCGAGTTCCAGCAGCAGGTCGTTCGGGAACTCGATGTCGGCCTTGTCGATCTCGTCGATCAGCAGCACCGGTGTTTCATCGGCCTCGAAGGCCTGCCACAGCTTGCCCCTGAGAATGTAATTGCCGATGTCGTGCACGCGCGCGTCGCCCAGCTGCGAGTCACGCAAACGCGCCACCGCGTCGTACTCGTAAAGCCCCTGCTGGGCCTTGGTGGTGGACTTGATGTGCCACTCGATCAGCGGCTTGCCGAGCGCGCGCGCCACCTCCACCGCCAGCATGGACTTGCCGGTGCCGGGCTCGCCCTTGATCAGCAACGGCCGTTGCAGCGTGATGGCGGCGTTCACCGCCAGCGTCAGGTCGTCGGTGGCGACGTAGCGGTCGGTGCCGGTGAAGCGGTCGGTCATGGGGCGCTCGGCGGGTGGAGGCAGTGGCGGCCAATGATGGCGGCTTGCGGCATTCGTGCAAAGCAGGTCGAGCCTCGCCGGGCCTGCGGGCGACAGCGCCACACCCTCACGCTCGCCCACGGCTTCACGCCGGGCTTGGCACTGGCGTAGATTGGCGCCACCGATCGCCGCTGGAGGAGACGGCCATGAACGCGCCTGCCGCGCCCGCAAGCACGACGAAACTCGACTGGCCCGCCGACGGCGTGGCCCGCGTGCCGTACCGGGTGTACACCGATCCGGACCTGTACGCGCTCGAGCAGGAGCGCATCTTCCGCGGGCCGGCCTGGAATTACCTCGGTCTGTCCGCCGAGGTGCCGGACGCGGGCGACTTCAAGGCCACCTTCGTCGGCGACACGCCGGTAGTGCTCACGCGGGACCACGGGGGCGCGCTGCACGCCTGGGTCAACCGCTGCGCCCACCGCGGCGCGCTGGTGTGCCGCGAACTGCGCGGCAACGTCGGCGAAGCCGGAACTTACACCTGCGTCTACCACCAGTGGGCGTATGACGCAGGCGGCAATCTGGTCGGCGTGCCGTTCCGCAAGGGCCTGGGCGGCAAGGGCGGCTACCCGGCCGATTTCGACTTCACGGACCATGGGCTGCAAAAACTGCGCGTGGAGGACTACCACGGCCTGGTGTTCGGCACCTTCGATGCCAGCCTGCCGGCGGTGGAACCGCACATCGGCGCCACCGCCGCGCACTATGTGCAGCGCATCTTCAACCGCCCGCTGCGCGTGCTGGGCACCACCCGCCAGTACATGAACGCCAACTGGAAGGTGTACGCCGAGAACCTGCGCGATCCCTACCACGCCAGCCTGCTGCACCTGTTCCACTGCACGTTCGGTCTGTACCGCTCGACGCAGGAGGGCGGCATCGAACTCGATCCGACGCTGCGCCACAGCGTGCTCACGTCCAAGAACAAGGCGCCGGAGACCGGCCGCGACGGTTACGTGGACGACAAGCTGCGCACCTACGACGAGACCTACACGCTCGCCGATCCGTCCCTGCTGGCCGGCCGGCCGGAATTCGCCGACGGCAAGTCGGCGGTCATCCAGACGCTGTTCCCGAACCTGGTGATCCAGCAGATCGCCAACACGCTGGCGGTGCGCCAGGTGCTGCCCAAGGGCGTCGGACATTTCGAGCTGGTATGGACCTGTTTCGGCTATGCCGATGACGATGCCGAACTCGCCGCCATACGGCTGAAGCAGTTCAACCTGATCGGCCCGGCCGGCCTGATCTCGATGGAGGACGGCGAGGCGACGGAACTCGTGCAGCGGGCCGCGCAAGCGGCAGAGGAGGGCGCCGCTGAGGTCATCGAGATGGAAGGCCGCGGCGTGGAGCGAGCTGGCAGCCTGCTGTCCGAGGGCAACATCCGCGCCTTCTGGCAGGTGTACCGCGACACGCTCGGCCTGTGACCACGACGCCTGCGCACCGCCAGCTCGCCCGCCGCGTGGGACGCGAGCGCATCGAGGCCATCATCGGCGATTTCTACGAGCGCGTGCGGCGCGACCCCGAACTCGCGCCCACCTTCGCGCAGGTGCGCGACTGGGACGAGGTCAAGGCGCGCATCGCACACTTCTGGTGGCTCGATCTGGGCGGCGAGCGCTACCGCGACGACATCTACAACCCCCACACGGTGCACCGGCACTTCGGCGCACGGCCGGAGCAAGTCGATCCGTGGCTGCGGCTGTTCGAGGCCACCGTGCGCGATCAGCTGCCGGCGGAGCTCGCCGACATCTGGCTCACGCGCGCCCGGCGCATGGCCGACTGGGTGCGCACGGAGCTGCAAAATCCGACTCACCACGACAAAAAGGAGACTTGAGGATGGACGAGAAGCACAAGAAAACCGCGCTGCGCATGATCCCGTATGGACTGTACGTGCTCACCGGCAGGGCGCCGGACGGTCAGGTGGCCGCCGCCACCGTCAACTGGGTGACGCAGGCGTCATTCGCGCCGCCGCTGCTGGCGCTCGGCGTCAAGACCGATTCGGGCGCGCACGGCATCATCAAGTCCAGCGGCCGGTTCGCGCTGAACATCCTTGGCAAGGAGCAGGGCGGCATCGCGTTCGCCTTCTTCAAGCCGGTGGAAGCGGCGCCGGGCCTGCTGTCCGGTCAGCCCTACCGGGACGGCGCCAACGGCGCCCCGGTGCTCGACGCCGTACCGGCCTATGTCGAATGCACCCTCATCGACACCATCGAGCGCGGCGATCACAGCGTGTTTGTCGGCGAGGTGACCAACGCCGTGGTGCGGCAGGAACCGGCCGGCCGCGCCGACGACGCCACGCTGTGGCTGAAGGATCTCGGCGAGAAGGTGTTCTACGGCGGTTGATGGAGGGACACACCCGCGGCTGCGGGCCGGGCGAGGGGTATTCGCCGTCAGGGGGCGAGCGCGGTCTGCAGGCCCGTCACTTGCACCGGCGATAGGGCGAACCGGCGACCAGCGCCTTGTTGCGTGCGCTGAGGGGTGGACCGCCGTCCCATCCCTCGTCGTGCCCCGTGATGGCGAGTTCGCCCTCCTTCTCGGCAGCGTTGAAGGTCATCAGGATCGGGTGACTGCCACTGTGGCCGAATGGCAAAAACCACAGGCTGATGCCTTCGTAGTAATTCCCGCCATAACTGGCTGCGTATTCCAGGCGGGTGACCTGTTCCGTTGCGCCGCCGACTTCAAAACTCATGCCGTCGGCATACACGGTCACCTGGGGTTGTTGCCGGCAATCGCCGGCCGGCGCGTAGCGGCCGAACAAAGGCTCGAAGTCCCGCATGTGGCTGATTCCGATCGCCTGCGCCACCGGCGGCGCGGGAATGACCAGCAGTAAGGCGGTCAGGGACACGGGCAAGCGCATGGTCATGGTGAATCCCCCGGCGTGACGTGGAGCGACGTCGCTAGAAGCTGGCGACCGGACCGCAGAACTATACGTTGAAGCGGAAGTGGACCACGTCGCCATCCTTGACCACGTAGTCCTTGCCTTCGAGGCGCCACTTGCCGGCCTCGCGGGCGCCCGCTTCGCCCTTGCAGGCGATGAAATCGTCGTAGGCGATGACCTCGGCGCGGATGAAGCCGCGCTCGAAATCGGTGTGGATGACGCCGGCCGCCTGCGGCGCGGTGGCGCCGACCGGAACCGTCCAGGCGCGCACCTCCTTCTCGCCGGCGGTGAAGTAGGTCTGTAGCCCGAGCAGGCGATAGCCGGCGCGGATCACGCGATCGAGGCCGGGCTCTACGAGGCCGAGCTCGGCCAGGAACTCGGCGCGCGCGTCGGCGTCGAGCTGTACCAGTTCCGCCTCGATGGCGGCGCTGACGGCGACCACCGGCGCGCCTTCACCCGCCGCGCGCTGCTGCACGGCCGCCAGCAGCGGGTTGTCGGTGAAGCCGTCCTCGGCCACGTTCGCGATGTACATCACCGGCTTCAACGTGAGCAGATGCAGCTCGGCGAGCGGCGCGGCCTCCTCGGGCGTGAGGCTCAGGCTGCGCGCCGGCTGCGCCTGGTCGAGGGCAGCACGGACCTTGTCGAGCAGCGCCTGTTCGGCCAGCGCCGCCTTGTCGCCGGTCTTGGTGCGCTTGCCGACGCGCTGAAGGGCGCGCTCGACGGTTTCGAGATCGGCCAGCGCCAGTTCGGTGTCGATGACCTCGATGTCGCGCAGCGGATCCACGCCGCCGGCCACGTGCACCACGTCGTCGTTCTCGAAGCAGCGCACCACATGCGCGATGGCCTCGGTCTCGCGGATGTTGGCCAGGAACTGGTTGCCGAGCCCCTCGCCTTTGGACGCGCCGGCCACCAGACCCGCGATGTCGACGAAGGTCATGCTGGTCGGCACCACCTTTTGCGGCTTCACGATGTCGGCCAGCCGATCCAGGCGCGGGTCCGGCATGGGCACGATGCCGACGTGCGGGTCGATGGTGCAGAACGGATAGTTCTCGGCCGCGATGCCGGCCTGCGTGAGCGCGTTGAAAAGCGTCGATTTGCCGACGTTCGGCAGACCGACGATGCCGCAGCGAAAACCCATGGGCGATTCCTGAAACGTGAGAGGTGCCGGCGCTCTAGCGCGCCGCCGGGCGGGTGTTGAGCAGCTGCATGACGGGCGCGGTCTCGCCGGCCAGCAGGCGCGGCAGCAGCGCGAGCGCGCCGTCGATGGCGTCCTCGATCAGGCGCGCCTGATCGGCGGGCGGCTTGCCGAGCACGTAGGGCGTGACCAGCGGCGCCGCCCCAGGGTGGCCGATGCCGACCCGCAGGCGCAGAAAGGCCGGCGAGTTCAGCGCACCCATGGTGCTGCGCAGGCCATTGTGCCCGCCGTGGCCGCCGCCGGCCTTCAGGCGCAGATCGCCGGGCGGCAGGTCGAGTTCGTCATGCACCACCAGGATGTGCTCGACCGGAATGCGGTAGTAGGCTGCCAGCGCCTGGATGGCGCGGCCGCTTTCGTTCATGAAGGTGAGCGGCCTCAGCAACCGCACGTCACCCTGCGGGCGCGACCAGACGGCCGCCTCGCCATGGAAACGGCTCTCGGCCTTCAGCGTCAGGCGCTCGGCCGCAACCAGGCGCTCCACAAACCAAAAGCCCGCGTTGTGCCGGGTGTCGGCATAACGCGGGCCTGGATTGCCAAGACCGACGATCAGTTCGATCACGTCGGCGCCCCAACCTTGGGGTCGACTCAGCTGGTGGTTTCTTCGCCGCCGGCCTCGGGCTCGCTCTTGCGCGGGGCGTGGATGGATACGACCGGCAGGTCGTGGTCATGACCCAGTGCCAGCGCGGGGATGCTGACGCCGGCCGGCAGCTTCAGGTCGGACAGGTGCAGCGGGTGGTCGAGGCCGAGATCGCTGATGTCGATCTGGATGAACTCAGGCAGATCCTTGGCCAGGCACTCGATTTCCACTTCCGGCATCAGATGCGACACCACGCCGCCGCCCAGCTTGACGCCGGGCGCCACGTCCTCGCCGACGAAGTGCACCGGCACCACCATGCGCAGCTTGCGGTCGGCACTCACGCGCAGGAAGTCGAGGTGCATCACCTGCCGCTTGTAGGGGTGCATCTGCACGTCACGCAGCACCACCTGCTCGCTGCGCCCGCCCACGTCCACGGTCAGCACGTGGGAATGGAAGGCTTCCTTTTCCAGGTGGTGGATGGTGTCGTTGTGATCGAGCGTGATGACGGCATTCGGCTGGCCGCCGCCGTAGATGACGGCCGGCACCCGGCCGGCACGCCGCACGCGGCGCGAGAAGGCGGTGCCAAGGTCGCTGCGCGCCTCGGCGGTGATCTGAAACTGGTTGTCCATGGCCGAAACTCCCGGGTGCGGCTAAACGCGCGCAGTCACGAACCCTGTCGCGGCGGACATAGCCAACCACGCTGCGCAGAAAAAACGGAACGCGAAATGGTACTACAGCTTGGCGGCCTGCCGAGGCAAGCCATGGATGGTTTGCACGCCGGTCGAGCGCACTTTGGCGCTTGACCGGCGGAGGCCATCGCGGGCATGTGCCGCGATATACCGAGTTGAAAAAGGGCAGGGACGCCCTTTTTTCAGGGGCCTGAACAGAATCAACCCATCAGCAGCGTGCTGACCGAATCCTCGTCGCTGATGCGGCGCATGGTCTCGGCCAGCAGCTCGGCGATGCTGAGCTGGCGGATGCGTGGGCAGCCGGCGGCGTCGGCGCGCAGCGGCAGCGTGTCGGTGACCACCAGTTCGTCCAGGCTGCTGCGGGTGATGTTCTCGACCGCCTTGCCGGACAGCACCGGGTGCGTCACGTAGGCCACCACGCGCTTGGCGCCATGCTGCTTCAGGGCATCGGCGGCCTTGCCGAGCGTGCCGGCGGTGTCGACCAGGTCGTCGATCATCACGCACGTGCGCCCGCCGACGTCGCCGATGATGTTCATCACCTGCGACTGGTTGGCGCGCGGCCGGCGCTTGTCGATGATGGCCAGATCGGCGTCGTCCAGGTGCTTGGCGAGCGCCCGGGCGCGCACCACGCCGCCGACGTCCGGCGACACCACCATCAGGTCCTCGTAGCGGTGGCGCCAGATGTCGCCCAGCAGCACCGGCGAGGCGTACACGTTGTCGATGGCGATGTCGTAGAAGCCCTGGATCTGGTCGGCGTGCAGGTCCACGGTGAGCACCCGGTCGGTGCCGGCGGCGGCGATCATCTTGGCCACCACCTTGGCCGAGATCGGCACCCGCGCGCCCAGCATGCGCCGGTCCTGGCGCGAGTAGCCCATGTACGGCATGACCGCGGTGATGCGCGCCGCCGACGCCCGCCGCATGGCGTCGACCATGATCAGCAGTTCCATCAGGTTCTGGTCGGTCGGCGCGCCGGTGGACTGGACGATGAACACGTCCCGGCCGCGCACGTTGTCGATCACCTCGACCTGCACCTCGCCGTCGCTGAAGCGGTCGACCACTACCTTGCCCAGCGGCTGGCCGAGGTAGTGGGAGATGGACTCCGCCAGTTTCGGGCAGGCGCTGCCCGAAAACACCATCATGCCGCCGTAGGCCATGGCTTCCTCAACTTGGACGTCAGTACGCGCAATGCGCCGAAAAATGGCTGGGGTGCCAGGATTCGAACCTGGGAATGCGGGGATCAAAACCCCGTGCCTTACCGCTTGGCGACACCCCAGCGGAAATCGTGATCACTCGTCCGTGGCGAGTTGTGCGTGCAGCGGGTGGCGGTTCAGGCCACGCACCACCCAGCCGCGCCACGGGGCAGGCAGTTGGGCCAGCACCCGCGCGGCTGCGGCCTGCGCCTCGAAGCGCGCGAAAAGACAGCCACCCGTGCCGGAAAGACGCGCCTCGCCGTGCCGCGACAGCCACCGCCAGGCGGCATCGACCGGCGGGTAGAGCGCCCGCGCGATCGGCAGACAGTCGTTGTGCACAGGCCCGCTGCGGAGGCGCGAAATTGTCAGGGGCGGGGTATTGCGTGTCAATTTCGGGTCGGCGAACACGCGCGCCGTGGCCACCGGAGCGCCGGGATCGACGATCAGATACCACGGCTCGTCGGGTTCGACCGGCGTGAGTTGCTCGCCCACACCTTCGGCGAACGCCGCCTGGCCGCCGATGAACACCGGCACGTCGGCGCCCAGCGCGAGCCCAAGCCCGGCCAGCTCGGCCTGCGGCGCGTTCACGCCCCACAGCCGGTTGAGCACCAGCAGCGTGGTGGCGGCGTCCGAGCTGCCGCCACCCAGACCTCCACCCATCGGGATGCGCTTGACGAGTTCGATGTCGACGCCGGCCGTGCAGGCGGCGTGGGCCTGCAAAGCCCGCGCCGCGCGGACGCACAGATCCTGCTCCGGCGGCACGCCCGGCAGCGGCGTGAGCAAGCGCACGTCACCATCGGCGCGCGGCGTGAAACGCAGCTCGTCGCACAGGTCGACGAACTGGAACACGGTCTGCAACAGGTGGTAGCCATCGGCGCGACGGCCGACGATGTGCAGGAACAGGTTGATCTTGGCCGGCGCCGGCCATGCTCGGCGCGCGTCAGGGGGCATGCGCGCCCGGCGTCCAGCGCTTGATGGCCAGACGCAGCTCGATATCGCCCTTGCTTGCCTGCAGCTTGCTTGGCAGTACCCACGGCGGCACCGGCTGGTATTCCAGGTAGCGGATTTCCCAGCCATCCTGGCGCAGCCGCGCGAGGCGGTTGTCCGCGTCGAGCTGGCGCGTTTCGACCGCGCCCGGCGCCGGGCGGCCGGTGACCCAGTAGCGCAGGCTCGCCAGTGGCAGTGGCGTGTCCGGCAGGGCGTCGGCGAGCAGTACCGCGGCGCTGGAGGCCTCGACCGGCGCCTCGTCGGCGCGTTCAAGACGGGCGCCGGCCGTGTTTTCCGTCAGGCGCAGCGCGCCGCGTCCGAACGCGCCATGCAGGCGAAGATCGAAGCCTTCCTTGCCCTGCCACCACTGCACGCTGCCGCTGCCCGAGTCGCGTGCGCCCTTCAGCGCCAGGCGGCCTTGCAAGGTCCACTCGCCGAGCAGTTCGAGCGCTGCCATCCGGTCGGCAAACGAGCTGGGCGCCGCCGGCGGCGTCACCGGACCCCGCGCCGCGCAGGCGCAGAGCATGGCGCACAGGGCCAGCAGCGCCAGCCGCTTCACGGGTCGAGCTTGCTTTGCACGCCCAGCAGGCGGGCGTCCGTGGGCGATTTCTTCAGGCCCTCGCGCAGAACCTCGCGTGCCTCGGCCGTGCGCCCCTGGGCATGCAGCACTTCCGCCAGGTGCGCATAGACCTCGGCGTCCGGCAGCAGGCCAAGCGCCCGTCGCAAATGCGCTTCGGCGGCGACCAGATCGCCCTTGCGATAAAGCACCCAGCCCAGGCTGTCCAGGATGTACGGGTTGTCGGGCGACTGTTCGAGCGCGCGGTTGATCAGGTCATGCGCCTCGTCGAGCCGCTCGCCGCGATCGGCCAGCGTGTAACCCCAGGCGTTCAGCGCGTTGGCGTTCTTGGGGTCAAGCTCCAGGATGCGCTTCAGATCCTGCTCCATCTCCGAGCGCCGGTTCAGCTTGTCGAGCACCATCGAGCGCGCAAACAGCAGCTCCATGCTGTTCGGATCGTGCGCGAGGGCCTCGTTGATCAGCGCCTCGGCCTGCAAAGGCCGGTTGCCGTTGAGCAGCAGGTCGGATTGCGCCAGCAGGAACCGCAGGCGCTCCTCGTCGGACTCCGACGCCGCGGCAGCCAGCAGGGACACGCCACCATCGAGGTCGCCGCGCTCGGCCAGCAGACTGGCGCGGCGCAGCAATGCCTCCGCGCGGTGCTCGCCGTCTTCCACCTTGGCGTAACGGGCGAGCGCCTCCTGCGGATCGGCGGCGTCTTCGGCAAGCTTGCCGAGGTAGTAATTGGCCTGATCGGCCTGCTTGCCATCGCTGGCGAGCGTCAGCAGACCCCTGCGTGCAGCGCGGCGATCGCCAAGCTGCCCGGCCAACAGGGCCGATGCCAGGCGCGCGTCCGCATTGCGGGGCTCGTACCGCAGGACGGTTTCGAACTCCTGCCGCGCCGCGGCGTAGTCCTTGCCCTCCAGCAGCACCCGCGCCAGCGTCAGGCGTGCCGTGGTGTGCCGCGGATGGCCGTCCAGGAAGTCTCGCAGCAGCCCGCCCGCGGCGGACGCCTGGCCTGTTTGCAGCAGCACCTGGGCGCGCAGCAGTACCGCCTCGTCGAGCTGTGGCTGCATGGCCAGCAAGTGTGCCGATGGCTTGTCTGCCCGCTCGGCTTGACCGAGACCGGTTGCCGCCAGGCAATAGGCGAACAGCGCCTGCGGGTCGTCGGGACGCATTTCCAGCAGTGCATCCAGCACGCCGAACAAGGTGTCTGGGGGAACGTTCTGGTTCAGCAGGCGCACCAGGTTCAGGTAGTCCTGGCGGCTCTGGAACTGCTTGAGCGTCAGCAGGTGGCGCAGGTGCTCGCGGGCCTTGTCGGGGTTGCCCTGCTGCAGTTCGAGTCCGGTGAGCAACTGCGCGGCATCGACGTTTTGCGGTTCGATGCGCTGCCAGGCCTCTGCGGCGGCGATCGCCGCCGGCATGTCCTGCGCGTACAGCGCCACCTGCACCGCCTGACGGGCCAAGGTGGCGTCGCCGGCCTGCTCGGCCACGGCGATATACTGCGCGACCGCTTTCGCGTGGTCGCCGCGCTGGGCAGCGGTGTCGGCCAGCAGCAGCTTGAAGATCGCCTCGGTGCGGGCGCTGTCGAGCGTCGGCGTCGTCAGCGACGCCAGGGGCGGCGCTGGTCCGCGGCTGGCACAGCCCAGCAACAGCCACGCGGCGCCCAAAGTGAGCAAGTGTTTGCGCATGCCGCTTAAGACCCGGTGCGCCGGGCGTCGGTTCCAGTGGCCCGCAAACGGCGGGCGGTGCGTGTTTGTTGACCTATTATGCGCGCGCCGTCCGCGCACGCCATCGGCACTGCCGGCCATACCCCTCCATGCAGCTACTTGCCCTCGGCATCAACCACCACACCGCCCCGCTGGACGTGCGCGAGCGGGTGGCCATCGTGCCGGAGCGCATGGAATCCCACCTGCGCTCGCTGCTGCGTCAGCCGGCGGTGACCGAGGCGAGCCTGCTGTCGACCTGCAACCGCACCGAGCTGGTGGTGGCGTTGGACGACGCCGACGCGCCGGGACCGCTCGACTGGTTCCGCCACGCCTGCGCGGCGGTGCCAAAACCCATCGACCCCTACCTCGCGATCTTCCGCGGTCCGCTGGCGGCGCGGCACCTGTTCCGCCTGGCCGGTGGACTCGACTCGCTGGTCATCGGCGAACCGCAGATCCTCGGCCAGATGAAGGAAGCCTACGAGCTCGCCCAGCGTGCCGGCGGCGTCGGCAAGTGGCTCGGCCGCACCTACCAGCAGGCGTTCGCGGTCGCCAAGCGCATCCGCACCGATACGGCCATCGGCGCCAGCCCGGTGTCGGTGGCGTTCGCGGCGGTGAGTCTCGCGCGGCAGATTTTCGGTGACCTTGGCCGTCATACGGCCCTGATCATCGGCGCCGGCGACACCGCGGAGCTGACCCTGCGCCATCTGCACGGTCAGGGCGTGGGGAGCATCACCATCGCCAACCGCACGCTCGCCCGCGCCCAGCAGCTGGCGGCGCCGTTCGGCGCGCAGGCGGTGCCGCTCACCGCGGTGCCGGCGGTGCTCGAGCGCGCCGACATCGTGCTCTCGTCCACGAACAGCGAGCTGCCCATCCTGGGCAAGGGCACGGTCGAGAGCGCGCTCAAGGCGCGCCGCCGCCGGCCCATGTTTCTGGTCGATCTGGCCGTGCCGCGCGACATCGAGGCCGAGGTGGCCAGCCTGCGCGACGTGTATCTGTACACCGTGGACGACCTGCGCGGCGTGGTGCAGGAGGGGCTGCAATCGCGCCAGGCGGCGCTGGCGGACGCCGAGCGCATCGTCGACAGTCAGGTCGACGCCTTCGTCGAATGGTGCAACGCCCAGCAGGCGGTGCCGCTGGTGCGGGCGCTGCGCGGCGGCATGCTGCGCACGCGCGACGTCGAAACCGAGCGCGCGCTGAAGGATCTCGGCCGGGGCCATCCGCCCGAGCAGGTGATCCGGCGCCTGGCGCACGACCTGACCAACAAGCTGGCGCACGGTCCGTCGGTGCAGATTCGCCGCGCCGGCGAGCAGGGCGATGCCGCCATGCTGGAGGCCGTGCGCCGCCTGCTCGGCTTCGACGAGAACCCATGAAGCCGTCCATCGAAACCCGCCTGCGCGCCGCCGATGAGCGCCACCAGGAACTGACCGTTCTGCTGGCCGACCCGGCGCTGGCCGAGGACGGCCAGCGCTACGCCGCGCTCGCCCGCGAGCACGCCGAGCTCACCCCGACCGCCGCGTGCTACCGGCAGTATCTGGACCTCGAGGCCGCGCTCGCCGACACGCGCGCTCTCGCCGCCGGCGACGACGCCGAGCTGCGGGAGCTGGCGCAGGCGGAACTGCCACAGCTCGAAGGTCGTCTCGACGCCACCGAGGCCGAGCTGCAGCGCCTGCTGCTGCCGGCCGACCCGGACGACCGTCGCAACATCTACCTCGAGGTCCGCGCCGGCACCGGCGGCGACGAGGCGGCGCTGTTCGCCGGTGACCTGCTGCGCATGTACCTGCGCTATGCGGAAACGCAGGGCTGGCGCTGCGAAATCGTCAGCGCCAGCGAGGGCGAGCACGGCGGCTACAAGGAAGTCATCGTCCGCATCGAGGGCCGCGGCGTGTACGCGCGCCTGAAGTTCGAATCCGGCGGCCACCGGGTGCAGCGCGTGCCGGTCACCGAGGCGCAGGGCCGCATCCACACCTCGGCCTGCACGGTGGCGGTGCTGCCGGAAGTGGACGAGGTCGACAGCATTCCCATCAACCCGGCCGAGCTGCGCGTCGACACCTACCGCGCGTCGGGCGCCGGCGGCCAGCACGTCAACAAGACCGACTCGGCCATCCGCATCACGCACCTGCCGACCGGCACCGTGGTCGAATGCCAGGAGGAGCGCTCGCAGCACAAGAACCGCGCGCGTGCGATGGCACTGCTGCAATCGCGCCTGCTGGAGGCTGAGCGCAGCCGCCAGCAGGCGGCGCAGGCCGCCACGCGGCGCAGCCTGGTCGGCTCCGGCGACCGCTCCGAGCGCATCCGCACCTACAACTTCCCGCAGGGCCGCGTCACCGACCACCGCATCAACCTCACGCTGTACAAGATCGAGCAGGTGATGGCGGGCGACCTCGACGCCCTGATCGAGCCGCTGCGGCGCGAGTACGAGGCCGAGCAGCTGGCGGCTCTCGGCATCGCATGAGCACCTCGACCCTCGCCGATCCACGGCCGACGGTGCGCGACGCGCTCGCCGCGGCGCGCCGGCGCTGCGCCGGCCACCCGCATGCGGCGGACGACTGTGCGCACCTGCTGGCGCTGGCGCTCGGCGTGCCGCGCGAGTGGCTGATCGTTCACCCCGACGACACGCTGGATGCGCCCGCCGTGCGGCGCTTCGACGCGCTGCTGGCGCGGCGTCTGGCCGGCGAGCCGCTGGCCTATCTGCGCGGCCGCCAGGGCTTCTGGACGCTGGAGCTCGAGGTCACGCCCGACGTGCTGGTGCCGCGCCCGGAGACTGAGCTTTTGGTCGAACTGGCGCTGGCCCGCATGGGCGGGCGCGGCGCGCTGCTGGACCTTGGCACCGGCAGCGGAGCGATCGCGCTCGCGCTCAAGACCGAGCGGCCGCGGTGGCAGGTCACGGCCACCGACCGCAGCGCCGAGGCGCTGGCGGTGGCAAAACGCAACGCGGCGCGCCTCGAGCTCGCGGTCGAATGCCTGCACGGCGACTGGTACGCGCCGCTGGCCGGCCGGCGCTTCGATGTCATCGTCAGCAATCCGCCCTACGTGGCGCCGGACGACCCGTGCCTCGCCGGCGACGGTCTGCGCTGCGAGCCGCGCACGGCGCTCGCCGCCGCCGACGCCGGCCTCGCCGATCTCGCCCTGATCGCCGCCGGGGCCGCGGCGCAGCTGCTGCCGGGCGGCTGGCTGCTGCTGGAACACGGCGCCGGACAGGGCGCGGCCGTACGGGCGCTGCTGACGGCCGCCGGTTTTGTCGCGGTCGAGTCGCACGCCGATCTCGCCGGCCGCACGCGCGTCACCCTGGGGCAGCTGCCATGCGCGAACTGAACGACGACGAACTGCACCGCTACGCCCGCCAGCTGGTGCTGCCGGAGGTGGATTTCGCGGGGCAGGCGCGGCTGATGGACGCGCGGGTGCTGATCGTCGGCCTGGGCGGCCTAGGCTCGCCGGCGGCGCTGTATCTGGCCGGCGCCGGCGTCGGGCATCTCACGGTGGTGGACCACGACCAGGTGGATCTCAGCAACCTGCACCGGCAGGTGCTGCACCGCACGGCGGACGTCGGCCGCCCGAAGGCGGAATCGGCCCGCGACGCGCTGCTGGCACTGAACCCGCTGATCGAGGTCAGGCCGGTCAGCGGGCGCATGGACGCGGCCGCCCTGTCGGCCCAGGTAGCGGCGGTCGACCTGGTGCTCGACTGCACCGACAACTTCGACACGCGCTTTGCCATCAACGCCGCCTGCGCGGCGGCAAAGAAGCCCTTGGTGTCCGGCGCCGGCATCCGCTTCGAGGGCCAGGTGTCGGTGTTCCGCCTCGACCGGCCGGACGCGCCCTGCTATCGCTGCCTGTACCGCGAGACCGGCGCCGAGGCCGAGCACTGCGCGCAGGTCGGCGTGCTGCCACCGGTGGTCGGCGTGATCGGCGCCCTGCAGGCGCTGGAGGCCATCAAGGTGCTGCTCGGCATCGAAACCGGGCTCGCCGGGCGGCTTTTGCTGTTCGACGGCCGGCGCAGCGAATGGCGCGCCATCGGTCTCAGGCAGGACCCCGACTGCCCGGTGTGCCAGGCGCGGCGCCAGCCGTCTTGACGCGCCGTCGACCGCGGCAACCGGCGTCCGGCCGCGGAGCCGCGCGGCGTCAGTCACGCCCCACGCCATGAGCTCCGCGCTGCTGTCCACCGCGGCGCTGCTGCTGGCCTGCGTCGGCGCGTGGGCCGCACCGCAGCTGTTCGTGCCGCTCAAGGGCGCCATCGTGCCGGCGCTCGGGCTGATCATGTTCGGCATGGGCCTGACGCTGACCGGCACGCAGCTCGCCGCCGTGCTGCGCCGCCCGCGCTGGCTGGTGCTGGGCATCGTCTTGCAATTCGCCGTCATGCCCATTCTGGGCTGGGCGCTTGCGGCGGGGTTTGGTCTGCCGCCGGCGCTCGCCGCCGGGGTGATCCTGGTCGGCGCCTGCCCGGGCGGCACCGCCTCCAACGTGATGACCTTTCTGGCCCGGGGCGATGTGGCGCTGTCGGTGGCCATGACGGCGGTCTCCACGCTCGCCGCGCCGCTGCTCACGCCGTGGATCACGCTGTGGCTGGCCGGCACGCGCGTGGACGTGCCAGCGCTCGCCATGCTGGTCGACATCCTGCGCATCGTGCTGCTGCCGGTGCTGGCGGGCGTGGCGCTGCGGCGGTATCTCGGCGGTCTCGCCGGCCCGCTCGCGCGCTGGCTGCCGGGCCTGTCCATGCTGCTGGTGGCGCTGATCGTCGCCATCATCGTGGCGTTGAACCGTCATCAGCTCGGCGCCGTCGGCGCCCTGCTGGCCGGCGCCGTGGCGCTGCACAACGCGCTCGGCTTTGCGCTCGGGTATGTGGGCGCGCGCCTCGGCGGCGCGAGCCCGCCGCAGCGGCGCGCCATCGCCATCGAGGTCGGCATGCAGAACTCGGGCCTCGCCACGGCGCTGGCGATCAAGTTCCTGCCGACGCTCGCGGCCTTGCCGGCGGCGCTGTTCTCGGTGTGGCAGAACCTTGCCGGGCTGGCCCTCGCCTCTGCCTGGCGGCGTGGGGACTAGCGGCGTCTCCCGGCGATCAACCCGCCCCGGCCAGCGCCTTGCGGATGAAGCCGGCGGCCTCTTCGAGCGGGACGTTCTCGGCGGTGTCGGCGCGGCGCGCCTTGTACTCGACCAAACCGTCCTTCAGGCCGCGCTCGCCGATCACCAAGCGATGCGGAATGCCGACGAGGTCCATGTCGGCGAACATCACGCCCGGGCGCTCCGGGCGGTCGTCGAGCAGCACGTCGACGCCGGCGGCGGTCAGCTGCGCATAGAGCGTTTCGGTCGCCTCGGCCACGGCCGGCGACTTGTGCAGGTTGATCGGCACCAGGGCGACCTCGAACGGTGCCAGCGCCTGCGGCCACACGATGCCGCGGTCGTCGTGGTTCTGCTCGATGGCGGCGGCCACCACGCGCGACACGCCGATGCCGTAGCAGCCCATGGTCATCACCGTGTCGCGGCCGTTCTCGTCCAGCACCGTGCAGGCGAGCTTCTCGCTGTACACGGTGCCGAGCTTGAACACGTGCCCGACCTCGATGCCGCGGGCGATGGCGAGCGGCCCGCTGCCGTCCGGCGCCGGCTCGCCGGCCAGCACGTTGCGGATGTCGGCCACCTCCGGTTCCGGCAGGTCGCGGCCGAAGTTGACGCCGGTGAGGTGATAGCCGTCGGCGTTCGCGCCGCACACGAAGTCCGCCAGCGCCGCGGCGTCGCGGTCGGCGATCACCGGACCCGGGAAATCCACCGGCCCCACCGAGCCGAAGTCGCAGCCAAGCGCCGCCTGCACGTCGGCCGGGGCGGCGAATTGCAGCGGCTGGGCCAGCTGCGGCAGGCGCAGCGCCTTGACGGCGTTGAGCTCGTGATCGCCGCGCAGCAGCAGCGCCACCAGGCCCCCTTCCGCCCCGCGCAGGATCAGCGTCTTGACGATGCGCTCGGCCGGCACCTTCAGGAACGCGCTGACCTCGGCAATGGTGTGCTGGCCGGGCGTGCGCACCGACTCGCGGCTGGCCGTGGCCGCCGGGCGGGCGACCGGGGGCGGCGCCGGGGTCAGCTCCACGTTGGCCGCATAGCCGCCGTCGGAGTACGCGATGGCGTCCTCACCCGAGTCCGCCAGCACGTGGAATTCGTGCGAACTGGCCCCACCGATGCTGCCGGTGTCGGCGGCCACGGCGCGAAATTTGAGGCCGAGCCGGCTGAAGATGGCGCCGTAGGCGGCGTACATGGTGGTGTAGGTCTCATCCAGGCTGGCCGCGTCGCGGTGAAAGGAATAGGCGTCCTTCATCAGGAACTCGCGCGCCCGCATCACGCCGAAGCGCGGGCGGATCTCGTCGCGGAACTTGGTCTGAATCTGGTAGAAGCAGGCCGGCAGCTGGCGGTAGCTGGTCACCTTCTGGCGCACGATGTCGGTGATCACCTCCTCGTGCGTCGGCCCGAAGCAGAACTCGCGCTGGTGGCGGTCCTTCAGGCGCAGCAGTTCGGGGCCGTACTTGTCCCAGCGCGCCGACTCCTGCCACAGCTCGGCCGGCTGCACCGCCGGCATCAGCAGTTCCTGCGCGCCGGCGCGGTCCATCTCCTCGCGCACCACCCGCTCGGCGCGGCGCAGCACGCGCAGCCCCAGCGGCAGCCAGCTGTAGATGCCGGCCGCCAGGCGCGTGATCAGCCCGGCGCGCAGCATCAGGCGCTGGCTGATCACCTCCGCGTCGGCCGGGTCTTCGCGCAGCGTGGCCAGCAGAAAGCGCGAGGTGCGCATGGGGACTCCTTGGGCAGCAGGTGGCGGGAGAAGGCGAAATTATCCCCGCCGCGGGGGCTTGTGCTGCAAGAGTCTGGTGAAGAAGGTTGTGTGGGAGGCCCGCCCCGGGCCGAATCTGCCAGCGCGGGCCGATTCGCGGCGAGGGCGCCGCTCCCACAGGCTTATCCTGTGGGAGGCCCGCCCTCGGGCCGAATCGTCAGCTCAGACGTCGATGTCCGCGAACAGCGCGGTCGACAGATAGCGCTCGCCGGCCGAGGGGATGATGGCGACGATGGTCTTGCCGGCCGCTTCCGGGCGCTTGGCGATCTGCTCGGCGGCCCACAGCGCGGCGCCGGAGCTGATGCCGACGAACAGGCCTTCCTCGACCGCCGCGCGGCGCGCGTAGGCCATGGCGTCCTCGTTGGTCACCTGCACGATCTCGTCGATGATGCCGGTGTTCAGGATGGCCGGCACAAAGCCGGCGCCGATACCCTGAATCTTGTGCGGCGAGGGCTTGCCGCCGGACAGCACCGGCGAGGCGGACGGCTCGACCGCGATGGCCTTGAATGACGGCCGGCGTGACTTGATGACCTCCGCCACGCCGGTGATGGTGCCGCCGGTGCCGACGCCGGAGATCAGGTAATCGACCTGGCCGTCGGTGTCGCGCCAGATTTCCTCCGCCGTGGTGTGGCGGTGGATTTCCGGGTTGGCCGGGTTCTCGAACTGCTGCGGCATCAGGCTGCCGGGCCGCTCGGCCAGCAGCTCGCGGGCGCGCTCGATGGCGCCCGTCATGCCCTTCTCGGGCGGCGTCAGCACGATCTCGGCGCCCAGGGCACGCAGCACCTTGCGCCGCTCGATGCTCATCGAGGCAGGCATGGTCAGCGTCAGGCGGTAGCCGCGCGCCGCGCAGATGAAGGCCAGCGCGATGCCGGTGTTGCCGGAGGTGGGTTCGATGATTTCGCCGCCCGGTTGAAGACGGCCGCTCTTCTCGGCCGCGTCAATCATGGCGAGCCCGATGCGGTCCTTGACCGACGACAGCGGATTGAAGAACTCCAGCTTGGCCAGCACGGTGGCGTCGGTCTTGAACATGCGCCGGACGCGCACCAGCGGGGTGTTGCCGATGGTCTGCGTGATGTCGTCGAAAATGCGCGCCATGGAAGACTCCTCGGGTTGGCCCGGTTTCGGTAAGGTGATGACGAATTCTAGGAACCGCCGCGCGGCGCGGGCAAATACCGTTTGCGCCGGCGCATATGTTGATCCGGTGGCGACGGATCGCCACGACTTTGCGATCCGATGAGCATACCGGAACGACCACTCCCCATTCGCGGCGTGTACGCGCTGGCCGACACGTCGCTGCTGCGCGGTGGCGAACTGCTGGCGCGTGTCGCGGCGGCCCTGCGCGGTGGCGTGCGGCTGGTGCAGTACCGCGACAAATCCGCCGACGCGGCGCGCCGTCGGGACGAAGCCAGCGCGCTGCGCGCGCTGTGCCGTGCCCACGGCGCGGCATTCATCGTCAACGACGATATCGAGCTGGCGCGCGGCGTCGACGCCGACGGCGTGCACCTTGGTCGGGACGATGGTTCGCCGGCGCGGGCGCGGGCGCGGCTCGGCCAGCGGGCGCTGATCGGCGCCACTTGCTACAACCGCCTGGACCTCGCCGCGCCGGCGCTTGCGGAAGGCGCAGACCATGTCGCGTTCGGGCGGTTTTTCCCGTCCAGCACCAAGCCCGGGGAGATTTACGCCAGTGTCGACCTGCTGCGCGCCGCCCGCGCACGCCTGCCGTGCCCCATTGTGTGCATAGGCGGTATCGGCCCCGACAATGCGGCGCCGCTGGTGGCCGCCGG
This sequence comes from Pseudomonadota bacterium, assembly GCA_049322795.1. Lineage (GTDB taxonomy): Bacteria > Pseudomonadota > Gammaproteobacteria > Immundisolibacterales > Immundisolibacteraceae > Immundisolibacter. The sequence continues at coordinate 253,876 of JBMOQH010000016.1, read as the reverse complement.
CGCCGATGCGCTGGCGGTTGGCAGCGCGCTGTTCGGCCCGGGCGTGGACAGCGAAGCGGCCGCCCGCGCGCTGGCGGCCCTGTGGGGCACGACCTGAAACCCGCGCTGGCATGACATCCGAAACAGAACGCCCGAATGCCCCGCATGGGGTTTCGGCATCACCGACAGGGGACCGGCCATGAGCCAATCGCAACAGCTTTTCGAACGTGCCCTCGGCCTGATTCCCGGCGGCGTCAACTCGCCGGTGCGCGCCTTCGGCGCCGTCGGCGGGCAGCCGCCGTTCATCGCCGAGGCGGCCGGCGCCGGCCTGCGCGACGCCGATGGCCGCGAGTACATCGACTACGTGTGCTCCTGGGGGGCGGTGATTCTGGGCCACGCCGCGCCGGCGGTGGTCGATGCCGTGCAACGGGCGGCGGCGCGCGGCCTGTCCTATGGCGCGCCGACGGCCGCCGAGGTGGAACTGGCCGATACCCTGTGCCGCCTGGTGCCGGGCCTCGAGCGGGTGCGCCTGGTCAACTCCGGCACCGAGGCGACCATGAGCGCTATCCGCCTGGCGCGCGCCGCCACCGGCCGGTCGCTGCTGCTGAAGTTCGCCGGCTGCTACCACGGCCACGCCGACAGCCTGCTGGTGAACGCCGGCTCGGGGGCGCTGACCTTCGGCGTGCCAAGCTCGCCGGGCGTGCCGGCCGAACTGGCCGCGCTGACCCTGACCGCGCCCTACAACGACCTCGATGCGGTGGAAACGCTGTTCCGGGCGCGAGGCGGCGACATCGCCGCCGTTATCGTCGAGCCGGTAGCCGGCAACATGGGCTGCGTGCTGCCGCAGCCGGGCTTTCTGCCGGGCCTGCGGCGGCTGTGCGATGCGCACGGCGCGCTGCTGATCTTCGACGAGGTGATGACCGGCTTTCGGGTGGCGCTGGGCGGGGCGCAGGCGCGCTTTGGCGTGACGGCGGATCTGGTCACGCTCGGCAAGGTGATCGGCGGCGGGCTGCCGGTCGGCGCCTACGGCGGGCGGGCCGATCTGATGGCGCAGATGGCGCCGCTGGGGCCGGTCTACCAGGCCGGCACGCTGTCCGGCAATCCGCTCGCCACCGCGGCCGGTCTGGCCACGCTCGCGCTGGTGCAGCAGCCGGGTTTCTACCAAGGCCTCGAAGACACCGCCGCGGCGCTGACGGCCGGGCTGCAGGCTGCCGCGGATGACGCCGGCGTGCCGTTCTCGACCGTGCACGTGGGCGGCATGTTCGGGTTCTTCCTGCGCGAGACGCCGCCCCGCGATCTTGCGCAGGCACAGCAGGCGGATGTCGCGCGTTTCGGACGCCTGTTCCGGGCCCTGCTCGACGCGGGCGTGTATATGGCGCCGTCGGCCTTCGAGGCCGGCTTTGTCAGCGCCGCGCACGAGCCGGCGATCATCGATCGCACGCTCGAGCGCGCGCGGCGGGCGTTCGCCGCTATCTGAGTCCGGACCGGATTACGCCGCCTGCTCGGACGGCGTGAGGTCGCTGGCGCGCCGCGTGCGCGGCGGCGTGACGGCGGCCTGGCCCGCGTGAGCGCTGCGCAGGCTGTCGAGGTCGTCCATTTCCCGCATGAACTGCTCGATTCCGTCGCGGATCTGTTGCAGTTGCTCGCCGGATTCGTCGGTCAAGCGCGCGATGGTGTACATCGACTCGGTGCTCGACTGCGCCATCTGACCCAGGGAATCGGCCAGGCGGCTGGCCTGCTCGGCACCCACCGCGGTGCGGCTCAGGCTGTGGCTGATTTCGTTCGACACCGTGGTCTGCTGATTGACCGCGCCGGCGATGGCGACTGACGAGTCCCGTGCGGCGCCGATGGCGGTGGCAATGTCGGTGATGGACTTGACCATGCCTTCGACCACGCCGCGCATCTGCTGTACGCGGGACGCGATGTCCTCGGTCGCCTTGGCGGTCTGCGCCGCCAGCGACTTGACCTCGCCCGCCACCACGGCGAAGCCCTTTCCTGCCTCGCCGGCACGCGCGGCCTCGATGGTGGCATTCAGCGCCAGCAGGTTGGTCTGGCTGGCGATGTCGTTGATCAGGTGCAGCACGTCGCCGATCTGGTCGGTGGCTTGAGTCAGGCCCGCCACGTGTGCCTGGGTGTCCTGCGCCACGCGCATGGCATCGCCGATCAGCGTGGCCGAGCGCTGCGCCTGGTCATTGATTTCCGCAAACGACGCCGACAGTTCCTCGACCGCCGACGCCATGGTCTGCGAGCTTTCCGCCATTTCGTCCACGGTGTGGCGCGTCTCGCCGAACGCTTCCGCCTGCCTTTGCGTGTGCTCGGTGCCGTCGCGCACATTCGCCGCCAGCTCGGCGTTGGACGTCGCCATGCTCGTGAACGCGTCACTCACAAGTTCGTTGAAACGTGACTTGATGGCTTGTTGCAGTGCCTCGAACTGGCTGTTCTGCTGCTCGATGTAGGCCTTGGTGGTGAGGTTGATGTCGATCAGCACCAGGGCGTCGATGGCGGCCGCCTGACTGGCGAGCTCGTCCTGTCTGCCCGGGCGCCAGGACGCGCCTTGCCGGATCAGCGTGTGGTGCAGATCGGCCGCGATCTGCGCATAGCCGGCGATATAACGCCCGAGTGGCAAGCCGATGCGCAAGTGCGCGTCGGCGATGCGGCGCACGGACGCGAAGTAGGCGTCATCGAGCGTGCCCGAGAACATGTGCTTCCAGTGGTCGGCCTGTTTCTCCCGGGCGTGCTGCAGCACGCTGGCAGAGGAAAAGAAGCCCGCCAGTGTCGCGTCGCCTTGCAGATGCGCATAAAAGCGATCGAGAACGCCGTCGAGGTTGCGCTCGATAAACGGCCGCAGGCTGCGGACGGTCGCGAGCACGCCGGCCGTGAGCCCGTGGTGGGCCAGAAAGTCTTCGGAGCGGCGTTGTGGAGCGGGTTCCTGGGTCATGGCGGGTGGGTTCCGTGGCGATGGAGATGACGCCCGGCATATCGGCCATGGCGCGACCAACTTGAACCCCGGCGGAGCGGCCGCGGCGCCCGTGTCGCCTCACCCGAGCGTGTCGGCAAGCCCCAGGCGGTAGCCCCCGGCGACCTCGATGTTGGCGCCGGTGATGTAGCCGCCGGCCGGCGACAGCAGGAACAGCATCGCGCCGGCGATGTCCTCGATGCGCGCCGGGCGGCCGAGCGGCACGTGGCTTTGGATGTCGCCCGGCAGGTCGACCGAGTTGTCGATGTGGCCGGGCGAGATCATGTTCACGCGCACGCCCTGGGGCCCCAGCGCCTGCGCCAGGCTGCGCGTGAGCACCAGCAGGCCGGCCTTGGAGATTTGATACGCCATCGCGCGGGGGTTGGCGACGAGGTGCTCGACGCCGGCGTAGCCGAGGTTGATGACGTGCCCGGCGCCGCTGACGACGAGCGCCGGCAGCGCGGCGCGGATCAGCGCGTAGGGGGCGGTGAGGTTGGTTTCGAGCGTGTCGCGAAAGGCGTCTGCCGACAATCCCAGCGGGTCGCCGAGCGGGTAGTTGCCGACGTTGTTGACCAGCAAGTCGAGCCGTCCGGCCTTCTCCAGCGCGGTCTCGATCAGCCGCTCGGCGTCCCCCGGCCGGCCAAGGTCGGCCGGGATGGCGTAGCCGCGCCGGCCGAGCGCGGCAATTTCGGCGACCGCGCTGTCGGCGTCCTGCCGCGAGCGGCCGTAATGCACCACCACGTCCGCGCCGGCCCGCGCCAGCGCCAGCGCCAGACCCCGGCCGGTACGGCGGGCGGCGCCGGTGACCAGCGCCACGCGGCCGGCGAGATCGGCGTTGGCCGCGAGCGTCACCGGCGCCGTTCCAGGCTGACGCCGACGCTGCGCGCCTGCGGCAGGATGTCCGGCTTGCGCACCGTCACGCGCACGCGGCTGACCTGCGGGTAGCGCTCCAGCAGCAGGGCGGTGGCCTCGCTGACGTAGCGCTCGACCAGGTAATAACGGCCGTCCACGGCCAGCCGCGTGAGCTGCTCCGCCACCACCGCGTAGTTGATGGTGTCGTCGATGTGGTCGCTGGCGGCGGCGGCCGCGAAGTCGGTGTCGAGTTCCGCATCGATGAAGATGCGCTGGTCGCGCAGGCGCTCGGATTCGATGATGCCGATCACGCAGTGGACGGTCAGTTCCTCGATGCGGATGGTGCCGGTGGCCATGGGGAGTCTCGGGTTGGGTCAGGGCCGGCGCAGGATGCCCCGGCGCGGGCCGGGATGCGAGCCCTGAATGGGGGCGGCGGATTCGCGGCGGGGGCGGCGCTCCCACGGGGCCTTGGGCTGGAGTGGGAGGCCCGCCCCCGGGCCGAATGGGTCGTGGGAGATTCGCGGCGAGGGCGCCGCTCCCACAAGGCTTTGGGTTGGTGTGGGAGGCCCGCCCCCGGGCCGAACAGCGGCACGGGGGCGGATTCGCGGCGAGGGCGCCGCTCCCACGAGTGATAGCCGCCGGTCAGGCGACCGCGGCGTAGCGGCCGCTCTGCAAGAACGCGATGTACTCGCGCAGCCCGCGGTCGAGGTCGTACTGCGGCAGGTAGCCGAAGTCCGCCTGGGCGCGCGGGTCGGGCGGGATCGGCCCGGCGCGGAACGGCCCCGCCTCGGTCGGCGCCTGCGGCACCTCGATGTCGGCACCGGGAATCAGGCGTTTGAGCTCCTGCACCAGCTGATACAGCGTCACCGCGATCGGTGCGTTGATGTCGTACACCACGTGCGGCAGGTCGGCGGCCAGCGTGGCGGCCATGCAGCCGCGGCCGGCGTCGCCGCCGTACAGCATGGGGATGATGGGCGCGGAATGGGCGAGGATCGGCTGGTCGTAGCGCACCGGCTCGCCGCGCAGCGGCTTTTCGATGAACGGCTGCAGGCCCTGGCCGATGGCGCCGGCAAACGCGAAGCCCGGCCCGTACACCTGCCCGCCCAGGCGCAGGATGCGCACGTCGAGGCCGTACAGCTGGCGGTAGTCGTTGGCCAGCAGCTCGGCGCCCACCTTGGCGCTGGCGTACGGATCGGCCGGGATGTCGAACTTGCCCGTGTCGAGCGTCTTCGAGAACGCCGCGCCGGTCCAGCCGGTCTTGCCGGTGGACACGTAGCTCACGCGCTTGAGGCCCATCGCGCGGGCGCATTCGAGCACGTTCAGCGTGCCCATCAGGGTCAGCTCGGCGTTGGCGTAGGGCCGCGCGTAGGCGCCCGGGGTGAGAAAGCTCGCCGTGTGCAGGATGCGCGTCACGTCGAGCTCGCGCACCGCCCGGTACAGATCCGGCGCGTGCAGCACGTTGCCCTGCACCAGCGTGACCTTGTCGCGCATGTCGGCCAGCAGTTCGGTCTTGAGGGCGAGATCGAAGGCCGCCACCGGCACGCCGCGGGCGACCGCCTCGCGCACCGCGAACGAGCCCACCAGGCCGCAGCCGCCGGTTACCAGAATCGTCATGATGTTTCTCCTCTTGCGTTGAATGTTGTGTTGAATTTCTCGACCGCATTCGGCCCGGGGGCGGGCCTCCCACTCCAGCCCAAGGTCCTGTGGGAGCGGCGCCCCGCCGCGAATCTTCCCGACAGCGCATTCGGCCCGAGGGCGGGCCTCCCACAAGCAAGTCTCGCCGTGGGAGCGGCGCCCTCGCCGCGAAGGGCGCCTTGTGTCACGACCCGCCGATGGCCAACTCGCTGGTGGCGGACGCCGGCAGTTCGGCCTGTTCCGGCGGCAACACGATGGCCAGCCGCCCGACCGGCACGCCATTGTCCACCAGCGCGGCGCGGATGGCCTCGCCGCGCGCCTGCGCCAGCGCGCGCAGGGCCGCGGCATCCGGCGCCATGGCCGCCAGCAGCCGTTCGCGGCCGGCGCGGGCCGCAGCCGCGCGCTGCTCCTGTTTGCTGGGCGTGGTGCCGTCCGGCGCCGGCACCGGTGGCGGCTCGGTGCCGAACCGTTCCTCGTACAGCCGACGCAGCGCCTCGACCCACTCCTCGTCCTCGCCGGTGTCGCTTTCGTCGCCGGCTGCCTGGCCGAGCGCGGCGCCGAGGGCGCGCTCGGCCAGCGCGCGGCTGTCGTCGAGATCGGCCTGGGGCCGGATTTCGAGGGCGATCTGGGGACGCGCGATCATGGCCTGCGCCACTTTCTTCAGGCTCTCCACCTGCGCCGGCGCGAGCTCGGTGCCGCCCGGTGCGAAGCCCACGGTGCGCAGATCCTTCGCCTTGCCGCCGACCAGGCGCGACAGCAAGGTGAAGGGCGATTTGACCGCCTTGACCAGCAGCGACTTGAGGGCGAGCCCAATCAGCGCGCCGTAGTCGAACTGCGGGTTGGACAGGTCCCCGCGCAGCGGCAGGGCGACGTCGATCACGCCGCGCGAGTCCTTGAGCAGCGCCAGCGCCAGCGTCAGCGGCAGGTCGATGGCATCGGGGCTCTGCACCCGCTCGCCGAGCACCAGGCGATCGACCACGATGTCATTGTTACCGACCACGCGCGTGCCCTCGATGGTGTAGTCGAGGTCGACGTCGAGCGTGCCGCGCTCGATGCGGTAGCCGGCGAATTTGCTCACGTAGGGCGCGAAGGTGGCCATCTCGACGCCGGCGAACTGGACCTTGAACGTCGCCTTGCGCGGGGCGGCGATGGTGAACGTGCCTTCCACGGCGGCTGGCGCGTACTGGTCGATGCGCCCGGTGAGCGCAATGTGCGCCGATTGCTGGGTATCGCTCGAAAGGCCGTCGATGTCGCCCTTGAGCTGCTGGATGCTGACCGCGAAATGCGGGTCGAGGCTGCGATCCTCGAGGTTGAGGATGCCGCGACTGACCCGCACGGTATCGATCCGAAAGCGCAGCGGTCGGGCTTTCGGGTCGCCGTAGGTGATCGGCGGCGGGGTGCCGACGGGCGCCACCTTGCGCGGGCCGAAGCGCGACAGGTTGCTTTGCCGGTTCTCGGTGATGACCACGCGCAGCGTCGGGCGGTTGATCCAGATCTTGCTCGACGTGACGCCGCGCGCGCTGGCGTCGAGGTTGTCGATCCGGAACGTGCGCAGCGACAGCAGCGACTCGCCGCGCCCGGTGTCCCACAGCTCGATGCGCGACAGCTTGGCCTGGCCCTTGAACTGCGGGCCGTCGTCGCCGAGCGTGAGCTGCCCGTCGGCCGCCGCCGTGCCGCTGCGCAGCGCCAGTGGCCCCAGATCCGGCAGGTAGGGCGCCAGCGGCACCAGCGGCAGGCCGCTGGCTTTGAGGCTGATGTCCGCCGGGCCGGCGGGCAGCGTGGCCGTGCCGTCCAGGGTGAGCGTGCCCTTCTCGCCGGTGCGGGCGCTCAGGCGCACCGGCACCGGATCCGGCGACCCCAGCGCGCCGATGTGCAGCTCGTCGACCGTCACGTCCTGCTGCAGGGCCGGCTGCACGGTGTCGTCGCGCACGCTCACGCGCTGGCCAGTCAGCGTGAGTGCACCGAGCTTCACCTGCCAGCTTGAGTCTTTCGCGGTCGGCTCGGGCTTGGGGGCGGTCTTGGCTTCGCCCGCCGGCGCGGCCCCGGCGGTGAGCGCTGACAGGTTGAGCGTGCCATCGGCGGCGCGCGTCACGGCGACCCAGTTGTCGCGCCCGTGGATGGCGGCCACCGAGACGCGCCGCGCGGCCAGGTCGACCGCCAGACTATCGGCGCCGATCTCGCCGATGCGCGCCAGCGGGGCTCCGGCGTCATCGACCGTGGTGCCCCGCAGGCTGACGCGGCCGTCGCTGAGGCGAAACGCGCCGTCGCTGGCGAGCGACAGCGCCGCCGTGGCGTCGAGCTGCCCGCCCCGGGCGCTGAGCGGCAGCGCGCGCTCGAGGTAGGCGAGCGCCGGGGTGGCCTGGACGCCCACAAGCTTCAGCGTGCTACTGAGCGCGAACGGGGCGGCGACGAACGTGCCCTCGAGCCGCGCCGTGCCGCCGTTGAGGCGACCCGTGACGGTGAACGACGCGGCATCGGGCGCCGCCGTGTCGAGCCCGGTCAGCGTGAGGCCAAGGTCGGTCAGGGCAAGCGCGGCGGCGGGCGCTGCGCTCGCGTCGCGCACCGTGAGCGCGCCGCCGGCGAGCGCGATGCGGTCGATACGCACCCGCGCAGGCGCGGCGCCATCCTCGTCGCTGCCGGGCGGCAGCTGGGGTCGCAGCGTGCCATCGGCGAGCAGCTCCAGCCGGCCGCGCACGCCGTGCAGGTCCACCGCCTCGACGTGCACGCTGCGCGTCCACAGCGAATCGGCGGCCAGATCGGCGCTGACCGTTTCGGCTGCCAGCAGCAGGGCGCCGTTGGCGTCGGTGAGATGCAGCCCGTGCACGCGCGCCGTGAGGCTCCAGAGGTCGAGATCGAGCGCCACCACCTGGGCCTGGCCGCCGGTTGCTTGCGCGAGCGACTCTTCCAGATACCGGCGGGCCTGCTCGGGCGCCGCGCGCACGGCCGCCACCAGCACGAGCAGCAGCCCGAGCGCCAGCAGGCGGGGCCAGGTCGCCTGGCGGCGCAGGGCAGCGAGTGTGGGCGCCGGTCGCATGGGGCCGATCTTATGTTCCCCGTCCGTATCATGCGAGGACGTCCACCGGGGCGCGGGGCGATAATGACCGTTCAGTCAGCCACGGAGTGACCGCCATGAGCCTGCGCGATGCCGCCACGGTGGTGCTGGTGCGCGACGCCGCGCCCGGCTTCGAGGTGTTCATGCTGCTGCGCACGGTCAGGAGCGATTTCAACGCCGGCGCCTACGTGTTCCCGGGCGGCGCGGTCGACCGCGGCGATGCCGACGCAGCGCAGCGCCTGTGCAGCGGTCTCGACGATGCGCAGGCCAGCGCGCGCCTGGGGCTCACCGGCGGCGGTCTCGCGTTCTATCTCGCGGCGATCCGCGAGTGCTTTGAGGAAGCCGGCGTGCTGCTGGCGGCCGACGCCGCGGGCCGCACACTCAGCCTGCACGAGCCAGCGGTGCAGCGGCGTTTTGCCGAGTACCGGCAGGCGCTCAATGCCGGGCAGACCACGCTCGCCGACATCTGCGCGCGCGAGCGCCTGTGCCTGCCGCTGGGTGCGGTGCACTACTACGCCCACTGGATCACGCCCGCGGGCATGCCGCGCCGCTACGACACGCGCTTTTTCCTGTGCCGGGCGCCGGCCGGGCAGGAGCCGCTGCACGACGGGCAGGAGACGGTCGACCACTGCTGGGTGCGCCCGGTGCACGCGCTGGCCCGCCACGCCGAGGGCGGCTTCAACCTGGTGCCGGCCACGCGCAAGCAGCTCGAGTTCCTGGCCCGCTTTGCCGACAGCGACAGTCTGCTCGAACACGTGGCGGCCCTGCGGGACATCCCGGCCATCCAGCCGCAGCTGATCCTGGGCGCCGATGGCCGGCCCGAGCGGGTGTACCTGCCGCTCCCAGAAGGACCGGAGGAGATCGACCTGCGCGGGGTGGCCTTGTGAGCGCGCCGGCCGGCAACCCCTTCGACACGCCGGAAATCCGCGCCGAGTTTCCGTTCGCGCGGGCGGTCGAGGTGTGGCCGGGCGTGCGGCGCATCACCGCGCCCAATCCCGGGATGATGACCGGCCCCGGCACCAACACCTATCTTGTCGGCGAGCGGCAGGTGCTGGTCATCGACCCGGCGAGCGACGATCCGGCGCATCTTGCAGCCATCAAGGCCGCCGGTGCCGGCGCCATCACGGCCGTGCTGGTCACCCACGCCCACCCCGACCACGCCCCCGGCGCGCAGCAGCTCGCCGCCGATTGCGGCGTGCCGGTGTACGGCAACGAGATACCGCTGGTCGGCGTCAACACGCCCGGCTACGCGCCCGACCGCGTGCTGGCCGACGGCGATGTCCTGGCGAGCGACGCCGGTCCGCTGCGCGCGCTGCGCACGCCGGGGCATGCCGCCGACCACATCTGCTATCTGCTCGAAAACGAGCACCTGCTGTTCGCCGGCGATCACCTGATGGACGGCACCACGGTGGTGATCGCCCCGCCCGACGGCGACATGGCGGCGTATCTGGCGTCGCTTCGGCGCCTGCAGCGCGAGCCGGTCGAGCGCATCGCGCCCGGTCATGGCCGCCTCATGCACGGCGCGCAGGCCACCCTGCAGCAGGTGATTGACCACCGCATGGCGCGCGAGGCGGCCATCCTCAACGCCCTCGAGGGCGGCGCCGGGCGCCGCATCCCGGACCTGGTGGCGGAGCTCTACGCCGCCGTACCCAAGGCGCTGCACGCGCTGGCCGAGATGTCGGTCCATGCGCATCTGATCAAGCTGGCCGCCGAGGGGCGGGTGGCCGGGCAGGACCGCGCCGGCGAGTGGCGCCGCACGGGCTGAGCGGTTCCCGTCAGCTCACGATGGCCGGTCGTGGCCCGGCGTCGTCGGCGCCGCGTCCGTATCGCTGAGCAGCACCGCGCGCTCATGCGCCATCCGCGGGTCATGGGCCGCGAGATCGATGCATGCCGACAGCGCGTCGGCGAGCCCGGCAAAGCTGTTGTCGGCCCCGATCAGGTCGACGATGCCGGCGCGCTGCAGCTTGCCCTGCACGCGCGCGTTGGCGCCGACCAGCATCACGCGCACGCCGCGCGTGTGCAGGTCGCGGATCACCTCGTCCAGCGTCTGCAGGCCGGTGATGTCGATGAACGGGACCCAGCGCAGGCGGATGATGAGCACCCTGGGGTCGGTGTGCGTGCCGGCCAGCGCGCGCTCGAAGTTCTCCACCGCGCCGAAGAAGAACGGCCCCTCCACCGTGTACACCAGCACGCCGGGCGGCAGGCGGATCAAGCCGAGGTGGGCGAATTCCTGGCGGAGCTCCTGCTCGGTGGCCTGCCGTACCTCGACGCTGGTCGCCATGCGCCGCAGGAAGTGCAGCGTGGCGAGGATGACGCCGATGTTGACCGCCACCACCAGATCGGCGAACACCGTCAACGCAAACGTCACCAGCAGGATGGCGACGTCGGCCCGCGGTGCGCGCCGCGCCATGCGCACGAAGTGCTTCGCCTCGCTCATGTTCCAGGCCACCACGAACAGGATGGCGGCCAGCGCCGCCAGCGGCACGTGCACCGCCAGCGGCGCCAGGAACAGCACGATCAGCACCAGCGTCGCGGCATGCACCATGCCGGCCAGCGGGCTGGTGCCGCCGTTGCGGATGTTGGTGGCGGTGCGGGCGATGGCGCCGGTGGCCGCAATGCCGCCGAACAGCGGCGCCACGATGTTGGCGATGCCCTGACCGACCAGCTCCTGGTTCGAGTCGTGGCGCGTGCCGGCCATGCCGTCCGCCACCACCGCCGACAGCAGCGACTCGATGGCGCCCAGCATGGCGATGGTGAACGCGGGACCGATCAGCGTCAGCAGGTCGCTGACCGCCAGTTGGGGCAGTTGCAGCGACGGCAGGCCCTGCGGGATGCCGCCAAACGCGCTGCCGATGGTGCGCACGCCATCGAGGTGGAGCGCCGCCTGCAACACGGTCGCCACCAGCAGCGCCACCAGCGGGCCGGGCACGCGCTTCAAGCCGGGCAGGCGCGGGGTCGTGACCGCCAGCGCCAGCGACAGCAAGGCCAGCGCCGTCGTGGCCGGGTGCAGATGCGGCAGCGCCCGCAGCAGCAGCCACAGCTTTTCGTGAAAGTGCTCGCCGGCCACCGCCGGCAGGCCGAAGAAATCCCGCCACTGCCCGACAAAGATGATCACGCCGATGCCGGCCGTGAAGCCGACGATCACCGGCGCCGGGATGAAGCGGATGATGGTGCCCATGCGCGCGAGACCAAGCAGCAGCAGGATCACGCCGGCCATCAGCGTCGCGGCTTGCAGCCCGGCCATGCCGTAGCGGGCGTTGATGCCGGCCAGGATGACGATGAAAGCCCCGGTGGGGCCGGCGATCTGCAGTCGGCTGCCGCCCAGTGCCGACACCACAAAGCCGGCGATGATGGCGGTGTAAAGCCCCTGCTCGGGCTTGGCGCCGGACGCGATGGCAAACGCCATCCCCAGCGGCAGCGCCACGATGCCGACGATGAGGCCGGAAACGAGGTTCGGCAGCCAGTGCCGGCGCGCGAACAGGCCCGCGCGGCGGGCTTCGAGCAGGGCGATCATGGGGACATTACCGGTTCACTGTGTGGTCGGTGCAGGGGCGCTGCCGAACCGAATGGCTGGGGTTGGGAATTCGCGGCGGGGCGCCGCTCCCACAAGCCCACACCCTGTGGGAGGCCCGCCCTCGGGCCGAATGCTCCGCCGTGGGAGGCCCGCCCTCGGGCCGAAAGGCATTGGCCCGGATTCGCGGCGGGGGCGCCGCTCCCACAAACCCGCGCCTTGTGGGAGG
>JBMOQH010000016.1:0-241562 GCA_049322795.1 Pseudomonadota bacterium | reverse complement strand
GTGGGAGGCCCGCCCTCGGGCCGAAAGGCATTGGCCCGGATTCGCGGCGGGGGCGCCGCTCCCACAAACCCGCGCCTTGTGGGAGGTCCGCCCTCGGGCCGAATGGCCGTTGCCCGGAATTCGCGGCGAGGGCGCCGCTCCCACAAGAACACCCCCGTTCCGGCCATCACACGGCGCCCAGCGGCCCGACCAGCAGCGCCGCCAGCACGCGCCGGCCCTCGTGGCTCAGCACGTTGAAGGTGCGACACGCGGCGAAGGTATCCATGGTCTCGAAGCCGATGCCGTGGCCGTGAAACAGCTGCATCACCGACCCGCCCGGAAAGCGCAGCCGCGCGCCGCTGCCGTAGATCACCAGCTCGGGCCGGTGCTCCAGCAGCGCCTCGAAGGCGGCCAGCGGCGGCGTCGCCTCGGCCACCGTCCAGGCCACCGGCGCCGTGTCCGCTTGCAGCACCAGCGGGTCGCTGAAGGTGTGCAGCTGCTCGCCCCGCGCCACCGTCACGCCGGCCGCGTCGTAGGCGTGCACGCGGTAGCTGGCGCCGCGTTCAATCTGGATTTTCATTTAGAATTTCGGCCCTTCCAAAGACGCATCCGACAGCCCGGATTATCGGTCCGCAGCGGCTCCGGCGTGCGCTTCCCGGCACCGCGTCGCATCTCCTCCCGCCTTTTCGGCCCGGACGATCCATGAAGGACAGCTTCCCGCGCATCGAGCGCCTGCCGCCGTATGTGTTCAACATCGTCAACGAGCTGAAGGCGCAGGCCCGGCAGCGCGGCGAGGACGTGGTCGACTTCGGCATGGGCAACCCCGACCAGCCGACGCCGCCGCACATCGTCGACAAGCTCATCGAGGCGGCCCGCCGCGGCGACACGCACCGCTACTCGGTTTCCAAGGGCATCCCGCGCCTGCGCCGGGCCATCTGCGCCTGGTACAAGCGCCGCTACGACGTGGACCTGAACCCGGACAGCGAGGCCATCGTCACCATCGGCTCCAAGGAGGGCCTGGCGCACCTGGCGCTGGCCACCGTGGGTCCGGGCGACGCCGTGCTGGTGCCGAATCCCACCTACCCGATCCACCCCTACGGCTTCGTCATCGCCGGGGCGGACATCCGCCACGTGCCGATGCTGCCGGGGCTGGATTTCTTCGACGAGCTGGAAAACGCCATCCGCAACTGCTGGCCGCGGCCGAAGTTTCTGGTGCTGAACTTCCCGAGCAACCCGACCACGGCGTGCGTGGACCTGGACTTCTTCGAGCGCGTGGTGCGCATCGCCCGCGAGCACGAGATCTGGGTCATCCATGACCTCGCCTACGCCGAGATCGCCTTCGACGGCTACCAGGCGCCATCCATCCTGCAGGTGGCGGGCGCCAAGGACATCGCGGTCGAGGCCTACACGCTGTCGAAGACCTACAACATGCCTGGCTGGCGGGTTGGCTTCATGTGCGGCAACCCGACCCTGATCGGCGCGCTGGCGCGCATCAAGTCGTATCTGGACTACGGCACCTTCACGCCCATCCAGGTGGCCGCCATCGCCGCGCTGGAAGGCCCGCAGGACTGCGTGCGCGACATCGCCGCCATGTACCAGAGCAGGCGCGACGTGCTGTGCGAGGGCCTGAACGCCGCCGGCTGGGCGGTCGAGAAGCCCAAGGCCACGATGTTCGTGTGGGCGCGCATTCCGGAGCGCTACCGGGCGCTGGGTTCGCTCGAATTCAGCAAGCTGTTGCTCACCGAGGCCCACGTGGCGGTGTCGCCGGGCATCGGCTTTGGCGAATACGGGGACGAGTACGTGCGCTTCGGCCTGATCGAGAACGAGCACCGCACGCGCCAGGCGGTGCGTTCCATCCGCCGCCTGCTGCGCGGCGGCGAGGCGCAGACCGCCGCGGGTGGCGCATGAACGCGGTACGCATCGGCCTGCTTGGGCTGGGCACCGTCGGCGGCGGCACGCTCGAGCTGCTGGCGCGCAACGGCGACGAGATCGCCCGCCGCGCCGGCCGCCCGCTGCGCGTCACGCACGCATCGGTGCGCAACCCCGAGCGGGCGCGCGGCCTGCCGGCCGACATCGCCGTGCACACCGATCCGTTCGACGTGGTGCGCCAGCCGGACGTCGACATCGTCGCCGAGCTGATCGGCGGCATCGAGCCGGCGCGCTCGCTCGTTCTGGCGGCCATCGCCGCCGGCAAGCACGTGGTCACCGCCAACAAGGCGCTGATCGCCCACCACGGCAACGAAATCTTCGACGCCGCGCGGCGTGCCGGCGTGGCGGTCGGCTTCGAGGCCGCCGTGGCGGGCGGCATCCCGGTCATCAAGACCCTGCGCGAGGGCCTGGCCGGCAACCGCATCGACGGCATCGCCGGCATCATCAACGGCACCTCCAACTACATCCTGACGCAGATGCGGGGCGCCGGGCTCGACTTCGCGACCGCGCTCGCCGACGCGCAGCGCCTGGGCTACGCCGAGGCCGACCCGAGCTTCGACATCGACGGCGTGGACGCCGCCCACAAGCTGTCCATCCTGGCCGCCATCGCGTTCGGCATGCCGCTGTGTTTCGATCAGGTTCATGTCGAGGGCATCCGCGACCTGTCGGCGGTGGATGTCGACTACGCCGGGCAGCTCGGATATCGCCTGAAGCTGCTCGGCATCGCCCGGCGCGGCGAGGGCGGCGTTGAACTGCGCGTGCACCCGACGCTGCTGCCGCAGCGGCACCTGCTGGCGCAGGTGGACGGCGTCATCAACGCCGTGCTGGTGGACAGCGATGCGCTCGGCCAGAGCCTGTACTACGGCGCCGGCGCCGGTGCCGGCCCGACCGCCTCGGCGGTGGTGGCGGACTTGGTCGACATCGCCCGCGCGCTGACCATAGACCCCGAACACCGGGTGCCGTATCTCGCCTTCCACCACGACCGCCTGCAGGCGCTGCCGATCCGGCCCATCGGTGCCGTCGAAACGGCGTTTTACCTGCGCCTGACCGCGCTCGACCGCCCCGGCGTGCTGGCCGACGTCACGCGCATCCTGGCCGACCAGCAGATCAGCATCGAGGCCATCCTGCAGAAGGAGCCCGCGCCCGGCGCCAGCCACGTGGCGGTCATCCTGCTCACGCACAAGGTGCGCGAGCGCGCGCTGCGCGACGCCATCGCCCGCATCGAGGCGCTGCCCAGCATCGACGGCCGCGTGGTCAGCCTGCGCCTCGACCACCTGGAGCACTGACATGAGCGCCTACGAGGGCCTGATCGCCCGCTACCGCGACTGGCTCGACCTGCCGGCCGGCGTCGCCCCGGTGACGCTGCTGGAAGGCGCCACGCCGCTGATCCGCCTGCGCAACATCCCGCGCCGGCTGGGCCTCGACGCCGACATCTACGTCAAGTTCGAAGGCCTGAACCCGACCGGCTCGTTCAAGGACCGCGGCATGACCGCCGCCGTCAGCATGGCGGTGCACGAGGGCAGCCGGGCCATCATCTGCGCCTCCACCGGCAACACCTCGGCGGCGGCGGCGGCCTACGCGGCGCGCGCCGGCATCGTGTCCTTCGTGCTGATCCCGGAGGGCAAGATCGCGCTCGGCAAGCTGGCGCAGGCCATCATGCACGGCGCCGAGGTGCTGCAGATCGCCGGCAACTTCGACGACGGCATGCAGCTGGTCAAGGAACTGGCGCAGACCGCGCCGGTGACGCTGGTCAACTCGGTCAACCCGCACCGCCTGCAGGGGCAAAAGACCGCCGCCTTCGAGATCGTCGACACGCTCGGCCGGGCGCCGGACTACCACTGCCTGCCGGTCGGCAACGCCGGCAACATCAGCGCCTACTGGATGGGCTACACCCAGTACCAGGCCGCCGGGCGCTGCCACCTGCCGGTGATGGCCGGCTATCAGGCGGCCGGCGCGGCGCCGTTCGTGGCCGGCCATCCGATCGCGCAGCCGGAGACCGTCGCCACCGCCATCCGCATCGGCAAGCCGCAGTCCTGGGACAAGGCCATCGCCGCGCAGCAGGAATCCGGCGGCTGGTTCGCGGCCCTGACCGACGACGAGATCCTGGCCGCGCAGAAACTGCTGGCGATGGAAGAAGGCGTGTTCTGCGAGCCGGCCTCGGCGGCGTCGATCGGCGGTGCGCTGCGCGACCTGCAATCCGGTCGCATCCCGCCCGGCCGCACGCTGGTCTGCACACTCACCGGCAACGGTCTGAAGGACCCCGACGTCGCCATCCGCAGCGCGCCCGATCTGAAACCCGTCAAGGCCGACCGCGCCACGCTCGAAGCGGCCATCCTGCGCCGGCTGGAGCGCGGCTGATGCCGAGCTGGTGAATCCGGGGCGGACGCTTTGGCGTCCGGCCCGACAGCATGGAGGCCCGGCAATCCACCGGGCCGCCAGACCGCTCGCTCAGTGCGCCTTGTCGCCCGACAGCGCGAGCCAGGTGGACACTACCGTGTCCGGGTTCAGCGACACACTCTCGATGCCCTGCTCGACCAGCCACTGCGCGAGGTCGGGGTGATCCGACGGCCCCTGGCCGCAGATGCCGACGTACTTGCCGGCGCGCTGGCAGGCGTCGATGGCGAGCTTCATCAGCGCCTTGACGGCGCCGTCGCGCTCGTCGAACTCGCCCGCCACCAGGCCTGAGTCGCGGTCCAGACCCAGCGTGAGCTGGGTCAGGTCGTTCGAGCCGATCGAGAAGCCGTCGAAGAACTCGAGGAACTGCTCGGCCAGCATGGCGTTCGACGGCAGCTCGCACATCATGATCAGGCGCAGGCCGTTGTCGCCGCGCTTCAGGCCCTGCTCGGCCAGCAGTTCGGTGACCTGCCGCGCCTCGCCCAGCGTGCGCACGAACGGGATCATGATCTCGACGTTGGTCAGCCCCATGTCGTCGCGAACCTTCTTCAGTGCCCGGCATTCGAGCGCGAAGCAGTCGCGGAAGCTGTCGGCGATGTAACGCGAGGCGCCGCGGAAACCCAGCATGGGGTTTTCCTCGTGCGGCTCGTACAGCTCGCCGCCGAGCAGGTTCGCGTACTCGTTGCTCTTGAAGTCCGACATGCGCACGATCACCTTCTTCGGCCAGAAGGCCGCGCCCAGCGTGGCGATGCCCTCGACCAGCTTCTCGACGAAGAAGGTCTGCGGGTCGGCGTAGCCGGCGATGATCTCGTCGATGGCCCCGCGCAGGTCGGCACCCAGCGTGGCGTAGTTGATCAGCGCCTTCGGATGCACGCCGATGCCGCGGTTGATGAGGAACTCGAGCCGCGCCAGGCCGACGCCGGCGTTCGGCAGGCTGGCGAAGTCGAAGGCCCGGTCCGGGTTGCCGATGTTCATCATGATCTTGGTCGGCGGCGTCGGCATGCTGTCCAGGCGCACCTCGCTGACCTCGTTCCTGAGCGCGCCCTCGTAGATGAAGCCGGTGTCGCCCTCGGCGCAGGACACGGTCACGGCCTGGCCGGTGACGAGCCGGTCGGTGGCGTCGCCGCAGCCCACGACGGCCGGGATACCCAGCTCGCGGGCGATGATCGCGGCATGACAGGTGCGCCCACCACGGTTGGTGACGATGGCAGACGCGCGCTTCATCACCGGCTCCCAGTCGGGGTCGGTCATGTCGGCCACTAGTACCTCGCCGGGCTGCAGTTCGCCCATGCGCGCGGGGCTGTCCACCACGCGCACCTTGCCGACGCCGATGCCCTGGCCCACGCTGCGGCCGGTGACCAGCACCTTGGACTTCTCCTTCAGCTGATAGCGGCGCAGCACCTGCGAGTCGCCGCGCGCCTTCACGGTTTCGGGGCGCGCCTGCAGGATGTACAGCTGGCCGTCTTCGCCGTCGCGGCCCCACTCGATGTCCATGGGCCGGCCGTAGTGGTCCTCGATGATCAGCGCCTGGCGGGCGAGCGCCTCGACCTCGGCGTCGCTGAGACAGAACCGCAGCCGATCGGCCTCGGGCACGTCAACCGTGGTGGTCGAGCGCCCGGCCGACACGGCGTCCGTGTACACCATCTTGATCAGCTTGCTGCCGCGATGGCGCGAGATCACCGCCGGCCGCCCGGCACGCAGTGTCGGCTTGTGCACGTAGAACTCGTCCGGGTTCACCGTGCCCTGCACCACCGTCTCGCCAAGGCCGTACGAGGCCGTGACGAACACCGCGTCGCGAAAGCCGGATTCGGTGTCGAGCGTGAACATCACGCCGCTGGCGCCGACATCGCTGCGCACCATGCGCTGGATGCCGGCCGACAGCGCCACGTGCTCGTGCGCGAAGCCCTGGTGCACGCGGTAGGAGATCGCGCGGTCGTTGAACAACGAGGCGAACACGTGGCGCACCGCGTGCAGCACGTGATCGGCGCCGCGGATGTTGAGAAAGGTTTCCTGCTGGCCGGCGAAGGAGGCGTCCGGCAGGTCCTCGGCCGTGGCCGACGAGCGCACCGCGACCGACACGTCGCCGTGGTCGCCGCACAGCTTGCCGTAGGCGTCGACGATGCCCTGCTCCAGGCCGTCCGGAAAGGGTTGTTCCAGAATGAGTTTGCGGATTTTCTCGCCGGTACGCGCCAGCGCCGCCACGTCGTCGACGTCGAGCGCGTCCAGCTCGGCCTTGATCCGCTCGGCAAGACCGTCCTTGGCAAGGAAGTCGCGGTAAGCGTGCGCCGTGGTGGCAAAACCGCCCGGCACCTGAACGCCGAGCGGCAGCAGATGACTGATCATTTCGCCGAGCGAGGCGTTCTTGCCTCCGACCAGATCGACATCGTGCATGCCGAGGGTTTCGAACCAACGTAGATATTCGGTCATGCGGCGCTCCGGTAAGGAAAACGGGACATCTCCTGCCTGCGCCGAGGCGCGGCAAGGCCAGCATCGCTGATGGCGGCGTCAGCAGTTTTAGGCAGTCGCTTATTTTGCCAGACGCCGGCGAACCCCCCTCTAACCATAAGACGGTGCTCGCCATCGTACGGCGCCGAAACACGCTGATCCGCTTGATCCGCATCAGCTCCGCTTTTTGCTTTTTCGGCCTGCGACCTTATAATCCGCCACGTCTCGTCGTGATGCGGCGTGTGGTCGCATTGTTGGATTTTTGTTACCTCAGCGTTATTAGGGGATTGATATGCAGAACAAACTGATCATTGGCAAGCTCGCCGCGGTCGCTCTGTTTGCTACCCTGGCCAGCGGTTGCGCCACCAAGGGCTATGTGAACGAACAGGTCGCGCAGGCCAAGTCGGCTGCGGACAGCGCGCAGGCGACCGCCAGTGCTGCTTCCTCGAAGGCGGACGCCGCCGGCGCTGCGGCCAACGAGGCCCTGGCTGCGGCCAAGGCTGCCCAGCAGTGCTGCGTCGACACCAACGAGAAGATCGATCGCATGTTCCAGAAGTCGATGCTGAAGTAAGCAAACGCTTCCGGTAAAAAAAGAGCGGGGTCGGCGCGAGCCGGCCCCGCTTTTTTTTTACCTTGAGTTCGGCGGCGGGCGATTTATCGCCGAGCGGTCAGCAGCCCTTCGGTCTCGGCGCTCGCGTCAAGTAACAGGACGTCATCCGGTCGGCTGATCGGCACCGGCATACCTGTGGGCCGGGCGATTTCCTGACGCACCGCGTCCCAATCGACTTCGGACGTGCTTACGCCACGCTGGGCCAGCAGCCGCGCAATCTCGCCCAATGCGCCTTCTTTGCGGCCTTTTTCTTCCTTGAGCGGGTGGTGTGCCTCCAGATACGTCACGCCGAAGGCCTGACCGATCTTGTAGGGCTGGCTGATGAAGTTGACCTTGACGCCAGGGGTCACCTGCTGGAACAGCGTGGCGATATTCTCCGGGTACAGCCGCAGGCAGCCGTGCGTGACCCGCATGCCGATGCCGTAGGGTCGATTCGTGCCGTGGATGAGGTAGCCCGGCAGGCCCAGACGAAGCGCAAACTGCCCGAGCGGGTTGTCTGGCCCGGCTGGCACCACGGGCGGCAGGATGTCGCCCTTGGCCGCGTGCTCGATGCGGATAGATTCCGGCGGTGTCCAGCTTGGGTTGGGCACCTTTTGCGTAATCTGCGTCATGCCGAGCGGCGACCGCCAGTCGAAACGGCCGATGCTGATCGGGTAGGTCGCCACCTGCGGTATGCCGCCGCTGGCGGGCAGGTAGTGATAAAGCCGCATCTCGGGCAGGTTGATCACGATGCCGCTGCGCGGCGCCATCGGCAGGATGTGCCGCGTCGGCAGCGCGACCTGTACGCCTTCGCCCGGCATCCAGGGGTCGACCCCCCGGTTTGCCATCTTGATTTCGTTGTAGCCAAGCCCAGCACGACGGGCGATGTCGAGCAGCGTGTCCTCGTGACGCGCTGCCACCACCTGCACCTGACCGATCAGATCGACGTCCGGCGGCGGCACGGGAGCCGTTTCAGCCGAAGCGCCGATCGCTGCGGTGGCGAGCAGCGGCATCAGGGAGCGCAAGCAGGTGCGGGGGGAAATCACGCGTGGGTACTCTCGATCGGGCAGCGAAAAAGCCGGGGAGTCTAGCAAGAACACCGATTGACGCGGCTCGTGGACTTAAGGTTACCCGAGCCCTCCCGCGCGCAGGTCGGCCAGAAAAATCGCATCCTGCCAGGCCGCTCGGCCGCGAAGTCGGCCCAGCCAGCGCCGCAGCGCCGGATAGGCACCAAAATCCACACCGATCGACAGCAGCGCTGGCACGCTGCCCCCGAGCGCGATGTCGGCGATGGAATAGTTGTCGGCCATAAAGGTGCGGGGGTTGAGTTGCTGCTCCAGCACGCCGAGCACGAAGTCGACACGTTGCGCCGCGACCGTGGCATCGCCACCACCGACGCGCGCCATGTACAGCGCCATCAACGCCGAAATGACGGTGCTGGCCTCCCAGGTCACCCACTGTAGGACACGCGCCCGCGGCTTGGGTTCCATCGGCAGCAGCGGTGTGGGTCCGCGGCTGTCGCACAGGTATTGCAGGATGGCCGCCGATTCCCACAGGATGAAGCCGTCGTCGTCCAGGATCGGCGTCAGTCCATTCGGGTTGAGTTTGCGCAGCGGCGCGTCGGCCGGCCGCAGCTGCGTGGCTGGATCGACGTCGACCAGCTCGAAGTCGAGGCCGAGCTCGCGCAGCAGTACAGCGACTTTCAGCGCGTTGTGCGAGCCCGGGTGATCGGCCCGCGGCAGGATGTGATACAGGCGCAGCACGCTCAGAACACCCGCTGCCAGGGGTAGATGGTCTCGACCGCGAAGTAGCCGTGCCGGGCCAGCGGATCGGCGTCGTGCAGGGTTCGCGCCTCGTCGGCGGAATTGGCCTCGAAGATGTTGATGGCGTTGGCGAAACCGCTGCACGGCCCGCCGCTGACGAGCTTGCCGCTGCCGCGCAGGCCGGTGAGGTGTTCGAGGTGCGCCGCCAGCACGCCGGCCAGCCCGCCCGGCACGCCCTGCGCCTCGATGTCGGCCTGACTCGGCAGGCGCTGGTGGTGGATGGCCTCATCGATGTAGGCAAAGGCCGCCGGCGGCAGCTCGCCGCGCAGCCGCGCCACGGCGGCCTCGTCGAAGCGGGAAATGACCACGTACAGCATGTCGTTCTCCTCCGGTGGTGTAGTTGGCCTGCCGATGCTGCGCCCATTGGCGCGGCCGGACAAGGCAGGCCTCGGCCTGCGCCACCGAAGAAGTCGCCGCGCAGGGCGGCGTGGCCAATCAGACGCGCGCGATGCGCTCCCTGCCGCCCAGATACGGGCGCAGCACCTCGGGCACTGCGACCGAGCCGTCGGCCTGCTGGTAGTTCTCGATCACCGCCACCAGCGTGCGCCCGACCGCCAGACCCGAGCCGTTCAGCGTGTGCAGCAGCTCCGGCTTGCCGGTGGCCGGATTGCGCCAGCGGGCTTTCAGGCGCCGCGCCTGGAAATCGCCGAAATTGGAACAGGACGAGATCTCCCGGTACCGGCCCTGCCCCGGCAGCCAGACCTCGAGGTCGTAGGTCTTGGCGGCGGAAAACCCCATGTCGCCGGTGCACAGCGCCATGACGCGATACGGCAGGCCAAGGCGCTGCAGCACCGCCTCGGCGTCGGCGGTCAGCTCCTCGTGCGCCTGCCAGGACGTTTCGGGCGCCACCAGGCGCACCAGCTCGACTTTCTCGAACTGGTGCTGGCGGATCATGCCGCGCGTGTCCTTGCCGTAGCTGCCGGCCTCGCGGCGAAAGCACGGCGTGTGCGCCACCAGCTTCAGCGGCAGCTCGGCGGCCTCGACGATGCTGTCGCGCACGATGTTGGTGACCGGCACTTCGGCGGTGGGGATGAGGTAATAGCCGTCGCGGGTGACGAATTGGTCTTCCTCGAACTTCGGCAGCTGGCCGGTGCCGACGAGACTCTCGGCATTGGCCAGGTACGGCACGTACACCTCGGTGTAGCCGTGCTCGCGGGTGTGCAGGTCCAGCATGAACTGCGTCAGCGCCCGCTGCAGCGCCGCCAGCGGCCCGCGCAGCAGGCTGAAGCGCGCCCCGGCGATCTTGCCGGCGGTCTCGAAATCGAGCCCGCCGAGCGCCTCGCCGAGGTCCACGTGATCGCGCGCGGCGAAGTCGAACGCGGGCGGCTGCCCCCAGCGGCGGACCTCGACGTTGTCGTCCTCGCTGCGGCCGACCGGCACCGACTCGTGCGGGAGGTTGGGGATTTCCAGGCAGTAGGCGTCGAGCGCCGCCTGCACGGCCTTGAGATCGCCTTCCAACTGCGACAGGCGCTCGCCGACGCCGGCCATTTGCCCCAGCAGGGCGGCGGCGTCCTCGCCACGGCGTTTGGCCTCGCCGACCGCCTTCGAGACCCGGTTGCGCTCGGCCTGCAGCTGCTCGGTCTCGGTCTGCACCGCCTTGCGCCGTGTCTCGAGTTCGGCCAGGCGCGCCACGTCGAGCGCAAAGCCGCGCGTGGCCAGCGCGGCCGCCACCGGCTCCGGTTCGCGGCGCAGCCGTTGCGGGTCGAGCACCGGTCAGTCCCGGAGCGCGTCGATGATCATCTCGGCCGCCTGCACGGTCATGCGGTTCAGCGCCTCGCGCGTGGCGGCGCCGATGTGTGGGCACAGCACCACGTTGTCGAGCGCGAGCAGCTCGGGATGATTCGGCGGCTCGGCCTCGTACACGTCGAGCCCGGCGCCGGCGATCTCGCCCGTCTGCAGGGCCGCGATCAGCGCCGGCTCGTCCACCACCTCGCCGCGGGCGGTGTTGATGAAGATGGCGGTCGGCTTCATGCGGGCGAACTGCGCCGTGCTGAACAGGCCACGGGTAGCATCGAGCAGCGGCACGTGCACGGTGATGTAGTCGGCCGCGTCGATGACCTCGTCCACGGTCTCGACCTTGCGCACGCCGTGCTCGGCCATGCCGGCGGCATCCACGAAGGGGTCGTAGCCGACCAGCTGCATGTCGAAGGCCAGCGCGCGCCTGGCCACCAGCTTGCCGATGTTGCCGAAGCCGACGATGCCGAGCGTCTTGCCGGCCAGTTCCACGCCGGTGAAGCGGTCGCGGTCCCAACCCTCGCCCGCGCGCACGTAGCGGTCGGCGGCGGCGAGCTTGCGCGACACCGCCAGCATCAGCCCGAACACCAGCTCGGCCACGGACACCACGTTGGCCTGCGGCGTGTTGCGCACGGTCAGGCCCTTTTCCTTGGCGTAGGCGAGATCCACCTTGTCGAGACCGCTGCCGGCGCGGGCGACGATCCTGAGCTTCCCGGCCCGGTCGATGACCGCCTTCGACACCCGCGTGTAGGTCTTGATCATCAGCGCGTCGTAGTCGCCGATGAGGCCGGCGAGCGTCTGCTCGTCCGTGCGCTCGCGCACGTCCACATCGAAGTGCTGCCGCAGCAGGTCGATGCCGGCCTGCTCCAGGGTTTCTGCCACCAGAACGCGTTTCTTGCTCATGTCCGATCAGGCCAGGTAGTGGTCCAGCACCTTGATGATGCGATACGCCGCCGTCACCGTCGGCACCGGGATGCCGAGCTCGCGGCCCTTGTCCACGAACGGCTTGACGATGTAGTCGACCTCGGTCTTCTTGCCCCGCACCACGTCCTCGTGCATGGAGGTGCGCCCACCGTAGCCCTGCTGCTTCATGCGCTCGCCGTAGCCCACGATGAGCTGCACCGCTTCTTCGTCGGTCCGGCACTCGTGCAGATCCTTCAGGCGCGACAGCGGGGCATAGAAGTTCTGCGGGCTGTAGCCGAGCGCGGTGTAGACCGCCAGCAGCTCGCGCGCGATGGCAACGTAGTGCTCCGCGCCCTCGCGCAGGGCCATGCCATGCACGATGTTCAGGTCGTGGTTGCCGGCGAGCGTGCTCACCGACCAGGACGACGCGTTGCAGATCTGCGTCAGCTTCTCCCACAGCACTTGCCAAATGTGGTCCACCGCCTTGGCACCCAGACCCGCCGCGTTGAAGGCATCGGCCAGCGCCTGCGCGCGCGGGCTGATGGTGCCGTCGAGCTCGCCGAAGTAGGCCGTGGTCGGCACCGTGACGTGGTTCTTGACGAAGCCCGGCCCCTCGAGCGAACCGCCCTCGATGGTGGACGCGCCCATCACGCGCGCGGGGTCGCCGACCCAGTCCGTCAGCACCTGTTCCTTCACGATGGTGTTCTGGATCGAACACGCGGTCTTGACGCGGTCCTTCAGGCAATCGGCCGACGCCAGCGCGGTGTCGCTGTCCTTGGCCTTGGTCGCCAGGATGAGATAGTCGAACTCGCCCTTGGCGTCGGCCGGGTTGCTGACGGCGGTCAGGTGCTCACGAATCAGGTGCTCGCCGCGTACGCCCTCGATGCGCAGGCCATTGCGCGTGATCGCTTCGGCATGCGCCGGGCGGGCGATCAGGGTGGTCTCGACACCGGTTTTCGCGAGGTAGCCGCCGATCACCGAACCGAGGCCGCCGGCCCCCAGAATGCATACACGCATGTCTCGAACTCCGTTTGGTTTTGAATGGGGTTTTGACCGGGATACCGAGCCGGACAGGGGCCCGCGAGAATCAGCGCCGCGGTTCACGCGAGCCGGCGATTATCCCGGCCCGCCGGCGGCGCTGTCCACGCGCCGCCCGCCGCAGCGGCTACAGGTCGTAACCGCGTTCCTCGTGCTGGCTGATGTCGAGGCCGGTGGTCTCCGTCTCGGCGTCCACGCGCAGGCCGATCAGCGCGTCTATGGCCTTGAGCAGCAGGTAGCTCAGCGCGCCGCTCCATACCGCCGTGGCCCCGACGCCCAGCGCCTGCACCGCGAGCTGCCGGCCCATGCTGCCGGCGCTGAAGCCGGTGCCGCCAAGCTCCACCGCCGCGAACACCCCGACCGCCAGCGTGCCGATGATGCCGCCGACGCCGTGCACCGGAAACACGTCCAGGCTGTCGTCGATGTGCAGCACGCGCTTGATGTACTGGGTCGCCACGAAGCACACGCCGCCGGCCAGCACGCCGATGGCCAGCGCCCCCAGCGGGCCGACGTAGCCGCTGGCCGGCGTGATGGTGCCCAGACCGGCCACCATGCCGGTGACGATGCCGAGCACGCTCGGCTTGCCGTGCCGCAGCCACTCGATGGCCATCCAGGTCAGCGCGCCAGCGGCGGCGCCGGTGTGCGTCACCAGCATGGCCATGCCGGCGTTGCCATCCGCCGCCAGCGCGCTGCCGGCATTGAAGCCGTACCAGCCGACCCACAGCATGCCCGCGCCGGTGACCGTCATGGTGAGGTTGTGCGGCAGCATCAAGGTGCCGGGGAAACCGCGCCGCGGCCCCAGCACCAGTGCCGCCACCAGCGCCGCGACGCCGGCGTTCACGTGCACCACGGTGCCGCCGGCATAGTCCATCAGCCCCAGGCCCGCCAGCCAGCCGCCGCCCCACACCCAGTGGCACACCGGCACATACACCAGCGCCAGCCACAGGCCCGAGAACAACAGCATGGCCGAGAATTTCATGCGCTCGGCAAAACCGCCGACGACGAGCGCCGGGGTGATGATGGCGAACGTCATCTGAAACATGGCGAACACGGTCTCGGGCAGCTGACCGGCCACCGCCGCCCGGTCCACGCCGGCCAATCCCGCCTTGCCGAAGCCGCCATACCAGGCGTGCAGCGCGCCGCCCTGCCCAAAGGCGCCGCTGTAACCGAACAGCAGCCACAGCACCGACACCAGGCCGGTGATGGCAAAGCACTGCATCAGCACCGACAGCACGTTCTTGCTGCGCACCAGACCGCCGTAGAAAAGCGCCAGGCCCGGCAGCGTCATGAACAGCACCAGCGCCGTGGCGCTCAGCAGCCAGGCCGTATGGGCGGCATTGGCGACGGCCGTTTCGGCCGCCGCCGGCAATGGCAGGCACAGCGCTGCCGCGGGCACGGTGACCCTGCGCATGAATCGTCCTCCCCGCGTCGGATTCTTGTGTATCGGGCCTCAGATCGCGTCGGGCCCGGTTTCGCCGGTGCGGATGCGGATCACCTGCTCCAGTGGGGTGACGAAGATCTTGCCGTCGCCGATCCGGCCGCTGTTGGCGGCGTTGGCGATGGCCTCGACCACGCGCTCGGCGTCGTCATCGCGCACCGCCACCTCGATCCGCATCTTGGCAATAAAATCGACCACGTACTCCGCGCCGCGATAGATTTCGGTATGGCCTTTCTGGCGCCCGAAGCCGCGGACCTCGGCCACCGTCATGCCGGTGATGCCGATGGTGCCGAGCGCGTCGCGCACATCGTCCAGCTTGTGCGGCTTGATGACCGCCGTGATGAGTTTCATGCCCCCGCTCCCTGTGTTCCAGCCTGCGGCGCCTGACACGCGCCGGGCCGGATAAGGTACACGAAAGCCCTTGCCGACCTGTCCGCAAATGGCACAGCCATGTGGCCGCTTCGCCCCGACGCCAAGCGGCGAACTGCACCTGGGATCGCTGCTGGCGGCGGTCGGCAGTTACCTGTCGGCGCGCCGCGCGGGTGGCCGCTGGCTGCTGCGCATCGACGACCTCGACCCGCCGCGCGTCGTGCCGGGCGCCGCCGCCGCCATCCTGCGCAGCCTCGAAGCCCACGGCCTGCCGTGGGACGGCGAGGTGCTGTGGCAGAGCCGGCGCACGGACGCCTATCGCGCGGCGCTTGATCAACTGCGCCGCGCCGGCCGGGTCTACCCCTGCGCCTGCACGCGCCGCGAACTGGCCGCCGCGGCCCGCGCTGGCGTGGATGGCCCGGTCTATCGCGGCACCTGCCGCGCGGGTCTGCCGCCGGGCCACGACGCGCGCGCCTGGCGCCTGCGTGTGCCCGATGCGGACATCGGATTTCATGACGCCGTGCAGGGTGATGTTTGCCAGAACCTTGCCCGCGAGGTCGGCGATTTCGTGCTGCAACGCGCCGATGGGCTGTTGGCCTATCAGCTCGCAACGGTCGTGGACGACGCCTTCCAGGGCGTGACCGAGGTGGCGCGCGGCGTGGACCTGCTCACCTCGACTCCGCGGCAAATCCATCTGCAGCACTGTCTTGGCCTGCCCCAGCCCGGCTATGCGCACCTGCCGCTGCTGGTGGACCGCGCGGGTCTCAAACTCGGCAAGCAGACCCGTGCTGCGCCGCTCGACAACACCGCCGCCAGCGCCAACCTGCAGGCCGTGCTGAGCGCCCTGCGCTTGCCGCCGCCGGCCGACCTGCACGGCGCGCCGCCCGCCGAGCTGCTGCGCTGGGCGGTGGCGCGGTGGGATCCGGCGCGCCTCGCCGGCCTATTGGCCATCGAGGCGACCGCTATTGACTGATCGCGCGCGGCTCAGGCGTCCGTCTGGGTGGGCGCGAGGTACACGTCGAAGCGCACCGCCCGCCCTTTGAAGGCGAGATCGACGTCCGTGGCCAGCGTCGGCGCGTGCAGCGGGCGCTTCACCACCACGCGCCGCAGGGCCCGCCGGCGGGCGAGGGCCAGCAGCTCGGTGCCAGTGTCGTCGTCGCCGGTCAGCTCGCGCAGCAGTTGCAGCTCGCGCCGGGGCAGCGCGGTGCGGCCCTCGCCGGGGAACATGGGATCGAGGTAGATCACGTCCGGAGCCGGCAGCCCGGCGTCGGCCAGCACCGTGCGCGCGTCCGCCAGACGCAGTTCCAGCCGGCCCGGCGCCGGCAAGGCCGGTGCGCGGACCAGGGCATCCTCGACCAGGGCGTGGATGACCGGCACGCGCTCGCAGGCGGTGACCTCGAAACCCGCGCGCGCCAGGCGAAAGGCATCCGTGGCGAGCCCGGCGGTGAGATCCCAAAGCCGCGCCGGGCGCGCCTTGACGCGCGTGGCGCGCAGCAGCTCGCTGCCGCCGTGCTGGCCGATGTGCGAGAAGTCCACACGCAGCGGCGTAAGGCGCCGGCCGGGGGCGCGCAACTCCAGGCCGTCGGGGCCAAAGGCGAGCAGCAACGCCGCATCCGCCTCGACCTCGACCAGCGGCAGGCCGAGGCGGGACGCCAGTTCCGCCGGTCGCGGGTCGGCCGCGGCGAGCACCGCGACCGGGTGCTCAGGATCGGCGCCGCTCACCGGGCCAGGCGTCCGACTGCATCTCGATCAGCCGGCTCACCGTGCGCTGGAACTCGAAGCCCATGCGCTCGCCCGGGTACAGCTCGGCGGGCGGGGCGGCGGCCGACACGATGAGGTTCACGCCCTGGTCGTACAGCACGTCGACCAGGTTCATGAACCGGTGCGCCACGTCGGACTCGTCGGCGCTGAGCCGCGGCACGCCGGACAGCAGCACGGTGTGGAAACGCTCGGCGAGGTCGAGGTAGTCGAGCGCGCTGCGGGCGGTGCGGCACAGGGCGTCGAAGTCGAACCAGGCCACATCGCTGCCGCGGTGGCGGACCTCGATCACCCGGCCGTGCACCTCCAGCGGCCCGGTCTTCTCGTGCTCCGGCACCAGGTGGCTGAAGGCCGCCAACATGCCTTCCTCGGCCGCCGGGCCGAGCGGTGTCAGGTAACGGCGCACGTCGTGCAGCGCGCGGCGCCGGTAGTCGGTAGGGCCGTTCAGCTCGATGACGTCCAGCCGCTCCTTGATGAGCGCGATGGTCGGCACGAAGCGCGCCCGCTGCAGGCCGTGCAGGTACAGGTCGTCCGGGCGGCGGTTGGAGGTCGCCACCACGTACACGCCGCGGTCGAGCAGCTCCCGCAGCAGGCCGCCGAGCAGCATGGCGTCGGCGATGTCGTGCACCTGGAACTCATCGAAGCACAGCACGTCCGCGCGGCCGACCCACTCGTCCACGATGCGCGGCAGCGGGTCCGGAATGTCGCCCAGGCGCCGCCGCGCGGCGTGCACGGCGCGCATGAACTCGTGGAAATGCAGGCGACGCTTGCGCTCGCCGGGCAGGCAGTCGAAGAACAGATCGAGCAGATAGCTCTTGCCGCGCCCGACGTCACCCCACAGATAGGCACCGGCCGATGGGGTGGGGGTGCTGCGCGCGGTGAGACGGGCGAGCCAGCCACGCTTCGGCGGCCGGGCGATGGCCTGCCACAGGGCATCCAGCCGCGCGGCGGCGGCTTCCTGCAGCGGGTCGGCGACGAAATCGGGCTGCGTCGTGTCCCAGCGATAGCGCGCCAGCGGCGTGGCCGGAACCGCCTGCAGCATGAGGCGCGGCGCCGCCTACAGGTGGCGCTGCACCAGCCGCTTCTTGATGTCGGCGATGGCCTTGGCCGGGTTCAGACCCTTCGGGCAGGCGCTGGTGCAGTTCATGATGGTGTGGCAGCGGTACAGCCGGAACGGGTCCTCGAGCTGATCCAGGCGCTCGCCCTGCGCCTCGTCGCGGCTGTCGATGATCCAGCGGTGCGCGGCCAGCAGCGCGGCCGGACCGAAGAAGCGGTCCGAATTCCACCAGTACGACGGGCAGGAGGTGGAACAGCAGGCGCACAGGATGCACTCGTAGTGCCCGTCGAGCTGGCTGCGGTCCTCGTGCGACTGCCGGTGCTCACGGCCGGACGGCGGCGGCGTTTCGGTCTTCAGCCACGGTTCGAGCGCCGCGTACTGGGCGTAGAAGTGGGTCAGGTCCGGCACCAGGTCCTTGATGACCTCCTGGTGCGGCAGCGGGAAGATGCGCACGTGCGCGCTGCGGCAGTCGGCGGTGGCCTTGGTGCAGGCCAGCGTGTTGACGCCGTCGATGTTCATGGCGCAGGAGCCGCACACGCCCTCGCGGCAGGAGCGGCGGAAGGTGAGCCCGCCGTCCTGGCGGTTCTTGATGTGCAGCAGGGCGTCCAGCACCATCGGGCCGCAGTCGCCGGTGTCGACCTCGTAGGTTTGCGTGCGCGGCGCCTGGTCCGACTCGGGGTCGTAGCGGTAGATCTCGAACGTCACCTTGCCGGCGGCCGGGTTCGCTCCCGGCTGCGCGGCCAGTTGCTCGCGTGCGACGCGGGCTTTTTCCGCCATGTTGTCGGTCCTCGGTGCTTGGGGCGGGATGCCTCAACGTCCATCGAGCATGTCGGTGCTTGATGGACGGAGCCCGTCGCGGGCGTGTACCGCGACCGGGCGGTTTCTACCTAGTACACCCGCTTCATGGGCGGGATGGGGGTGACCTCGTCGGTCAGGGTGCGGGCAGTCACGGCGCGGTAACCCAGGCGCACCTCGCCGCTGACCACGTCCGGTACCCAGGCCAGGCTGTGCTTCATCCAGTTGACGTCGTCGCGCTCCGGGTAGTCGTCGCGGGCATGGGCGCCGCGCGATTCCTTGCGCTCGGCGGCGCAGTCCATGGTGGCCAGCGACACCGTCAGCAGGTTTTCGAGTTCCAGCGCCTCGACCAGGTCGGTGTTGAACACCATGCCGTGATCGGTCAGCCCGATCTGCGGCAGCATGGCGGCCGCTTCGCGGATTTCCTTGACGCCGGCCTGCAGCGTGTCTTCCTTGCGGAACACCGCGCAGCGCTGCTGCATGGTGCGCTGCATGCGCTCGCGGATCTCGGCCGGCGAGTGCTGGCCCTTGGCGCTGCGCATGCGCTCGAAGTGCTCGATGCCGCTGCGCCCGGCCTCGGCGGTGACCTTGGGTTCCGGCAGTGTCGGCAGGGTGTCCTTCAAACGCAGCGCCGCGGCCCGCCCGAACACGATGATGTCGAGCAGGCTGTTGGCGCCCAGGCGGTTGGCGCCGTGCACCGACACGCAGGCCGCCTCGCCGATGGCGAACAGGCCCGGCACGACCACGTCGTTGCCGTTCGCGTCCTGGTTGAGGACCTCGCCGTGGTAGTTGGTCGGGATGCCGCCCATGTTGTAGTGCACCGTAGGCAGCACCGGGATCGGCTCGCGCGTCACGTCCACGTTGGCAAAGATGCGCGCGGTCTCCGAGATGCCCGGCAGGCGCTCGTGCAGCGTGTCGGCGCCCAGGTGTTCCAGGTGCAGCATGATGTGGTCCTTGTCCGGCCCACAGCCGCGGCCTTCCAGGATTTCCACCGTCATGGCGCGCGACACCACGTCGCGGGAGGCAAGATCCTTGGCGCTCGGCGCGTAGCGCTCCATGAAGCGCTCGCCGGCGGCGTTGGTCAGATAGCCGCCCTCGCCGCGGGCGCCCTCGGTGATCAGGCAGCCGGCCGGGTAGATGCCGGTCGGGTGGAACTGCACCATTTCCATGTCCTGCAGCGGCACCCCGATGCGCGCCGCCAGCGCCAGGCCATCGCCGGTGCAGATGTGCGCGGCGGTGCAGGACTGATAGGCCCGCCCGTAGCCGCCGGTCGCCAGCACCACGGCGCGGGCGAAGAAGCGGTGCAAACGGCCCTCGGTCATGTCGTAGGCCACGACGCCGATGACCCGGCCGCTGTCGTCGGTCATCAGATCGACCGCGAAGAACTCGACGAAGAACTGCGCCTTGTGCTTCAGCGACTGCTGGTACAGCGTGTGCAGCATGGCGTGGCCGGTGCGGTCGGCCGCCGCGCAGGTGCGCTGCGCCGGCGTCTTGTGGTCCGCCTGGTACTGGCCGCCGAACGGGCGCTGGTAGATCTTGCCGTCCTCGGTGCGCGAGAACGGCATGCCGGCGTTCTCGAGCTCGATCACCGCGGCGATGGCCTGCTGGCACATGTACTGGATGGCGTCCTGGTCGCCCAGCCAGTCCGAGCCCTTGACCGTGTCGTAGAAGTGGTCGCGCCAGTCGTCGTCGACCATGTTGCCGAGCGCGGCGTTGATGCCCCCCTGCGCCGCCACGGTGTGCGAGCGGGTGGGGAACACCTTCGACAGACACGCCACCGACATGTTCTCGGCCGCCATGCCGAAGGTGGCGCGCAGGCCGGCGCCGCCGGCGCCAACCACCACCACGTCGAAGCGGTGGTCGATGATGGTGTACTCGCTGCTCATCCCGTCACTCACTGTCCGAACATCACGCGCAGCACCGACACCACGGCCACGGCCCCGAGGCCCACCGTCAGCACCAGAAGACCCACCAGCGCCAGCAGGTTCAGCGCCGGCACGTGGACGTAATCCTCGATCAGCACCCGGCTGCACAGGTAGGCGTTGATCATGGCGATCACAAAAAACAGCAGCACCAGGCCGCCGGTGAATGGCATGGCGAGCCAGGCGCGGGCTTCTTCCAGCGTCGCGCCGCCGGCCGACAGGCACAGCAGCTGCACCATCAACGCGGCACCGAGCACGATCAGCGCGGCGGCGGTCAGACGCTCCCAGAAAAACGCCCCGGTACCGGCGCGGGCGGCGCCGTGACCATGAGCCAGCGAACGCGCCGAACGAAACTGCGTCATCAGCCGGCCCTCATGGCGATATAGACCCACACCAGCACAGCGGCGACGGCGGAGCCGGCGACCGCCAGGCGGCCGGTGCGGCGGGCCGCGTCCAGTTCGAAGCCGTAGCCCAGGTCCCAGGCGAAATGGCGAATCCACTGCGCGGCGTAGAAGAATGCGCAGAAGGTCCAGCCGAACAGCATGACCTTGCCGACCACGCTGCTCCACAGCCCCGACAGGGCATCGAACAGCGCGCCGCCCTGGGCGATGGCCAGCAGCCACAATGCGAGAAAAGCCAGTCCGCCCAGCAGTGCAGCGCTGGTCGCGCGGTGCAGAATGGACGTGTAGCTGCCGATCAACGGCCGGTAGACGGTGAGATGAGGCGACAACGGCCGCGGTTTGCCCATGCGGCAGACTCCCTTGCTTGGTAGCGTTCGATTTGTGCGGCGCACAAGGGCGCGCGCGGCGAACTGTCGGCAACCCGACGGACCCGCCGCTGGCCCGGCACAAGCCGCGAAAGTTTAGCACCGCGTCGTCGGCACGGCCGGCTGTTGGTGATGCCACCTGTATGCATTAGAATTCCGCGCCCTCGAAAATCCGCTGTGGCGTTCATTGCCGCCCGACAGCGCAGCCCGGAGTCCCGCGAAATGGGGATCAGCGAATCGCCGCAGAAAAGCTTCACGCCCTACCAGCCCAAGAAGGGCGAGCCCTACATGGGTGAGAAGCAGAAGGACCACTTCCGGCACATCCTGCACGCCTGGCGCGACGAGCTGAGTGCCGAAATGGACCGCGCCCGTCACCGCATGCAGGACGAGACGGTCAACTACCCGGACCCGACCGACCGCGCCACGCAGGAATCCGAAATGACGCTCGAGCTGCGCACGCGCGACCGCGAGCGCAAGCTGATCCGCAAGATCGAGGAAACGCTCGACCAGATCGACGCCGGCGAGTACGGCTTCTGCGAATCCTGCGGCGCGGAGATCGGTCTGCGGCGTCTGGAGGCGCGGCCGACCGCCACGCTGTGCATCGACTGCAAGTCGCTGGCGGAAATCCGCGAGCGGCAGATGGGCTGAGCGGGTCCGCCCGCGGTAACGCGCTACAGCTCGATGAGCCCCTGCGCCAGGCAGTAGCGCGTCAGTTCGGAGTTGTTGCCGAGGCCGAGCTTCTCCAGCGCCCGGCCGCGGTAGGTGCTGACGGTTTTCACAGACAGGCACATGGTGTCGGCGATCTCGCCAACGGCCTTGCCCTGCGCCAGCAGCAGGGCCACCCGCAGTTCCTGTGTCGACAGCCGGTCGTGCGCCGGCGTGGCCGGGCTCGAGCCGGTCAGCATGTCGGCCAGGCGGTCGGCGAGATCGGCACCGATGTACCGCCCGCCGGCCAGCAGCCGCTGCATGGCGGTCACCAGCTCCTCGCCGGCGCGGTCCTTGGGCAGGTAACCGGCGGCGCCCAGTTGCATGGCGCGGGCGGCGTACGCCTCTTCGGCATGCATGGACAGCACCAGCAGCGGCACCTGTGGAGCGCGCCGGTGCAGCTTGACCAGCGCCTCGAGCCCGCTGGCGTCCGGCAGCGACAGGTCGAGCACCACCAGCGCGCAATCGTCCAGCATGGCGAGGGCTTCGCCGAGCCTGCCCGCTTCGAGCACCTGCGCCTCGGGCCAGCGATCCACGATCAGGCGCCGTGCGCCGGCCCGCACCAGCGGGTGGTCGTCGAGCAGCAGCACGCGCATCACGCCGCCAGGGCCTCGGCCAGCGGCAGTCTGATTTCCACGCGGGTGCCGCCGAAGCGGGGGGTGACCCAGCGGCACTCGCCGCCTGCCAGGTGTGCCCGTTCGCGCATGCCGACCAGTCCCAGCGCCCCGCGGCGCACCGCCTGCGGGTCGAAACCGACGCCGTCGTCCTCCACCGCGAGCAGGTAAGCCTGGTCCGTGGCGCCGCCCTCGATGTGGATGTGCGCGGCCTTTGCGTGACGCAGCACGTTGGTGACGGCCTCTTGTGCGATACGGAACAGCTGTTCGGCCAGGCGTGGCGTCAGCACATGATCGTCCTCCACGCGCACGGTTGCGGTGAGGCCGTCGTGCTGGGCCAGTTGCCCCAGCGCTGCCGCCAGACCGAGATCGTCCAGCAGCGGCGGGCGCAGGTCGGCCGCGATGCGGCGGGCGGTGGCGATGGCCTCGTCAAGCAGTTGATCGTACGGGCGCAGGTCCGGGTTTTCGGCCACCCGGCGGTGCAGGTACAGCTTGAGCGCCGTGAGGGTCTGACCGAGCTGGTCGTGGACCTCGCGGGCGAGCCGGCGCCGCTCGGCCTCGATGCTCTCGTCCAGACTCACCGCCAGCGCGCGCAGATCCTGCCGGCTGTGTTCGAGCTCGGCGGTGCGCTCGCTCACCAGGGTTTCGAGCTGCTCGTGACTGTTGCGCAGCGCCCGCTCGGCGCGCTGGCGGCGACGGCTCTCCGTCCACAGCAGCCCGTACGCGCCGCCGAGCAGCGCCAACACGAGCGCCAGCATCGACCCGCGGGTGATGCTGGCGCGCCGCTGCCATTGGCTCACGCCCTGATCGAAATGGTCGATGCGCCGGTACAGCGCCTCGGTCAGCCGGTCGATCTGCACGCTTGCGGCAGTTACCAGCGCCCCGCTGGCCTGGGCGCTGTGGGAGGCGGTCGGCTGTGCCTCGCGCAGCCGATCCGCGTCCAGCACGGTTCTGGCGCCGGCCACCGCGCCGACCACCGAGGCCGTCAGGGGGGCGATCTGGGCGATGGATGCCGTGCGCTCGGTCAGCCGCTCGACATCCGCCAGCAGCTGCGCCTCGGCGGTGGCGAATGCCTGCCGCGCGGGCGGGCCGGCGTCGAGCAGCAACGTCATGTGCGCGCGATCGAGCGCCCGCAGGTGACTGTCGAGCTGGACCGCCAGAATCACCGTGTCACGGGTCGTCTT
The DNA here is from genome assembly GCA_049322795.1 of Pseudomonadota bacterium. Taxonomy (GTDB): domain Bacteria; phylum Pseudomonadota; class Gammaproteobacteria; order Immundisolibacterales; family Immundisolibacteraceae; genus Immundisolibacter. The sequence goes on along the minus strand of JBMOQH010000016.1, from coordinate 218,120 downwards.
GCGGGCATTGGTGAGCTCGATGACGGTGTTCAGGACAGCCCGCTCCCAAGCCGCCAGGGCGATCAGCCCCAGCATGCCTCCCACCATCAGCAGCAGCGCGTAGTTCGGTCGCAGCACGCGTCCCATGCGCGCGGAATGTACGGGCGATCAGCTGCAGTGGCAATGCCATTTGCCGCGGTGATGCACGCAGGCAAGCCGACCGCCGGGCGCGGGCGCCGGCGGTCGGCAACAGATCAGCCGCGGCGGTTGGACCAGGCGCCGAGCCAGTCGGCAAGGGCATCGGCTGCCAGCGGCGGACTGAACAGATAGCCCTGTGCTTCCTTGCAGCCCAGGCTACCCAGAATCAGGCTTTGATCGGTGCGCTCGACGCCTTCCGCGACCACGCGCAGGTCGAGGCCCTGGGCGAGGTCGACAATGGCCCGGGTGATGGTGGCGTCCTGGCTGTTGCGGGCGATTTCGTGCACGAAGCAACGGTCGATCTTGAGGGTCGACACTGGCAGACGGCGCAGCATGGCGAGCGAGGAGAAGCCCACGCCGAAATCGTCCACCGCCACGCCGACGCCGAGCGCCCGCAGCCGCGACAGCAGGTCGAGCACCAGCGGGCCGTCGGCGGTGATGGCGGTCTCGGTGATTTCGAGCTCAAGATCCGCCGGCGCCAGCCCGGTCTCGTCCAGCGCGCGCTCGACCTGCCGGAGCAGGTCCGGCGTCAACTGCAGCGGCGACACGTTGACCGACATCCGCGGTACGTCGACGCCGGCGGCGCGCCAGCGTGCCAGCTGCCGGGCCGCCTCCATCAGCACCCATTCGCCGATTTCGAGGATCAGCCCGGTTTCCTCCGCCAGCGGGATGAAGCGGGCCGGGGAAACCAGCCCCTGCTGCGGGTGCATCCAGCGCAGCAGCGCCTCGGCGCCGGTGAGCGTGCCGTGTGCGAGGTTGATCTGCGGCTGGTAATGCAGCGCAAGCTGCCCGCGGGGCAGGGCTTCGCGCAGGTCCTGTTCGAGCGTGAGGCGCGACTGGGCGGCCAGATCGAGCCGCGGTTCGTATACGCAGTAACCGAGCGAGGCATCCTGCTTGGCCTGATACATGGCCAGATCCGCATGCCGCATCAGCTGGTCGGCGCTGTCGCCGTGCTCGGGATAAAACGCGATGCCCACGCTGGCGCGCACGGTCAGGGCGTGGCTACCGAGCACGATCGGTTGCCGCAGGCTCCCGAGCAGCTTGTCGACCACGCGCAGGGCCGAGTCGGCGTCACGCGGCTCATGCAGCAGGATGGCGAACTCGTCGCCGCCGAGCCGCGCCACGGTGTCGGTGTCCCGCACGGCGCGGTGCAGGCGTTCGGCAACCGCCTGCAGCAGCTCGTCGCCCACCGCGTGGCCGAGCGAATCGTTGATGAGCTTGAAGCGGTCGAGATCCAGAAACATGAAGGCCAGCCGGTGGCCGCCCCGGGCGGCGGCATGCAGCGCCTGGTTCAGGCGGTCGAGCAGGGCGGCACGGTTGGGCAGCCCGGTCAGCGGGTCGCGCGTGGCGAGCTGCATGTAGCGGTGCTCGGCCTGGCGCCGGTGCTCCATCTCGGCGATGAGTTCCTCCACCTGGCGCCGCAGTTCGAGCTCGACGACCACGTGCCGGGCCAGCACCTGCAGGATCGAGCGCTCGGTCGGCGCGAGCTCACGCGGCTGGTGGTCGATGGCGCACAGCGTGCCGATGACCTCGCCGCCGGACAGGCGGAGCGGTGCGCCGGCGTAAAAGATCACCTTGGCCTCACCCACCACCAGCGGATTGTCGGAAAAGCGTGGGTCCAGGCGGGCGTCCTCGACCACCAGCACGTCATCCGAATTGATGGCGTGGCCGCAAAACGACACCGCGCGGGATGTTTCCGTGGCCTGCGTCCCGAACCGCGACTTGAACCACTGCCGGCGCTCGTCGACCAGGCTGACCAGCACGACCGGCACCCCCAGCAGCTGCGCCGCGAGCGCGGTGAGGGTGTCGAAATTGGCCTCCGCCGGCGTGTCGAGCACATTCAGCGCCCGCAGCGCCTGCAGCCGCTCGCTCTCATCGGCGGGCACCGGCGGCAACCACGCCTGCAGCTGGTCGAGCAGCGCGCCGTGATCGCTGCTCTTGTCGAAAAAGGCATTGGCCCCGGCGGCCAGGCACGCCGTGCGATAAGCCTGCTCGACGCGATTGGTGAGCACCACGATGCGTGCCGGGCAGGCCGCGCCGCGCAGGCGGCGCAGCACGCCGAGCCCGCTGCCGCTGGCGAGGCCGAGATCCAGCAACACCAGGTCCGGCTCGCGCGCCAGGATCAGGTCCACGGCCGGATCCTCCGCCGCGGCCGTGCCGAGCAGTTCCATGCCCGGAAATGTCGCCAGCGCTTCGGTGAGCGCGGCCAGCGCGGCGGCGGAGTCTTCGACGATGACAGTGCGCATGACACTCGAACCATGGGGAAGGATGGAGTGTCGGCATCTTGCGGTCGGGGTGTGCGGCGGCGAAGCGGCCGCTGCCGACAGCAAGCGTCGGTCACCGCCGACGCTTGCTGTCGGTGTCTGTCCTACACGGCGCGTGGGTCGGGCGGTGTGACCCACGGGCGCGGTCACTGTCGCCGAGGGCGGCGCGTGTACCATACCGCCGCCCGGCAGGATGCCGGCCCACCCGTTCCCCGTACGGTCTGTCCTTGGACGAGAGTGCCCTTCGCCAGTCGCTGATCGACACGGCCCGCGATAGCGTGCGCCGGGGCCTGAACCGTGGCACCTCGGGCAACGTCAGCGCACGGGCGCCGGGCGGGTTTCTGATCACCCCGACCGGCATCGCCTACGACGATCTCGCGCCGGCCGACCTGGTGCGTCTCGACGGCCACGGCGTCGCCGCGCCGGGGCAGCTCAAGCCCTCATCTGAGTGGCGCTTTCACCGCGACATCTACGCCGCCCGGGCGGAGATCGGCGCCATCGTGCACACCCATTCCCGCTACGCCAGCGCGCTGGCCTGCCAGCGCCGCGAGCTGCCGGCGTTTCACTACATGATCGCGCTCGCCGGCGGCGACAACGTGCGCTGTGCCGACTACGCCACCTTCGGCAGCGCGGAGCTGTCGGCCAACGCGCTGGTGGCTCTGGCCGATCGCCACGCCTGCCTGCTGGCCAACCACGGCCTGATCGCGACCGGCGTGGACCTGGCGCACGCGCTGGCGCTGGCCGAGGAAATCGAATCGCTGGCGGCGCAGTACTGCGCCGCGCTCGCCTGCGGCACGCCGGTGCTGCTGGACGCGGCCGAGATGACGCGCGTGCTGGCGCAGTTCCGCACCTACGGCCGGCAGGACGATTCCTGAATCACGATCCCGGGGAGGCCCCATGCAGCTCATCTACGCCAAGCCGTCGCCGTACTCGCGCAAGGTGCGTGTGGTGGCGCTCGAAAAAGGCCTCGCCGGGCGCATCGAGGACGTCCTGGCCAGCCCCATGGAAGACCCGGCCGCGCTGCTCGACGCGAACCCGCTCGGCAAGGTGCCGGCGCTGCGCCTGGACGATGGCCGGTGCCTGTACGACAGCTGGGTGATCTGCGAATACCTCGACAGCCTGAGTCCGACACCGCGCCTCATCCCGGACGGTGACGCCCGCTTCGACGTGCTGCGCCGCTGCGCACTGGCCGATGGCGTGCTCGATGCCGCCGTCACGGCGCGCCTGGAGCTGCTGCGCCCGGAGGACCACCGCTGGGCGCCGTGGACCGACCGCCAGCGCCGTGCCATCGCGCGTGGTCTGGCCGCCATGGAACAGGATCTCGCCAGCCTCGGCCCCGCGCTGACATCACAGCTGACGCTGGCGCACATCGAGTTCGCGGTGGCGCTCGAGTATCTGGACTTTCGCTTTCCCGACATCGCCTGGCGCGACGCCCACCCGGCGCTCGGCGCCTGGCTCGCCGAGTTCGGCCAGCGCCCGTCCATGCGGGCGACCGTGCCGCCGGCGTCCTGACCGACGCGGCGGGATTTTCATCGCACCGCCGGCGGCGCGAGGCGCGGCCGGCGGTGTTTTCGTTCTGGAACGAGCACCCGTGTACTTGGACCTGATCCCCGTTTTCGTCGCTCTGGCCGCCGGCTGGCTGTGGCGCCGGCAGGCGCCCGGCGGCGTCGACGCCGCCCAGATGGCGCAGACGCTGAACATGCTGATGATTTACCTCACCGGGCCGGCGCTGATCTTCGCCATCATGTCGCGGGCGTCGCTGAACCTCGACATGATGGTCATCCCGGCCGCCGGCTACGTGTGCAGCCTGGGCGGCCTGCTGCTGGCCTGGGCCGCGTACCGGCTGGTCGGCCAGCGGCTTGGCCTGTCGGCACAAGGCCGCGGCGCCATGCTGCTGGCGGCCGGCTTCGCCAACGGCTCGATCGCCCTGCCGGTGGTGGTCAGCCTGTTCGGGTCGGGCGGCATGTCGGTGGTGTTCGCCTACGACCTCATCGCCACCACGTTGCTGATCTGGACCGTCGGCGTGGCGGTGGCGGCGCGCCATGCCGAGGGCGGGGCTCGGGTGTCGCTCGGCCGCGAGATCTTGCGCCTGCCGCCGGCCTGGGCGGTGTTCGCGGCACTCGCCGTGAACCTGCTCGGCCTGCCGGTGCCCGAGCGCCTGGTCACCACCCTGCGCTACATCGGCGATTCCGGCATCCCGCTGATGGTGTTCGTGGTCGGCCTGTCGCTGCGCCTGGGCGCCATGCGCCGTCTGGGCGCCGCCATCCCGGCGCTGCTGATCCGTCAGGTGGCGGGGCCGGCGCTCGGCCTCGCCTTCGCGTATGCCTTCGGCCTGCGTGGCGAGACGCTGGCCGTGCTCGCCGTGGCCATGGCCTCGGCCTGCCCGGCGGTGGGCGTGATCCTGTGCCACCGCTATCGCCTGGACACCGAGCTGTACGGCGCCGCGCTGACGGCGTCGATCTTGATTTATCTGGTGCTGGCGCCGCTGTACCGCAGCCTGCTGATGGGCGCATGACAATCCAATAGGCCGTTGAAAAACCTTTTCGACGGCCTGTTGAAACAAGCCATGGATGGCTTGTGCGCAGAGCAAGCGCGCTTGAGCGCTTGATCTGCGGAGGCCATCGCGGGTCCTGCCCGCGATGCGCCGAGATGAAAAAGGGCAGGACAGCCCTTTTTCAAGGGACGATCGAGCTTTGCCTGGGAACGCCGCCATGATCCGCCACCTCATCCTCGACTGGGCCGGCACGCTGGCCGACGACCGCGCGCTGACGCTGGCCGCCACCAATGACACGCTGGCGCACTTCGGCGCCGCGCCGGTCGACGAGGCCACCTACCGGCGCGAGTTCACCCTGCCGGTCGAGCGCTTCTACCGGCGCTTCATCGGCGAGCGGCCGCGCGAGGAAATCGACGCCGTGTTCTTTCGCCACTTCGCGGCGCGCATGGCGCAGTCGGAGCTGTTCGCCGACGTGCCGGCGCTGCTGCACATCTGCCGGCTGCGCGGGGTTCGCCTGAGCATCTGCTCGAGCGTGCCGACCGACATCCTGGACGATCTCCTCGCGCGGCTGGGTCTACGGGATTTCTTCGCGCACATCGGCGGCGGGGCGGCGGACAAGATTCCGGTGCTGCAAGGCATCGTCGCCGCGTCGGGCGTGCGGCCGGACGAGACGCTCTACGTCGGCGACACGCCGCACGACCTCGACGCCGCCCACGCGGCGCGGGTCATCGCCGGCGCGGCCCTGTACGGCTACGCCACCGAGGACCGCCTGCACGCCGCCCGGCCGGATCATGCGTTCGCCAGCGTGCGCGGAATCATCGACCTCATCGACCGCCAGCACCTGCTGGCCAGCGAGCGGCGTGTGATCGCCACCGTCGGCGGCCTGCTGGTGGCCGACACCGGCGAGCTGCTGCTGATACGCACCGCCAAATGGTCCGGCCGCTGGGGCCTGCCGGGCGGCAAGGTGGATTACGGCGAGACGCTGCTGGCCGCCTACCGGCGCGAGATGCGCGAGGAGACCGGCATCGCCGTCGACCACGCCGACTGGCTGTGCATCCAGGACAGCATCGAGAGCCCGGAATTCCTGGAGCCGCGGCATTTTCTGCTGATCAACTACGTGTCGCGGGTCGCCGGCCGGCCCGAGGCGCGAAAGAACTACGAGTCGCTCGACATCGGCTGGTTCGCGCCGCCGGTGGCGGCCGGCATGGACCTCAACCAGCCGACGCGGGCGGCGCTGGAGCTTGCGGCGCAGCGCGGCTACCTCAGCCTTGGCTGAGCGCCAGGCCACGCCGGGCGGATAGGGGATGGCCGTGCCGTCCGGGTCGATCGCGCCAGCCGGGGCAGTGCGGCGCCGCTATCTGTTCCTGCGCCGCTGGCTGCGCCTGGCCGGCCCGTATTGGAACTCCGGCCCCAAGTGGCGCGTGCGGGGTGTCACCGCGGTGCTGGTGGCACTGACGGTGGCGCAGGTGGGGCTCGCCATCTGGACCAACTACTGGAACCGTGCCCTGTTCGATGCGCTCGAGGCGCGCTCCATGGCGCGCTTCGTGGCGCAGATCGGCGTCTTCGTCGTCATCTTCGCGCTCACCATCGCCGTGACGGCGCTGCACCTGCAGGTGAAGCGCCGCTTGCAGATCGACTGGCGGCAGTGGCTCACCGAGCGCCTGCTTGGCCAGTGGATGACGCACGGCAGCCATTACCAGCTGCAACACACGGCCGGCGAGCACGACAACCCGGACGGGCGCATCGCGGACGACATCCACGTCGTCACCGAAGTGGCCATTGCGCTCGCCCACACGCTGCTGTTCTCGCTGCTGATGCTGGGCAGCTTCGTCGACATCCTGCTGTCGGTGTCGGGCACCGCCACGCTGCCGGGCACGGCGCTGTCGGTGCCCGGCTACATGGTGGTGCTCGCGTTCTTGTACGCGGGGGTGGGCACCGGGCTTGGCCTGCTGCTGGGGCGGCCGCTGGTGCGCTCCACCAACCGTTTGCAGGCGCTGGAGGCGAATTTCCGCTTCGGTCTCGCGCGCTCGCGCGAGAACGCCGAGGCAATCGCCCTGATGCAGGGCGAGCCGGTGGAGCGCGATCGCGCGTCGCGCCAGTTCGCGGAACTCGAACTCGGCTGGAACCGCCAGACGCTGGCCTATCTCGGCATCGTGTCGTTCTCGGCCGGCTACGGGGCCTTGCTGCCGGTGTTTCCGATTCTGGTGGCGGCGCCGCAGTACATCGCCGGCGTCATGACGCTCGGCGTGCTCATGCAATCGGCGCAGGCCTTCCAGCGTCTGACCTCGGCGCTGTCCTGGCCGGTCGACAGCCTGGGCGATCTCGCCCGCTGGCAGGCCTCGGCCGAGCGCGTGCTGTCCCTGCACGACGACCTCCTGACGCTGGAAACCGGCGCCAGGGCGAGCGCCCTGCAGGGCGACGGGCAGCGCATCCAGCGCCGCGAAGGCACCCGGCCGGAACTGATCCTGCGCCAGCTGAGCATCGCCGAGCCGGACGGGCGCATCATCGTCGAGGCCTTCGACGCGACCATCGCCCGCGGTGAGCGGGTGCTGATCGGCGGCGACGCCACCGCGGCCGTGGCGCTGTTCAAGGCGGTGGCCGGGCTGTGGCCGTGGGGCCAGGGCGAGGTGTTGCTGCCGCACGGCAGTCCCATCTACTACATGCCGCAGCGGCCATTCGTGCCAGAGGGCACCCTGCGCGCGGCGCTGAGTTATCCGTTGCCGCCCGGCAGTTTCGACGACGCGCCGATGCGCGACGCCATGCAGTGCGCCGGGCTCGGCTGGCTGGTGCCGCGCCTGGGCGAGAGCGAGTCGTGGGGCCAGGCGCTGCCGCCGCGCACGCTGCAGCGCATCGGTTTCGCGCGGCTGTTCCTGCACCGGCCGGCCTGGGTATTCATGGAGGAGGCGAGCAGCACCCTCGAACCCAAGGGCGAGGACGCCATGTTCCGCACGCTGCACGAGCGCCTGCCGGGCGCCACGGTGCTGACCATCGGCTTTCACGCCGAACTCGAGCGGCACCACACGCGCCGCATCGCCCTGACGCGGGCCGGCGACGGGATGTATCTGTTCCGCCGGGCCGACCTGTGTCTGCTGGAAGACCGCCCGTCGGCGGGCCATTGAAAAGGGGCTTTGCAGTCCTTTTCAGCAGCCCGCTCAGGCGCTGAAATCCGCCGGCAGCCAGCCGCGCTCGACGCAGTCGCGAAAGCACCACGCCGGCGTGGTCTCGGTCCGGTAGCTCCAGAAAAACCAGCCGGCGAGGCGCTCGAAGCTCAGCAGCTGCGTCGCCGCGTAGGCGCGGTAGGCGGCGTTTTCCTGCAGCGCGTCCATGTGTTCGAGCGCGTGGTTGTAGGGTCCTGGCGCCCACAGCGACACCACCTTCAGGTCCAGCCCCAGGCTCCATTCGCCCACATACGTCGGCAGGCGCAGCTCGTCGCGGATGGCGTCGGCCTCGTCGCGCCACTCGCCGGCGGCCTTGCGGATGTGGCCATGGATGTCCATGTCGATGTCCGCCCGCTCGAAGCACTGGTAGCGGTGGATGTCGAACACCACGTTCTGGAACTGCGGCGACGGCATGGCGCCCAGATATTCCCGAAACGACCGGAAGCCGTCGTGGAACACCACCGCGACGTTCGGTCCGCAATGGCGGCGGATGCGCGCGTAGGCGTCCTGGTTGTATGCCTTCAGGTACTCGGTCGGCACGTCCCAGCGCGGCTCGTTCAGCACCTCGATGGCGTGCAGCGCCGGCTGGTCGCGGTAGCGCTCGGCCAGCCGTTCGAGCACCGACAGCGAGTGCTCGCGGTAATCCGCCTGCGTGTGCCACTCGCACACGTCCTTGATGCCGCCGTTGTCGAAGCCGTTCTGGCAGCCGGGCGCGGCGTGCAGGTCCAGCACCACCCGCAGGCCGTGTTGCGCGGCCCAGTCGAAGGCGCGGTCCAGCACCTCGATGCCGCCCGTCACGAACGGATGGTGGCGCTCGCCGTAGCTGCGGTGGTAGGGGTAATCGGGCCCAAAGATCCAGTGCCCGAGCGGAATGCGCACGGCGTTGATGCCGCGCGCCGCCAACCAGGCAAAGTCATCGCCCGTGATGAAGCTGTCCCAGTGGCGCCGCAGGCGCGCTTGCGCCCGGGCGCCCAGCTCGGCGCACCAGCTGGTTTCGTCCGTGGCGGACAGGCCCTCGAACAGGCTCGGCACCATCCATTTTTCGAGCACCAGCCAGCTGCCGAGATTCACGCCACGGATCCTGGGCGCGGCCTTGCCGATCGCCGTCTGCATAGGTAACTCCAGGGTTTGGCCACGCTTGCGCGTCGTCAATGATCGTGCCGCGGCGGGCCGCTAGGCTCTGGTTGCGGTGCCGGCCCGGGTCGGCATCGCCGCGAACCGTCTCCGCCAGTCTAAGCAACGGAACCCCACATGAGCCTCGAAAAACACGACCTGCACCACGAATTTCCGGAGTACCACGACGCGATCCACGCGCTGAAGGTCGGCGACCCCCACTTCGCGACGCAGTTTTCCCGTTACCACGAGCTGGATCAGGAGGTGCGCCGCATCGAAACCGGTGTCGAGAACACCTCCGATGCGTACCTCGAAGACCGCAAGAAGGAGCGCCTGAAGCTCAAGGATCAGCTGTATCAGCAACTGTGCGCGTGGCGCGCGGAGTAAGCGCACCCGCCGTGGTCCGCCGGTCGAAAACCCCGGCGGACCATGGCCTCGGGTAGGCCCCGCCAGGCCATCCACGACGGCAACGACACCTCGGCGCGGCGCATCTCGGCCGCGCTTCGCGCATCACCACTGCCATAACCACATCCCACGGCGCGCTTGCCGGTTGCCGGCACAGGGCAGCCGCAGCGTGCCGGTGGCGTGTAATGATCGGCGGCACGCAATCCATATCGACGCGGGACCGACTCCCCCGCGAACGGCCTTCGATCTTTGCACCGGGTCACCGGCGCGGCGCGGAAAATCCGCGGGAGATGGCGGGACATGGCGGAAAGCGACGACCCTTTCTACGACTACTACGCGCGGGAGAGCGAGTCGGACAGCACCCGGTCTCGATTCTCACGAACAAAAGTCCTGATCGAGAAAGTGGCCCGCCAGGTCGGGTTCGCCCCCGCGCCCTGGACCATCGCCGATGTCGGCTGCGGCGCGGGCACGCAATCGCTGCTTTGGGCCGGCGATGGTCATGTCGTGCACGGCGTGGATATCAATGCGCGGCTCGTCGAGCTCGGGCGGGCGCGTGCCAGCCGGGCCGGGGTGCCGGTTCACTTGAGTGTCGGCAGCGCGGTCGATCTGCCCTGGCCGTCGCAGTCGATGGATATCTGCCTGTGCCCGGAACTGCTCGAGCACGTGGCGGACTGGGAAACGTGTCTGCGGGAAGTGGCGCGCATTCTGCGGCCGGGCGGCATGGCGTTCATCACCACCACCAACAAGCTGTGCCCGCTGCAGCAGGAGTTCTATCTGCCCCTGTACTCCTGGTATCCGGCCCGCCAGAAGCGCCTTTTCGAGCGCCTGGCGGTCACCACCCGGCCAGCGCTGGTGAATCATGCCCAATACCCGGCCGTCAACTGGTTCAGCTACGCAGGGCTGTCGGGGTATTTTGGCGAACGCGGGTTTCGCTGCCTGGACCGCTTCGACCTTGCCGCGCTCGGATCGCATGGCCGCCCGGCCCGTTGGGTGCAGGGCGCCGTGCGCTCCAGCGGGGTCACGCGCTGGTTCGGGCAAGTGGCGACGCCGCGCACCGTTGTGCTCGCGCTGAAGCCCGCCTGATGGCCTTGCACGGCCGTTGCAAGGTCCAAAACGCAGGCAATTTGCCGGCGGCGTGCGCCTTGCCGGGTGTCCTGGTGGCTCGCGAGGGTCAGTCGGGCCGAACCGACCGGCGGCCACTGCAAGCCGGGCGTGGGCTGGCGCTGGCGCCGATCAGCTCGCCGGCCGGCTGGCCGGTGCCGGCAGCCACAGGATGAGCGCGGACAGCGCCGATACGCTGGCCACGGACGCCCAGGCGCTGACGTAGCCCTGTCCGTCGGCGAGCGCTCCGAACACCACCGGACCGACGACGAAGCCGACCCAGGCGACGTTGATCAACAGGCCGACGGCCGTGCCGGCGAGCGCAATGCCGACCGACTCGGCGATCACCACCATCAGCAGGCCCTGCCAGCCCATGGCGCAAAAGCCGTACAGGGCAGCGATCGACGCGACCAGCCACGGCGCTCCGTCCGCCGGCAAGATCGCAAGGGCGGCGGCGGCGAACGCGGTGAGCGTCATCACCAGCGCCAGGCAACGGCCGCGGGCATGGGCGAAGAAGCGGTCGGCGATCACGCCCCAGGCCACGCGTCCCGCCGCCGCGGCGACCAGGGCGCCGCTGAGCAGGCTGCCGGCCAACGCTGCCGGCATCTGCTGGTGGTCGGTCAGGAACAGCACGAAGAACGTGGTCATGGCGATCTGGGCGTAGGCGATGAACGGCGCCAGCAGCAGCAGCCGCACGAAGGGCCGGTTGCGCAGGAACTGCCCGGCGACGGACTTGAGGGCGGGTCGCGCCTTGCCGGACGCGGCACCGGTTTCGACTGGCGCCTCGCGGTACAGCACGCCGCTCGCCAGCGCGGCGAGGGCCGCCGCCACCGCCACCAGCAGCACCGCGTCGCGCCAGCCGAGCCAGTGCGCCAGACCCGGCAGCGCCGCGGCGGCCAGCGCTGCGCCCAGCATGTTGCCGGTCTGGCGCAGGCCCATGGCGGTGGCGCGCCGTTGCGGCGGGAACCAGTGCAGCACGCCGCGGGCGCCGACCTGGTTGATGGCGCCGTTGCCGAGCCCGCACAGCCCGGCCAGCACCATCACCGCGCCCAGCGTGCCGGCGCGGCTGAGCAGCGCCAGCGGCACGGCCATGGCGAGCAGGCAGGCCAGCAGCAGCCAGCGGCCGTCGTAGCGGTCCGCCAGCACGCCGGCCGGCAGCGCCATGAGCGCGCCGACCACGTAGAAGGCCGACTGCACGGCACCGAACTGCGCCTTGCTGACGCCGAGGTCCGCCACCATGAATGGCGCCAGCGGCCCCCACAGGTAAGAGCCCGTGGACATGGCGATCTGGCCCACGATCAGCAGCGCCAGCATGCTCCAGGCGTTGCGCCAGGTCATGCCTCAGGCACCGGCTGGGCGCGTCGGGCCGCGCGGCGGATTCATGTCGTTTTCCTTCCGAAACTCCGAATGGGCGAACCGGCCTTCCGTGGCGCTGGTCGAATGTCGGCGCGTCGCAAGCGCCTAGAATCGGTGTCCGACGTTCCTCGTGAGCCCGCTGAAGAATGCCTTTCAGCGGACTGGCCAGCGCCGCCTCACGGATGGCCGAGTCGGAACAGGCCAGGGGAGCCCTTTTCCAAAACCCGATGAAGCTGCCGGAGGTTAACGCAATGAAACGCCTGATCGGATGCCTGCTGGCTGCATCGGTTGGCCTCGCCCACGCGGCGGAGGACGACTTCAACAGCCGCTGCGGCAGCGGCCTGCCGGCCAGGCTGGCGCCGACCGCCAACACCGGCGTGGTGATCGTGGACGCGGCGCTGCGCGCCTACGTGCCGGTCGAAATGCCGATCACGCGCGGCACAGCCGTGCTGACCGGCATCGGCAAGGGGCTTGGCTCGCGCAGCAGCCGCTATCAGTGCACCGAATTCATGGTGCTGCCGGAGCTGCCGCCGGGCCGTTACCGCCTGAGTTCGCTCGAGGGGCTGGTCAGCAGCGCCATCCTGCCGCAGCGTTTCCTGTACCCCATGCCGGGCGACGGGTATCAGGTGGTCAATCCGCACGACTGGCGCGAGGGCCCGCAGCGCTACCGCGTGCAGCCGCGCCGCGCGCCGGAGCTGGAGGTGGAGGTGAAGGCCGGCGAAGTGACCTATTTCGGCCACCTGGAGGTGGTCCGCAACCGCGGCTCCGCCCACGCCGTCGTGGTGAAGCTGGAGCCTGACGCCGCGCGCGAGAAGCTGGCACGCGCGCGTCTGCGTCAACTGGCCGGGCTGCCGCCTGTCAACGAGCCGGCGCCCGAACCGCCCGCGCCGGCCACGGAACCGCAAGCGCCCGCAGCCGAACCGGCACCGCCAGCGCAGACGCCTGCGCCTACAGATGCCACTCCGCCGGCAGCTCCGCCACCGGCAGCGGCGGCGCCGTGATGTCCTGCGCCGGCCCATCGAGCGGCGTGTAGCGCACGGTCACCGCCGGCGCCTCGCGGCCCTGGCTGTAGCGGCCGAGGATGCGGGCGACGAGCTCAAGGTCATCCGCGTGCAGCACGCCATCCACCAGCACCAGCGGGCCGCCGTGGCTGAGCGGCTCCAGGTGCGCGTACTGGCGCCGGTAGCCGGTGAGGAAGTTGTTCTCGCCGTCCTCGCGCGCCACGATCAGCTTGAAATGCGGCCGCGGCCGCAGGTGCCGGCCCACCTTCAGCAGCATGATGTCGTCGAGTTCGTACTGCTTGCTGCCGCGCGAGCGCCACAGATCGGCCAGCTTGTGGCTGTAGTTGGGGTCGGTGAGGAAGCAGCAGCCGCCGGCCGGCTGTGCCCAATCGGTGAATCCGAACTGCGTGGCCAGTGCCTGCTGCGGCTTGCGGCTGCGGCCGTTGAAGTCGTACAGCCGCTCGCGGTCCACCCAGCCTTCGCGCTCGGGCAGCGTCTCGGGCAGCAGCTTGGCGCACAAGGGCCGCAGCAGGCGGTCAAAGGCGCCGGACTCGCGCGCCACGATGGGCATGGTCTGCTTGCGCTGGGACATCGGCCGCTGGCCGATGACCTCGCCGGTGATGATGAAATCGAAGCCGTGTTCTTCCATCCAGGCACGCGCCTGGCCGACCATGAAACCCTTGCAGTCCAGGCACGGGTTCAGGTTCTGCCCGTAGCCGTGCTTGGGGTTGATGACCACGTCCTTGTACGGCTCGATCACGTCCACGATGTGCAGCCGGATGCCGAGCTGCTCGGCCACCCACAGGGCGTTGTTGCGCTTGGGCTTGGCGCGGTCCTGGCGGCGGATGGCGTGTGTGTGGCCCTCCACGCAAAAGCCGGTGAAGAAATTGATGCCCTCCACGTGGATGCCCTGTTCGAGCATCACTTTGGCGGCCAGCATGGAGTCGAGGCCGCCCGAGATGAGGGCGACGGCCTTGCGTGGAGGGTTCATGGCAACGGGAAAGCGGTGCGGGGGGCGCGTATGGTACCGGTCGCCCCGCCGCCACACGAACGGAGACACGTGTCCTCATGACAAGACGATGGAAGGCGCCCGCGCTGCTGGCGCTGCTGGCCCTGGTGGCAGTCGCCGGGGTGGCTGTGTGGCAGCGGGACACGCCCGCGGCGTTGCCGGCGGGCATCGACTTTGCGGCGGTTACCCGCCAGGACGTGACCGACACCGTCACCGCCCAGGGCAAGCTCGAGCCGAAGTCCTACGTCGACGTGGGCGCGCAGGTGTCGGGGCAGCTCAGCCGCCTGCGGGTGGAGATCGGCGACGTGGTGCAGAAAGGGCAGCTGATCGCCGAGATCGACCCGCGCATTTTTGCCGCCCGCGTGGCGAGCGACGAGGCGCGCATCGCCTCGCTCACCGCCCAGCTTGCGCAGGCGCAGGCGCAGTTGCGGAACAGCCGGCAGATCGTCGAGCGCAACCGGGGCCTGATTGCCGAACGGGCCGTCAGTCAGGAGCAGCTCGAACAGAGTGAGGCCGACTGGCGCGTGGCCGAGGCGGCGGTCAAGTCCTTCGTGGCGCAGATCGACGAAGCACGATCGACGCTCAGCGGCGACCTCACCAACCTCGGCTACACCAAGATCTACGCGCCGATGAACGGCACGGTGGTCACCCAGACCTCGCGCGAGGGCCAGACCCTGAACGCCAACCAGCTGGCGCCGGTGCTGGTGCAGATTGCGGATCTCGACACCATGACCGTCCGCGCGCAGGTGGCGGAGGCCGACGTCATGCGCATCGGTGTCGGCACCCGCGTCGAGTTCACCACGCTGGGTGCGCTCGAGCGGCGCTGGCAGGGCGCCGTGCGGCAGATTCTGCCGTCGCCGGAAGTCATCAACGAGGTCGTGCTCTACAACGTGCTGGTCGACGTCGACAACCGCGACCGCCAGCTCATGAACGGCATGAGCACGCAGGTGTTCTTCATCCTGGGCGAGGCCAGGAACGTCCTCGCGGTACCGGCCGCGGCGCTCGGCGGGCGCCGGCCGGACCAGGACCAGCCCGGCACGCAGGCGTATGCGCTGCGCGTGCGGGACGGTGACCGCCTGACCGAGCGCGTGGTGCAGGTGGGCATCCGCTCGCGCCAGCTGGTGGAAGTCCGCGACGGCCTTGCCGAGGGCGAGCAGGTCGCCATCCCGCGCGCGCCCGAGCCCAGGACCGCCGCGCGGCGTGGTTTCTTCTGATGCCGCTGCTGGAGCTGACCGACATCACGCGCCATTACGGCAGCGGCGCCGGGCAGGTGCGGGCGCTCGACGGCGTGTCGCTGTCCATCGAGGCCGGCGAGTTCGTGGCCATCATGGGCCAGTCCGGTTCCGGCAAGAGCACGCTGATGCACATCATCGGCTGCCTGGACCGGCCGGACGGCGGCCGCTATCGCGTGGCCGGGCAGTCCGTGGCCGATCTCGGGGCCGACGAGCTCGCGGCGCTGCGTCGGCAGACCTTCGGTTTCGTGTTCCAGCGCTACAACCTGATCGGCGGCCTGAGCGCGCACGCCAACGTCGAGATGCCGGCCATTTACGCCGGCCAGCGCAAGGGCGAGCGCGTGGCCCGCGCGCGGCGCCTGTTGACGGACCTGGGACTCGGCGATCGAGCCGGCCATCGGCCGAACGAACTGTCCGGCGGCCAGCAGCAGCGCGTGGCCATCGCCCGCGCGCTGGTCAACGACCCGCCGGTGATCCTGGCCGACGAGCCGACCGGCGCGCTCGACAGCAAGAGCAGCGACGAGCTGATGGCCTTGCTGGCGCGGCTGCACCAGGCCGGCCGCACCGTGGTGCTGATCACCCACGACGCGCAGGTGGCCGCCCACGCGCGGCGCGTGGTGCGCATTGCCGACGGGCGCATCGTGGACGATCGGGTGGTCGCCGATGACGGTGACCACGTGCCCGCGGTGGCCGCCGGGGCCACGCCGTCGGCGGACCCGGTGCCGGAAGTGCTGCCGGAGCTCGGCGAGGCGACGCGCATGGCGCTGCGCTCGCTGCGCACCAACGCGCTGCGCACGGCGCTCACGCTGCTCGGCATCGTCATCGGCGTGGCTTCGGTGATCGCCATGCTGGCGGTGGGCGAGGGCGGCAAACAGCAGGTGCTGTCGCAGATCACCGCCATGGGTACCAATCTGGTCATGGTGCGGCCGGGGGCGCCCGGCCTGCGCGGCGGCGGCGACGTCGTGACCCTGGTGCCGGACGATGCCGCCGCCATCGCAACGCTGCCGAACGTGCTGCAGGTGCTGCCGGAGCGCAGCGCGCGCCTGACCGTGCGCGCTGGCAATGTCGACTACCAGACCACGGTGCAGGGCAGCGACGCGAGCCTGCCGCAGGTGCGGGACTGGGCGGTGGCGGCGGGCGCCTACTTCGGCGAACGGGACCTGCGCGGTTACGCGCCGGTGGCGGTGTTGGGGCAGACCGTCGCCCGCACGTTGTTCGGCGACGGCGCCGACCCGGTCGGCCGCTACATCCTGGTGCGCAACGTGCCGTTCGAGGTGATCGGCGTGATGGGCGAGAAGGGGGCGTCCAGCTGGGGCGGCGACCAGGACGACGTGGTGCTGGTGCCGATCACCACCGGTTTCGTGCGCCTGTTCGGGCGCCCGTACCTGAACGCCCTGACCGTGAAGGTGGCGGACCTCGCCGACATGAGTGCGACGCAGGAGGCGATCCGCCAGCTGCTGCTGGCGCGCCACCGCACGGAGGATTTCAGCGTCCGCAACCTGGCGTCGATCGTGGATGCCGCCAGCACCGCCTACAACACGCTCACCCTGATGTTGGGCACCGTGGCGGCCATCTCGCTGCTGGTGGGCGGTATCGGCGTCATGAACATCATGCTGGTCAGCGTCACCGAGCGCACGCGCGAAATCGGCATCCGCATGGCCACCGGCGCGCGCATGCGCGACATCCTGTTGCAGTTCAACACCGAGGCGGCGGTGGTGTGCACGGTCGGCGGGCTTTTCGGCCTTGCGCTGGGGTTCGCCATCGGCCTCGGGCTGCGTCTGGCGGGAATGCAGGTCATCTTTGCCGTCACGCCGGCGGCGCTGGCCTTTCTGTCGGCGGTCGGCACCGGCCTGGTGTTCGGGTATCTGCCGGCGCGCAAGGCGGCGCGGCTCGACCCGGTGGTGGCGCTGGCCGCCGAGTGAGCACGCGTCAGTCCGCCGCCGAGGCCGGCCGGGAGTCCGATCTGGCTTCGGGGCGCAGCGGCGGCACGGGATACAGCGCGTCGAGGCCGACCGAGCGGCCCTGCTCGCCCATCATGCGCGCGTGCTGGCGGCCCAGCGCCCGCGGCTGGGGCACGCCGCAGGAGTGGGCGATCATGGCGATCTCCTTTTCCATGTTGCGGGCAAAGTGCGCCACCCGCTCGGCCTTGTCTTCCGGCACCAGGCCGCGCTGCAGGTGCGGGTCGTGCGTGGTGACGCCTGTCGGGCAGGTGTTCTTGTTGCACTGCATGGCCTGGATGCAGCCGAGTGCGAACATGAAGCCACGCGCGGAGTTGACGAAATCCGCCCCCATGGCCAGCGCCCAGGCGGCGCCGCGCGGGTTGATGAGCTTGCCCGACGCGATCACCTTGACGCGCTCGCGCAGGCCCCAGGCGGTGAGCCGATCCACCACGCCCGGCAGGCTGTCGCCGAGCAGCATGCCGACGCCGTCCATCAGCGGCATGGGTGCGGCGCCGCTGCCGCCTTCGGCGCTGTCGATGGTGATGAAGTCGGGCGCCGACTGGCGGCCGCGGCGCAGGACTGTTTCGCACAGCGCGTCGAGCCAGTCGAGGCTGCCGATCACCGTCTTGAAGCCGACCGGCTTGCCGGTGATGTCCCGAACGTAGGCGATCCGGTCCAGCAGTTCATCAAGATTGCCGATGTCGAGGTGCCGGTTCGGCGACAGCGAATCGTGCCCCACCGGAATGCCGCGGATGGCGGCGATCTCCGCGGTCACCTTCATGCCCGGCAGGATGCCGCCCTTGCCCGGCTTGGCGCCCTGGCTGAGCTTGATCTCGAACATGCGAATCTGTTCGAGCGCGGCCAGTTCCCGCAGGCGCGCTTCCGACAGGCGGCCGTCGGCATCGCGCACGCCGTACTTGGCGGTGCCGATCTGGAACACCACGTCGCAGCCGCCCTCGAGATGCGCCGGCGCGAGGCCGCCCTCGCCGGTGTTCAGCCAGCAGCCGGCCTTGGCGGCGCCGAGCGACAGGGCGCGCACCGCCGGCTGCGACAGCGCGCCGTAACTCATCGCCGAGATGTTGAAAATGGCGCGCGCGGTGTAGGGCTGCCGGCAATACGGCCCGAGCGTGACCGGTTCCGGGGCGGTCGTTTCCTGCTCCAGCGGCGGGAACAGGCTGCTCACGAAGATGATCGAGCCTGGGCGGTGCACGTCGGCGGTCGACCCGAAAGCGACCGTGTTGTCGATGTTCTTGGCGGCGCGGTAGACCCAGCTGCGCTGCGCGCGGTTGAAGGGCAGCTCCTCGCGGTCCATGGCGTAGAAATACTGGCGGAAGAACTCGCCCAGACGCTCGAACGTGTAGCGAAAACGGCCGATTACCGGAAAATTGCGCCGCACCGCGTGCTGCGTCTGCCGGCGGTCGGTGACGTACATGACCAGCGCCGCCAGCACCAGCACGCCGAGGAAGAAAATGAACAGCGAGGCCAGGATTTCCAGCGCCGCCAGCGGCCAGCGCGTGAATCCATCTGGCAGGATCGGCATCGTCAAACCTCCCGAGGGCCAGCTCCACATGACCGGCAGTGAGGCCATTATCGACCGCGCCCGTCGCGTGCTGGCAGAGAGCCGCCAGGCGGTGGTGTTCACCGGCGCCGGCATCAGCACCGAGTCCGGCATACCGGACTTCCGCAGCCCCGGCGGGCTGTGGAGCCGGCTGCGGCCGATCGATTTCCAGGAGTTTCTGGCCTCCGACGCCGCAAGGCGCGAGGCCTGGCGCCGCAAGTTTGAGTTGGATGACGCGGTCGGGCCGGTGCAGCCAAACGCCGGGCACCGCGCGGTGGCGCGTCTGGTGGCCGCCGGGCGAGTGAGCCACGTGATCACGCAGAACATCGATGGCCTGCATCAGGCGAGCGGCGTGCCGGCCGAGCGCGTCATCGAGCTGCACGGCAACGGCACCCATGCCGTGTGCCTGAGCTGCCGCGAGCGTTACGAGCTCGCCGACATCCGCGCCCGCTTTGTGGCCGATGGCGCGGCGCCGGTGTGCCACTGCGGCGGGTTCATCAAGTCCGCCACCGTCTCGTTCGGGCAGGCCATGCCGGCGCCAGCCATGCGGGCGGCGCAGGCCGCGGTGGCGGCATGTGACCTGTGCCTCGTGGTCGGCTCGTCGCTGCAGGTGTTTCCGGCGGCGGGCTTTCCGGAACAGGCGCAGCGTTGCGGCGCCGCGCTGCTGATCATCAACCGCGAGCCGACGCCGCTCGACGCCGACGCCGACCTTGTGCTGCACGGCGAGAGCGGCCCGCTGCTGACGGCGCTGACCGCCGGTGTCTGAGCCGCGCCTGCGCCTTGGCGTGAGCGCCTGCCTGCTCGGCCAGGCGGTGCGCTACGACGGCGGCCACAAGCGTGACGGCTTTGTGGCCGACGTGCTGGCCGAGCACTTCGAGCTGGTGGCGGTGTGCCCGGAAGTGGCGATCGGCCTTGGCGTGCCGCGGGCGCCGATCCGCCTGGTGCAGACGGCCGAAGGCGTGCGCGTGCGGGGCGTGCGCGATCCGGCGCTCGACGTCACGGGCGCGCTCGACGGCGAGGCGGCGCGCGTCCACCGCGAGCTGCCGGACCTGTGCGGTTACGTGCTGAAGAAAAACTCCCCCAGCTGCGGCATGGAGCGCGTCAAGGCGTACACCGAAACCGGCATGCCGCACGGGCGGGCGAGCGGCGCCTTCGCGGCCGGCCTGATGGCCCGCGCGCCGCTGCTGCCGGTGGAGGAGGAAGGCCGCCTGAACGACGCCGAGCTGCGCGAGAACTTCATCGAGCGCGTGTTCGCCTACGCCCGCTGGCAGGCGCTGACGGCGGGCGAGGTCGGCGGCGCGGCGCTGGTCGACTTCCACAGCCGGCACAAATACCAGCTGCTGGCGCACAACCAGGCGGCGTACCGGCGCCTGGGGCGTTTGGTGGCCGGCGCCGGCCGGCGTCCCGGGCGCGACCTGATCGACGACTACGGCCGCGAGTTCATGGCCGCGCTGGCGCGGCCGGCCAGCGTCGGCAACCACGTCAACGTGCTGCAACACCTGGCGGGTTACGCGAAGGACGCGCTCGATGCCGGCGACAAGGCGGAGCTGCAGGCCGCCATCGACGACTACCACCAGCGCCGCGCGCCGCGCCTGGTGCCGATTACCTTGCTGCGGCACCACCTGCGTCGGACCCCGCACCCTTGGGCCGTCGCCCAGACCTACCTCAACCCCGACCCGCGCGAACAACTGCTGCGCAACCACGCCTGAGCCTGCGGCGCGCCGCGAAACGCGGTGGGCCTGCGCCCGGTCAATAGTCCAGCTGCACGGTCGTTCGGTGCGGACGGCAAACTGGTCATAATCGGCGTCCGGCCGATGCGAGCGCCGCCAGGCGCAGACCCGAGGAGAAACGCCATGTCCGAGAGCCACTACCGGCGCGAGTATTCGCGGCCGGAAGCGAACCACGCCGAGCTGTACCGCGACCCGGCCATCTTCGACGAGGAAATCGACAAGATCTTCCACGCCACCTGGGTGTACGTCGGCCACGAGAGCGAGGTGCCGAACCCCGGCGACTACAAGACCAGCTTCATCGGCCGTGTGCCGGTCATCCTGTCGCGCGATCTGGCCGGCAAGATCCACGTCGTCGCCAACCGCTGCACGCACCGCGGCTCCACCGTGTGCGCGCGCGAGTTCGGCCACGCCGAGAGCTTCACCTGCCCGTATCACGCGTGGACCTTTCGCCTGGACGGCAGCCTGGAGGCGGTCGGCCTGCCGCGCGGCTACAACGAGGGCGAGCTCGACTTCGCCGGCCTCGGCCTGCCGGCGGCGCCGCGCGTCGGCAGCTACCGCGGCTTCGTGTTCGCCAGCCTGAACCCGGACGTGCACGACTTCGACACGCACATCGGCCGCGCCCGGCAGTACATCGATTACTACTGCGACCTGTCGCCGACCGGCGAGATCACGGTCGGGCGCACCGGCATCTACAAGCACCGCTACCGCGGCAACTGGAAGGCGCAGCTCGAGGGCAGCGTCGAGGGCTACCACGTGTGGCACAACCACCGTACCGCCATCGACATCATGAGCCGCTTCCTGCCCATCATGAAGCAGTACCAGAACCTGCCCATGAAGGCCTACGACCTGGGCTTCGGCCACAACATCATCGAGAACTACACCCTCACCGACGCGCAGGTGCACGAGCGCTGGCCGGCCGATCTGATCGAGCAGCTGATCGCCGCCCACGGCCGTGAGCGCGCCATGGATGCCCTGCGCCACCGTTTCAACATCGTGCTGTTCCCGAACATGGCGATCCTGGAATACCACGTGCGCGTCATCCGCCCGCTCGCGGCGGACCTCACCGAAGTGCGCCAGTACCACACCGCGATGGTCGGCCTGCCGGCCGAGATGAACCTGCGCCGCGTGCGCGAGCACGAGTTCTTCTACGGCCCGGGCGGTGCCGGCGGGCCGGATGATCTGGCCACCTTCGACCGCATCCAGCAGGGCATGGAGGCGCACACGGCGCCGTGGGTGCTGTTCAACCGCGGTCTGAAATCCGAGGAAACCACGCCCGACGGCCTGCGCTTTGGCCACCACACGCAGGAGACCCAGCAGCGCGCGCCCTATTACGAATACCGGCGCCTGATGGAAGGCACGCCGCCGGCACCGAGCCGCATTCGCCTGGCGGCCGGAGGGTGACGACGATGAGCCTGAACCTGTCCGAGGCCGAAGCCTTTTTGTTCCGCGAAGTGCGCCTGCTGGACCGCGGCCGGTTCCGCGACTGGCGGCAACTGCTCAGCGAGGACGCGATCTACTGGGTGCCGAACGGCGACCCGGACAGCGACCCGCAGCAGCACTGCTCCATCGTCTACGCCACGCCGTCCATGGTGGACGACCGCCTCGACCGGGCCGAGAGCCCGTTCTACTGGGTGGGCGACCCGCCCATCCGCACCGTGCACACGGTCAGCAACGTGCTGCTCGAGCGCGGTGACGCCACCAGCGCTGAGCTGGCCTGCAACCAGGTGATCTATCTGTACCGCGACAACGACCAGCGCCGCGACCAGCCGCTCGACGTGCTGCCGGCGCAGTGCGAGTACCGCCTCAGGCGCGTGGGCGATGCCTGGCAGATCGCCTACAAGAAGGTCGCGTTGCTCAACGGCGACGGACTGGTGCCGCTGCTGCCGCCGATCATTTGAGGGCGCAGCTCAGCCGCGCCTCGGCCACAGCAGGACCAGCGCCAATGCAGCGAGCGGCCAGGCGAGCGCCGGCAGGCCGAGCCACACCGGCATGTCGCGTCCGGCCAGCTGCCACACCCAGCCGGCGAGCGCCGTCAGCGCGGCCCCGCCGAGCACCAGCTCCAGCCGACCCGGCCAGCGTCGGCGGGATTGCGGGCGCGGCGGTTCGGGGCGCTGGACGCGCTCCAGCGCGCCATAGACCAGATTCGGCAGCCGCGGCAGCGTGTCGGCCCACAGCGGCGCCTCCTCGCGCAGCGTGTTGCGCAGCGCCCGCCAGCCCATGCGCTCGCGCATCCAGCGTTCGAGGTAGGGCTTGGCCGTGCGCCACAGGTCGAGGTCCGGATACAGGCGCCGGCCGAGGCCCTCGATGTTGAGCAGGGTCTTTTGCAGCAGCACCAGCTGCGGCTGAACCTGCATGTCGAAGCGCCGCGCCACCTGGAACAGGCGCAGCAGCAGCACGCCGAACGAAATGTCCTTCAGCGGCTTGTCGAAGATCGGCTCGCACACGGCGCGGATGGCGGCCTCGAACTGGTCCAGGCGCATGTCCGCCGGCACCCAGCCGGCGCGCACGTGCGCCTTGGCCACGGTGGCGTAGTCGCGGTTGAAGAAGGCCACGAAATTCTCGGCGAGATACCGCTGGTCGGCCGGGTTCAGGCTGCCGACGATGCCGAAGTCGACCGCGATGTACTGCTCGCCGGGGCCGACGAAGATGTTGCCGGCGTGCATGTCGGCGTGAAAGAAATTGTGCTCGAACACCTGGCGAAAGAAGATTTCCACGCCACGCTCGGCCAGGCGCTGGAAGTCCACACCGGCGGCCTGCATGGCGTCGATGTTGTCGATGCCGATGCCGCGGATGCGCTCCATCATCATGGCGCTTGTGCGTACGTAGTCCCAGTGCACTTCCGGCACGTACAGGTCGGGCGAGTCCAGCCAGTTGCGGCGCAGCTGGCTGGCGTTGCCGGCCTCGCGCATGAGGTCGAGCTCGTCCAGCAGCGTCAGCTCGAACTCGCGCACCACCTCCACCGGCCGCAGGCGGCGCGCCTCGCGCAGCGTGCGCTCGGCGAAGCGGGCCAGCATGTAGAGGAGCCGGATGTCGCGGCGGATGCGCGGCGCGATGCCCGGGCGCACCACCTTGATGACCACCTCGCGCCCGTCTGGCAGGCGCCCGGCGTGCACCTGCGCGATCGACGCGGACGCCAGCGGCGCATCGTCGAACTCGCCGAGCACCGTGCTCAGCGGCTGGCCGTAGGCGTCCTCGATGATGCGCCGCGCCTGCGCGGCCGGAAACGGCGGCACGCGATCCTGCAGGCGCACCAGCTCGTCGGCGATGTCGGGCGGCAGCAGGTCGCGCCGGGTGGACAGGATCTGCCCGAACTTGACGAAGATCGGCCCGAGCCTTTCGAGCGCTACCCGCAGGCGCACGCCGCGCGGCGGGCGCCGCCGCCAGCGCCACGGCAGCAGCCGCAGCAGCAGCCGGCCGCCCGGCAGGCGCGGGTGTCCGAGCACGATCTCGTCGCCGCCGGCGAGCGTCAGCACGAACAGCACCCACCACAGGCGCAGCAGCCCGGGCAGGCTGGTCATTGCAGGCGCAGGGCGAGCAGCGCGAGGCGCCGCTCGAGCGCCCCGACGGCGTCGTGCAGTTCGCGCAGCTCGGCGCGAAAGCTGTCCCACTCGTTGGCGCTGACCAGCGCCTCGCGCTCGTAGCTCAGAAACTCGGCACCGCTGCGCAGCAGGGAGTCGGCCCCGTCGCGCAGGGTGCCGGTGAGTGATGTCAGCGCCTGGGCGCCGCGCTGCGCGGCAAGATCGCCCAGCCACGGGGTTGTCAGCTCTGGCCAGTCGATGCGCGCCCCGCGCAGCGCGGTCGCAAACGCGCTCGCAAGGTGCTTGTCGCCGTCGACCTGCAGGTCGCCAAGATCGCCGCCGCCGTGCGCGCGCAGGAGGTCGGCCAGGCTGCCGCGGATGCGCACGTCCACCTGCTCCGGGGCCGGCGACAGCCACTGCACGCCGCCGCCGTGCGGCGCGAGCGCCGCCTGCATGCCTAGCGCTGGCAACTCGATGACCACCACCTTGCCGGTCAGCGCGCCCAGGCGCTCCAGCGCCTGCGGGTCGAGCGCCAGCAGGCGATTGAGCGCGATTTCAAGCGCCGCCAGCGGCAGCGCGCTCGCCGCGTGCGGCGCAGCGTCCGTCACAGCCGGTAGCCCCGGTGCACCGCCACGATGCCGCCGGTGAGATTGAAATACTGGCAGCGGCCGAAACCGGCCAGGTGCAGCATGCCGAGCAGGGTGTCCTGGTCCGGGTGGCGGCGGATCGATTCGGCCAGATAACGGTAGCTGTCGGCATCGCCCGCCACCAGGCGCCCTAGACGCGGCAGCACCTGAAAGCTGTAGGCGTCGTAAAGCGGTTTCAGCGGCGCCAGCACCGGCTGGGAGAATTCCAGCACCAGCGCCCGGCCGCCGGGCTTGAGCACGCGGTGCATCTCGGCGAGCGCGGCCTGTTTGTCGGTGACGTTGCGCAGGCCGAAACCGATGATCACGGCGTCCAGGCTCTGGCTGGCCAGGGGCAGGCGCTCGGCGTCGAGTTGCAGGTAATCCACGTTGCCGGCAATCCCGGCGTCGAGCAGCCGGTCCCGGCCGCGCGCCAGCATGGCGCCGTTGATGTCCGCCAGCAGCAGGCGGCCCTGCGGCCCCACCCGCGGCGCCAGCAGGCGGGTGAGATCCCCGGTGCCGCCGGCGAGGTCCAGAATCCGTTCACCCGGCCGGCCGGCGATCAGTTCCACCGCAAAGCGCTTCCAGACGCGATGCAGGCCAAGTGACATGAGGTCGTTCATCACGTCGTAGCGCGGCGCCACCGAGTCGAACACCTCGCGCACGCGCCGCGCCTTGTCGGCGAGCGGCACCTCGCTGAAGCCGAAATCGGTCGTGTCGTGTTCCATGGCGGCACCGATGCTGGCGGGAAACGCTTCGCCCGAACCCGCGAGAGGCCCGTCGCGAACGCGTCGAGGGGGAGTCGACGAGCTTGGGATTGGTGCTGGCGGCAGGCTTCGAACCCGCGACCTGCTGATTACAAATCACCCAGGACGCTGTTTTTTGCCGTCTGATCCAGTTCTGGATTGATCGATTAACGCACTGAAATGGTGATGATATTCCTGTTCCATTGTCTCGCCTTGTCTCAGCCCGTCGCGCCGATTATCCTGTCGAAAGGTCACCGCAGGGGTCACCGCAGCGCGACCTACTGATATGCCCTGCGAGCGGCTGACGATCCGTCAGGGAGGCACTTGTGAAGCTCACCGCCGCCGCCGTCGCGCGCCTCAGGATAGCCCAAGGGGAACGCCAGCAGGACGTGAAGGACGACGGCACGCCGGGCTTGTACCTTCGTCTGTTCGCCAGCGGAAAGCGCTCGTTCGTCTGACCGTTTCAAACTCGCCGGCAAGGTTCGGGTGATCGCGCTCGGTGACGCGGCCGTCATGCCGCTGGCCGAGGCCCGCCGCCTTGCCCATGAGACCGCCGCCAAGGTGCGCGCCGGCATCGACCCCGCCGCCGCGCAGCAGCAGGCCCGGGCCGAGCGCCGCCGCATGCCCACCGTGGCCGACTTCGCCGTCGAGTACATCGAGCGCCACGCCCGGCCGCTCAAGCGCTCATGGGCCGAAGATCAGCGCCTGCTGAACCGCGAAGTGCTGCCAGTCATCGGCGGCCTGAAGCTCGACGCGGTGCACCGGCGCGACGTGGTGGCCCTGCTGGACGGCGTGCGGGATCGCGGCGCCCTGGTGTTGGCAAACCGCGTGCTGGCCGTGGTGAGGAAGATGTTCAACTTCGCCATCGAGCGCAGCGTCCTGGAAACCTCGCCCGTCACGCACATCCGCCAGACCCGCGAGACACCGCGCGAGCGCGTGCTGACCGACGCCGAAATCGTCACGCTGTGGCAGGCCGAGCGCGGCCGCATGAACCCCGCCACGCTGCGCGCCTTGCGCCTGCTGCTGCTGACCGGTGCCCGCTCGGGCGAGATCGTCGGCATCGCCCGTGCCGAGATCGACCTTGTCGGCCGCGTCTGGCTGCTGCCGGCCGCGCGCAGCAAGAACCGCCTCGCCCACACCGTGCCGCTGACCGACCCCGCGGTCGAGATCGTCACTGCCGCGCTGGCCGAAAGCTGGTCCGATGAATGGCTTTTCCCGGCTGCCCGTGGCACTGGCGCGATGACCGGTTTCGGTCTTCAGCAGGCCATGGAACGTCTATTTGGGCCGGATCATCCGAACGTTCATGACCTGCGCCGAACCGTCGGCACGCGCCTGTCGGCTCTCGGCTTCAACCGTCTGATCATCGACAAGGTTCTGAACCACAAAGACACCAGCGTCGGCGGCATCTACGACCGCCACAGCTACGACCGCGAAAAGCGCCAGGCGCTGGACGCGTGGGCGGCCGAGATTGACCGCCTGGTCACCGGACACCAGCGGAACAACGTCGTGCCCCTGCGGCGCTGAACGTCGCTCGTGCCACGCGGAAACGATACCGCGTGCTAGTATCATTGCCATGCACAACCGCCACCGTGCGACCTTGCGGGCGATCTTTGCCGAGCCGACCCCGGCCGGCATCGAATGGTCCGCTATCGAATCCCTGCTGGTGGCACTCGGCGCCGACGTGACCGAGGGCAACGGCTCACGGGTGCGCGTGGTGCTGGCAGGGGTGCGAGCCGTCTTCCACCGGCCACACCCGCAGAAGGAAGCCAAGCGCTACTTGGTGCGGGACGTGCGCGATTACCTCAAACAAGCCGGAGTCGAGCCATGAGCATGAAGCACAAGCGCTATGAAGCCATCGTCGAGTTCGACGCCGAAGACCGCGTGTTTCACGGCCGCGTCGCCGGCCTGCGCGATGTAGTGACCTTCGAGGGCGACAGCGTGGAAGCGCTGGAACGTGCCTTTCGGGAGTCCGTCGACGACTACCTCGCCCTGTGCAAAGAGCAGGGGCAGGCGCCAGACAAGCCGTTCTCCGGGCAGTTCGTGGTGCGCATCGACCCCGAGCTGCACCGCAAGGCCGCCGTGGCGGCCGAGCGGGCCGGCAAGAGCCTGAACCGCTGGGTGGCGGACGCCATCACGCACGAAACCGCCTGACGCGGCCGGACTGCGCACCCGTGGCCGCGCGTTCGGTCCGCCGCAAGCCAGACCCTGCCGGGCTGTCGCCCGCCCCCGTCGGCGCCGTCAAGGTATCGCCCGCGCGCAAAGCGCAGTGCGCGCCCGACGGGGTGCGCCGGCAGGGCTTCCATGCATCACCCACCAGCAGTCTGATCAACGCCTTCTTGAGCGGCGGCCGGCAACCCGCCGCCGCGGTGGCCATCCTCGAACTGCCCGGTCCGACCCAGGCCCGCACGCCCGCGATGGTGGACGTCGCCGTCCTGCGTCACATGCTCGGCCTGCGCCGCGCTCTGCACGCCCAGCGGGCGCCTATCCGGCCAGACGGATTGCCGGCCGACGACGACGCCCCGGTCGCCCGCCCCTCAGCCGCGGAGCTTGGCTACAAATCATGGTGGCGGGGCCTGCGGCGCCTTGCGCTGGCCGACGCCGACACGCTGATGCTCGCAGCATGGGTTTTCGTACACACCACGATAAATCCGAAGCAACCCGACGCCGCCGCGGCCATCGCTCAATTTCTCGACGAACTGCTCGCCGTCGCGCCGCGCTACAACGCCGCCACCACGGCCGCCAGCCTAGACGCCCTGAAGGCGAAGGCGAACCAAAGGCGCGGGCGCGGCCGGCCGACAGGTCGCACCGTCAGCGACACCGACATCGCCGCCGCTCGGGAGATTTCTCAGCGCCGCTTCGTCGATGGCGATCAGCACCACCCGGCCGCTCTTGAAGACCCGTGGGAAGTTCTGTGGGACGTCGGCGCCGCGCTTGATGCTCTCGCCGCCAACGACCGCGGCGTGTCGAACACGCCGCACCTGCGGCAGGCCGACGGCAAATACAAAAGTTCCCTTCGCAAGGCGTGGTTCGGTGACGCGCAACGCGGCCTGCCATCCTTGCGGCGATGGTTCCTTGCCGAGCTGCTGGCGGTGCTGTGCCTGATCGCTTGGGATGACATGTTCCAGACGGAAACCGGACGGCGTCCCCTGCTCAGCGCCTGACCGCTACGCCCTCGGCCTGTGTGTGGCGCCGAACCCCGAGCGGACAGCGGCGGCGAGTCTCCACCACAAACCCCAAAATTTGCGTCATTTGCGTCATTGCGTCATTCGTCCGATAAATCAATAGCTTGGCGATGACGGAACGGTCTGGCGTTCTGTCATCGTCCGTCATCGCTTCCGTCATCGAACCCCGAGCGGACAGCGGCGGCGAGTCTTCACCGCAAACCCCGAAATTTGCGTCATTTGCGTCATTGCGTCATTCGTCCAATGAATCAATGGCTTGGCGATGACGGAACGGTCTGGCGTTCTGTCATCGCGCGTCATCGCTTCCGTCATTTCGTCATCGCCCGGGCAGCAGCACCGCCCGGTCGGCGCCTGAATCATCGTCGCGCCGGACCCGGCCACCCGCTATTCGCGCCATTGGTCGCGCGTGAATTTCGGTGACTTTGATTCGGTCGGCCGTTCGGGTTGATCGTCAGCCGCGTCACAACGCACACGGCTGAGGGACGCCATGAACGAAAAAGCCTTTTTGTCAGACAAGGAACTTGCCGCCCGCTACGGCGTCATTCGACCGACCGTCTGGCGCTGGGTGTCGGAAGGACGCCTACCGGCGCCGGTGAGGCTCGGTCCGAACACCACCCGCTGGCGATTGATCGACATCGAAGAGCACGAAGCGGCGCTCGAGCCGGCCGTTTGCGCCAGGCGGCCAGCAACGCCGGCGCCGCGCTGACGCGGCCCATGCGAGAAAACACCCGCCCGGCCGACGACATCGCCCGCGCCCTGGACGCGCTGCACGCGATCCCGGCCGACCTCGACCGGAATGCGTGGGTTCGCGTGCTGATGGCCGCCAAGGCCGCCGGACTGTCGGAAGCCGCCGCGCGCGATTGGAGCGCAACCGGCGCCAATTTCTGCGAACGCGACTTTCGCGACGTGTGGCGCGGCTTGCGCACCGATGGCGCCATCGGCCCGGGCACGCTTTTTTTCATGGCCAAGGAACACGGCTGGCGACCAGACCCGGCCGCGCCCCGGCCACCGCCGCCCACCGCCGCCGAAGTCGCCCGCCAGCGGGCCGACCGTGAAGCCCGCGATGCCGCCGAGCGGGCCGAGCGTCAACGCCGTGCCGACAAGGCCGCGCTCGATGCCCGCCAGCGCCTCGCCGGCGCCGATCCGGTCAACTCGGGGCACGGCTACCTTGCCCGAAAGGGCCTCGCGTTGCCGCCAGACGTCGACATCCGGCAAGACGGGAATGCCCTGCTGGTGCCCGTGCGCCGCATCGCCGACGACGTGGTCCGCGGTGTGCAGATCATCACGGCCGATGGCGCCAAGCGCTTCAGCCGAGGAACGCAAACCGCGGGCTGCGGCTGGTGGACGCACCGCCCGGCGCCGCTGCACGGCGGGATGATTTTCATCGCCGAGGGTGTCGCCACCGCGGTGACCGTCGCCATCGCCACCGGCGACCCGACCTTGGCCGCTTTCTCGGCGGGCAACCTTGAAGCCGCCGCCCTCGCCGTGCGCGAGCGCTGGCCGGCGGCCGAGATCGTTATCGCCGCCGACGCCGATGAAGCCGGACGCGCTGCCGCCGCCAAGGCCGCCGCCGCGTCCGCCGCGCGAGTGGTGGTCCCGGTGTTCGCGCCAGAGCGCGGCGCATGAGCGGCGCCGACTTTGACGACGTGCGCCGCCGCGATGGCTTGGACGCCGTGCGCCGCCAGCTCACCGCGCCGCCGGAGGCCGAGCCCGCCCCCACTTTCGACCCCGTCAGCTCAGCCGCCGCGGCGCCGGTCACCGCAGACCGCCAGGCGGGCGACGACGGCGACGATGCACCCGCAGGCCGGCGCCCGTCAGCGCTTGACGTCGCGCTGGCGCTCACGGTTGACGTTGACCTGTTTCATGACGACGCCGGCACGGGCCACTACACCGCCGAACTCGGCGGCTGCCGCGAGGTCTGGCCCATCAACTCACGCGCCGGCGCCGACGAGGTGCAGCGCCGCTACCTTCGGGCGACGGGGCGCGGACTGCCGGCGCAGACCCTGCGCGACGTACTGGCCACGCTGGACGCCCGCGCCCGATTCGACGGCCCGCAGCGCGCGGTGCATTTGCGCGTGGCGCGGCTCGGCGACCGCGTGCTGCTCGACCTCGCGGATGAGCGCTGGCGCGTGGTGGAAGTCACTGGCGCCGGCTGGCGCGTTCTCGACCGTGCACCGGTGCCCTTCGTGCGGCGCTCGGGCATGGCCGCCCTGCCCGAGCCGCAGCGCGGCGGCAGCGTGGCCGAGCTGCGCCAGTTCCTGAACGTGGGCGAAGCCGACTTCGTGCTCGTAGTCGGCTGGTTGCTGGCGGCGCTCGGCGGGCGCGGGCCGTTTCCAGTCGCGGTGCTGCAAGCCGAGCAGGGCGCCGGCAAGTCGACGGCGGCCCGCGTGCTGCGCGCCCTGGTTGATCCGGCCGACGTGCCGCTGAAGGCGCCGCCGCGCAGTGCAGACGATTGGGCCATCGCGGCGGCTGGCTCCTTTGTGATGGCGCTGGACAATTTGTCAGGTCTGACCGCTGAGGCGTCCGATTTTTTGTGTCGCATCGCGACGGGCGCCGGAATCAGCAAGAGACGGCTGTACTCAGACCTCGACGAAATCCAGCTGCACCTTTGCCGCCCGGCGCTGTTGAACGGCATCGACGCGATCAGCACGCGCCCCGACCTCGCCGACCGCTCCCTGATTGTGAACCTGCCGCGCATCCCCGCCGAGCGCCGCCGCCGCGAGGCCGACTTCTGGAGGGCATTCGAGGCCGCCCGCCCGCGCATTCTGGGCGCGCTGCTGGACGCCGCCGCCGTCGCGTTGCGGCACCCCGTGGCGCCGGCAGACCTTCCTCGCATGGCGGATTTCGCGGCATGGGTCGCGGGCGCCGAACCGGCGCTCGGCTGGCCGGCGGGAGCGTTCCTAGTCGCCTACCGCGCCAACATCGAGGCCGCCGCCGAGAACTCCGTCGACGCTTCACCGGTCGGCGTGGCCGTGCTGGCGCTGCTGCGCCAAAACCCGACCGGCTGCACCTACATCGCCGCGGCGCTGATGCCGGCACTCGAACACGCCGCCCCAGACTGGGCGCCCCGCTCCCAGGCATGGCCGCGTTCTCCGCGTGGCCTGACCGACTCACTCCGCCGCTTGAGTGCACCGCTGCGCCAGCTTGGCGTCGAGGTATTCGAACACCGCGATGCCAAGGGGCGCTGGATCACGATTCGGCCGCTCCCCCCGCAACCCGACGAGGTGATCTTTTGAACAATGAACAAATCTTCACAACTCTCTCCGCCCACGGCGTCCGCCTGACCCGCGGCCCCGACGGCGCCCTGCGTGCCGGCCCGGCGGCCGCCGTCACGGCCGAGCTGGCCGCCCTGATCCGCGCCCACCGCGCCGCGCTGCTGGCGGCGCTGGCACCGCCGCCCGATCCGCAGGCCGTGCGGGAGTTTTTCGACGAAAGGGCGGCCGTTTTCGAATACGAAGCCGGCCTGCCACGCGCCGAAGCCGAAGCCGGCGCCCTGCGCCGCACGCTGGCGCGGTTCGGCCTGCCCGACCCCGGCGACGGCGGCATCGACGCCGTGGTCGCATCCCTTAACGCATGAGGTTTCCATATGTCCAACATCAGTTCGTCCGATCTGGTGGTACTGGCGGCCCTTCGAGCGATCGAGGCCTTGTCCAATGAGAAGCTCGCCGAGCTTGAACTTCGAAACCGCGTTCGCGCAATGCGCAAATCGGGTGAGGCGTGCTGTGGAACTTGCCTGCACTGGCGGGCCGTGTCGCACCAGTGGATGCGCGAGCAAGGCCGCACTCGCCCGCGTGTCGAGGTTTGGACGGGGCATTGCACCTACCAGAACCTACCGCCGCGCCGGGTTCGCGGTGACCGGACCGAGCGCCAGGAAGACGCCCTGCCATGCCGGCATTTCGAACCCCGCGATAGCAACGAATCCCCTTTCGCCGCCGCGCCGCCGCGTGGCCCACAAGAGAAGACCCCACATGGCCACTGACAAAATCACCCGGCACCCGGCCTGCCCGACGGTGAGCGCCTTGAGCTGCCTGGACAGCATCAACCTCAGCATCGAGCACGCCGCCGGTCACGCCGAGACGCTGCGCGCCGTGCTGGCGGGCACGGCGCAGCCCGTGGCGGCGCGGTGGATGTACAGCCTCGCGGCAACCGTGCGCATCGAAGCCGCCGACATCGAGTACTGCATCGGCCTGTGGCAGCGCCTGCCCGAAGAGGCCCTGTCGGACGCCGACCGTCAGGCCATCGACCGCCAGCTGGCCGTCGTCATCCGGCATGTCGAAGGCATCGAGCGCTGCGCCGATCACGCGGCGGCCGTGGCCGTCGATCGGGTCTACATGCTGGGCATCGCCGGCCGCCTGATCTCGGCGTTGAAGGCCATGGCAAGGCGGGTGCAAGCGATCCACCGCGCCGGCCAAGCGCCGACCGCCCCGGCTGCCTGAGCGGGACGGCGTAGTCCCGTGGGAGGCCCGCCCCGGGCCGAATGGGCAGGCCGCGCCCGTCGGCGCCCCCGATGCCCCCGGACCGCGCCTGCGGCGCTCAAACCCGCACCAGAAAGAAGGCCACCTCGAACCGCCGACCAAGCGCCGCCCGCCCCGGAGGCCTGAGCGGTCGGTTTCAAAAAATCAAAAATCGGCCCGTGGGGGTGGATAACTACGGGCGCAGCGCCGCGCGGGGGGGTGGGGGTGGCGCGCCCGCCCGGCGCCCGCCCGGCGTCCGCCCGCGCCACCGCGCGCCGCGCAGCCCGCACCACGCCCCGCCCCGCCGCCGCGCAAGCGCCCGGTCCGTGGTCGGATCGACCGCCCGCACCGGCCGGCCGTACTGATCCCGGCCCACGTCCGGCCCGTAGCCGTCCGGCTGCACCGTTACCCCGCCGGGCACCGCCTGCCCGTCATCGGTCTGGAACTGGAACGGCCGTCCGTACCGGTCAGCACCACCGACGCCACCAGCGGCGCCTTGGCGGCCATCGCATCGCGCCCTTCATTCGCGCCGCCCGGACCCCGCGCCGGCCCGTTCTGCCCCTATACCGAAAACCCCACCGCAGCGCTGCCCGGAAACCCGCATGACCGCGTCGCGCCGAAGGCAGTTTTAGCCTATACCGAAACCAGCCGTTTTCGGTATAATGCCGCCACCTTCACCGCGTCGAGGAACCGACCATGACCGCCAAGCGTGCCGCACTGTACCTGCGCGTTTCCACCGATGGCCAGACCACCTTGAACCAGCGCCGCGAGCTGGAAGCCGTGGCCGAGCGGGCAGGGTGGCAGATCGTCGAGGTCTACGAAGATGCCGGAATTTCCGGCGCCAAGGGGCGCGACCAGCGCCCGGCCTTCGACCGCCTGCTGAAAGACGCCGCCCGGCGCCGCTTCGACGTCATCGCCGCCTGGTCGGTGGACCGGCTCGGCCGTTCCTTGCAGCACTTGGTGGGCTTTCTGGACGAGGTTCACCAGCTCGGCGTCGACCTGTACCTGCACCAGCAGGGCATCGACACCACCACGCCGGCCGGCAAGGCGCTGTTCCAGATGATGGGCGTCTTCGCGGAGTTCGAGCGGGCCATGATCCGCGAGCGCGTCCACGCCGGCCTGAGCCGCGCCAGGGCGCAAGGCAAGCGCCTTGGCCGGCCGACCATCGACGCCGACACCGCCGCCGCCATCACCGCCGCCCTGCGCGCCGGTGGCGCCGGCCTGCACAAGATCGCCAAGGCGCACGGCGTGGGCGTGTCCACCGTGCAGCGCCTCAAGGCCGAGCTGGCCGCCTGATCGCTTCTGGCGCCCCGCTGCCCAGCACCACCAGCAGAACCAGCACCAGACAATGGCATTCCGGGTCCAAGCGCGGCCTTTCAGGCGGTCTCGGCGCCTGAATCGGGCGCTGATCTTGAATCCGCTCGAATAGGGCGATGCACTGTATGAACGTGCACCACGTCGCGACGTGGGAGGGCAAGCGCCCCCGGCGGGGGGCGCGCGCCAGTGGGGGGAAATCAGATAAGAGTCGAGGCTGAAAACCGTTCTGAT
Source organism: Pseudomonadota bacterium (assembly GCA_049322795.1). Classification (GTDB taxonomy): domain Bacteria; phylum Pseudomonadota; class Gammaproteobacteria; order Immundisolibacterales; family Immundisolibacteraceae; genus Immundisolibacter. The sequence goes on along the minus strand of JBMOQH010000016.1, from coordinate 183,511 downwards.
CGCTCAGGACGGAAGGTATATATCTAAAGCGTAAAAAGGAGAACCTTTGAGCGGCGCGGTTCGAGCGCCCAAGGAAAACCCGCCTTATGCCCCGGTCGCGGCACTACGGCCACAACCACCCGGCGCCGCGTTTGTTCAAAGGTCACCGCAGGGGTCACCGCAGACCGTTTTTGAAGCCGAAACCCAGGCCTTTATTCGATCTAACACATTGAAGTATATGGTGCTGGCGGCAGGCTTCGAACCCGCGACCTGCTGATTACAAATCAGCTGCTCTACCAACTGAGCTACGCCAGCAAGCGGCGCCATTTTACACACGGCCCACAAGGCGCCCGGGCGCGCGCCAAGAACGAAAAAAGGCGGGAAGACCGTTTGTCTTCCCGCCTTTTTGGGGAACGCCGGGGAAGGTCGGGTCGGCCTTCCCCGGGAGGGCGGTCAGAGGTTGTAGCCGCGCTCGTCGTGCAGGGCGAGGTCGAGGCCTTCGGTTTCCTGCTCCGGCGTGGCGCGCAGGCCGATCACCAGGTCGATGACCTTGAGGATCACATAGCTGGCGACGCCGCTGAACACCACCGTCACCAGCACGCCCTTGGTCTGGATCCACAGCTGGGCGGCCATGTCGAACTCCGTCTTGACGCCGCCCAGGCTCGCCGCTGCGAACACGCCGGTCAGGATGGCGCCGATGATGCCGCCGACGCCGTGCACGCCGAACACGTCGAGCGAGTCGTCGTAACCGAAGGCGCGCTTCATCCTGGTGGCGGCCAGGAAGCACAGCACCCCGGACGCGGCGCCAATGACCAGCGCGCCCATCGGGCCGACGAAGCCGGACGCCGGCGTGATGGCCACCAGACCGGCGACGGCGCCGGAGGCAATGCCCAGCACGCTTGGTTTGCCGTGGCTGATCCACTCGATGAACATCCAGCCGAGCGCCGCGGCGGCGGTGGCGATCTGCGTCACCGCCATGGCCATGCCGGCGGTGCCGTTGGCGGCCACCGCGCTGCCGGCGTTGAAGCCGAACCAGCCGACCCACAGCATGGACGCGCCGATCAGCGTGTAGCCGAGGTTGTGCGGCGGCATGGCGGTGGTCGGGTAGCCCTTGCGTGGGCCCAGCACCAGACAGGCCACCAGGCCGGCAATGCCGGCGTTGATGTGCACCACGGTGCCGCCGGCGAAGTCCAGCACGCCCCAGTCCCACATCAGGCCGCCGTCGCCGCTCCACACCATGTGCGCGGTCGGCGCGTAGACGATGGTGAACCACAGCGCCATGAACCACAGCATGGCGGAGAACTTCATGCGCTCGGCGAAGGCGCCGACGATCAGCGCCGGGGTGATGATGGCGAACGTCATCTGGAAGGTCATGAAGACCGATTCCGGGATGGTCATGGTCAGGCTGTCGACCGTGAGTCCGGCCAGGAAGGCCTTGTCGAGGCCGCCGACGAAGCTGCTGAAGTTGGTAACGCCAGCCTGCATGCCGGTCGTGTCAAAGGCCAGGCTGTAGCCATAAATGGTCCACAGCACGGTGATCAGCCCGGTGATGGCAAAGCACTGCATCAGCACCGACAGCACATTCTTGCTGCGCACCAGGCCGCCGTAGAACAGCGCCAGACCCGGGATGGTCATGAACAGCACCAGCGCGGTCGAGGTCAGCATCCAGGCGGTGTCGCCGGAGTCCAGCGTCGGCGCCGATTCTTCGGCGAGGGCCAGGGCGGGCAGGCACAGCCCAGCGGTTGCCAGCGCGGCAGCGCCGCGTCGCATCAGGGTTTTCATCGATTGACTCCCTAGGATTACGGATTCTTCAGCCACGGGGCGCAACCCGCGCTACAGGGCGTCCGCGCCGGTTTCGCCGGTGCGGATGCGGATGACCTGCCCCAGGTCGTAGACGAAAATCTTGCCGTCACCGATCTTGCCGGTGTTGGCGGAGTTGCTGATCGCCTCGATCACGCGGTCGACGTCGGCTTCGTCGACCGCGACCTCGATCTTCACCTTGGGCAGGAAATCCACCACATACTCGGCGCCGCGGTAGAGCTCGGTGTGCCCTTTCTGGCGGCCGAACCCCTTCACCTCGGTTACCGTGATGCCTTGCACGCCGACGCCCGACAGGGCCTCGCGTACGTCGTCGAGCTTGAACGGCTTGATCACCGCACAGACCATCTTCATTGCAGTACTCCTCGGACTGAACGACACCGCAGGTGAACCACGCACCGATCCACCCCGGCACCGCAACATCAACCGCTTGCCCCGTTTGAAGGAGGCCGCGGACCCAACCGGCGTGTACCAGTAGGGCGGGCTAAGCACGGCGTGTGCCAAGGGCACGCCCAGGCAATGGGTTATAGTCGATCGCGCTGAAGGGCAGGCGGTTCGCCGGGGTTGCCGAGGTCAAATCGCACAGTGTTGGTGCGCACGGCCGAAGCGCCAGACCCAGATCAGCGCGCCAATCGCCCCCGTGCGTCAGGGAGTGAACAGATGACGAATTCCGCGGCCGCCGTGCCGTTGCAGTGGTTGCGCGGTCTCGCGAGCGAGTTGGACGGTCTTCGCACCGTTGCGGTGCAACGATTGAGTCAACAGGTCGGATTGCCGAGCCGCGAGGAGTTCGAGGTGCAGCGTGCCTTGCTCGACGACGCGCGTCAGCGCCTCGCCACCCTGCAGGCGCAGATGGATGCGCTGATCCAGCGCCTGAACGCCGCGGCGGATTGAAGCGGCGGCGCGCATGTCCCTGGCGACACTGCACAGCCGCGCCCAGTTTGGTATCGACGCACCGCCGGTCACCATCGAGGCCCACCTGACCGGGGGTCTCCCGGCGCTTGCCATCGTCGGTCTGCCCGAAACCGCCGTGCGCGAGGCGCGCGACCGGGTGCGCAGCGCCCTCATCAACAGCGGTTTCGAATTTCCGGCACGGCGCGTCACCATCAACCTCGCGCCGGCCGATCTGCCCAAGGAAGGCGGGCGTTTCGACCTCGGTATTGCGTTGGCCATCCTGGCCGCCTCCGGCCAACTGCCGGCCGACAGCCTGCACGGCTTCGAATTCATCGGCGAACTTGGCCTTGGCGGCGAGCTGCGCCCGGTGCGCGGCGTGCTGCCGGTCGCGCTGCAGGCGCAGCGCGGCGGTGCGCGACTGATCCTGCCGCAGGCCAACGCCGCGGAAGCCGCCCTGGCGCCCGATCTCACCGCCTACGGCGCCGAGAATCTGCTGGCGGTGTGCGGCCATTTGACGGGTGCCGTGCCGCTCGCGGTCGCCCAGAGCGCGGTGCCCTCTGGGCTGGCCGATGCTCCCGATCTCGCCGACGTGCGCGGCCAGCCAGCCGCTCGCCGTGCGCTCGAAATTGCCGCCGCCGGTGGCCACAGCCTGCTCATGCTGGGGCCGCCCGGGGCCGGCAAGACCATGTTGGCGACGCGTTTGCCCGGTATTCTGCCGCCGCTCACGCAGCAGGAAGCGCTCGAAACGGCCGCCGTGCAGTCGATCAGTACTGGTGGCTTCGACGTGCGCGAATGGGCCCGGCGGCCGGTGCGCGCGCCGCATCACACGGCGTCGGCCGCGGCGCTTGCGGGTGGCGGCACCACGCCACGGCCGGGCGAAATTTCGCTGGCCCACAACGGCGTGCTGTTCCTGGACGAACTGCCCGAGTTCGACCGCCAGGTGCTCGAGGTGCTGCGCGAGCCGCTGGAGTCCGGCCACATCAGCATCGCCCGGGCGGCGCTGCAGGCGGAGTTTCCGGCGCGCTTTCAACTGGTGGCGGCGATGAACCCCTGCCCCTGCGGTTATCTCGGCGATCCTGCCGGCCGCTGTCGCTGCACGCCTGAGCAGGTCCGCCGTTATCGAGGGCGCCTGTCCGGCCCGCTGCTCGATCGGATCGACCTGCACGTCGAGCTGCCGCCGGTGGCGCACGAGCTGCTGCTGGCGCAGGACCATGCCGGGGGCGAGTCATCGACGGCGGTGCGCGAGCGCGTGCAGGCGGCCCAGCAACGCCAGCTGGCGCGTGCGGGTTGCCTCAATTCGCGGCTCGATGCCGCGGGCCTGCGCCGCCATGCGCGCCTGACCGAGCCGCAGCAGCAATTCGTCGCTCGCGCCATCCGCGCGCTGGGTCTGTCCGCCCGCGCCACGCACCGCGTGCTGCGGATTGCCCGCACCTGCGCCGACCTGGCCGGCGGCGACGCGCTGGAAATGCCGCACTTGGCTGAAGCCCTGCAGTACCGCCTGCTCGACCGACGCCAGAACGCCGCGTGTTGACTTGGCTTTCGCGGCGACTAGAATGCGACAGACCCTTCCTGTCGTTCCCATCGGCTTGGCGCAACGCCGCAGCCCCGATCGACCTGCCTTCCAACCGTCATACCGATATCCATGAGCGAACACGTCAAACACATCACGGACGACTCCTTCGAGCAGGACGTCTTGCAGGCCCCGGGCCCGGTGTTGGTCGATTACTGGGCCGAGTGGTGCGGGCCGTGCAAGATGATCGCGCCGGTGCTGGACGAGGTCGGCAAGGAATACGCCGGGCGCCTGACGGTGGCCAAGCTGAACGTGGACGAGAACCCCAAGACGCCGCCGCGCTATGGCATCCGTGGCATTCCGACGCTGATGCTGTTCAAGGGCGGCAACGTCGAGGCGACCAAGGTCGGTGCCCTGTCGAAGTCACAGCTCGCCGCCTGGCTGGACAGCAATCTCTGATCCCGTGCTCCAAGGGGGTGCGGCCCGCGCCGATACGGTGAACGTCGGCTGCCCGGGTTGCCCGGCCCCCACAGTCCCGGCCTTGCGTCGCGCCGGGCGAATCTTTGAATGAATGATTGATGACGTCAGGGTCGACCTGGCGCGTTCACCACCAAAGCAACCGTTCGACAGCCTTTCCTTTCCCGGTCCGTCCCCCGGACTGCCTCGTCAACCGCGCCGCCCCATCGCCACTGCGGCGCCCCGCGCAACAAGCACCTATCCATGAATCTGACCGCGCTGAAGCAAACGCCGGTGGCCGAACTGGTGGCCATGGCCCAGGAGGCCCGCCTCGAGGGCTCGGCCCGCCAACGCAAGGAAGAAATCATCTTCGCCCTGCTCAAGGCCCACGCCCGCAAGGGTGAGGACATCTTCGGCGAGGGCGTGATGGAAATGCTGCCGGACGGCTACGGCTTCCTGCGCTCGAACACCAACTCGTACCTCGCGAGCCTGGACGACATCTACGTCTCGCCGAGCCAGATTCGCCGCTTCGGCCTGCGCACCGGCGACACCATCTCCGGCAAGATTCGCCCGCCCAAGGACGGCGAGCGCTACTTCGCGCTGCTGAAGATCGACGAGCTGAACTTCGAGCCGCTGGAAGCGGCCCGCAACAAGATCCTGTTCGAGAACCTGACGCCGCTGTTCGCCGACGAGCGCTTCACGCTCGAGCGCGGCAACGGCACCACCGAGGACATCACGCCGCGCATCATCGACATGGCGGCGCCGATCGGCAAGGGCCAGCGCGGCCTCATCGTGTCGCCGCCCAAGGCCGGCAAGACCATGATGCTGCAGTCCATCGCGCACTCGATCACGGCCAATCACCCGGACATCTACCTCATGGTGCTGCTCATCGACGAGCGCCCGGAGGAGGTCACCGAAATGCGCCGCACGGTGCGCGGCGAGGTCATCGCCAGCACCTTCGACGAAGCCGCCACGCGCCACGTGCAGGTGGCCGACATGGTGATCGAGAAGGCCAAGCGGCTGGTCGAGCACAAGCGCGACGTGGTGATCCTGCTCGATTCCATCACCCGTCTCGCGCGCGCCTACAACACCGTCATCCCGTCCTCCGGCAAGGTGCTGACCGGCGGCGTCGACGCGCATGCGCTCGACAAGCCCAAGAAGTTCTTCGGCGCCGCGCGCAACATCGAGGAAGGCGGCAGCCTCACCATCATCGCCACCACGCTGGTCGAGACCGGCTCGCGCATGGACGACGTGATCTACGAGGAGTTCAAGGGCACCGGCAACATGGAAGTGCACCTCGAGCGCAAGATCGCCGAGCGGCGCATCTTCCCGGCCATCAACATCAACCGCTCCGGCACCCGCCGCGAGGAGCTGCTGATGAAGCCGGACGAGGTGCAGAAGGTATGGATCCTGCGCCGTCTGCTGGCCTCCATGGACGAGGTGGCGGCCATGGAATTCCTGCTGGAACGCCTCAAGAACACCAAGAGCAACGCCGAGTTCTTCGCCTCCATGAAGGCGTGACCTGTTTCCGTTTGTGACTGCCCGAGGATTTGCCCCGTGAAGACGCCCGTTCGAATCGCCGTTACCGGTTGTGCCGGCCAGATCGGCTACGCGCTGCTGTTCCGCATCGCCGCCGGCGACATGCTCGGCCCGGACCAGCCGGTCATCCTGCAGATGATCGAGGTGACCCCGGCGCTCAAGGCGCTCGAAGGCGTGGTCATGGAACTGCGCGACTGCGCCTTCCCGCTGCTGGCGGACATCGTCGCCACCGATGACGTGAACGTCGGCTTCAAGGACGCCGACTACGCCATCCTGGTGGGCGCCCGCCCGCGCGGCCCCGGCATGGAGCGCAAGGACCTGCTGGAGGCCAACGGCGCCATCTTTACCGTGCAGGGCAAGGCCCTGAACGACCACGCCAGCCGTGGCGTCAAGGTGCTGGTGGTCGGCAACCCGGCCAACACCAATGCGCTCATCGCCAGCCGCAGCGCGCCGGATCTGGACCCGCGCCAGTTCACCGCCATGATGCGCCTGGACCACAACCGCGCCATCAGCCAGCTGGCCGCCAAGACGGGATCGTCGGTGCCGGCCATCCGCCGCATGACGGTGTGGGGCAACCATTCGTCCACGCAGTACCCCGACATCACCCACGCGCTGGTAGGCGGCCGCCCGGCGCCAGAGCTGGTCGAGCAGGCCTGGCTGGAGAGCGACTTCATCCCCACCGTGCAGCAGCGTGGTGCCGCCATCATCGCCGCGCGGGGTGCGTCGAGTGCCGCCTCGGCCGCCTCGGCCGCCATCGACCACATGCGCACCTGGGCGCTCGGCACCACCGACGGTGACTGGGTCAGCATGGCCATCCCGAGCGACGGCAGCTACGGCATCGCCGAAGGCATCATCTACTCGTATCCGGTCACCTGCCGCGACGGGGTTTACCAGATCGTGCAGAACCTGCCGGTGAGCGACTTCAGCCGCGCGCGCATGGACGCCACCGCCAAGGAGCTGTTCGAGGAGCGGGACGCGGTCAAGCACCTGCTTTGAGGCTTGCCAGGCGGGGCGCTTTCCCCTATCCTGCGCGCCCCGCCGAGCGCCCTACCGATTTTGTTTGAAAGCGCCATGAAAGCCGACATCCATCCCAAGTACGAAGCCGTCACCGTCACTTGCAGCTGCGGCAGCAGCTTCGAGACCCGCTCCGCGCTGGGCAAGCCGCAGTTGCAGGTCGACGTGTGCTCCAGCTGCCATCCCTTCTACACCGGCAAGCAGAAGGTCGGTGACCGCCGCGGCCGCGTGGAGCGCTTCAACCGCCGCTACGGCCGGGCTTGATGCCGGGCCGGTTCGCCGGCCTGCACAGCAAAGGGCGCCTTCTGGCGCCTTTTGCGTTTCTGGTGGCGCTGCTGTGGTCGGGCGAGACCCGGGCAGCATGCCGCCCGCCCGCTCCCACTGCGCTGGCCAGCGTCGCGGGCCATTACGACGGCGACACGCTGCGCCTGACCGATGGCCGGCGCGTGCGTCTGCTCGGCATCGACACGCCAGAGATGAACTACCGCCGTGGCGCGCCGCAGCCGCTGGCGAAACGCGCCCTGGCGCGCACGCAAAGCCTGCTGCCCAAGGGTGGTCCGGTGCGCCTCGCGCGCGACCGGCAGGCCCGTGACCGCTACGGGCGCGAGCTGGCGCACGCCTTTCGGCCGGATGGCGTGAACGTCGAGGAAACCCTGCTGCGCGAAGGCCTGGCGGTCACCTTCATCCTGCCGCCCAACGTGGCGCTGGCCGACTGCCTCGTGTCGGCCGAGCGCGAGGCCCGCGCCGCCCGGCGCGGTGTGTGGGCATTGCCGGCCTACAGCCCGCGGCCGGCCGTCTCGGCGCCCGCGGATGGCAATTACCATCTGCTGCGCGGGCAGGTGACCAGCGCCCAGCGCCGCGGCGACTGGGTACTGCTGAAGCTCGACCAACGGGTGCAACTGCGCATCGCGCGCGCCGACTGGTCCGCCTTCACACCGGCCGATCACCTCGCCTGGCGTGGGCGCACCGTCCTCGCGCGCGGCAAAATCCAGTCCCGCAACGGCCGCCCGCAGCTGCGCCTGTGGCACCCCTCGCAAATCGAGTTGTCCAAGTGAGCGTCATGCGTGCATCGCTACTCGTCGCCGCCCTGAGTGTGGTACTCGCTGCCTGCGCCACCAACCCGGTCAGCGGTCAGCGCGAGATGGCGCTGATGTCCGAGCAGCAGGAAATCAGCATCGGCCGCGAGATGGCCCCCAAGGTGCTGCAGGCTTACGGCAGGTACGAGGACGATGCGCTGCAAGCCTACGTGCAGGGCGTGGGCGAGAAGCTGGCGGCGGTCAGCCACCGCCCGAACCTCGTCTACCGCTTCACCGTGGTGGACTCGACCGAGGTCAACGCCTTCGCCCTGCCGGGTGGGTACATCTACATCACCCGCGGCCTGCTGGCCTACATGAACAGCGAGGCCGAGCTGGCCGGCGTACTGGGGCACGAGATCGGCCACGTCACCGCCCGCCACGCCGTGCGCCAGTACACCGCGGCGACGGCCGCGCAGTTCGGCATGACGCTGGGCGGCATCTTCGTGCCCGGCATGGGCAGCAACGTGGCGCAGAACGTCATGGGCGTGCTGGGGCAGGCCATGCTGAGCGGCTACGGCCGCGAGCATGAACTCGAATCCGACAGCCTCGGCGCCGAATACCTGGCGCGCACCGGCTACGACCCACAGGCCATCCTCGGCGTGTTGCGCGCGCTCAAGGCGCAGGGCGACTACGCCACCGCGCAGGCCAAGGCCGAGGGCCGCCAGCCGCAGACCTACCACGGCCTGTTCGCCAGCCACCCGGACGAGGACACGCGGCTGAAGGAAGTGCTCACCAAGGCCTCGTTCCTGGCGCCCGACAGGCCGTCACCGGATGGCCGCGACGCGTATCTGAAGCACATCGACGGCCTGGTCTACGGCGACAGCGCCGCGCAGGGCATCCGGCGCGAGAACCGCTTCTACCATCGCGATCTCGACTTCGCGCTGGAATTCCCGCCCGGCTGGAGACTCGACAACCGCCCCGACCGCCTGCTCGCCATCGCCCCCGGCGGCAAGGCGCAGGCGCAGCTCAGCAGTCAGGACCTGAACCAGCGCGAGAGTCCACGCGAGTTCATGATCCGCCGCCTGGGAGTCCGGAACCCGTCGGGTGAGGACATCAGCCCCGCCGGCCTGCCCGGCTACACCGCGCCGATCAAGATTCAGGGCCGCCCGGGCCGGGTGAGCGTCATCTTTCACCGGAATCAGGCCTACATCCTGGCCAGCGTGGCGCTGGACGGCGCGGACCCGCAGGCGATCAGCGATGCCCTGCGCCAGACGGCGCTGTCCTTCCACCCGCTGCGCGAGGATGAGAAGCCGCTGGCCGAGCCCCGGCACCTGCGCCTGCGGACCGCCGCCGCCGGCGACACCTACGCCAAGCTCGCCACCGCCTCGCGCCTGACCGGCAACGCCGAGGCCCAACTGCGGCTGTTGAACGCGAGCTACCCGACCGGCGAGCCGGCGCCCGGGCAGGCGATCAAGATCGTCGAGTGAACAAGGCGGCGCCGGCGCGTGTCTACAGGCTCCCGCTGCGCTTGCCGAGCTTGCGTTGCAGGGTGCGGCGGTGCATGCGCAGGGCCCGGGCGGCGGCGGAGATGTTGCCCTCGCAGTCCTTGAGCACGCGCTGGATGTGTTCCCACTCCACGCGCCGCACCGAGGGTGGCTGCGCCGGTGCGGGAGCCGGGGATGGCGGGGCGTTGTCGCCACCGTCGAAGGCGCGCACCACGGCATCGGCGTCCACGGGCTTTGCCAGGTAGTAGGTGGCGCCGAGCTTGATGGCGTCGATGGCGGTCGGGATGCTCGCGTAGCCGCTCAGCACCACCACGCGCGCCTGCGGATGGTGCTCGCGCAGCAGGGGAATCAGGTCGAGCCCGCTGCCGTCCGGCAGGCGCAGATCGAGCACGGCATGCGTGACGACCAGCCCGGGCAGCAGCGCGCGGGCTTCGGTCACGCTGGCGGCCAGCGTGACGGTAAAGCCGCGCCGACCGAGCGCCGTCGCCAGTACGCGGCCGAACGCCGGGTCGTCGTCCACCAGCAGCAGGCTGGCCTGTGGCGCGCTCGCCTCGCCGGTCATGTCAGGCCACAAGCGCAGTCAGCGGCACACACACGCGGGCCAGCGTGCCGCCGCCCTCGCGCGGGGTGATGGCAAGGCTGCCGCCGAGCCGCTCGATGACCGCCCGCGCCAGGTACACGCCAAGACCCAGGCCGCCCGGTTTGCCGGTGACGAAGGGCTGGCCGAGGCGCGGCGCGAGGTCGCTGGGCACGCCCGCGCCGCGGTCGGCGATGTCCATGTGCACGGTCTGCTGATCCCAGCGCAGTTCGAAATCCACGGCGGCACCGGCGTCGGCCGCGTTGTCGAGCAGGCTGCACAGGGCCTGGCGCAGCGTCTCGTCGGCCACCACCTGCGGCGGCTCGCCCGGTCCCGAGCAGACCAGATTCAGCCGCGCCTGCGGGCGGGTTTGCTGCCAGTGCTCGCCGAGCGCCTGCACCCACGCCTGCAGGCCGAGCCGGCCACCGCCTTCGGCGCGGCCCTGGCCGGTGACGGTGAGGTTTCGCGTCAGCACGTCGCGGCAGCGGTCGATCTGCTGCGACAGGAGATCGAGATCGGCGCGCTGCCCGGCGCCGGCCGTGGCGCGCAGCTCGGACGCCAGCACCGCCATGGTCGACAGCGGCGTGGCGAGTTCGTGCGCCGTGCCGGCGGCGAGCGCGCCGAGCGCGGCGAGCTGTTCGTTGCGCAGGGCGGCCTCGCGCAGCTCGGCCAGGCGCGCCTCGCGCGTGCGCAGCGTGGCCGCCAGTCGCGCCACGAAGGCCGCGATCACCACCGCCGCAACCACCAGGCTCAGCCACATGCCGAGCAGGTGCAGATCGAAGCTGTCGCCGAGCCGGCCGTGGTAATGCGGCAGCGGCCGGAAGGCGAACATGACGAAGGTGTAGCCGCCTACCACCAGCGCCGTCAGGCCCGCCGTGTGCCGCGTGGGCAGGACCGTGGCGGCCACGGCCAGCGGCAACAGGAACAGCGACGCGAACGGATTGGCGTAGCCGCCGTTGAAGTAGAGGAACGCCGTCAGGCCCGCGATGTCGAGCGCCAGTTGCGTGGTCAGCACCCAGGCGGAGGGCTCGTCGCCGCGCCGCGCGTACCACCAGGCGAGCGCGTTCATGCCGGCGAGCGCGCCGAAGAGCAGGCCGTCGATGGCGAGCGGCAGAGCCAGGCCGAGCACGCCGGCCGCCAGCAGCACGGCGGCGGCCTGCGTGGCGAGCGCCACGCTGCGCAGGTGCACCAGCAGCAATGCACTCGATGAGGAGACGGTGGCCATGGCGGGCGGGGCGGCAGCGGGGCCGGAGCGGGGGCAACAGCGGGGCGGCGATTGTATCGGCCGTGCCCCACCGACAGCCGCGGCAAATGGTCGCGGCGTGATGTCCGGCCGGTCGGCCTGCGGTGCCAGAATAGGGGCGCCGTCACCATTACAAGATGACTCAGGGAGGAGACCCATGCGCGTGTTGTCCCATTGGCGTGTCGCGGCCTTGACGCTGTTGCTGCCGCTGGCGTGCGGTCCGGCGGGCGCCGCCGCGCCGACCCAGGCCGATCTGGTCGCCGACGCCGCCACGCCGCAGGACGTGGTCACCTACGGCATGGGGCTGAACGTGAACCGCTTCAGCCCGCTCGCCCAGATCAACACCGATACGGTCGGCAAGCTCGCCCCGGCCTGGACCGCCGACGTCGACGACGACCGCGGCCAGGAAGCACAGCCGCTGCTGCACGACGGCGTGCTCTACGCCATCACCCACAAGAGCACGTTCGCCTTCGACGCCCGCACCGGCAAGCCGCTGTGGCGGCACGATCTCACCTACGAGAAGCGCATGTTCCGCGCCGTGTGCTGCGGCCCGGTGGCGCGCGGCATGGTGCTGTACGAGGGCAGGCTGATCCGCCAGACGCTCGACAACCGCGTGCTGGCGCTCGACATGAAGACCGGCAAGGAACTGTGGAGCGTGCAGGCCGCCGACTGGCAGGACGGCTACACCATGACCGGCACGCCGCTGGTGGCCAATGGCGTGGTGATTGCCGGCGTGGCGGGCGGTGATCTCGGCATCCGCGGCTTTCTGGACGGTTACGACGCCGCCACCGGCAACAGGCTGTGGCGCTTCTGGACCACCGCCGGGCCGGACGATCCCGGCGGCAAGACCTGGCAGGGCGACGCCTACCTGCACGGCGGCGGCGCCACCTGGTTGGCGGGTTCGTACGACCCGACGCTCGACCTCGTCTACTGGGGCATCGGCAACCCCGGCCCGTGGAACGCCACCGTGCGCCCCGGCGACAACCTGTACACGGACAGCGTGGTGGCGCTGCGCCCGAAGACCGGCGAGCGCGTCTGGCACTACCAGTACATCCCGAACGACACCTTCGACTACGACGGCGTGAACGAGCTGATCCAGACCGATCTCGAGGTCGATGGCCGGTCGCGGCAGGTACTCCTGAACGCCAACCGCAACGGCTTTTTCTACGTGATCGACCGCGCCACGGGCGAGCTGCTGCGGGCCAACCAGTTCGTCGACAACCAGAACTGGGCGACGGGTCTGGAGCCGAAAACCGGCCGGCCGATCCTGTCCGACACCGCCCAGGCCGTGCTGGCCGGCGAGGAGAAGGTGATCTGGCCGTCCAACATCGGCGGCAAGAACTGGGGGCCGGCCTCGTTCAATCCGCAAACCGGCCTCGTCTACCTGAACGGCTTCGAGCTGTCCATGAACTACAAGCTGATGAACGCCTCCTGGCGGCGCGGCATGATGTACGTGGCGGCCGATTTCTCGTTTCGCCTGCCCGAGGGCGGCCCGCCGCTCGGCTACCTGCGGGCCGTCGACCCGCTCACCGGCAAGCGCGTGTGGGAGGTGCCCTACGACCCGCCACCGAACGGCGGCACGCTCAGCACCGCCGGGGATCTCGTCTTCACCGGCCTCATGACCGGTGAGCTCGTGGCGCACGACGCCCGCACCGGCAAGAAGCTGTGGAGCCACAAGACGGGCTCCGGCATCATCGGCCCGCCGATTACCTACGAACTCGACGGCCAGCAGTACGTGGCCGTGATGAGCGGCATCGGCGGGCTGCTGGCGCTCTACCTGCCGCATCCGGAACTGGCCAAGGTGCCGCGCGGCGGCAGCGTGACGGTGTTCCGCCTGCCGGCGGGAGACACGCAGTGAGGCGACATGTTCTGGGGGCGGCGTTGTCGGGCCTTGCCGCAACGGCGACGCAGGCGGCGCCCGACCCGGCGCAGGCCGAGCTGGGCGGGCAGCTGTACTTTCAGATGTGCCGGCAGTGCCACGGCCCGGAGCTGCGCAGCCCGGGCGTCGGCTCGTTCGACCTGCGCCAGTTTCCGGCGAGCGATCCCGGACGCTTTCACGAGTCCGTGATGCACGGCAAGAACGCCATGCCGGCGCACGACGACATCCTGACCGATGACGACGTGGATGCGCTGTTCGCCTACGTGGTCACCGCCCAGCAGGCGCGCAAGCCATGAGGGCGCTGCTGCGCGTCGGCGCGCTGGCCGCGGCGGTGCTGGCCGGGCCGGTCTTCGGCATGGGGCAGGGGCTCAAGGTGTGCCTCGAAAGCGGCCCGCCACCGCTGTCGTCCGAGGCGCACGAGGGCATGGATCTCGCCGCCGCGCGGCTGGTGGCGGACTGGCTCGGCCGGCCGCTCGACACCGTCTGGTACGAGGGCGAGGACGACGCCGACGCCTCCCCCGCGGCGCAGGTCAACGGCCTGCTGTCGGCCGGCGTGTGCCAGCTGGCGGGCGGCTTTCCGCTGGTGAGCGATGCGCTGCGCGCGCCGCCCGAGGCGCCCTATTCGCTGCTGCTGCCGGACCGCAGCCGCCGCTTCGTGAAGCTCGGCACCCTCATGCACAGCGCGCCGTACCGCGCCGTGGATTACCGCCTGGTGCTCGGCACGGCCGCCGGCAAAGCCGGCATCGACACGCTGGATCGGGTCAAGGGCCTGCGGCTGCTCGCCGAGCAGAACAGCCTGGCCGACAACCTGCTTCTGGCGCATGGCGGCGGCGTGCTGCGGGACAGCCTGCGGCACATACCCATGGGTCAGGCGGGCGTGCTCGCGGCCCTCGAGCAGGGCGAGGGCGACGCGGCGCTGGTGGAGGGCCCGCAGTTCGACGCCTACCGCGCCGCGCATCCCGGGACCGCGCTGCGCGACAGCGGCTATCGGCACCCGCTGCAGGTCAACGTCGGTTTCGTCGCGCTCGATCTGCAGCGCGGGATCATGGAACTGGTCGACGAGGCGCTGGCGGACCTGCTCGAAACCGGCGACCTCGCGGCGGCGTTCACCCGCCTGGGCTACCAGGTCCGCCCACCGGCCGAACCGGCGGTGCTGCCGCCGCTCACCGGGCGCCTGCTGGGTCAGCCCGAGTAAGCGGGCAAGCGCTCAGGCCGGTGGCTTGCCGCCCCGGTCCGCCCCCGGCAGGCGCACCGTCACCCGCGCACCGCCGAAGCGCGGCGAGTCGTCGATCTCGACCCGCCCGCCGTAGGCGACGGCGATGTCCCGCACCACCGCCAGCCCGATGCCCTGGCCGGCGACGCGTCGATCGGCGCGCGCGCCGCGCTCCAGCACCGCCTCGCGCAGCGGCGGCGGCACGCCGGGGCCATCGTCCTCGACGGCCAGATCAAGACCCCGCGCCGCACCGCCCCGTTCGCCCGGCTGCACGCTCAGCCAAATCCGCCGCCCGCACCACTTGTAGGCGTTGTCGAGCAGGCAGCCGAGCAGTTCGTAGAGATCTCCTTCGTCGCCGGCGAACTGGCCGTCGCGTGGGTCATCCAGTTCCGCTGACACGCCCTTGCTGGCGTACACCTTGTCGAGGCTGTCCATGATGCGCTGGGCGATTTGAGCGACCGGCACCGCCACCGACAGCGTGCTGCGTCCGGACGCGGCCGCGCGCCGCGCCTGGTAGGCCAGCGAGGCGTCGATGCTGTCGATGGCCTCGGTCAAGGGCGCCCGCTGCTCGGTCGGTGCGTCGGCGGCGGCATTGCGCAGCACGGCGAGCGGCGTCTTGATGCTGTGCGCGAGATCCGCGAGCGCGTTGCGCTGGCGCAGCAATTGCGCCCGCTCATGCCGCAGCAGTGCGTTCAACCCGTCGGTCAGCGGCGTCAGCTCGTCCGGGTAGCGGCCGGCCAGCGCATCGCGCTCGCCGTGCTCGATGCCACGCAGGTCCTGCGCCACCTGCCGCAGCGGGCGCAGGCCCCAGCGCAGAATGAGCATTTGCGTGAGCAGCAGCAACGCGGTGGCGCCGCCAAGCCACAGCATGAGCGTGGCCTCGAACTGGCCGATTTCGGCTTCGAGCTCGTCCAGCCGGGCGGCCACCGAAAACGTGAACTGCTGCGCCGCGCCACCTGGCACCTCCCAGCCGATGCCGAGGCTGTAGGCCATGAGCGTTTCATCGTCCACGTGCACGCGCGTCCACGATTCACGGCCCGGCGCGAGGCCGCGTACCAGGGGCAGGTCCAGCCCGGCCGCTGACGGGGACCGCCAGAGCACCTTGCCGTCCGCCGCGCTTGCTTCGGCGTAGCGGCCGGAGCCGAGCACCTCCAGGCGGCTTTCGGGCAGGTCGTCCGGCAGCTCGAGTTGGCCGCGGCGCAGTTCGGCAGCGGACAGCAGGGCGTAGATATCGGTTTTCAGGCGCGCGCGCAGAGCGCTTTCCGCGCTGTCGCGGTAGGCCCGATCGAGCGCCACTGCGGTGGCGCCCATAAATACCGCCAACACCAGCAGCGACGACAACAGCAGACGGCGGCGGATGGAGCCCATTCAGCCGCGATGCAGCGCCAGGCGGTAACCGCGGCCGCGCAGGGTCTCGATGGGATTGAGGCGTTCGTCGGGGTCGATCTTCTGCCGCAGGCGGCGGATGAATACTTCGAGCACGTTGCTGTCACGGCTCGAATCGTCCGGGTAGAGGTGCTCGGTGAGCTCGGTCTTGGACACCACCTCGCCGGCGTGCAGCATCAGGTACTCCAGCACCTGGTATTCGTAAGCGGTGAGGTCGAGCTCCACCTCGTCGAGAGAGGCACGCTTCTCGCGTGTGTCGAGTTTCAGGGGCGGGCAGGCGATGACGCTGTCGGCCCAACCGGCGGTGCGGCGGATCAGCGCGCGAAGGCGGGCGATCAACTCCGCCATCTCGAACGGTTTGACCAGGTAATCGTCGGCGCCGGCGTCCAGACCGGCCACCTTGTCCTGCCAGGCGTCGCGCGCGGTGAGGATCAGGATCGGGTACCGGCAGCCGCGCGCGCGCAGGCGGCGGATCACCGCCATGCCGTCCCGCCGCGGCAGGCCAAGGTCGATGACGGCGACGTCGTAAGGGAACTCGAGGCCGTAGTACTCGGCCTCGATGCCGTCACCGGCGCTGTCGACCACGAAACCGGCGCCGTTCAGCCCGGCGACCAGCTGCTCGCGCAGGGCGGCCTCGTCCTCAACTACCAGCGCGCGCATGGTGGCTCAGGTTCCTACCGACGCTGACGCCGATCGTCGCGGTCGTCGTCGCGGGGGTCGACATAGCGTTCGCGCACATAGCCGTCCGGCGTCAACACACGCACACGGTAGCCGCGATCGTCGTCCCGTTCGGACGACAGCACGCGGCCACGCTCGTCCCGGCGCACGGCGTCGGCGGCCCGCCGGGCATCTCGGCCGTAGCGATCATCGCCGTAGCGGCCACGGTCGTTGCGGTCCCGGTAGTCGCCGTAGCGGCCGCCGTCATGACGACGCTCCTGCCCGTAGTGGCGCCCCGGGTGTCGGTCGCTGCCGTAACGGCGGTCGTCGTGGTCGCGGTATTCGGGCTGCGTGCCGAGCGGGCGGCGCTGGGCGCTGCCGGGACCGCGTTCGTCGCGGACGTGACTCCAGCCGCGCTCACGGCGCTGCTCCTGATAGCCGCCATCCCGATCGTCCGCCCCCCCATAACGCCGCTCGGCCAGCGCCGGTTGGGCGGCCAGCAGCATCAGGCCGAGCGCCAGGCAGACCCAAGCGTGCACGCGTTTCATGGTCGGCTCCCGCGTCCCGTGTCGGACGCTCAGTACGCGTCGTGGGGATTCACCGCCACCCGCACGCGAATCACGTCGCCAGGCTCGTAGTCGGTGATCGTCTCGTGCTGACGGCCGGCATAGACATAGGTCACACGATAGCCATCGATGCGCTGCTCGGTAGTGTACGTGCGGCGTACTTCGCAGCGTTCGCGGCTGGTGTAATAGCCTTCGTCGGCGTAGCGGCGCCGGCTCAGGTCCCGCCCAATCGAGGCACCCAGCACGGTGCCGGCCGCGGTGGCGAGACCATGGTGATGGCGCCCGCCGAGCTCGTGCCCCAGTACGCCGCCGACGATGCCGCCCAGGATGGTGCCGGTGTGCGAGCGGTAAGCGGGCCGCTCGACGTATACGTCCTCGTCCCAGCATTCGCGGCGCGGCTCTTCAACGCGCACGGTGCGGTACATCGGCTCGACGTGCGTGACGCGGGCATCGACAAAGTAGCTGTCCCGGTCACGCCAGCGGCCGGCCGACGCATCGGTGGCGCAGCCGGCCAGTAGCGGCACGATCAGCAGCATCACCCGTGTCTTCATGTCCAGTCCTCCAGGCTGATCCGGCTCAATCGTCGTAGCGGCTGTAGTCCACGAGGAACTCCATCAGCCCCCCGTGGTAATACCCCTGGTGCCGGTAGCCACGGTCATAGCCGCCGTGGTGCCGGTAGTAATGACGCGGAGCGTGATAGCGCTGCGGCCCGTGGTAGTAATGGTGCCGTCGGTGGTGGTAACGATGCGGCGCGTAGTGGTGCCGCGGCGCGTGGCCCCAGCCGTGGCCACGCCAGTGGTCCCCGTGGCCGTACCGGCCGTGGTTCCAGTGCCGGTCATGCCGACCACCATCACGCTCCCAACCGCCGCGATCCCGGCCCTCATGGTGCTCGCCCAGATAGCGGGGACCGGCCTGGACGGGGGCGGCCAGCAGCAGCACGCTCGCCAGCGCCGACATCACAATCAGTTTTTTGAGTACCCTTCCGGTTGCCATGGCGGTTCCTCCAGGGCCATGCGCGGCGGGGACCATCCCCGCGGCGTGACGCCACTGTGCGACCGTTTGCCTGAACGCCCGCTGAACGTTGGCGGCGCCATCCAACACGAAGTCCGGCGATGCTCAAAGCTCTTTACCTGCTGCCGCTGGCGCTACTGGCTGCCTGCACTACCTCGCCGCTCGGGCGCAGCCAGTTGCAGCTGTTTTCGGATGCCGATCTGGCCCAGATGGGTCTGGCGGCTTTCACGGACATCCAGAAAAAGCAGCCGCGCGACAGCAACCCGGCCGCCAACGCCTACGTACGCTGCGTGGCGGGGGCCATCACCGCCGCCCTGCCGGGAAACGCGCAATCCTGGGAAGTGACGCTGTTCCGGGACGACTCGGCCAACGCCTTCGCCCTGCCGGGCGGCAAGATCGGCGTCAACAGCGGCCTGCTGCGCGTGGCCACCAACCAGGACCAGCTCGCCACCGTCATCGGCCACGAGGTGGCGCACGTGCTGGCGCGCCACTCCGGCGAGCGCCTGTCGAACCAGGCGGTGGTCGAGACGGGCCTGCAGGCGACGCAGGCCATCGCCGGTGCCACCACGCCGGCCAAGCAGCAGCTGATGGGTCTGCTCGGCGTCGGCGCGCAGGTGGGCGTGCTGCTGCCCTTCTCGCG
The DNA here is from genome assembly GCA_049322795.1 of Pseudomonadota bacterium. Lineage (GTDB taxonomy): Bacteria > Pseudomonadota > Gammaproteobacteria > Immundisolibacterales > Immundisolibacteraceae > Immundisolibacter. The sequence continues at coordinate 164,611 of JBMOQH010000016.1, read as the reverse complement.
CACCCAGGAAAGCGAGGCCGACCTGCTGGGGCTGGACCTCATGGCGCGGGCGGGCTTCGATCCGCGTCAGAGCGTCGCCCTGTGGCAGAACATGGAGCGCGCCAGCGGCGGCGGGCCGCCCGCGTTCCTGTCCACCCACCCCTCGCCCGGGGGCCGCATCCAGGCGCTGCAGGGCCGCCTGCCGCCGACCACGGAACTCTACGAGCAGGCCCGCGCGCAGGGTCGCAAACCGGCGTGCCGGGCACCGTGAACGCTTGACGGACGGCGGCGCCCGCAGACCGACAAAATCTTTTTCGAACGGCCTGCCAACCCGATAAAAACTCAGGGAGGAGAACGCTTGGACGCCGATTTCATCATCGTGGGCGCCGGCTCGGCCGGCTGCGTGCTGGCCAATCGGCTGAGCGAGAGCGGCCAGCACCGCGTGCTGCTGCTGGAAGCGGGCAAGGACGACAACAGCCTGATCGTGCGCATGCCCAAGGGCTTCGGCAAGCTGATGTTCGACCAGCATCACGTGCGCCGTTTCGACACCGAACCCGAACCCGGCAACGGCAACGCGTCCGAGTCCTGGCCGCGCGGGCGCATGCTGGGCGGCTCGAGCACCGTCAACGGCATGTTCTATACCCGCGGCCAGCCGCAGGATTTCGACGACTGGGCGGCCGCCGGAAACCCAGGCTGGGGCTGGGCCGACATCGCGCCCTGCTTCAAGGCCATGGAAGACCACGAGCTCGGTGCCGACGAGGTGCGCGGCAGCGGCGGCCCGCTGCGCGTGAGCTGCCACCCGAATCCGCACCCACTGTGCGATGCCGCCATCGCCGCCGGCAGCCGGCTCGGCCTGCCGGTCCGGGACGATCTGAACCGGCCCGAGCAGGAAGGCATCGGCTACGTGCAGTTCACCATCCGCAACGGCCGGCGCGAGGACGCCGCGGCGGCCTTCCTGCGCCCGGTCATGCGCCGCCCGAACCTGCGCGTGGTGACCGGCTTTCTGGCCGGCCGGGTGCTGTTCGAGGGCCGGCGTGCGGTCGGCGTGGCCGGCACGCTCAATGGTCAGCCGCAGGAATTCCGGGCCGGCCGCGAGGTGATCCTGGCCGGCGGCACGCTGCAGTCACCGCAGCTGCTGCAACTGTCAGGTGTCGGCCCGGCGGAGCACTTGAAGTCGCTCGGCATTTCCGTGGTCCACGACCTGCCCGGCGTCGGGCGGAACCTGCGCGAGCACCGCATGATGATGGTGCAGTTCCGCCTGCGTGGGACGAACAGCCTGAACGGTCAGTTCGGCGGCTGGCGTCTGGGCGCCAACGTGCTGCGGTACCTCGCCACCCGCAAGGGCCTGATGGCGACCGGCTCGCACGACGTGGTGGCCTTCGTGCGCACCCGCCCGGAGCTGACCCGGCCGGATGCGGAGCTGGTCATGGCGCCGTTCTCGCTCATGCCGGGAAAGATGACGATGGCCTTCGAGGCCGGGCACGGCATGCAGATCTTCGGCTACCAGCTGCGCCCGCAAAGCCAGGGCAGCGTGATGATCCGGAGCACCGACCCGGCCGACCAGCCGCGCATCGAGTCGGCGTTCTTCACGGCGGACGAGGACCGCGCCATGAGCGGGCGCATCCTGCGCTACATCCGGAACCTCGCCGCGCAGGCGCCTCTGGCGGACCTGCTGGTCGGCGAAACCAATCCCGGCCCGGCGGTTCAGAGCGACGACGAGGCGCTGGCCTTCCACAGCCAGTTCGGGGGTCCCGTGGCGCACCCGGCCGGCACCTGCAGGATGGGCCACGACCCGCTGGCGGTGGTCGACGCGCGGCTTCGCGTGCACGGCACAGAGGGTCTGCGCGTGGTCGACTGCTCGATCATGCCGACGCTGGTGTCGGCCCATACCAACGCCGCCACCATGGCGCTGGCCTGGCGCGGCGCGCAGCTGATCGAGCAGGATCTGGCCGCGGTCTGAGCGGGCGCATCGCCGGCACGGCCCGCGAGGCGCCGAGTTGAAAAAAGGGCCGGATCGCCCTTTTTCAACGCCCTGTGAACGCCCCGGCTACGCTCAGGCGAGGCCGGTCATCCGTTCCGTTTCGGCCCACAGGCGGCGGCGCACGTCGCGATCGAGCGCCTTGGGCGACACCTTGGCCTCCTTGCAGGCGCTGAAATAACGCCCGGTGGTGTCGGTCACCTCCGGCGCCGTGGCCAGATACAGCGACGTGCGGGCGCCCTTTTCGGCCTTGGGCAGCAGCTTCTTGATGAAGCCCGGCATGCCGCCGAGGTTGGTGTCGATCACGCCCGGGTGCAGGCAGTTCACGGTGACGCCGAGCGGCTGCCAGCGCTCCGCGAGATCAAAGGTGGCCATCAGGCAGGCCAGCTTCGACAGGCCGTAGGAGGCGAACATCCGGTACTTGCGGGCGCTCTGCAGGTCATCGAAATCGATGCTGCCCATGGTGTGCACGCGCGAGCTGACGTTGACCACCCGCGACGGCGCTGCGGCCACGAGTGCCGGCTCCAGCAGGCGCGTCAGCAGGAACGGCGCCAGATGATTGACCGCGAACTGCAGCTCGAAACCATCGGCCGACAACTGGCGCTTGTCCGCCATGACGCCGGCGTTGTTGATCAGCACGTGAATGGCCGGATGCGCCGCCAGCAGCTCGCCGGCCAGCCGGCGCACGTCCGCCAGCGAGGCGAGGTCCGCCTGCCACAGCTCGACCGCGGCATTGCCTGTGGCGGCAATGATCTCCTGCTGTGCCGCCGCGCCACGGGCGCGGTCCCGGCACACCATGAGCACGGTGGCGCCGGCGGCCGCCAGACCCTGCGCCGTTGCCTTGCCGATGCCGGAGTTGGCGCCGGTGACCACGCACACCCGCCCGCGCATGTCGGTCATGTCTCACCTCCTCATTTCGCTCGTTGTAGTTGATGCCCTGTCGCGCCCAAGCATGGCACAGCGCGCTGCCAACACTGGAGATGGGCCGCGCGAAGGAAATGTTGAAAAATCCCCTCCCTGGGATTTTGCTGCTCGCCGCATCGCGGTGCACGCCCGCGATGCGCTCCCTGGATCAATAACTTGCGCCATTGATCCAGGCCGGGGCGTCCTGCCCCGGACGGGAAGCGCTGAATCAATCAGCGCTTCCCTAAGCCATGGCGCACAACCTGAGCAAACGCCAAGAAATTCCATGGATTGGCGTTTTTCGGCTCGCGGCGACGCGATACAGGCCGGCCGTCCGCGCTCTGCATCGCCGCTCCCAACGCGATGCGCGGCGGGGTGTCCCTCGAAGCCAAAAAAAAGCCCGGACGAACCGGGCTTTTCAAGATGCAAGCAGTCGCTCAGTAACGCGGGCCGCGGTTGTAACCGCCGCCGCCGCCGCCCGGACGCGGGCCGCGCGAGTTGTCACGCTCCAGGGCCACGTTCACCTTCAGCGGGCGTCCGCCCATGTCACGGCCGTTCAGCTCAAGCGCCTTCTCGGCCGCCTGCTGGGTGGCGAAGGTGATGAAGGCGAAGCCCTTCGGGCGTCCGGTTTCGCGGTCCATGATCAGGGCCAGATCGGTGATCTGCCCATACTCGGAGAACATCACACGCAGCTGATCTTCGGTGCAAGAGTAGGGGAAATTCCCGACGTACAGTTTATTTTGTGCCATTGACAAACACTCCAGGGTTTCAAGGATTCCCGGCCCGAAGGACGGGGTCGGCGGATGCCGATTCAGCAGACGGCGACAGCGCCGACACATCCCCTTGCGCGAACCTCAGAGCGAGTTTGCGCAGGTTCTTTTCTTGTTTTTCAACCAGCAGCGCCAGCACATGCTGACGCTTACGAAACGGTTCCACGGGCTTGGTCACGACGCGGGGCTTGATTGGCGAACGGCGGCGGGCGGCAAGACGCAGATCAGCACACCGACCGGCGACGCGCGAGGCGTCGGACGAACGCGGCGGTAGTCTGTTCGGGTGGACGCATGATCGGCGTGTTCGGGCGCGGAACCACGGCGGGTTCGCTCGGCGGGCAGGCGGCCACTAGGGCAGACGGGGGGCAATCAGGCGACAAACGCACACTCTTTGACCAAGGCCAGAAGGCAATACGGGGGGCAGCATACCGCTTTTTCAGCGCAAGTGTATGGCTGCCCCGCAGGTCGGGCGACGCGACCATTAACGACCCTACCAGGGATGGACTTGAACCGGCATGCTGCGGTAGCCGCGGATGATGTTGGACTTCGCCCGCACGGCCTCGCCGACGACCTCAACGGTGCGAAAACGCTTCATGATTTCTTCCCAGGACACGCGCAGCTGCATCTCGGCCAGGCGATTGCCCATGCAGCGGTGGATGCCGAAACCGAACGACAGGTGATGGCGCGCGTTCTCGCGGTCGATCTTGAAGCTCATCGGATCGTCGATGACCGCGTCGTCCCGGTTGCCCGACACGTACCACATCACCACCTTGTCGCCCTTGCGCACGGGCTTGCCGAACAGGTCGACGTCTTCCTTGGCGCGCCGGCGCATGCCGAGGATCGGCGTCTGCCAGCGGATGATCTCGGAAACCATGTTGGGGATGAGGCCGGGGTTCTGGCGCAGCTTGTCGTACTCGCCAGGGTTCTGGTTCAGCGCCAGCACGCCGCCGGTGATGGAATTGCGGGTAGTGTCGTTGCCGCCGATGATCAGCAGGATGATGTTGCCGAGGTACTCCATCGGCGAGTCGATGATGTTCCGGGTGCGTTCGGAGTGGGCCAGCATCGAAATCAGGTCGCTGCCGGGCGGGCCGTTGACTCGCTGGTGCCACATGCGCACGAAGGTCTCGCCACATTCGGCCAGCGCCTTGTTACGTTCCTCCGGGGTGATGAAATCGCCGCCGCTGATGTCCGGCGCGCCAGTGGTGGCGTCCGACCAGAAGGTGAGCTTGCGGCGCTCCTCGAAGGGAAAATCGAACAGCGTGGCCAGCATTTGGGTGGTGAGTTCGATCGATACGTGCTCCACCCAGTCGAAGGTCTCGCCGACCGGCAACTCGTCCAGGATCCGGCCGACGCGCTCACGGATGATGGGCTCGAGATTGGCCAGATTGGTCGGCGCCACCACCGGTTGCACCGCCGCCCGCTGCACGTCGTGCTTGGGTGGGTCCATCTGGATGAAGCTCTGGAAGGGAATTTCTTCCGGCAGGTCGGCGATGGTGATCGTCGGCTCGGAGGAGAAAATCTGGTGATTTTTCTCCACATGGGCGATGTCGTTGAACCTGGTCACCGACCAGTACGGGCCGTACTCGCTGGCGGCGCAGTAATGGATCGGGTCTTCCTTGCGCAGGCGCTCGAAAAAGCCCCACTGGGCGTCGTGCTCGTACAACTCGGCCTGACTGACGTCGATCTGATCGAGCGCCACCCGCCAGGGGTCCTGATCGAGCATGCGCAGTGTTTTCACGGTGTCCAACATGATGGTCCCTCATCAGAAGTGATAGTCGAGGCCCGCCGCAGTCCGGCGGACCGGGCTTTCAGTGCACCCGGTGCACCCGCACCGGCAGCGATCGGTAGCCGCGGATCATGTTCGACCGGTTGCGAACGGCCGGCCCCACCACCTCCACGGTGTGGAAGCGTTTCATGATTTCCTGCCACACCACGCGCAGCTGCATCTCGGCCAGGCGGTTGCCCATGCAGCGGTGAACGCCAAAACCGAACGACAGATGGTGACGCGCGTTCTCGCGGTCGATCCGGAAGCTCATGGGATCGTCGATCACCTCGTCGTCGCGATTGCCGGACACGTACCACATGACGACCTTGTCGCCCTTGCGGATGTGCTTGCCGTTGAGCTCGGTGTCCTCGCGAACGCGCCGACTCATGCTGGATACGGGGGTCTGCCACCGGATGATCTCGGACACCATGTTCGGGATCAGCGCCGGGTTCCGGCGCAGCTTGTCGTACTCGGCGGGGTTCTCGTTGAGCGCCAGCACGCCGCCGCTGATCGAGTTCCGCGTGGTGTCGTTGCCGCCGATGATGAGCAGGATCAGGTTGCCCAGGAACTCGGCCGGCGTGGAAATCATGTCGCGCGTCTTTTCCGAGTGCGCCAGCATTGAGATGAGGTCGTTGCCGGGCGGGCCGCTGACACGCTGATGCCACAGATCGGTAAAGGCCTGCACGCATTCCTGCAGCCCCGCGGCGCGCTCTTCCTCGCTGACGAAATCGGAACCTGCAAGCTGCGGGGCGCCGGCCGCGATGTCCGACCACCAGGTCAGCTTGCGCCGTTGTTCGAAGGGGAAGTCGAACAGCGTGGCGAGCATCTGCGCGGTCAGCTCGACCGAGACGCGGTCCACCCAGTCGAAGGTTTCGCCGACCGGCAGCTCGTCCAGAATCCTGCCGGCGCGCTCGCGAATGATCGGTTCGAGCTTGGCGAGATTGCCGGGGGCGACCACGGGCTGAACTGCGGCCCGCTGCTCGTCATGCTTGGGCGGGTCCATCTGGATGAAGCTCTGGAAGGGCAGCTCTTCCTGCGGCTCGCTGATGGTGATCGTGGGCTCGGAGGAGAAGATGTGGTGGTTCTTCTCAACGTGCATGATGTCGTTGAACTTGGTCACCGACCAGTACGGCCCGTACTCGCTGTCGGCGCAGTAATGCACCGGCTCTTCCCGCCTCAGGCGCTCGAAAAAGCCCCACTGGGCGTCGTGCTCGTACAGTTCTGCCTGGCTGACGTCGATCTTGTCGAGCGCGATGGTGAGCGGATCGGCATCCAGCATCCGTAAGCGCTTCACTGCATCCAGCATGGTGGGTCTCCTGCGTGAGCGAGTGCGAAAAACGGCCCCGGGCGCGGACCGTTACATCTGGAATTCAGGCAGCCGCACGACCAGGCCGTCGAGTGCGTCGGTAACCTGAATCTGGCAGGACAGGCGCGAGGTCGGCGTGAGCTCCGGCGTCGGGGCGAGCATTTCGGCCTCTTCAGGATTCGGCCCGCCCAGGCGCGCGTACCACTCCGGGCTGAGGATGACGTGGCAGGTGGCACACAGGCACTTGCCCCCGCAGTCGGCGTCGATGCCGGGCACCGCGTTTTGAACCGCGGCCTGCATCAGCGAGCGCTCGTTGCGGGCTTGCACCTCATGGCGCGTGCCATTGGTTTCGACAAACGTGACGGTAGTCATTGCGGGCGCCTCCTTGCGCGCGGGGGAATAAAGGCCGGAGCCGGAGTATAGATTCAAATCGTCAATTAAGTAATCGTTCGTTTGGCACTGCGGCGAGGCTACCCTCCAGCGGACCGGGAGCGATTGAAAAAGATCAGTTGCCAGGGAAGCGCTGATTTATTCAGCGCTTCCCGTCCGGGGCGGGACGCCCCGGACGGGATCAATTGCGCAAGCGATTTATCCAGGGTGCGCATCGCGGGCGTGCACCGCGATGCGGCGAGCTGAAAAAATTCCGCGGAGGGAGTTTTTCAGCATCTCCCTGAAGGTCGCAGCGTCCTGCGCGTTTGCGTCAGCGACATGCTGCAGCGCGCCGGGACAGGTGCTGCCCCGGCGCGGGAGCCCGTTTCTAGCCCAGCTTGGCCATCGCTTCCTGGGCTTTTTGCTGGTAGCGCTGTGCTGCCGGACGGCTGTTGCAGCGACCGAGCCAGGCCCCGATGTTGGCGAAGGGCGAGAAGTCGTACTGCAGCATGGCAGCGAGCCCGAGCACCGAGCAGACGTTGAGATCGGCCACGTTGAAGTCGCCGCCGAGGAGGTAGGGGCGGCTGGCAAGGTGCGCATCCAGCACCTTCATCGGCGCGGCGAGTGCGCCCTTGGCCTGGTCGATGGCGGCCGGGCTGCGCTGAGCCTCCGGCAGAAACATCATGTGCAGCAGCATGGTCACCAGGTGCGGCTCGACCTCGGTCATGGCCCACAGGCTCCACTGCGCCACCTGGCCGTGCGCCTGGGCGCCGGCCGGCCACAGGGTGCCGGTTTTCTCCGCCAGGTATTGGTTGATGGCGAGCGACTCCCAGATGACATAGCCGTCGTCGTCCAGCACGGGCACGTGGCCGTTCGGGTTCAGGGCGAGCATGTCCGGTGTGCGCGTCTCGCCACGCGGGCTGGTGCCCACGTGATCGTACGGTTGGCCGATTTCTTCCAGCATCCAGATACAGCGACCGGCGCGGCTGTAGGCGGCTCCATAGAGTTTCATGGCGTTTCTCCTCGCGGTTTGAGCCCGGCATGGGGCCGGATCCCAATCATAGGCCGCCGTGCTGACCTGTGCGTGACGGTTTCGATCGGCGTCGCGCGCCGGTAGCCGTCAGCGGGCGGCGATGCCGCGCAGCAGGATATCCATCATCTGCGCGCTGTAGCGGTTCGGATCATCGGCGAAGTCGATGTCCTCGAAATGCCGCAGCAGTGGCCGCGTCTGGGCATAGAACACGTTGCCGGCGTTGACCAGCACCGCTACCAGGGCCGGGCTCACGTCGGCACGCAACTGGCCGGCCGTCTGGCCGGCGTGGATCAGTTCCACCAGGCGGTGGAAGCTGGCCGCAAAGTCGTCTCGCACGGGCTGGATGTCGGCGTCGGCGCCATCGCTGGTCAGCGCGCGCAGGACCAGCCGGCTCGACATCGGATCCTCGATGTAGTCGTTCAGCCGCTGCCGGGCGTAGGCACGCAGCCGGCCCGTGCTGTCTTCCTCGCGACGCGATGCAGCCTCGATGGCCTCGCTGAACGACTGGCAGGCGTCGCGCAGCACTTGCTGGTACAGCGCCGCCTTGCTCTTGAAGTGGTGAAAGATGTTGGCCTTGCTGACGCCGGCCCGTTCGGCGATGGCGCTGATCGACGCGGCATCGTAGCCCAGGCTGGAAAAGACTTCCGCCGCCGCCCGGAGGACTCGGTGGGCAGCGGCGGCGCAAGGCTTGGGAGGGGGGGTCATTGTGGTTATCAAGCTCGACTGCCCGGGGTCAGGGGTGGACCGATCGGTCAGTCAGGGCGATGGTAACCGCGCCGGATGACCGTTGCAAGACAATCCTCGAACATATCGCCATGGGCGATCAAGATGCTGCCAAGGGATTGCGCAGCACGCCGATGCCGTCGATTTCCACCCGCACCTCGTCGCCAGGCTGCATCCACAGCGGCGGCTTGCGGGCGGCGCCGACGCCGCTGGGCGTGCCAGTCAGGATGACGCTGCCGGGCTCGAGCGTGCAGTCGGCGCTCAGGAATTCGATCAAGGTCCGCACGTCGAAAATCATGTCGCTCGTGTTGGCCGATTGCACCACCTGCCCGTTCAGCACGGTCCTGATGTCGAGCGCGTTGGGGTTGGCGATTTCGTCGGTGGTCACCAGCACCGGGCCGAGTGGGCAGAAGGTGTCGAAGGACTTCCCGCGGCAGAACTGCCCGCCACCCCATTCCACCTGCCAGTCGCGGGCCGACACGTCGTTGGCACAGGTGTAGCCGAGCACGTAATCGAGCGCATTGGCAGCGCTCACGTTCTTGGCGCGGCGGCCGATCACCACCGCCAGTTCGCACTCGTAATCCACCTTGTGGCTCGGCGCGTGGGTCGGAATGAGGATGGCTTGGTCGGGGTGATGCAACGCGGCCTGCGCCTTGATGAACAGCACCGGGTATCGCGGGATCGCCGCGCCGGTTTCCTCGGCGTGCTTGCGGTAATTGAGACCGATGCAATAGATCGTCGGCGGCACGATGGGCGCCAGGCGTCTGGCACCGGCCGGTGCGACGTCATCCGACATGCGCCATGCGCCGAACAGATCGCCCTCGATCAGGCGCAGCGTGCCGTCGGGTTGCTCCAGCGCGTGGCGCGGACCGGCGCCGGTGTCGATGCGGGCAATGCGGGCCATGGACGGACTCCTCCTTTGGATTTTGCAGCTCACTGCGTCGCGGTAAATGCCCGCGATGCGCGCCATGAATCAGGGGCTTGCGTCCTCGATTCATGCCGAGGCGTCCCGCCCCGGGGCGGTAGGCGCCGGACAAAACCAGCGCCTGCCGGAGTGACGATCGACCGCGCGACGGGGGCGCCGCGCTCGACGCGAGTGTACGGGCAGCGACGTGCTATGCGGCGCGGGCCTGTTGCAGCAGGGCGATGAGCTGCCGGCGCACCGCGTCGGCGTCGCCAGCGTGTGCCTGGAACGCCAGGCGCAGCGGCGCGCCGTCGGCAAGCAGATCGATGCCATCCGGGTCTGCGCCGACCATGACGACCGTACCGGCCTCGCAGCCGAAAAAGTGCCGGCCGTAGGCGCGCAGCGCCTCGACGTGGTCGCGGTTCATATGGTCGACGATGTCGGCCTCGGCTGCCGCCAGCGGATTTTTCAGATCGATGTCGTCGGGCTCGATCCAGCCGATCTTGCCGAAACCGCCGATGAACCGGAGGCGAACCGTATGCAGTGCGTAGAAGCCGAAATCGTGCGCGTCCGCATAGGCCCGCGCGGCGGGAAAGTAGCGGCAGTAGCGCTCGCCCGCCATGGCCGCGGCGTCGCCCGCCAGCGCATGCGCATCGGCCAGCAGGGTGAGGCGCGCGCCGGCCTGCGGGTCGTCGGCGTCGGCCGGGTCGAACACGGTCAACGATACGCGGGCGTCTTGGGCGATGTTCCGGGTGTGCTCGGCGAGGGTGCTGATGTAGATCACCGGATCGCCGCTGGCGCCCAGCACGTAGGGCGTGATCGAGCCGAACGGGTAGCCCGGCAGGCTACGCGACTGCGTGGCCAGCACGCCGTAGCGGTGGGCGCGCAGGAACGCGCTTGCGGTGTGCTTGGCGGGCATCAGATTTCCAATGTTTCCGGCAGCGACGTCACGTCGACCTCGACCTCGACGGTATGCGTCTCACCGCCGCCGTAAATCACGCCCTTCAGCGGTGCGACGTCGCCGTAGTCGCGTCCCCAGGCGGTGATTATGTGTCGATCGGCCGGCTGGAGATTGTTGGTCGGGTCCCAGTCCTGCCAGCCGGCGCCCGGCAGGTACGCCTGAAGCCAGGCGTGCGAGGCGTCGGCGCCTTGCAATTTCGCCTGCCCGGGCGGCGGCAGGGTTTCGAGGTACCCGCTCACGTAGCGTGCGGCGAGCCCCAGGCTGCGCAGGCAGCCGATGGCCAGATGGGCGAAGTCCTGACACACGCCGCGGCGGTTTTGCAGCACCTCGCTGAGCGGTGTCGCGACGTCGGTGGCGGCCGGGTCGTAGACGAAATCGCAGTGGATGCGGGCTATCAGCTCGGCCACCGCGTCGGCAAGCGGTCGCCCGCCCGGAAAGCTCGACGCCGCGTAGTCGAACAGCTCGGCACTGCCGCGCACCAGGGGCGAGTCGAGGCAGAACTGGGCGGCGTCGAGCATCTGCGCATCGGCTGGGGCCATGAACTGCGCCGCCGCCGCCTGCCAGTCGAGTCCGTCGCCGAAGCTCAGCTGGCGACGCGCCGGCAGCAGCTGCACCTCGCTCACGGCCGTGATGGTGACCTCCTGGTGTGGGTCCGCGAGCGAGAAATAACTGGCCGTGTTGCCGAAGAAATCCTGCCGGTCGCGATAGTCCTGACAGGGCGGCTCGATGGTGAGACTCGCGTTGCGTACCGTCTGGCCGGTGAAGCTGCGCGGCAGCAGGTGCGCCTCGTTGTAGCTGCTGACCACGGGCTGCTCGTAGCGGTAGCGGGTGGTGTGGAGGATGCGGTAGTTCATGGTGGCTCTGGCGGCAGCGCGAAAAGCGCGTGCGGCGCCATCGGCGGCTGAAAGTAGTCGGCGCTCAGGCTGTCCGATAGCGTGCGCAGCAGATGATCGCCGCGCGTCAGGAACTGGTCGAGCGCGGCCGCGTCGAGCCCGCCATCGGAGGTCAGGCGGTCGAGGTCGAGCAGGCGCAGGCGCGTACTGGCGTCGAGCGCGAGGCGCGCGGCGCTGCCCAGCTGCGCGCCGGCACCCGCTTTTGGCAAGGCCGCCAGATGACGCTCGATCTCGTACAGCTGGATGGCCATGCCGCGCGGCGCGCCCGGGTCGAGCAGCGCGCGCTCGATGAGCCCGCGCACCGGCGCGGCCGTTGATGGCCGCTGCCCGTGTGCCGGCGATCCGCTGACAAAGCCAAGCAGGGTTTCGCCCAGCCGCGGCAGGTCGGCCGCCATGGCCCCGCCGCCGAGCGCCCCGCCGAGCAGGCTGCGCAGCACTTCCGTCAGGTTCTGGCCGCGCTCGATGCAGCGTCCGAGTTCCAGGAAGCGCCAGCCCTCGTCCCGCTGCATGCTGGTGCCGAACGCCCCCGCCAGCGCCAGCACGCGCGTCAGTAACGCCTGCACGCAGGCGCTCGATTGCTCCAGCGCCGCGTCCGCGGGCAGCAGGCCGAGCGGCGCCGAAAGGTCCACCAGCACGTGCAGGACATCGTCGGTCAGATGCTCGCGCACCGCCTCGGCGGTGCGGTCGAGCGCCTGCAGGGCAAAAGCCACGCTGCCGGGGCGGCCGGCATCGAGCAGCAGCATCGAAAGCTGGGCGGCGACCGGCGGCGCCGACGCCACCGCGTGCAGCGGGCTGTCGGTCAGCTGCAGCAGGGCTTGCAGCGGCATGTCGGCGGTGTTCGTCGGGCCCTGCGCCAGCGCTGCCGCATCGCTCAGCGAATCGAGCACCATGCGCATCAGGCGCAGGCTGGCGTGCGCGCGCTCCAGGTAGCGGCCCAGCCAGAACAGGTTTTCCGCGGCGCGCCGGGACAGACCGCCCGTTTCCACGGCTGGAGGCGGCGGCAGCCAGGCGACCTCCGTCTCGGGCTCGCTTGCCAGCACCCACACGTCCTTGCCCATGGCGCCGGCCTGGTTGCTGATGACGCGTGTGTCGGCCCGCGGCGCCACGCGCGCGAAGCCGCCCGGCAGTACGCGGTAGCCGTCGTTGCCGGCGGTCAGGAAGGTGCGCAGCAATACCGGACGCATGGCCAGTACCCGCCCGGTAAAGGATGGTGCCGGCTGCGGCGCGATCACCGCCTGCGCCACGAATTCACCCGGTCGCTGACGCAGCCGCTCGCGCCAGAGCGCCAGTTGCTCGCGGTCGAGCTCGGTGCCGAAGACCGAACGCTCGCCGACACGCCGTTGCAGGCGCTTGATGACCAGCCGCGGCAGGTTGTCCAGCACGTGGGCGAGGTGAGCGGGATCGCCGCACCAGAAACTTTCGACGCCCGGCAGGCGCAGGTCCTCGCCGAGAAAATGCCGGGCCAGGGCCGGTAGATAGGCGGCGAGCGCCGGGTTTTCCAGCACGCCGCTGCCGATGGGATTTATCACGCTCACCTGGCGACGGCGCGCGGCTTCCACCAGGCCCGGCACACCCAGCACCGAGTCCGGGCGCAGTTCCAGCGGGTCGCACCAGGCGTCGTCGACGCGTCGCCAGAGCACGTCGACCGGCCGCAGGCCGTCGAGCGCCCGCCGCTGCAAACGCCCGCCGCGCATCAGCAGATCGGTGCCCTCGACCAGTTGCAGGCCGAGCGTTTCGGCCAGCAGCGTCTGCTCGAAGTACGTCTCGTTGCGCGTGCCCGGCGTCAGCAGCGCGAGCGCCGGATCGCGCCGCGCTGCGGCCGGCGCGGCCGCCGCGAGGTTGGCCCGCAAGGCGCGCAGGAACGGCTCGTGGCGATGCGCCTGCGCCTCCCGGTACAGGCTGGGCAGCACGCGCGCGGTGACGCGGCGGTTCTCGATCGCATAGCCCAGGCCGGAGGGCACCTGCGTGCGGTCCGCCAGCACCCAGGTGCGCCCGTCTCGATCGCGCACCAGGTCGGCGGCGTATAGCGGCAACTGGTGCGCGAACGGCAGGCGGATGTCCTGGCAGGCGCGCAGAAAGCCGCCATGCCCGAATACCAGCGCCGGCGGCAGCAGGCCCCGGCGCAGCACCTCGCGCGGGCCGTAGAGGTCGCTCAGCAGCAGGTTCAGCAACTCGGCACGTTGCGTGAGGCCGGCCTCGATGGCGGCCCATTCGTCGCTTCCAATCACCAATGGCGCCACGTCGAGCGGCCAAGGCTGGCGCTCGCCGTCGACGCGATAGACGTTATAGCTGGCGCCGGACTCGTGCAGCAGGCGGCGCGCCTCGCTGGCGCGGCCGGACAGCGCCGCTGCGCCCAGCGAGCGCAGCGACTGCGTCAGGCGCTGCCAGTGCGGCTGCGCGTCGGCGATTCCGGATATCGGTGGCGGGCGTTCGGCCGCCGGCGTCGGGTCGTGTTGTCCGTGCATGACACGAATTGTCGCCTTCAGGCCGGCCGCCAGCGCAAGTCGAGCGTATGCGGGTAGTCGGCGTTCACCGCCTCGACCGGCGGCGCGAGCGGCGGCGGCAGGCTGCCGTGCGGCAGGAAGCGCCCCAGGCCGGCCACCGCCGGCGGCGGGGTGATGACGCCCGGCGTGTGGCCGTGGTCCCAGAACCGCATGATGCGCCGGCCCTCGGCCTCGTAGGCGTTGACCGGGAAGGTTTCGTAATTGCGCCCGCCCGGATGCGCCACGTGGTAGGTGCAGCCACCGACGGCACGGCCGTTCCAGGTGTCGATGAGGTCGAACACCAGCGGCGAGTGCGGCGCGATGGTCGGGTGCAGCGCGGACGGCGGGTTCCAGGCCCGGTAGCGCACGCCGGCCACGGTCTCGCCGTGGGTGCCGGTGGCGCGCAGCGGCACCTGGCGGCCGTTGCAGGCGAGCACGTAGCGCCCGTCGGCGGCGCCGGCGAGGCGCACCTGCACGCGCTCGACCGAGGAGTCCACGAACCGCGCCGTGCCGCCGAAGGTGGCCTCCTCGCCCATCACGTGCCAGGGCTCGAGCGCGGTGCGCAGTTCGAGCGTGAGATCGCCCACCTGCACGCTGCCGAGGTGCGGGAAGCGGAACTCGACGAAGGGGTCCAGCCAGTCGTCCTGGAACGCGTAGCCGGCCTCGCGCAGCTCGGCCAGCACGGCCCGCATATCGGCCGTCACGTGGTGCGGCAGCATGAAGCGGTCGTGCAGGCCGCTGCCCCAGCGCGTCAGCGGCTGGCGGTAGGGCGTGCGCCAGAAGCGCGCCACCAGCGCTCGCAGCAGCAGCGCCTGGAACAGCGCCATGTGCGCGTGCGGCGGCATTTCGAAGGCGCGCAGTTCGAGCAGGCCAAGCCGCCCGCTGGCGCTGCCGGGGGCGTACAGCTTGTCGATGCAGAACTCGGCGCGGTGCGTGTTGCCGGTGATGTCGACCAGCAGGTTGCGCAGCAGGCGGTCCACCAGCCACGGCGCCGGCACCTCGCCCTGCGGCATCTGCTGAAACGCGATGTCGAGCTCGTACAGGCTCTCGTGGCGCGCCTCGTCCACCCGCGGCGCCTGACTGGTCGGGCCGATGAACAGCCCCGAGAACAGGAACGACAGCCCCGGGTGGTGCTGCCAGTAGGTGAGCAGGCTGCGCAGCAGGTCGGGCCGGCGCAGCAGCGGGCTGTCGGCCGGCGTCGGGCCGCCGAGCGTGATGTGGTTGCCGCCGCCGGTGCCGGTGTGGCGGCCGTCGAGCATGAATTTTTCGGTGCCCAGACGCGCCTGCCGCGCCAGCTCGTACAGCGTCGTGGTGGTATCGACCAGCGCGTCCCAGCTGGCTTGCGGGTGGATGTTGACCTCGATCACGCCCGGATCGGGCGTCACCATCAGCCGTTCGAGGCGCACGTCGCGCGGCGGCTCGTAGCCTTCCAGCACCACCGGCAGCTGACACGCCGCGGCGCTGGCCTCGATGGCCGCCAGCAGCTCGGCCCAGTGCCCGAGCTCGCCGAGCGGCGGCAGGAACACGTGCAGACGGCCCTCGCGCGGCTCGATGCACAGCGCGGTGTGGATCACCGCGTCGGGGCCATCGGCGTCGGCGAGACCCGCGGGCTCGGCCGGCTGCGGGGCGAATTCGCTGTAGCGCCGCGCCACCTCGCCGTAGGGATCGCCGAGCGGCGGGCGCGGCTCGAACAGCTGCGGCGGCTGCGGCAGCTCGCGCCGGGCCTGCGCCGGCAGGCTGTCGATCGGCAGCCGCAGCCCGAGCGGCGAGTCGCCGGGCAGCAGATAAAGGCGCTCGCGCCGCAGCGGCCAGGCGCCGGTCTGCCAGCCATTGCGCTGCAAGTCCCAGTGCAGCGGCAGCACCAGGCCGGACGGCTCGCCGAGACCACGATCCAGCAGCTGCGCGAGCCGCCGCCGCTCGGCGGGAGACTTCAGATCCACCGCCAGCGGGTCGACATCGGCCGGCAGGCGGCCTTCCTGCCACAGGTAATGGAAGGTGTCCTCGAAGGCGCCGATCCAGCGCTGCGCCGGCACGCCCAGATGCGCCGAGAGCGCGTCCGCCAAGCGTTGCGCGGCGGCGAGATCGTGCCCGTAGTCGCGGTCGAAGTCGGCCAGCAGGGCGGGTTCCCGCCACAGCGGCGTGCCGTCCTTGCGCCAGAAGCAGCCAAGCGCCCAGCGCGGCAGCGGCTCGCCCGGGTACCACTTGCCCTGCCCGAAGTGCAGCACACCGCCCGGCGCGAAGCGCGGCCACAGCCGGCGCATCAGGTCGCGGGCGCGTTCGCGCTTGTGCGGGCCGTCGGCGGCCACCGTCCATTCGGGGCCGTCCATGTCGTCGACGGACACGAAGGTCGGCTCGCCGCCCTGGGTGAGGCGCACGTCGCCGGCGGCGAGATCGGCATCCACCTGCCGTCCCAGCGCCTCGATGGCCGCCCACTGGTGCGCGCTGTAGGGCTTGGTGACGCGCGGGTCCTCGTGGATGCGCGTGACGCGGTTGTGGAAGTCGAACGTCACCTCGCATTCGTCGGTGGCGCCTTCCACCGGCGCGGCGGCGGCCGGTTCGGCCGTGCAGGCGAGCGGGATGTGGCCCTCGCCCGCGAACAGGCCCGAGGTCGGGTCGAGCCCCAGCCAGCCGGCGCCCGGCACGTACACCTCGGCCCAGGCGTGCAGGTCGGTGAAGTCCTCCTCCGGGCCGGACGGGCCGTCCAGCGACTTCTGATCCGCCGTGAGCTGCACCAGATAACCCGACACGAAGCGCGCCGCGAGACCCAGGTGGCGCAGCACCTGCACCAGCAGCCAGCCGCTGTCGCGACAGGAACCGATGCGCCGCGTGAGCGTCTCCTCGCAGGTCTGCACGCCCGGCTCCATGCGCACGCTGTAGGCGATGTCGAGCTGCAGGCGCTGGTTGAGCGCGACCAGGAAATCGACGATCGGCTGCGGGCTGCGGTCGACGCGGGCCAGCCAGTCGGCAAGCAGCGGACCGCGCTCCGTCACCGCCCGGTAGGGCGCCAGATCCGCCGCCAGCGCGGGCGGGTAGGCGAACGGGTATTTTTCGGCGTACTCCTCGACGAAGAAATCGAAGGGGTTGATGGTGGCGAGCTCGGCGATCACCTCTACGGTGATGGCGAGCTTTCGGGCCGGTTTCGGGAACACCAGCCGCGCCAGGTAGTTGCCGAATGCGTCCTGCTGCCAGTTGATGAAATGCTCGGCCGGTTCCACGCGCAGCGTGTAGGCCCCGATCGGCGTGCGGCTGTGCGGCGCCGGCCGCAGGCGCAGCACGTGCGGGTGGATGGTCACCGGCCGGTCGAAGCGGTATTCGGTGTGGTGTTCGAGGGCGACGCGGATGGCCATGGGTCAGGCAGCCTCGGCCGGCGCCGGAAACCAGGTGGTGGCGATGGCGCCGTGCACGTGGCCGAGCTCGAGCTGCAGGTCGTCGATGAAACCATGCAGCTGCGCGCGGTCGATGACCTTGGGGTCGGTCTCGGTCAGCATGCGGCTGATGCGGGCAACCGCCGTCAGCGCCGCCTCGCCGCGCGGAAGACGGCCGAGGGCCGTGGCGAGTTCGTCCACGCAGTAGCGCACGGCGCGCGGGAACTCACCATCGCGCAGCAGGAACGCCGCCACGTCCCGGCCGTTGACCGGCGCGCGCACGTGGCGGCGGTACATCTGGTAGGCCGACAGGGAACGCAGCACGTTGATCCACAGCGTCGACAGCAGCGCGCTGTCGGCGCCGTCCTGGTCCTGCAGGGTAGCGACACCGACGTCGAGGATGCGCGTGGTCATGTCGGCGCGTTCGAGGCCCCGTCCCAGCCGCACGAAGTCATACGCGGCGTCGTGGCTCATGGTGCCGGCGAACAGGCCCGCCAGACGCTGACAGCCGACGGTGATCTGCGTGAGGTAGTCGTGTCGCTGGCTGCGATTGACGCCGCCGGTGGCGTTCTCGCGGGCGTACAGGTGCAGTTCGTTGACCGCTTCCCAGGCCTCGGACGGGAACAGGTCGCGCGTGGTGCGCACGTTCTCGCGCGCGCCGGCCAGCGCCGACAGCACCGACGACGGGTTGGCGGTGTCGGTGAGCAGGTAGCGCACCACGCTGCGCTCGTCGGCCTGCGCATGGCTGTCGGCGAACGATTCCTCGCTGCCGGTGATGCCGATCAGCGTGTGCCAGCCGACCTTGTAACCTTTTGGCAGGTCCAGCAGCAGGTTGGCGTACACACCGACCAGGCGGGCGGTGTTCTCGGCCCGTTCGAGATAGCGCGCGGTCCAGTACACGCGCTCGGCGACCCTGGACAGCATCAGTCCGCCATCCCGTCCACGACCCCGTCGACGATTCCATCGACGATCCAGGTGTCCTTGCTGCCGCCGCCCTGGGACGAGTTGACTACCAGCGAGCCCTTGCGCAGCGCCACGCGCGTCAGGCCGCCGGCGGTGACGTGGGTCTTGTCGGCCTGCAGGATGAACGGGCGCAGGTCCACGTGGCGTGGCTCCAGGCGGCCGTCGCACAGCGTCGGCACGGTGGACAGATCAAGCGTCGGCTGGGCGATGTAGTTGCGCGGGTCGGCCTTCAGGCGCGCCGCGAACTCGGCGCGCTCCTTGCGGCTGGCGTGTGGGCCGATCAACAGGCCGTAGCCGCCGGACTCGTTGGCCGGTTTGACCACCAGCTTGTCGAGGTTGGCCAGCACGTGCTCGAGCGACTTCGGCTCGTGGCACAGGAAGGTCGGCACGTTCGGGATGATCGGGTCCTCGCCCAGGTAGTAACGGATCATGTCCGGCACGTAGGCGTACACCACCTTGTCGTCCGCCACGCCGGCACCGGGGGCGTTGGCGAGCGCCACCTTGCCGCGGGTCCAGGCGCGCATCAGCCCCGGCACGCCGAGCCGCGAGTCGGCGCGGAACACCTCGGGGTCCAGGAACAGGTCGTCCACGCGGCGGTAGATCACGTCCACGCGCTCCAGGCCCTGGATGGTGCGCATGTACACGCAGTCGTCGTCGCCGACCACCAGATCGCCGCCCTCCACCAGTTCCGCGCCCATGCGCTGGGCAAGAAAGGCATGCTCGAAGTAGGCCGAGTTGTAGATGCCCGGCGTCAACACCGCCACCTGCGGGTAGTCCAGCGGGCGGGGCGAAATGGCGGCCAGGGTGTCGAACAGCTGCGTCGGGTAGGCGTCCACCGGCGCGATGGGCTGATTCTCGAACAGCTCCGGGAACACGCGCTTCATCACCACGCGGTTCTCGAGCATGTACGACACGCCCGACGGCACGCGCAGGTTGTCCTCGAGCACGTAGACGGTACCGTCGGCGTCGCGCACCAGGTCGCTGCCGCAGATGTGCGCCCACACGCCGTAGGCCGGGCGCACGCCCACGCACTGCGCCCGGAAGTTGACCGACTTGGCCAGCACCTCGGCCGGGAAGACCTTGTCCTTGATGATCTTCTGGTCGCCGTAGATGTCGTCGATGAAGTGGTTGAGCGCCGTCAGGCGCTGCGCGAGGCCGCGCTCGATGTGCGCCCACTCGGCAGCCGGGATGACGCGGGGGATGATGTCGAACGGCCACGCGCGGTCGATGTTCTGGCCTTCCGAGTAGACCGTGAAGGTGATGCCCATCTCGACGATGGCGAGCTCCGCCGCCGCCTTGCGCGCGGCCAGGTCGTCATCCGACAGCGCGCGCAGGTATTGCGTCAGCCCGCGCGATGCCGGGCGCGGCTGGCCAGCGGCGGCGATCAGCTCGTCGAAGTGACTGCCGGGGTCGTAGTGGTTCCAGTCGATCCGCATCTGTTTACGTCCGATCGGGGTGACGTTCGAGGGCGCCGCCGGGCGCCCCGACCCAAGAAAAACCGGCGCGGCGTTGGCCATGATCTCGTGCTCCGCTGCATGCCTTGGCATGGGGCGGAAACGCACGCATCGTGCCAGCGAACCGGCTCCCCGTGGGAGCGGCGCCCCCGCCGGGAATCGGTCTGCCTGGGCATTCGGCCCGAGGCGGGCCTCCCACAGTTTGGAATCTGTGGGATGCGGCCGAATGCTTCGGCCTGAGCATTCGGCCCGAGGGCGGGCCTCCCACACTGTCCTCCTAACTGCCCGCTGGCGCCCGATTGACCAGGTACACGCCGCCGATTACCGCGGCGCCACCGGCCGCGAGCGTGGCGCCGAGGGGCTCGCCCAGGAGCAGCGTGCCGGCGGCCACCGACACCAGCGGCACCAGGAAGGTGTTGCCGGCCATGCGCGAGGCCTCGCCGGCCGCCACCAGCGCCAGCCATAGGGTCCACGACAGGCCGAGGCCGACCACCGCACCGTAGGCCAGCACCAGCACGAATACGGGATTCCACGCCACGTCGGCCCAGCGCTCCCCCAACGCAAGCCCTGCCAGCAGGATGCACAGACCGCCGAGCAGGAAGGGCAGCGCGATGAACCACAGGATCGACCGCGGCGCCGCGCGCTTGAAGGCGACCGTGCCAAAGGCCCAGGCCGCCGCCGAGCCGACGCCGCAGGCGAGCCCGGTCGGTGACAGCGCGCCGCCGTCGCCCTGCACCATGATGGCCGTCACCCCGGCGAAGCCGAGTAGAAGCCCCACCATTTTGGTGCGCGTGAGCCGCTCACCCAGCCACAGGTGAGCCAGACCGGCGATGAAGATGGGCTGCAGATAGAGCACGACCGACGCGATGCCGGCCGGCAGCAGCTGCACCGACAGGGTCGACAGCCCGAAGAACAGCAGGACGTTGAACAGCGCGCTGACCAGCAACGCCTGCCAGGTATCGGCCACGCGCGGCGGCTCCCGGCGCCACGCCGCCAGTACCGCCAGCAGGCAACCCCCGCAGACGGCACGCAGGCCGGCGAACAACAGCGGCGGACAATAGGCGAGGCCGATCTTCATGATCGGGTAACCGAAGCCCCAGATCAGGATCAGGATCGCCAGCGCCGCATGCGGGTGGCGGGCAATCAGGGAACGGGACACGCTGCAATGCTCCTGTGGAGGGCGCGAGGCGATGGTGGGAGCCGCGTCGGGCCGGAGCGGCCTTGCACATTCGCTGCGGGGCGCCGCTCCCACAAGCCAAACCGTGGGAGGCCCGCCCTCGGGCCGAATGGCCAGCGGTTGCATGCGCGGCGAGGGCGCCGCTCCCACGGCGGAAATAAATCACCGCCCGGTGATCAGTGTCTCAGGAATCGGGATACCGACTTCCGATCATGCCCGGGTGCTTTGGTTTATCCCGGAGAACCTTCATGACACTGTCGCTGCACCCCACCCGCTGGCTCGCGCGCCTGCCGAGCTGGCTTGCCACAGAGCCGTCACTGCCGCCGCTGGAACTGCCGCTGGCCGGCTTTCGCCATCATCGCGCCGGCGCCATCTGGCCGTTCCTGAGACCGGGTCTCGAACTGCGCCTGCGCCGCGAGCCCTGGAACCACCATGACGCGCAGGCGGTGGCCGTCTACTACCGGCAGGAAAAGCTGGGCTACCTGCCCCGCACCGACAACGCCAGCATCGCCCGCTGGCTGGATCAGGGCCGGGGGCTGCGCGCCAGCATCGCCGCCCTGGGCGCCGATGCGCAGCGCGGCGGCCGGCTGCTGCTGCGCGTGCAACTGATCCAGAACGTGCGGTCGACCTGAACACGGGCGGGCTATGATCGGCGCCCCGTGAGTCGGTCCGCGGCAGGACGCCCCGACTTGAAACAAGGGTGTAGGTCTTTGTTTCATTGCGCGAATCGCGGGAATGGTCCGCACGCAGCGTTTCCCGAGGACAACAACCATGCGTCTGCTCGTCACCGGCGGCGCCGGCTACATCGGCAGCCACGTCGCCCGGCAACTGGTCGAGGCCGGCCACGCCGTTACCGTCTACGACAACCTTGGCACCGGCTTTCGCTGGGCCACGCTGGGCGCGCCGCTGGTCGAGGCCGACCTCGCCGACACGGCGCGCCTGGACGAGACGCTGGCCGCCGGCCGCTTCGACGCCGTGCTGCACTTCGCGGCGCACATCGTGGTGCCGGAATCGGTGGCCGACCCGCTCAAGTACTACGCCAACAACACCCGCAACACGCTCGGCCTGCTGCAGGCGCTGGTGCGCCACGGCGTGCGCCGGCTGGTGTTCTCCTCCACCGCCGCCGTGTACGGCAACCCGGACCACGTGCCGGTCACCGAAACCGCCCCGCTGCTGCCCATCAACCCGTACGGCAGCTCCAAGCTGATGAGCGAGTGGATGATTCGTGATCTCGCCGCCACCGGCGCGCTCGATCACGTGACGCTGCGCTACTTCAACGTGGCCGGGGCCGATCCGGAAGGGCGCCTCGGGCAGGCCACGCCGGCCGCCACGCACCTGATCAAGGTGGCCTGCGAGCTGGCCTGCGGCAAGCGCGAGCGCATCGACGTGTTCGGCACCGACTACCCGACCGCCGACGGCACCTGCGTGCGCGACTACATCCACATCGAGGATCTGGCCCGCGCGCACGTGCTGGCGCTGGAGCACCTGGCCGCCGGCGGCGGGTCGCTCACCCTCAACTGCGGCTACGGCCACGGCTACAGCGTGCGCGAGGTGCTGGCGGCGGTGGAGCAGGAGCTCGGCCGTCCGCTGGCGATTCAGGACGCGCCGCGCCGTGCCGGCGACCCGGCGGCGCTGGTGGCGGACAGCACGCGCATCCGCGGCGCGCTCGGATGGACGCCACGGTTCGACGATCTCGATTTCATCGTCCGCTCGGCGCTGGCCTGGGAGCGCACGCTGCCGCGCGCCGATTGATTACGACGCCCGGCGGGGCGCCGAAACGGCTGTGTTGCGGGGCAGCGACCGCTCAGGCGTCCTCGTGCTCGCGCATCATCTGGGCCAGCTCGCGCCGCAGCAGGGCCGGCTCACCCAGGTTGACCTCGACCAGATGGCGCAGCGCGCTCATGCTGTCCAGGTCGATGCCGGTGCACTGCCAGCCCAGCGCGTTGGCATCCTGGTGGCGCAGCATGCCAACCATGTGGATGACGTGGCCGTCATCGAGACGAAAGGTCAAGGTGCAGCGCTCGCCGAGCTCGCCGTCCCAGCCACGCGGGCGGCTCACCAGCGCGCCGGTCAGGGACAGATCAACGGCCTGACACGGCCAGGCGCGACCCTGGCTCGTGAATTCCGCCTGCACGTGCAGGCTGATGCGGGTGTAGCGGCGACGCTCGATCATCTGGGTGGACTCCAGCACCGTGAAAACTCCGGCAGGTCAGACGCGACGCAGCAGCACGCGCAAGGCACCGCTGCCACCGTCGCGCGGGCCGGCGCTGCGTAGCGCCAACACCGCGGGATGCCCTTTTAACGACTGGATTGCGAGCGGCTTGAGCACCGGCAGGTCCGCGCTGGTACGCCCGCCCTTGCCGTGGATGACGCGTACCCGTTCGCAGCCCGCGGCCAGGCAATCGGCGATGAAACGCTGCAAGGCTGACGTCGCCTGCGCGGCCGTCAGGCCGTGCAGGTCGAGCTCGGCCTCGGCGTCGAAGCGCTCGCCATCCAGGCGGCGCAACACGTGGCCGGGCACGCCTGACTGCGCTGCGCGGACGGTGGCATTGGGTTCGATGACCGGCAGGTCGATCGGCAGCGGCGGAGGCGGCGCGGGCTGCGGTTTGCGCCAGGGCCTTCGGGGCATCGCGGCGGGCGTCTGTTTGGTTTGCCGCAGCGGGCGGACCGGACCGACGGCGGCACGGAACTCCGCGTCGCCGTCGTCGGGCAACCCGGCGTCGGGTGGCGGCTTAGGCTTGGAGCCCATCGAGGTAGCGCTCGGCGTCGAGCGCCGCCATGCAGCCGCTGCCGGCCGAGGTAATGGCCTGCCGGTAGACGTGGTCGGCCACGTCGCCGGCGGCGAACACGCCAGGCACGCTGGTGGCGGTGGCATTGCCGTCGCTGCCGCCGCGCACGGTCAGGTAGCCGCCGCGCATGTCGAGCTGGTCGGCGAAGATGTCCGTGTTCGGGCTGTGGCCGATGGCGATGAACACGCCGCTCAGCGCCCGCTCCTGCGTGCCGCCGCCGGCGGTGGGCGCCAGGCGCACGCCGGTGACGCCGCTGTCGTCACCCAGCACCTCGTCCAGCGTGTGGTTCCACACCAGCTCCACCTTGCCGTCCGCGGCGCGCTGCATCAGTCGGTCGATGAGAATCTTCTCCGCCCGCAGGCGGTCGCGCCGGTGCACCAGTGTCACCTTGCTGGCGATGTTCGACAGGTACAGCGCCTCTTCCACCGCCGTGTTGCCGCCGCCGATCACCGCCACCTCCTGACCGCGATAGAAAAACCCGTCGCAGGTGGCGCAGGCGGACACGCCGCGGCCCTTGTAGGCGTCCTCGGACGGCAGGCCCAGATACCGCGCCGACGCGCCGGTGGCGATGATGAGCGCATCGCAGGTATAGCTCGCGCTGTCGCCGTGCAGCCGGAACGGCCGCCGGCCCAGCTCCACGCGGTGGATGTGGTCGAAAACGATCTCGGTGCCGAAGCGCTCGGCGTGGCGCTGCATGCGGGCCATCAGCTCCGGCCCCTGCACTCCGGCGTCGTCGCCGGGCCAGTTGTCGACGTCGGTGGTGGTCATCAGCTGCCCGCCCTGGGCGATGCCGGTGACCAGCACGGGCTTCAGATTGGCGCGCGCGGCGTACACGGCGGCGGTGTAGCCGGCCGGGCCCGAGCCCAGGATCAGCAGACGGCAGTGGCGCGGGGTGGACGAATCGGTCATGGGGAACAGCGGTGGCGGGCGGGAGAAGCCGATTATCCCGCCCCCGCCGCCGTGCCGATACCTGCCTGCCGGCGCCGTCCCGGCGCGGGGCCCGCTGGCCCGCCTGATAAAATTGCCGCCGCCCCTCTTCCCGCCCCGGTTTACTCATGGCCCGTGCCCGCCGTCAGCAACTGCCGCCCGAACCCAAGCGCTGGCGTCTGCCGGCCGGCCTGCGCGAGACGGTGGTGTTGCTGCTGCTGGCGAGCGCCGCCTTTCTGTTGCTGGCGCTGCTGAGCTTTGATGTGCGTGACCCGAGCTGGAGCAACAGCGGCGACGGTCCGACGGTGCGCAACGCCGGCGGGCGCATCGGCGCCAACTGGGCCGGCCTGCTGTACTACTTTTTCGGCTACCCGGCGCTGCTGATTCCTCTGCTGCTGCTGTGGTTTGGCTGGCGCGTGCATCGCAGCGGCGACCAGGGCGTGCCCATCCGTCTGCGCGGCGTGGTGTTCCGCCTGCTCGGCCTGCTGCTCGCCATGACCTGCGGCGCCGCGCTGGCCAACATCTACCTGGCGCACGGCACGCTGCCGAACGGTCCCGGCGGTGGTCTGGGCCTCGAACTCGGCAAGATGGCGGCCGGCAGCCTCAACACGGCCGGCGCCACGCTGTTCCTGCTCGCCGCCGGCCTGTCCGGCATCACCTGGGTGACCGGCCTGTCGTGGCTGAAGCTCACCGAGCTGCTCGGCGTCGCCGTGGTCAGCGGCGCCATGGTGGCCGGCCGGGGTCTGCGCACCTACGCCGACGCGGTGGCCGGCAAGCGCGCCCGCGAGGACCGGCGCGAGTCGGTGGACCGCCACCGCGCGAAGGACGTCGGCCGTCCGCCACCGCGCATCGAGCCCGTCTTGCGGCCGGTCGAGATCGTCGATCGCGTGGAGGCCGAGCGGCAGGTCGAGCTGTTCGAGCCGGCGCCGAACATCGCCCCCACGCTGCCGCCGCTGAACCTGCTCGACGACAGCGAAACCAAGGTGGTCGGCCTGTCCGCCGAGGCGCTGCAGGCGCTCTCGCGGCGCCTCGAACTCAAGCTCGAGGAATTCGGCATCGAGGCGCGCGTGGTGGAAGTCCACCCGGGCCCGGTGGTGACGCGCTTCGAGCTCGATCTGGCCGCCGGCGTGAAGGTGAGCCAGGTCACGGGGCTGGCCAAGGATCTCGCGCGCTCGCTGTCGGTCATCAGCGTGCGCGTGGTCGAGGTCATCCCCGGCAAGTCCACCATCGGCATCGAAATCCCCAACGAGCAGCGCGAGCTGATCCGCTTTGCCCAGACGCTGCGCTCGCGCGCCTACGACGACAGCCACTCGCCGCTGACGCTGGCGCTCGGCAAGGACATCCAGGGCATCCCGACGGTGGCGGATCTGGCCAAGATGCCGCACCTGCTGGTGTCCGGCACCACCGGCTCGGGCAAGTCCGTCGCCGTCAACGCCATGGTGCTGAGCCTGCTGTTCAAGGCCACGCCGGACGACGTGCGCATGATCATGATCGACCCCAAGATGCTGGAGCTGTCGGTCTACGAGGGCATTCCGCACCTGCTGTGCCCGGTGGTCACCGACATGAACGACGCGCACAACGCGCTGCGCTGGTCGGTGGCCGAGATGGAGCGCCGCTACAAGCGCATGGCGGCGCTGGGCGTGCGCAACATCGCCGGCTACAACCGCAAGGTGCGCGAGGCGGCCGAGGCCGGCACGCCGATTCCAGACCCGATCACGCCGGCTACCGAGGACGGCGAGCCCCTCTTCTGCGAGCCGCTGCCGTACCTGGTCGTCATCGTCGACGAGTTCGCCGACATGATGATGGTGGTCGGCAAGAAGGTGGAGCAGCTCATCGCGCGCCTGGCGCAGAAGGCGCGCGCCGCCGGCGTGCATCTGATCCTGGCCACGCAGCGGCCGTCGGTGGACGTGATCACCGGTCTCATCAAGGCCAACATCCCGGCGCGCATCGCCTTTCAGGTGTCGTCCAAGATCGACTCGCGCACCATCCTCGACCAGATGGGCGCCGAGGCCCTGCTCGGCCACGGCGACATGCTGTACCTGCCGCCCGGCACGTCCATCCCCACCCGCGTGCACGGTGCCTTCGTGTCGGACGAGGAGGTGCACCGCGTGGTGGCGCACCTGAAGAGCACCGGCCGACCGGACTACCGCGACGAGATTCTGCGCGGCGATTTCGGCGACGACGGCGGCGAGGCCAACGGCGCGCCATTCGCCATCGGCGAGCCCGGCGAGGGCACCGACGAGCTGTACGACAAGGCGGTGTTCCTGGTCACCACCAGCCGCCGGGCGTCGGTGTCGGCCGTGCAGCGGCACCTTCGCATCGGCTACAACCGCGCCGCGCGGCTGGTGGAGGACATGGAACGCGCCGGCATCGTCGGCCCGCTCAAGTCGAACGGCCAGCGCGAGGTGCTGGCCGAAGCACCACCGAGCTGAGCCATGCGCACACTGATCGTCCTGCTGCTGGCGCTGCTCGCGGGTCCGCCCTGCGTGGCCACTGCCGCCGCCGCGGACCCGCTGGAGCGCTTCTACACCGACACGCGCACGCTCGCCGGGCGCTTCACGCAGACCGTGCGCGACGCGAGCGGCACCGTGACCGAGGAGAGCACCGGCACGTTCGCCATCGAGCGGCCGGGCCGCTTTCGCTGGGATTACGAGGCGCCGTACGCGCAGACCATCGTCGCCGACGGCCGCGAGCTGTGGGTGTACGAGCCGGATCTCGACCAGGCCACGGTGCGGCCGATCGACGACCAGACCGCCGACGCGCCGGGTCTGCTGCTGTCGGGCGCCCGCTTTCCGCGCGAGCTGTTCGACGTCAGCGCCGAGGCCGACGGCTGGCTGCGCCTGACGCCTCGGCGCAAGGACAGCGGCCTTGGCAGCGTGCGCCTGCGCCTTGCCGGCGAGCGCGTGCAGACGCTGGAACTTGCCGATGGTCTCGGCCAGACCACGCGCATCGAGCTCGAGGACACGCAGCGCAATGCCGGCGTGCCGGCGGCGCGGTTCCGCTTCACCCCGCCGGCCGGCATCGACGTGATCCGCGCCGCGCCGCAGGCGCCGCCCGGCGCCGCGAGGTAGTCGTCCCGTGGCCGGTGCCGGCGACCTGTTCGACACCGCCTCCGCCGCCGGCCGCCCGCTGGCCGACCGCCTGCGCCCGCGCACGCTGGACGAGGTGCTCGGCCAGGAACATCTCCTCGCCCCCGGCAAGCCGCTGCGCGTGGCCATCGAGGCCGACCTGCCGCGCTCGATGATCTTCTGGGGTCCGCCCGGCACCGGCAAGACCACGCTCGCCCGCGTGCTGGCCGCGCACACGCGGGCCGAGTTCATCACGCTGTCGGCCGTGCTGGCCGGCATCAAGGAAATCCGCGAGGCCGTCGAGCGCGCCCGCCACGCGGTGGCCGCCGGGCGGCGCGCCATCCTGTTCGTGGACGAGGTGCACCGCTGGAACCGCGCCCAGCAGGACGCGCTGCTGCCGCACGTGGAGGACGGCACGGTCACCCTGATCGGCGCCACCACCGAGAACCCGTCGTTCGAGCTGAATAACGCGCTGCTGTCGCGCGCGCGGGTGTACGTGCTGCGCCCGCTCGCCGAGGCGGACATGCTCGGCCTGATCGAGCGCGCGCTGACGGACACCGAGCGCGGTCTGGGCGGACTCGATCTCGGCTTCGCGCCGGAGCTGCGGCCCACGCTGGCGGCCATGGCCGACGGCGACGCGCGCCGCCTGCTGGGCCTGCTGGAGCTGGCGGCCGACATCGCGCCCGCGGGCGTCGTCGACGAGGCCGTGCTCCGGGAGCTGGCCGGCGAGAGCTGGCGGCGCTTCGACAAGGGCGGCGAGGCCTTCTACGACCAGATCTCGGCCCTGCACAAGGCGGTGCGCGGCTCCGCGCCGGACGCCGCGCTGTACTGGCTGGCGCGCATGCTGGACGGCGGCTGCGAGCCGCTGTACGTCGCCCGCCGCGTGCTGCGCATGGCGAGCGAGGACGTGGGCCTCGCCGACCCGCGGGCGCTGACGCTGGCGCTCGACGCCTGCGACACCTACGAGCGGCTCGGCTCGCCGGAGGGCGAGCTCGCCATCGCGCAGGCCGTCACGTATCTGGCCTGCGCGCCCAAGAGCAATGCCGTCTATACGGCGTTTGACGCCGCCATGGCCGACGCCCGGCGCTTCGGTTCGCTGCCGCCACCGCTGCGCATCCGAAACGCCCCGACCAAGCTCATGAAGCAGCTCGGCTACGGCAAGGGCTACCGCTACGCCCACGACGAGGCGGACGCCTACGCCGCTGGCGAGCGCTACTTTCCGGACGAGATGCCCGACCGCCGTTATTACCAGCCGACCGACCGGGGCCTCGAACGGCGTCTCGCCGAGCACCTGGCGCAGCTACGCGCCCGCGACCAGCAGGCCGGCGAACAGTGAACGGTGCCATGCTGGCGGCGGTCGCAGCCGGCGGCGCGCTCGGCTCCGCGGCGCGGTATCTGGCCGTCAACGGCCTCGCCGTCTGGCTGGGCCGAGCCTTTCCGTACGGCACGCTCGCCGTCAACGTGGCCGGCTCCTTCCTGATGGGGCTGGCGCTCACGCTGCTGATGCAGCGCGGCCTGCTCGGCGAGCCGTGGCGGGCCGGGCTCATGGCGGGCGTGCTCGGCGGCTTCACCACCTTTTCCGCCTTTGCCGGCGAAACGCTGGTGCTGGCCCAGCAGCGCCCAGCCGCGGCGGTGCTCAACATCGGCCTGCATCTGGCGCTGTGTCTGGCCGCCGTGTGGGCCGGCGCGCGCGTGGCGGCCTGAACGGCGGCCTCAGGCCGGGTCGATTATCAACATCGCGCCACTCTCGGTGTGGCGGGTGGTCCGAGCCACCGCCCGGGTGCGCCGCCGAAACGCGACAGTTGAACGCTCACGCGCTGCTGACGCCGGATTCGCGGTGAGGGCGCCGCGCTCCCACGGTTCTCGGTGGGAGGCCCGCCCTCGGGCCGAACGCGGTGCTGCCTTGTTCGCGGCGAGGGCGCCGCTCCCACGCCGATGTGTGTGTGAGACCCGCCTCGGGCCGAATGGAGAGCGAGGCGGGGGCGAAGCGCGATCAACCAGCCAGGAGGGCCACCATGCGCTCGCGCTGCGCGCCCAGGGTGGCGAGCTGATCGGCGAATTCGGCGAGGCGTGCGCGCTCGGTGGCCACCACGTCCGCCGGTGCCTTGTCGACGAAGGCCGGGTTGGCCAGCTTGGCCTCGGCGCGACTGATGGCCTGTTCGAGCTTGGCGATTTCCTTGCCCAGGCGCTCCACCTCGGCGCCCGCATCCACCAGCCCGGCCAGCGGCAGCCGCACGGTGAGGTCGCCGACCAGGGCCACGGCGGCCTGCGGCGCGCCGGCGGCGTCGATCCACGCCAGACTCGACAGGCGCGCCAGGCGTTGCAGCAGGCCCTCGTGCGGGGCAAGTCGCGCGCGGGCCACGGCGTCGCCGCTCAGCAGCAGCGGCACCGGCTGGCCGGGCGGCAGGTTGAGTTCCGAGCGCAGGTTGCGCACGGCGCGGATGCCGTCCTTCAGCCACTCGATGTCGGCCACGGCCTGGGCATCGACACTGAAATCGGCCGCCGTCGGCCAGGCGGCGTGCATCACGGTGTCGCCGCGCACGCCGGCGCGCGGTGCCACCTGCTGCCAGATTTCCTCGGTGATGAAGGGGATCAGCGGGTGGGCCACGCGCAGGAGCGTTTCCAGCACGCGCAGCAGCGTGTGGCGCACGCCGCGCGCCAGCGCGGGATCGGCCGCGACGTCGTTCAGCACCGGCTTGGCCAGCTCGATGTACCAGTCGCAGTAGTCCTCCCACACGAACTGGTACAGGGCGCTTGCCACGTAGTCCAGGCGGTAGTCGGCGATGGCCTGGTCGATGTCGGCCACGGTGGCCGCCAGGCGCGCCTCGATCCAGCGCTCGGCGGGACCGACACGGCGCTCGCCGTCGGTCATGCCCTCGGCGTTCTCGGTATTCATCAGCACGAAGCGCGCCGCGTTCCACAGCTTGGTGCAGAAGTTGCGGTAGCCCTCGCAGCGGGCGAGGTCGAACTTGATGTCCCGGCCCAGCGTGGCCTGCGAGGCGAAGGTGAAGCGCAGCGCGTCGGTGCCGTAGGCCGGGATGCCCTGCGGGAACTGCTTGCGCGTGGCCTGCTCGATCTTTTTCGCCATCTGCGGCTGCATCAGGCCGGCGGTGCGCTTGGCGACCAGAGTGTCGAGGTCCACGCCGTCGATGATGTCGAGCGGGTCCAGCACGTTGCCCTTGGACTTGCTCATCTTCTGGCCTTCATGGTCGCGCACCAGGCCGTGCACGTACACGGTGCGAAACGGCACGTCGCCGGCGAACGGCAGGCCCATCATGACCATGCGCGCCACCCAGAAGAAGATGATGTCGAAGCCGGTGACCAGCACCTTGGTCGGGTAGTAGCGCGCCAGTTCCGGTGTCGGCTCGGGCCAGCCGAGGGTCGAGAACGGCCACAGCGCCGAGCTGAACCAGGTGTCGAGCACGTCCGTGTCCTGGCGCTCGGGCGCGACGTCGCTGCCGGCGGCGCGCGCCCTGGCCTGCGCTTCCTCGAAGCTGCGCCCGACAAAGGCATTTCCGGCATCGTCGTACCAGGCCGGGATGCGGTGACCCCACCAGATCTGCCGGCTGATGCACCAGTCCTGGATGTTCTCCAGCCACTGCGCGTAGGTCTTCTCCCAGTTGTCCGGGATCAGGCGGATGCGGCCCGAGCGCACGGCGTCGAGTGCCGGCCGGGTGATGGCGGCCATCCCGCCGGGGCGGCCGTCCGGCAGCGCCTCGCGCGTCAGGTCCACGTACCACTGGTCGGTCAGGTAGGGTTCCACCACGGCGCCGGTGCGATCGCCGCGCGGCACCATCAGCGTGTGGTCCTTGACCGACTCGAGCAGGCCGGCGGCGTCGAGGTCGGCGACGACACGCTTGCGCGCCTCGTAGCGGTCGAGGCCGCGGTAGGCGGCCGGCGCGGTGTCGGCGATGCGGGCGTCGGGCGTCATTACGTTGATCTGCGCCAGCCCGTGTCGCTCGCCGACCGCGAAGTCGTTGAAATCGTGCGCCGGGGTGATCTTGACGCAGCCGGTGCCAAACGTCGGGTCGACGTACTCGTCGGCGATCACCGGGATGTCGCGCCCGCACAGCGGCAACTGCACGGACGTGCCGATCAGGTGCCGGTAGCGCTCGTCGTCCGGATGCACGGCCACGGCGCTGTCGCCGAGCAGGGTTTCCGGGCGCGTGGTGGCCACGGTCAGGTGGCCGCTGCCGTCCGCCAGCGGATAACGGATGTGCCACAGGTGGCCGCGCTCTTCCTCGCTGACGACTTCGAGATCCGAGATGGCCGTTTGCAGCACCGGGTCCCAGTTGACCAGGCGCTTGCCGCGGTAGATGAGGCCCTGCTCGTGCAGCTTGACGAAGGTTTCCGTCACTGCCGCCGACAGCCCCGCGTCCATGGTGAAGCGCTCGCGCGACCAGTCGCAGGACGCGCCCAGACGCCGCAACTGGCGGGTGATGGTGCCGCCGGACTCGGCCTTCCACTGCCACACGCGCTCGAGGAAGGCCTCGCGCCCCAGGTCGTGGCGCGACTGACCCTGCGCGGCGAGCTGACGCTCGACCACCATCTGCGTGGCGATGCCGGCGTGGTCGGTGCCCACCTGCCACAGCGTGTCCCGGCCGCTCATGCGCGCGTGGCGGATCAGCAGGTCCATCACCGTGTTGTTGAAGGCGTGCCCCATGTGCAGGCTGCCGGTGACGTTCGGCGGCGGGATGACGATGCAGTAGGGCTCGCCCTGGCCGCTCGGCGCGAAGTAATTGGAACGTTCCCAGTGCTGGTACCAGCGCTGTTCGATGGCCTTGGGGTCGTAGGTCTTGTCCATGGGCGGCGCCGGCGGGCGGCGCGAAATCAGTCGGTGGGTGGGGCGCCGGCCAGCAGCTCGCGCAGGCGGGTGTCGAGTTCTTCGTTCAGTGCGGTGCGCAGGCGCTGTTCGGTTCGCGCCATTTCCTGCGTCAGGCGGCGTTCGAGGCCCTGACCGATTTCGGCCAGCAGCTCGCGCAGCAACAGCTGGGCGTCGGCGTCGGGCGGCTCGACGGCCTGCGCGGCGGCCTTGGCGACCGCGGCGACGATCAGCGGTTCGGCCTCGCGCGGCCGCGCGGCGGGCGCCGGTTCGGGTGTGGGCTCCGGCGCCGACTCGGCTTCGGTCCAGGGCAGCGGCAGGTCCAGATCCGCGCCCGGCGCGGCGACCAGAAAATCGTCGACCGGCTCGGTGGGCGGCGCTGCGCTTGCGGTGCTCGCGTCGCGCTCGTCCCGCTCGAAATCGATGTCGAACACGAAGTCCGGCGTGCTAGCGGCCACCTCCGGCGGGGCGGGCTTGAGGCGGCCGGGCACCACGATGTCGGTCAGGACCGGAATGTCGTCGTCGGCCGGCTCCGGCTCACGCATGTCGCCGTTCATGTCCCACCTCCGAGCGTGTGCTGGCGCAGCGGATAGCCGCGCTCGCGGTAAAAGCGGTAGCGAGCGCGGGCCCGCTCCCGGCCTGCGGGTTCCGCCGGCACCAGTTCGAGCACGCGCCGAAAGCCGCTGAAGAAATGCGGCACCTCGTCGGTGAGCGTCAGCAGCACCTCGCCGGGCTGGTCCGGCGGCTGCCAGCCGATCCACACCGGCGCGCGGCCGGCGCTGCCGGCCAGCCGGTGCGGCACGAAGGAACCCGGCATGAACGACCACAGACGTTCGTCCAGCGCCCGCGCGGCGGCTTCGTCCGCCACGTGCACGTGCACCTCGGCGCCGCGCCGGAACACCGTCTCGATCAGGCGGCAGGCGAACACCTGCGGGTCGGGCGGCGCGGCGCCTTCCAGCACGTAGAAATCGATCTCCGCCATCAGCCGCCGACGCGGTCCAGCAGGTACTGCACCAGCAGGCCCACCGGCCGGCCGGTGGCGGACTTGTCCTTGCCGGATTTCCACGCCGTACCGGCGATGTCCAGGTGCGCCCAGCGCTGTTTTTCCGTGAAGGCCGACAGGAAGGCCGCCGCGGTGATGGTGCCGGCCTCGCGTCCGGCCACGTTCGGCAG
Source organism: Pseudomonadota bacterium (assembly GCA_049322795.1). Taxonomy (GTDB): domain Bacteria; phylum Pseudomonadota; class Gammaproteobacteria; order Immundisolibacterales; family Immundisolibacteraceae; genus Immundisolibacter. The sequence continues at coordinate 130,806 of JBMOQH010000016.1, read as the reverse complement.
GTCCGCGAAGGGGCTCTTGAGCTGCTCCTTGTAGTCGTCCCACAGCGGCAGCTGCCAGGCGCGGTCGTGCGCCGTGCGACCGGCTGCCAGCAGCGCGTCGATCAGCTTCTGGTCGTTGCCGAGCAGGCCGTGGGCGTGGTTGCCGAGCGAGATGACGCAGGCCCCGGTGAGGGTGGCGATGTCGATCACCGCGTCCGGCTTGAAGCGCTCGACGTAGGTCAGCGCGTCGCACAGCAGCAGGCGCCCCTCGGCGTCGGTGTTGAGGATCTCCACCGTCTTGCCGGCCATCGTCTTGACGATGTCGCCCGGCTTGACGGCGTTGCCGTCCGGCAGGTTCTCGCTCGCCGGGATCACGCCGATGAGATTCACGGGCAGTTCGAGCTGCGCGGCCGCCTCGAGCGTGCCGAGCACGGATGCCGCGCCGCACATGTCGAACTTCATCTCGTCCATTCCGGCGCCGGGCTTGATGGAGATGCCGCCCGAGTCGAAGGTGACGCCCTTGCCGACCAGCACCAGCGGCGCCGCCCTGGCCTTGCCGCGCAGGTGCTTGAGCACGATCAGCTTCGCCGGCTGCCGGCTGCCGCGCGCCACCGCCAGCAGCGCGCCCATGCCGAGTGCGCCCATCTGCGCCTCGTCCAGTACCTCGATGTCGAGCTTGTGCGCCTTGGCCAGCGCCTGCGCCCGCTCGGCCAGATACGTCGGCGTGCACACATTGGCCGGCTGGTTGCCGAGATCGCGCGCCAGGCGCACCCCGGCGGCGATGGCCTGCCCCTGGCGCAGGGCGGCGTCGAGGGTCTTGGCCGGCCGCGTGCCGCAGCCTATGGCGAGCGTCTTGATCTGTCGCTTGCCGGGCTCGCCCTTGTAGTCGGTGAAGCGGTACAGGGCGTGATCGGCCGCCGCCACCGCGGTACGCACGCGCCAGGCTTCGTCGTGGCCGGCGACGGCGAGTTCCGTCAGGTACAGCGTCGCCTCGGCGGCGTGGAGCTTGCCGAGCACCGCCGCGGCCGTCGCCACGAGGCGCTGGTAGCCGCCCTCGTTCAGCTCGCCGGCCTTGCCGCAGCCGACCAGCAGCACCCGCTCGGCCTTGATGCCGGGCAGGCCGCGCAGCAACAGCGTGTCGCCTGGCTTGCCGGAGATGTCACCCGCCTTCACGGCGGCCGTGATGGCGCCGCCGCTGGCCTTGTCGATCGCCTTGGCGGACGGCGTCAGCGCGTGTGAGGCGAACACGCCGACCGCGACACAGCCGCCCGGTTGCGCGGTGGCGGCCTGGCGGGTGAGCTCGAAATGCATGGAAAAACGCTCCGTTACGGGCCTGCGGCGATTCTAACAGCGCGTCATGCAGCGCTTTTCCGGCGGTCCCGCGGGGGCCGCCGGGCACCGGTCGGCCGGTACGCCTGACCGGGGGCTAGACCGGGGCCTAGAACGGAATGTCGTCCTCGAAATCCCCGCCGAAGTCGTCCGCCGGCGGCTTGCCGCCGCCCTTGCGCGCCGCCGGCGCCGCCTCGCCCCAGGCCGGCTCCTCCGCTGCGCCCGACCGGCCGCCGTAGCCGCCCTCGCCACGGCCCTCGCCGCCACCGCCGAGCATCTGCATGTCCGACGCGACGATTTCCGTGCTGTAGCGGTCCTGGCCGTCCTTGTCCTGGTACTTGCGCGTCTGCAGGCGGCCTTCGATGTAGACCGAGCGGCCTTTCTTCAGATATTCACCGGCAATCTCGGCGGTTTTGCCGAACACGACCACCTTGTGCCATTCGGTGGCTTCCTTCTTCTCGCCGGTCTGCTTGTCCTTCCACGACTCCGTGGTCGCAACCGTCAGATTGGCGACCGCCGACCCGCCCGCCGTGTACCGCACCTCGGGGTCGCGCCCCAGGTTGCCGATCAGAATCACCTTGTTGATGCCGCGCGCCATGGCCGCCTCCGTAACGTCAAAACTTTCAGGCCCTTACCCCGGCCACCCGCTGCAAGCTCGCGGGGTCGAAAAGCTGCCCGTCCACCCGCAAGTAGGCCACACCTTCGTCCGGGATCACCACTGCCTCGGCCACGCCAGCGAGGGCCGTGAGCTCTTCGGTGAGCGTGCGCGCGCGGTCCGGTCCGATGCCGGCCACGTCGATCACGCGTGTCTGCAGGTGCGCCGGCGCCCGCAGGCCGACCGACACGGCAAACCACACGGTGCACAGCGCCAGACCCGCCAGCAGCACCCCTTGCGTGCCGTGGTGGCCGCGCAGCCAGCCGGCACCCGCACCGCCGATGAAGGCGCCCAGAAACTGCGCCGTGGAGTACACGCCCATCGCTGCGCCGCGGCCCGCCATCGGCGCCAGACGGGACATCATCGACGGCAGCGTGGCTTCGAGCACGTTGAAGGCGATCAGGAACGCCAGCAGCCCGGCCGCCACCCCGAGCAGCGCATGACTGCCCGCCAGCAGCGTCCCGAGCCCGACGCTCAGCAGCACCACCATGGCGATGAACACCGGCTTCAATCGCGCCCGCCGCTCGGCGTGCACGATCAGCGGCACCATGGCGGCGATGGACAGCAGCACCGTTGGCAGATACAGCCACAGGTGTTGCGCCGGCGCCAGGTGGAGCTGGTCCCGCAGCAGCGGCGGCAAAACCACGAAGGTACCGGTCATCAGGATGTGCAGGGACATGATGCTGAAATCGAGCCGCAGCAGATGCGGGTCGGTCAGCGCCCGCCGCAGCTCGCCGCGCGGCTGGCCGGCGGTGCGCGACACGACCGGCGTCGGCACCTGCCACCACAGCAGCGCGATCATCACCAGCGCCAGCGCGGCGATCATCAGGAAAATGCCCGGCACGGTCAGCCAGGTCGCCAGCACCGGCCCCAGCGGCAGCGAGATCAGGTAGGCGCCGCCGATGCTGATGCCGATCGCCGCCATGCCCTTGCTGCGCTGCTCGGGCCGCAGCAGATCGGCCAGCAGCGCCATGATGGGCGCGGCAACGGCGCCCGCGCCCTGCAGCGCCCGGCCGGCGATGATGATGGCGATATTGTGTGCGGCCGCGGCCAGCAGGCTGCCGCCGGCGAACAGCAGCAGGCCGACGGTGATGACCGGCTTGCGTCCGAAACGGTCCGACGCGCTGCCAAAGGGAATGCCGAACAGCGCCTGTGTGAGGCCGTACATGCCAAGCGCCAGGCCGATCATGGCCGGCGTCGCCCCGGGCAGGGTCTCGGCGTACAGCGCCAGCACCGGCAGCAGCAGGAACAGGCCCAGCATGCGCAGGATGTAGATGGCCGACAGGGTGCCGGTGACGCGCCGTTCGCTGGGGGTCATGCAGGCCGGGAGAAGGGCAGGGTGGCCGTGCGGCCGGGCCGGCATTATCCGGCCGCGCCGGCCACCCCCACAAGGACGGCTTGCCGCCTTTGCGCCGCCCGGCGGCCGGCCCGTACCATGCATGGTTTGCTCCCGTCACGGCAGTCCAGGTTCATGAGCAGCAGTCCCGACGGCCACGCCGCCATCCGCATCCGCGGCGCGCGCACGCACAACCTGAAGAACATCGACCTCGACCTGCCACGCGACCGCCTGACGGTGATCACCGGCCCGTCCGGCTCGGGCAAGTCCTCGCTGGCCTTCGACACCCTGTATGCGGAGGGCCAGCGGCGGTACGTGGAATCGCTGTCCGCCTATGCGCGCCAGTTCCTGTCGGTGATGGAAAAGCCGGACGTCGACCACATCGAGGGCCTGTCGCCGGCCATTTCCATCGAGCAGAAGTCCACCTCGCACAACCCGCGCTCGACGGTCGGCACCATCACCGAGATTTACGACTACCTGCGCCTGCTGTTCGCCCGCGTCGGCGAGCCGCAGTGCCCGGACCACGGCGTGGTGCTGCGTGCGCAGACGGTCAGCCAGATGGTCGACACGCTGCTGGCGCTGCCGGACGAGCCGCGGGTGATGCTGCTGGCACCGGTGGTGGCGGCGCGCAAGGGCGAGCACGCGCAGCTGCTGGATGGCCTGCGTGGGCGCGGCTACGTGCGCGCGCGCATCGACGGCGAGCTGGTGGAGCTGGACGCCGCGCCCGCGCTGGACGGCAAGCGCAAGCACGACGTCGAAGTCGTGGTGGACCGGCTGCGCCTGCGGGCGGACGCGCAAAGCCGCCTGGCCGATTCGGTTGAGGCGGCGCTGAACCTGGGCGATGGCCTGCTCCGGGTGGCGTTTCTGGACGAGGCCCGAGACGAGTTGCTGTTCTCCGCCCGCTTCGCCTGCCCGCAGTGCGGTTATTCGGTGGCCGAGCTCGAGCCGCGGCTGTTCTCCTTCAACAACCCGGCCGGTGCCTGCCCGGAGTGCGATGGCCTGGGCGTGGCCCAGTTCTTCGACCCGCTGCGCATCGTTGCCCACCCGCGCCAGAGCCTGGCCGCGGGCGCCATTCCCGGCTGGGACCGCCGCAACGCCTATTACATGCACCTGCTGGAGGGCCTGGCGCGGCACTACGGCTTCGACGTGGAAACGCCCTTCGAGGACCTGGCCGAGCTGCACCGCGACGTGCTGCTGTACGGCAGCGGCGACGAGGCGATCACCTTCACCTACGGCGGCGCGGACGGCCGCGGCCGGCGCAAGCGCCATCCGTTTGAGGGCATCGTCAACAACTTCGCACGCCGTTATCGGGAAACCGACTCCAACGCCGTGCGCGAGCATCTGGCGCGCTTTCTCGGCAACCGGCCGTGCACCGCCTGCGGCGGCAGCCGGCTGCGGCGCGAGGCACGGCACGTGTTCGTGGCCGGGCAAAACCTGCCGGCGCTGGTCGAACTGCCGGTCGGACAGTCGCAGGCGTTTTTTGCCGGCCTCGACCTGCCGGGCGCGCGCGGCACCATCGCCCAAAAAATACTGCGGGAGATCGAGGCGCGGTTGGGTTTTCTGGTCAATGTCGGCCTCGATTACCTCACCCTGTCGCGCTCGGCGGACACCCTGTCCGGCGGCGAGGCGCAGCGCATTCGTCTGGCCAGCCAGATCGGCGCCGGCCTGGTCGGCGTGCTGTACGTGCTGGACGAGCCGTCCATCGGCCTGCACCAGCGCGACAACCAGCGCCTGCTGTCGACGCTTACCTACCTGCGCGATCTCGGCAACACGGTGGTCGTGATCGAGCACGACGAGGACGCCATGCGTCTCGCCGATCACCTGGTCGACATCGGCCCGGGCGCCGGCGAGCACGGCGGCTATGTCATCGCCGAGGGCACCCCCGAGCAGGTGGCCGCCAACCCGGACTCCGTGACTGGCCAGTACCTGTCCGGAAAGCGAGCCATCGCCCTGCCGGACCGCCGAACGCCGGTCGACCCTGAGCGCGTGCTGCGCATCGAGGGCGCCAGCGGCAACAACCTGAAGGACGTGACGGTCGACATCCCGCTGGGTCTTTTCACCTGCGTCACCGGCGTGTCGGGGTCGGGCAAATCCACGCTGATCAACGAGACGCTGGCCAAGGCGGTGGCGCAGAAGCTCAACCAGGCGCGCGAGGAGCCGGCGCCGTACCGGGCCCTGCACGGCCTCGACCAGATCGACAAGATCGTCGACATCGACCAGAGCCCGATCGGCCGCACGCCGCGCTCGAACCCGGCCACCTACACGGGACTTTTCACGCCCATCCGCGACCTGATGGCCGCCACGCCGGAGGCCCGCGCCCGCGCCTACGGGCCGGGGCGCTTCAGCTTCAACGTGGCCGGCGGTCGCTGCGAGGCCTGCCAGGGCGACGGCATGCTGAAGGTGGAGATGCACTTTCTGGCCGATATCTACGTGCCGTGTGACATCTGCCACGGCCAGCGCTACAACCGCGAGACGCTCGAGATTCAATACAAGGGCCGCAACATCCACCAGATTCTCGACATGACCGTAGAGCAGGCGGGCGAGTTCTTCAGCGCCGTGCCGATCGTCAAGCGCAAGCTGGACACGCTGTCCGCCGTCGGCCTCGGCTACATCCGCCTCGGCCAGGCCGCCACCACCCTGTCCGGCGGCGAGGCGCAGCGCGTCAAGCTGTCGCGCGAGCTGTCCAAGCGCGACACCGGCCGCACGCTGTACATCCTCGACGAGCCCACCACCGGCCTGCACTTTCAAGACATCGAGCTGCTTCTCGGCGTGCTCACGCGCCTGCGCGACGAGGGCAACACGCTGGTGGTGATCGAGCACAACCTCGACGTCATCAAGACCGCCGACTGGCTGATCGATCTCGGCCCCGAGGGCGGCAGCGGCGGCGGCGAGATCATCGCCTGCGGCACGCCGGAGGACCTGGCGCTCGAGGCGCGTTCCCACACCGGGCGCTTTCTGGCGCCGCTGCTGCACCGCCAAGGAAAGGCAAGGCGCGAGCGGCAGCGCGCGTGAGCGGCGCCCCGCTCGGGCCGGCACAGCGCGCGCTCGTCTACGCCAGCGCGTTCTTCGGCATCACCACCGAATCGCTGATCGGTATGCTGCTGCCGCTGTGGGCGCTCGACCGCGGCCTGCCGCCGGCGCAGCTCGGCATCGCCGTGGCGCTGGCCTCATTGAGCCCAATGCTGCTGGCCGTGCCGGCCGGCGCCCTGTGCGACCGCTACGGCGATCGCCAGGTCATGCTGTGGGCCGGTCTGGGCGCGGGCGTGACGGCGGCGCTGTATCCGCTGGCCGGCGGCTTTCTCGCCGCCTGCGCGCTGCAATTGCTGGGTGGTCTCGCGCGCAGCATGAGCTGGCTGTCGGCGCAGTCCTACGCCATCCGCGCCACGCCGTCGGCGGAGCGCAACAGCTTCATGGGGCGGTTCTCGTTCGCCGGCAGCATCGGCATGCTGCTGGCGCCGCTGCTGGCGGGTGCCCTGGTCGATCGGCTGGGCCTGTCGGCCGGTTTTGCGCTGATGGCCGTATGGGGCGGGCTGCTGGCCGTGGTCGCCGTGCCGCTGCCCGATCGTCGCGACGGCGCCGCGCAGGGCACGCTGTGGCAGGTCACCGGGGGCGCCTACCGGCAGGCGCTGCCGCTGCTGGCGCAGGCCTCGCTGATGATCGTGATGCTGCTGACGCTGCTGCGCCTGTCGGCGGCGGCGGTCAATGCGTCGTTCTATCCGGTGCACCTCGATCAGGCCGGGTTCTCGCCCACCGGCATCGGTCTGATGTTCGCCTGCATCAACGCCGCCATTTCGGTCGGCTCGCTGTCCGCCGCGGCGGCCATCCGTCGCACGTCCATGACGCAGGTGCTGTTCGGGTCGATCGCGCTGTCCGTGCTGGCCATCAGCCTGGTGCCCTTTTTCAGCTCCATGCTCATGGTCGGAGTGCTCAGCGCCCTGCACGGGCTTGGGCTTGGACTCAGCCTGCCGACGCTGCTGGCCGCCATCGGCCGGCAGACGGCGTCCAACCAGCGCGGCCTGGTCATCGGCCTGCGCACGCTGTTCAACCGGCTCGGGTACTTCGCCGTGCCGGTGCTGCTGGGCGGCCTGGTGCACGCGCTCGGGCTGGGCGGCGCGTTCGTCGCCACCGGCACGCTGCTGCTGGCGTGCCTCGCCGGCAGCTATGTCTATCTGAGGCGCCGGCGCATCAGTTACGGCTGAGCGGCCACCGCTTGATGTGTCCCGCGCCCGGAAGGTCGTTCGGCCCGGGGGCGGGCCTCCCACATACAGACTCAACCCGATGTGTCCCGGGAAGGGCTGATCATTCGGCCCGGGGGCGGGACTCCCACATCGAGACTCAACCCGATGTGTCCTGGGAAGGGCTGATCATTCGGCCCGAGGGCGGGCCTCCCACATAAAAGGCTCGACCTCGTGGGAGCGGCGCCCCCGCCGCGAATCCTGTGTCCTGCGCCCGCCCCTTATGCCAGCCAGCGCCACAACTGCCAGGCCGCCACCGTCCGATACGGTCGCCAGCGCTCGGCGCGCTCCAGCGCCACGGCGGGCGAGGGCAGGGCGGTCAAGTCATCCAGGCGCTGCAGGGCCCGCCGCAGGCCGAGATCCCCCGGAGCGAACACGTCGAGCCGGCCTTGACCGAACATCAGGAACATGTGCGCGGTCCACGGGCCGACGCCGGGCAGTACGGTCAGCGCGGCGATGACCGCCGCCTCGTCGACGACTGCCAGCGCGGCCAGGTCGAGCGTGCCTGCATCCACTGCCCGTGCGATGGCCAGCGCGCTGCGGGTCTTGCCGGCGGACAGCCCACAGCCGCGCAAGGCGTCGGCATCCAGCGCCAGCACGGCTTGCGGCGTCGGCGGCGCGCCGGCGAGCGCCCACAGGCGCCGGGCAATGCTGGCCGCGGCGTGGGTCGACAGCTGCTGCCCGATCAGCGCCTGCAACAGCGCGGTAAACGGCTCGCGCCGGTAGCGTTCGGCCGCCAGTGGGCCCTGTGCCTGCATCACCTTGGCCAGCGGCGGGTCCGCGGCCGCAAGGTAAGCTTCCCCCTCACGCAACGCATCCGCAAAGGCATCGGGAGTCATCGTCATGGTCATCGAGCAAATCTACTCCGACAACGCCTACCGCAACTTCCACTACCTGATCGGTTGCCCGGACACCGGCGAGGCGCTGGCGGTCGACCCGCTGGATGTCGATCGGGTGCTCGCCCGCGCCGCCGACCTTGGCTGGCGCATCACGCAGGTGCTGAACACCCACGAGCACCCGGACCACATCGGCGGCAACGAGAAAATCATCGCTGCCACCGGCGCCAAACTGCTGGCCCACGCCGGCGCCAAGGGGCGCATTCCGGGCATCGACCGCGGGCTAGCGGCCGGCGACGTGATCCCCATCGGCAAGAGCGGCGAGCTCGAAGTGCTCGACACCCCCGGCCACACCATGAGCCACGTGTGCCTGTTCTGCCGCGGCGACCGGCCGGGCCTGATCAGCGGCGACACCCTGTTCAACGCCGGCGCCGGCAACTGCCACGGCGGCGGCCACCCGGAGCACCTGTACCGCACCTTCGCCGAGCAGCTCGCCGGTCTGCCGGATGCCACCGTGCTTTATCCCGGTCACGACTACATCGCCAACAATCTGCGCTTCACGCTGGATCGCGAGCCGGGCAACGCCAAGGCCGGCGCGCTGCTGGGGCAGATCGAGCAACAGGACCCGCACCACGCACGCCTGACCACGCTGGCCGAGGAAAAGGAGGTGAACACCTTCTTCCGGCTGACCAACCCGACCGTCATCGCCCGCCTGCGAGAGGCCTTTCCCGACCTGCCCGAGCAGCCGTCGCCGAAGGACGTGTTCCTGCGCCTGCGCGAACTGCGCAACAGTTGGTAGCGTCGGCGGCCGGCTCCCTGTTGGCCCGGCGCAGCGCCCGGGAGCGGCAGGACGTCGCCGCGACACATCACCGGCGTAAACGCCTGGTGTTTCGGTTCTCCGTGCCGATGTTGGTGTTCAGCATCAATCGTGCGGGCAGGTGCGCCAACAGGCCAGGGACGAGTCGCGCGGCCTGGCCTGGCCGCCCGCGGCGGGGGCCGACACCGAAGGCAGTGGCCGCCAGCCGGCGCACGGCAACCATCCTCGCCCGCCCAGTCGCCGCCCTGCGCGCTTCGGGGTCGCGGGCTGCCGCGCTGCCAGCGGCGGTGGCGCGGATATTGCTCGGCGGGTAGTGCCATTGGGGCGGGGTGACCACCGGGCCGGCAGATCCGGCTCAAGAAACGCTCCCGTTTGCCGTAGCCAAGATTGAACCGGCACTGCCGGCTGGGTCACCCCGCCGCTCCCACGGACCGTTTTCTCCCCCACCATTCACATGTCAGATACCGACCACCAGCTCGTTGAACTGTCCCGCGGCGTCCTGCACGCCGCATCCGGCAAGGTGGCGCAGATCGAGGAGATCACGCGCCAGACCAAGATGCTCGCCCTGAACGCGCTGATCGAAGCCAGCCGCGCCGGGGATGCCGGCCGCGGCTTCGCCGTCGTGGCCAATGAGGTGTCCGAGGTATCGCGGCAGATCGCCGGGGTGGCGGGCGCCCTGCGCCAGGACATCGCCCAGCGCGTCGATCAGCTGGCCTCGGTCAGCGACCGCATGCTGCGCGAGTTGCTCGGTCAGCGCCTGGCCGACCTGTCCCTGAACATGATCGACATCATCGATCGCAACCTGTACGAGCGCTCCTGCGACGTGCGCTGGTGGGCCACCGACTCGGCCGTGGTCGACTGCGTGGCCGACCCGACGCCGGAACGCTGCCAGTACGCCGCCGAGCGTCTGGGCGTGATCCTGAACTCCTACACGGTCTACCTCGACCTGTGGGTCGCCGATCGCCATGGGCGCGTGCTGGCCAACGGCCGGCCGCGGCGCTATCCGGGGGCGATCGGTGCTCAGGTGCTGGGCGAATCATGGTTCCGCCAGGCCATGGCCACGGCCAGCGGTGCCGAATTCGCGGTGGCCGACGTCGTCCGCAACGCCGTGCTGGACAACGCCACGGTGGCCACCTACGCCACCGCCATCCGCCGCGACGGGCTCGAGCACGGCGAGCCACTCGGCGTGCTCGGCATCTTCTTCGACTGGGCCCCGCAGGCACAGGCGGTCGTGCAGGGCGTGCGGCTCGACCAGTCATCCGGTGCGCGTTGCCTGCTGGTGGATGCCAGAAAACGCGTCATCGCCGCCTCTGACGGCCGCGGCGTGCTGGAGGAAGTCTTCCCCCTGCAGGCGCAGAACGCCACCGGCCACTACCTGGATGTCAGCGGGCGGATCGTCGGCTACGCGCTCACCCCGGGCTACGAGACATACCGCGGCCTGGGCTGGTATGGCGTCATCACCCATCCCATCAACACAGGGTGACGGGCGCGGCGGGACCGTGCGGCTCCCTGCACCTCGCGCGCCGTCAGTCGGCCAATGCGCATACCGACAAGGGAAACGTCCGGGATGCGACACCTATGCTGTGGGAGCGGCGCCCCGCCGCGAATCCATGGAGCATGGGATTCGGCCCGAGGCGGGCCTCCCACGGTCGGCATCGGGTGGGCAGATACCGATATGGTTCGTTCCTCACCACAGCCGACGCGGAATAATTTCGCAAAGGCGCAGCGCCTATACCGTGGGAGCGGCGCCCCGCCGCGAATCCATGGAGCATGGCATTCGGCCCGAGGCGGGCTTCCCACGGTCGGCATCGGGTGGACAGATGCCAACTTGCATCTCGAAGGCCGACCAAGACCCACCGGGGTAAAAATCGTTTTTCAATCCGCACCCCGCACCCATCGCAGGGTGCGGCAAAGCGCAGCGTGCCCACGCGGACAGACCGGAAGTCGCCGAACGTAACTCCGTTGCAATCGCATGCGCACGGCCTGACGGCCTTTCCCCACCCGCTCGCTAGCGCCGCGGTGCGGCACGCGTCTGCCGGCCGACGACAGCCAGAAGACGGCGCCACCCGCACCGCGGACCGAGGTCAGCGGTCGATACGGGAGATCTTCGCCCCCTCGATGCTCACGCCGGCCATCAGACCCTGCTGATCGAAAACGAAGGCATACGCGTCATCCCGCAAGGTCGAACTCGACAGGTTCTTTGCCACGCCCTCGTCGACCAGCACGACAGTCGGCCCGACGCCGATCTCCCAGCCCTTGCTTTCGCGCAGGTACTTCACCGCCGAATCCGTCATCAGGAACACCACATAGCCGTAGGACTGCGCCCCGGCCTGCAGGCCCCACGAGCCGGAAACCGAGTTGTAGTAACCCTCGGTCCGTTGGCCGACTCGCAATACGCCCTCACCGTAACTGCCGCCGAACACCAGGCCGGCCTTCACGATGTTGGGGAAGATCAACGTGGCTTTGGCGCTGCTGGCCAGCTGGGCCGCGGCCGGGTTTTGCCGCGTCAGCCTCTCCAGCGCCTGGGCGGCATCCTTTTGCAGGTCTTCGGCGGTTGCCGCTTGCGCCCTGCCTGCCAGCCCAACGCCAGCGAGCGGCCCCATGAGCATCAACAGCAGCGGGACCACGAGTTTGCGTGAAACATTCATCGGAACCTCCAGGTTCTTGGGTCGAGAAGGGAATGCACGTTTCGGCCACACGCGAAGGGTCGGCCACTCCAGTCAGGAGCCCGCCAGCGCGAGGCGGCCAAGCGCGTCCCTCTACAGCGGACCCCCGTAGTCATGAAAAAGTTCCATCACGGCACGCCGGCCATCCAACTGCCGGACCGTCAAAAAGCACCGAATGCGACCCACACGCACGGCGTCTCTTGTGTGGGCGGCGATCGTCTGCCGGGGATTTCGCGGGCGCTGCTTGAAACACGCCGGTCTGCGGCGGGTCCAACCCAGCATGCCGATCAACGGCAGGCAACCGCAGACAAATGCCATGAAGCCGAAACGCAAGCCAGAACAGCCGCCCACGGCCGACGATCTCATCGATACGGCCAGCGAAGACTCATTCCCGGCCAGCGACCCGCCGGCCAGGACGCTCATTACCGGCGTGGGCACCCCGTCCGCGAAACCGGGCAAAGCGCCCACGTTGGCCAAGGTCGACCGGGGCCGGCGGCAACCGAAGAATCGCTGGTAAAGCGGGACGGCGCAGCCATTCCGCCTGCGCAGGCACGGAAAGAGTCGTTGGCTAAATAGCCGCGACGAGGCGGATATGGCCCGGTACCAATTTCGCAAAGGCGCAGCGCCTATGCTGTGGGAGCGGCGCCCCGCCGCGAATCCATAGAGCATGGCATTCGGCCCGAGGCGGGCCTCCCACGGTCGGCGTCTGGTGGACAGATGCCGATGCGGTTCGTTCCTCACCGTATTTATGCGGGCTATCCACGCAGACGAACCGTAAGTCGTCGAACGTAATCCGCTGAAATCGCTTGGGCACTGCCAGCTGTGCCTTTGCCCGCCCTACCGGTCGCTGCGGTGATTTGTCCGATCACGCTGGCCTCGCTATGAACTCATGCGGTTCAATGATGCACCGATCCTCCACATTTCCTTGAAGAGCAAAAAGGCGCGGCGTCTCTCGAAACCGAAACAGGCGATACAGGTAATAGCGCGAAGCGTTTTTTTGGGAGAACAACACCTCATTCGGAGTGATGAAGAATGGCGTGTTCTTTCCGTATTTTGTGGTTTTCGTTTCGATGAGTCGATCTGTGCCGTTCTCTTCGAAAGATTTGATGTCAAAGCCCGCGGAAGGGCCAACTGTAGCTGAAACTTGCTCAATACGGTCAGCAAGTGATTCTTTGCCAGCCCGGATGAGTCGGGCGCGCTCGAAATTGATGACGAACTGCTCCCCAGCTTCACCCAAGGCCCGGTTCCGGGCTTCCCGTTCCAGGTAGTTGACACCAGCAGGGCTGTAAGTGGCATTGCCGTCAGCAAGTGCTGGCGCTTGTCGGTCATCCGGCGCTGGCGGCGCATCCCAGGCAGAGAGAAAATCTTCAATGTCAGGAATCTGCGGCAAGGCTTCGGAGTCCGCTGCGAATAATTGTTCGAACTGCGAGTTTCTCTTTAGGAAATCCGTGATCGCTGCAGGAAGGACAGAGCGCTGATAATTGAATCGTGGCTTGTAGCCGTCGATGTAGGGGATGCCCATTTCGATGAGCACTGCACTAATATTCTGATGTTTCAGTTCCACGGACCCTTCGGAACGATTATCCAGCTGCTCGATCAAGGCTCGGCGGTGGTTGGTCTTGTTGTATTTTTGGCCTGTCAGCTCAAGACGAAGCATGCCGAAGTAGTCCGCAACGGCTGCTTCGACCTCGGAATCTGACCAATGCTTAGTCATGGTGCGCGGGAAATCTAACGCGGATCATCACTGGCGGCGGCGCGCGCAGTGCCGTCCGCCCTCCGACATTGCATCTGAACGCTTCGAACATGGCGCTCCGCAATGGCAAACCAAATTGCTGCGCCGTGCGCCGAAGGGGGCTGTAATAAATCCCGCTGCGTAGCCGCGAGGCCCTTCACGCTGCCGCTCTTACCCCACATCCACCGCCTCCCCGCGCAACGTCCCTTCCCGAATCGCATGAATGCGATCCCGCACCTGTGCCGCCTGTTCGAATTCCAGGTTCTCGGCGTGGCGGTACATGTCCTGTTCCAGGCGGGCGATGAGCTGGCCGAGTTGTTTGGCGGTGAGTTTGCGGTAGTCGCCCTGCGGCTCGGCCACCTTGGCCTGTTGGCCGCGGCGGGTGGGCGTGGCTTCCTTGCGGCCGATGTCGATGAGGTCGCCGACGGCCTTGGTCACGCCACGCGGGGTGATGCCGTGCTCGGCGTTGTAGGCCATCTGCTTGGCGCGGCGGCGGTCGGTTTCGGCCAGCGCGCGCTGCATGGAGCCGGTGATGCTGTCGGCGTACAGGATGGCGCGGCCGTGCAGGTTGCGCGCGGCGCGGCCGATGGTCTGGATCAGTGACTGTTCGGAGCGCAGGTAGCCTTCCTTGTCGGCGTCCAGGATGGCGACCAGCGCCACTTCCGGCATGTCCAGGCCCTCGCGCAGCAGGTTGATGCCGACCAGCACGTCGAAGGCGCCCAGGCGCAGGTCGCGGATGATTTCCGCCCGCTCGACGGTTTCCACATCCGCGTGCAGGTAGCGCACGCGCACGCCGTGCTCGGCGAGGTAGTCGGTCAGGTCCTCGGCCATGCGCTTGGTCAGCGTGGTGACCAGCACGCGCTGGTCGGCGGCCGCGCAGCGGTTGATTTCGGACAGCAGGTCGTCCACCTGCGTGGTGACCGGGCGGATTTCGACCTGCGGGTCCACCAGGCCGGTGGGGCGCACCACCTGGTCGATGACGGTGCTGGTGCGGCCGAGTTCGTACGGCCCCGGCGTGGCGGAGACGAAGATGGTCTGCGGCGCCAGGCGCTCCCATTCCTCGAACTTGAGCGGCCGGTTGTCGAGCGCCGACGGCAGGCGAAAGCCGTAGTCGACCAGCACTTCCTTGCGCGAGCGGTCGCCGCGGTACATGGCACGCAGCTGCGGGATCATGGCGTGCGACTCGTCCACTACCAGCAGCGCGTCGGGCGGCAGGTAGTCGAACAGCGTCGGCGGCGGCTCGCCAGCCTGCCGGCCGGACAGATACCGCGAGTAGTTCTCGATGCCCGAGCAGTAGCCGAGCTCCAGCAGCATTTCCATGTCGAAGCGCGTGCGCTCGTCCAGGCGCTGCGCCTCCAGCAGCTTGCCGGCGGCGCGCAGCGCGGCCAGGCGTGGGCCGAGTTCGGCGCGAATCTGCTCCACCGCGGCGCGGATGGTGTCGCGCGGCGTGACGTAGTGCGTCTTCGGATAGATGGTCAGCCGCGGCACGCGGCGCAGCACGGCGCCGGTCAGCGGGTCGAAGTAGGCCAGCGAGTCGACCTCGTCGTCGAACAGCTCGATGCGCACGGCCTCGGTTTCGGAGTCGGCCGGGAACACGTCGATGAGGTCGCCGCGCACGCGATAGGTGCCGCGGCTGAGGTTCAGGTCGTTGCGCGTGTACTGCAGCTCGGCCAGGCGGCGCAGGATGGCGCGCTGGTCGATGCGCTCGCCGCGCGACAGGTGCAGCACCATGCTCAGGTACATGCGCGGGTCGCCGAGGCCGTAGATGGCCGACACCGACGCCACCACGATCACGTCCCGCCGTTCCAGCACAGCCTTGGTGGCGGACAGGCGCAGCTGCTCGATCTGCGCGTTGATGGAGGCGTCCTTCTCGATATAGGTATCGGACGCCGGCACGTAGGCTTCCGGCTGGTAGTAGTCGTAGTAGGAGACGAAGTACTCGACCGCGTTGTTGGGGAAGAACTCCCGGAACTCGGCGTACAGCTGCGCGGCGAGCGTCTTGTTGTGGGCCAGCACCATGGTCGGGCGCTGCACCGCCTGGATGACGTTGGCGACGGTGAAGGTCTTGCCCGAGCCGGTGACGCCCAGCAGCACCTGCGCGTCCTCGCCGGCCTGCACGCCCTCGATCAGGCGCGCGATGGCCTGCGGCTGGTCGCCGGACGGGGCAAACGGGCTTGCGAGCTGGAAGGGGTTGGACATGCGCGCGGCGGCTGACCTGAAACGGGCAAGTGCGTATAGTAGCCGCCCCTTTTTTCGTCGCTGCCCTCCGGGGATATCTGCCGTGGAACTGAAGCTCGCCGCCCGCGTCGCCGCCATCAAGCCGTCCGCCACCATGGCGGTCACCGCCAAGGCCAAGGAGCTGCAGGCCGCCGGGCGCAAGGTGATCGGTCTGGGCGCCGGCGAACCGGATTTCGACACGCCGCAGCACATCAAGGACGCCGCCAAGGCGGCCATCGACGCCGGCTTCACCAAGTACACGGCGGTCGAGGGCACGCCCGAGCTGCGCAGCGCCATCGCCGCCAAGTTCGCGCGCGAGAACGGCCTCAGCTACAAGCCGGCGCAGATCCTGGTGTCCAGCGGCGGCAAGCAGAGCTTCTACAACCTGGCGCAGGTGCTGCTGCAGGAAGGCGACGAGGTCATCATCCCGGCGCCGTACTGGGTGTCGTACCCGGACATCGTGCTGCTGGCCGGCGCCACCCCGGTGGTCATCGACACCAACCTCGACAGCCACTTCAAGATCAGCCCGGCGCAGCTGGAGGCGGCCATCACGCCGCGCACCAAGCTGCTGGTGCTGAACAGCCCGTCTAACCCCACCGGCAGCGTGTACTCCGAGGCCGAGCTCACGGCGCTGGCGGACGTGCTGCTGCGCCACCCGCAGGTGTGGATCGCCAGCGACGACATGTACGAGCACATCCGCTGGGACGGCACGCAGTTCAAGAACATCGTCAACGCCTGCCCGGCGCTGTACGAGCGCACCATGGTCCTGAACGGCGTCTCCAAGGCCTATTCGATGACCGGGTGGCGCATCGGCTACGCCGCCGGCGACGCCCGCGTCATCAGCGAGATGGCCAAGATCCAGTCGCAGAGCACGTCCAACGCCTGCTCCATCTCGCAGGCGGCCACGGTGGCGGCGCTGCAGGGCGACCAGTCCTTCATCGGCGACATGAACACCGCCTTCAAGCAGCGGCACGACTTCGTGGTGGCGGCGCTGAACGGCATCAAGGGCATCCGCTGCGCGCCCGCCGACGGCGCCTTCTACTGCTTCTTCAGCGTCGAGGACGCCATCGCCGCCACGCCGGGCGTGAACGACGACGTCGAGTTCGCCGCCTGGCTGATGGACAAGGCCGAGGTGGCGCTGGTGCCGGGCAGCGCGTTCGGCGCGCCGGGCTATTTGCGCCTGTCGTTCGCCACCAGCATGGAAAACCTGCAGGAAGCCATGCGGCGCCTGAAGGTCGCCCTCGGCTGACACCCTGCAAATCCGCGTCCCGCTTGGCTTTTCGCCGGCGCGGCTTGACCGTCGCGCCGGCCGGCCAATAGACTACGCGCCCTCTTTTCCCCGGTAGCTCAGTCGGTAGAGCAAGTGACTGTTAATCACTGGGTCGGCGGTTCGAGCCCGTCCCGGGGAGCCATTTCCAAAATCCGCGCATGATCGACACCCTGCCCAAGGCCCTGATCGCCACCGTCCTCGCCATCGTGGCGGTCGGCGTGGTGTTCGCGCTGATCGTCTGATTCGCCCGGCGGACGCCAGGTCCGCCACGGCGCCGTCCATCCGGCACGCCCTCGGCCCGGGTTTGGTGCACAAGGCCGGCAGCGCTCTTCATTGCGGTGCGTGGCGGCGGCCGTTGTCGGGCTGATTCCTCGCCCGGAATGGCCATCCGGCCGTCAAGGCGGCATTCATTCCCGCTTGGCACAGCCCGTGCTTTAGTCAAATAGGCGGGGGCCGGGACCTCTTCCCCTCCTCCTCCTGATGGTGACTGGCACACACCATTCCGGCCCCCGCCTCTTTTTCTTCTGCCCCCCGCCCTGAAGCTGCCAGAAGTCGGCCGAGCAGCCGGTTCGTGGCGGCGTCGATTTCCTCTCACAAACCCCTTTGAACGGTCGAATCAGCGCCGGTTAGCCATCCGGCGATGGCGGCTGGCGGGCGCCGCTGCCTTGCCCTCGGAACCCGTCCGGCATTACAACGACGGCCAGTCACCGGAGGGGAGCGTGAAAACCACCGTCGCCCGATTCAGCGTCGCCTATCACCAGCTCATCGACGAACATGGCCGGACGGGCCGCCAGACTCCGCGCGTCGGCGCCGCCGCGCTGCGCCGCCTGTACGGGCAGATGGTGCTGTCACGCCGTTTCGACGAGCGCGCGGTGCGCCTGCAGCGCACCGGCCAGCTCGGCACCTATGCGTCCAGCCTGGGGCACGAGGCGCTGTATGTGGGCGTGGCGGATGTCATGCGCGCCGAGGATGTGCTGCTGCCCACCTACCGCGAGGCCGGCGCGCTGATGGTGCGTGGCGTGCCGCTGGAGCAGCTGCTGGCGTACTGGGGCGGCGACGAGCGCGGCAGCCGCTTCGCCGGCCCGAACGGGGATTTTCCGTACTGCGTGCCGATCGCCACCCAGTGCACGCACGCCGCCGGGGTGGCGAGCGCGCTGCGCCTGCGCGGCGAGAAGCGCGTGGCGGTATGTTTCGTCGGCGACGGCGGCACGTCGAAGGGCGATTTCTACGAGGCGCTCAACCTGGCCGGCGTGTGGCAGCTGCCGCTGGTGTTCGTGATCGCCAACAACCAGTGGGCGATTTCGGTGCCGCTGTCAAAGCAGACCGCCTGCGCCACGCTGGCGCAGAAGGCCATTGCCGGTGGCGTGCCGGGCGAGCAGGTGGACGGCAACGATCTGGTGGCGGTGCGGCAGGTGGTGGGCCGGGCCGTGTCCCGAGCCCGGCGTGGTGACGGTCCAACTGTGGTCGAGGGCCTGACCTATCGCCTGGGCGACCACACCACGTCCGACGACGCCCGCCGCTATCGTCCCGAAGCCGAGGTTTCCGCCGCCTGGCAGCGCGATCCGCTGCCGCGGCTGCGCGAATTCATGGCGGGGCAGGGTGCCTGGAGCGCGGCCGACGAGGAGCGGCTGATCGCCGACTGCAACGCGAAGGTGGAGGCCGCCGTGGCGGCTTACCTCGCCAATCCGCCGCCCGCGCCGACGGACATGATCGACCACCTCTACGCGCAGCTGCCGGGCAGCCTCGCCGCGCAGCGCGCCGAATTGGCCGGGGGTCAGCATGACTGAGTGCACGCTGGTCGAGGCGGTGAACCTGGCGCTCGCCCGCGCGCTCGCCGACGACCCGGCTGTGGTGGTGCTGGGCGAGGACGTCGGCGTCAACGGCGGCGTGTTCCGCGCCACCGTCGGGCTGCAGGAGCGTTTTGGCGCGCGCGTCATGGACACGCCGCTGGCGGAGAACCTGATCGCCGGTGTGGCGGTCGGCATGGCCGCCGAGGGCCTGCGGCCGGTGGCGGAAATCCAGTTCTCGGGCTTCATCTACCCGGCCATCGACCAGCTGGTGAGCCACGCCAGCCGCCTGCGCAACCGCACCCGCGGTCGCCTCACCTGCCCCATGGTGCTGCGCGCGCCCTGCGGCGGCGGCATCCACGCGCCGGAGCACCATTCCGAGAGCAACGAGGCCATGCTGGCGCACATCCCGGGCCTGCGGGTGGTGATCCCGTCCTCGCCGGCGCGCGCCTACGGCCTGCTGCTGGCCGCCATCCGCGACCCGGATCCGGTGGTGTTTCTGGAACCGGCGCGCATCTACCGCGCTTTTCGGGAGGAGGTGGCCGACACCGGCGAGGCGCTGCCGCTGGACGTGTGTTTCGTGCCGCGCGAGGGCACGGACCTGACATTGGTCGCCTGGGGCGCCAGCGTTGCCGATTGCCTTGCCGTCGCCGACACGCTGGCCGGGGAGGGCATCAGCGCCGAGGTGATCGACGTCGCCACGCTGCGCGAGCTCGACGCCGACACGCTGCTCACGTCGGTGGCCAAGACCGGCCGCTGCGTCATCGTGCACGAGGCGCCGCTGCACGGCGGCTTCGGCGCCGAGATCGCCGCGCTGCTGGCCGGGCCGGGGCTGATGTCGCTGCTGGCGCCGGTCGAGCGCGTGGCGGGCTACGACACGGTGATGCCGCTGGCGCGCCTCGAACACACCTATCTGCCGGGGCCGGACCGCATCCTCGCGGCGGCCCGGCGCGTCCTGGAGCACTGACCATGAACGAACCGGCCAAGACCTTCACGCTGCCGGACCTCGGCGAGGGCCTGACCGAGGCCGAGCTGCTGTCCTGGCACGTCGGGCCCGGCGATCACGTGGTCGAGGGCCAGCCGCTGGTGTCGGTCGAGACCGACAAGGCGGTGGTGGAGGTGCCCTCGCCGCGCGCCGGCGAGATCGCGCGTCTGTGCGCCGAGGCGGGCGTGCGGCTGGCCGTGGGCGAGCCGCTGGTGGAGTTCGTGGGCGGCGACAGCGCCGACACGGGTACCGTGGTCGGTGCCGTCGCCGCCGGCGCGGCCGTGGTGCACGAGGCCCCGCAACCGGTTGGCCGGCCGGCCGCCGGTATCCGCGCCACGCCGGCGGTGCGCGCGCTCGCCAGGCGTCTGGGCGTGGATCTGGGCTCGGTGACGCCCACCGGCCCCAACGACACCATCACCAAGGCCGACGTCGAGCGCGTGGCGCGCATCTACGCCGAGACCGGCCCGCTCGAGGCGCTGGCCGGGCCGCGCCGCGCGATGGCCGTCAACATGGCCAAGACACAGGCCGAGGTGGCCACCGCGGCCCTGTGCGACGACGCCGACGTTCACGCCTGGCCGGCCGGCAGCGATCCCATGACGCGCCTGCTGCGGGCGCTGGCGGCCGGCTGCCGGGCCGAGCCGGCGCTGAACGCCTGGTTCGACAGCGAGGACATGGGCCGCCGCCTGCTGCGAAAGATCGACGTCGGCATCGCCGTCGACAGCCCGGAAGGTTTGTTCGTGCCGGTGCTGCGCGATGTCGGCGCGCTCGATGCCGACGGCCTGCGCGCCGGCGTGGACGCGCTGATGGCCGCGGTGCGCGCCCGCAGCCTCACGCCCGAGCAACTGCGCGGCGCCAGCATCATGCTGAGCAACTTCGGCCCGCTCGGCGGGCGCTACGCGGTGCCGCTGCTGGTGCCGCCGGTGGTGGCCATCCTGGGCGCCGGCCGGGCGTACGACGCCGTGCTGGCGGTCGACGGCCAGCCGGCCGTGCGGCGGGTGCTGCCGCTGTCGCTGAGCTTCGACCACCGCGTCGTCACCGGCGGCGAGGCGGCACGGTTTCTGATGGCCGTGAAGGCCGATCTCGAACGGGCGCAGTGAGGTCGGCGGGGAATGCCCGGCTAGCCACCCGTCAGCAGCACCTTGGCCCCCGCATGGCGGCCGAACTTGAGGTCGGCCAGCGCCTGGTTGGCCTGCGCCAGCGGATAGCGGCGCACCCGCGGCCGGATGCCGGCCCGCGCGGCCAGATCGAGACACCCGCGCACGTCGGCGCGCGTCACGTTGGCGACCGATTGCACGGCTTTTTCCTGCCACAGCTCCCGCGGGTAGTCGATGTCGGCCATCACGCCGGCGTCGGTGGCCTCCTTGCGGATGGCGTTGATCACCAGCCGCCCGCCCGGGCGCAGGTTGCGCAGTGCTGCCCGCACCGGCGCCCAGGCGGGCGTGGTGTCGATGACGGCGTGCAGCGGCAGCGGCGTCACGGCATCCGCCGTACCGGCCCAGGCGGCGCCGAGTTCCAGGGCCAGGGCGCGCTCCACGGCGTTGCGCGTGAACACGTACACCGGCGAGCGCGGATGGCGTGCCCGCGCCATTTGCAGCACCAGATGGCCGCTGGCACCAAAGCCGGACAGGCCCAGCGCGTCGCCGTCCGCGAGCCCGCACAGCGCCAGCGCCCGGTAGCCGACCGCACCGGCGCACAGCAGCGGCGCCGCCTCGGTGTCGCCCAGCGCGTCCGGCAGGCGGTGCACGAACTCGGCCGGCGCCGTCATGAACGGCGCATAGCCGCCGTGCACGTCGCGCCCGGTGGCGCGAAACCCGGCGCACAGGTTCTCGCGCCCCTCGCGGCAGTAGTCGCACTGCCCGCAGGCGCTGAAAATCCACGCCACGCCCACCCGGTCGCCCGGCGTGAGCCCGCTGCCAGCGGGCGCCGACACCACCCGGCCGACCACCTGGTGCCCGGGAATCACCGGTAGCTGCGGCGGGGGCGTGCGGCCCTCGATCTCGTCGAGCTCGGTGTGGCACACGCCGCAGCAGGTGACGGCGATCAGCACCTCGTCTGCCGCCGGCTGTGGGGTCGGCAGTTCCGCCATGTCGAGCGCGGCGGCGCCGTCGGCCAGTTCGCCCAGCCGGCGCAGCAGCATGGCCTGCATGGGCGCGGGTGTCCGGCGCGGCTACAGCGTCTTGCGCAGGCGTTCGTAGCCGCGGGCGATTTCCTCGCCGGCGAGCTTGGTCGCCGACAACACCTCCCGCGCCGTGTCGCCGCTGACGGAGGCCACCTTGCCGGCCTTCTCGCGCAGCTGTTCGAGTTGCTTCTCGAGCTGGCCCCATTCCTCCTGCGCTTCAAGTCTGGCGAGGTGTGCCTGCACGATCAGTTCATCGCGCTGCGTGGCCAGGAGGTCCAGCAACTTCTTCAGTTCTTCGTGGGCGTTCATGTTCACCACCGTGGGGGTTGTTCGGGCCGTCGTTCCAAGTCGATACGGCGTCGATTGAACGGTCGGGCATGATCCTGCGCACTGATCCGCCTCAAGCGGTGTAGCCGCAGTGCCGTGCGACTGACGCGGGTCAGGGCGCGGGCGGGGGCGATACTGGTCTCATCCGTAGCCGAATTTCCCCATCGAGCGTGACACCATGCACCCCGACCTGCCGTTTGCTGACGATCTCGGCCCCGCGCGCGTCATCCACATGCACCAGCCGGCCCTGGGATTGGCCGCCACGGTGGTGCTGGACAACCTGGCCTGCGGGCCGGCCATCGGCGGGCTGCGCATGGCGCCCGATGTCACCGTCGCCGAGTGCGCGCGTCTGGCGCGCGCCATGACGCTCAAGAACGCCGCGGCCGGTTTGCCGCATGGCGGCGGCAAGTCGGTGCTGCGGGCGGATCCGCGCCTGCCGGCGGCGGACAAGGAGCGCCTGATCCGTGCCTTTGCCGCGGCGATCCGCCACGAGCAGGACTACATCGCCGGCCCGGACATGGGCACCGACGAGACCTGCATGGCCTGGGTCAAGGACGAGATCGGCCGCGCCGTCGGCCTGCCGCAGGCGCTCGGCGGCATTCCGCTGGACCATATCGGCGCCACCGGTTGGGGTGTGTGTCAAGCCGCCGAGGTGGCGCTGGCCCGACTCGGGCACCCGCTCGACGGCGCCCGGGTGGTGGTGCAGGGCTTCGGCGCCGTCGGGCAGCATGCGGCGCGCTTTCTGGTGGCCCGCGGCGCGCGCCTGGTGGCGGTGGCGGATTCGGCCGGCGCCATTCACCAGCCGTCCGGTATCGACCTGGAACGCCTGCTGGCGATCAAGGCCGAAGGCGGCAAGGTAACGGCCTGTCCGGGCGCCGAGATCATCGACGCGGAGCGCTTGATCGACGTGGACTGCGAGGTGTGGATACCGGCGGCGCGGCCGGACGTGATCCACGCCGGCAATGCCGATCGCCTGCGCGCGGCGCTGGTGGTGCAGGGCGCCAACATCCCGGCCACGGTCGAGGCCGAACGCAGCCTGCACGCGCGCGGCGTGTGCGTGGTGCCGGACTTCATCGCCAACGCCGGCGGCGTGATCTGCGCGGCGCTCGAGCTGCGCGGCGCGACGGCGGGCGCCGCGATGGCCGCGGTCGAGGAGCGCATCCGCGCCAACACTGCGACGGTGCTGGACCGCGCGCGGGCCGGTGTCACCCCCCGGCAGGCCGCCGAGGCACTGGCGCTGGAGCGCGTGCAGGCCGCCATGCAGACGCGCCGCTGGGGGCTTTACTAGCGGCCCAAGACAGGCCGCGGCACCGGCGCGATGCACGCGGCACGCGCCGACCGCCGGCGGCAGGGGTCAGGTACCCAGCACGCCCTTGAGCCAGCGCGCCATGTCGCCGCGCACGGCCCGTCCGACGTCGAGCACGCCGGCCATGGAGGCGAAGCCGTGGATCATGCCGTCGTAGCGGCGAAGCTCGGTCTGGACGCCGGCATCCGCCAATTGCTTGGCGTAAGCCTCGCCCTCGCTGCGCAGCACGTCGAACTCGGCCGTCACCACCAGCGCCGGAGGCAGGCGGCCAAGATCGGTCGCCAGCAGCGGCGACACGCGCCAGTCCTGCGCCGCTGCGGCATCGGCGAGATAGTGATCGTGGAACCACGCCATGGCGCCGGCGGTGAGACCGTAACCCTCGCCACAGGCGGTGTAGGACTCGCCGGCGAGGCGCGACATGTCCGTGACCGGATAGATCAGCAACTGCGCGGCGAGCGGGCTGCCGGCATCGCGGCTCGCCAGCGCGCTCACGGCGGCGAGATTGCCGCCGGCACTGTCGCCACCCACCGCCAGGCGCCCCACGTCGATGCCCAGCTCGGCGGCGTGGGCCTGCACCCAGCCGGTGGCGGCGATGGCATCGTCGGCCGCGGCCGGGAAGCGGTGTTCCGGCGCCAGGCGGTAATCGACCGCCAGCACGGCGCAGCCGGCCAGCGCGGCCAGATCCCGGCACAGGTCGTCGTGGCTGTCGAGATCGCCGATCACCCAGCCCCCGCCGTGGAAGAACACCAGCCCCGGCAGCAGGCCGTCGGTGGTCGGTCGATACAGGCGCGCCTTGATTGCCCCGCCCGGCCCGGGCACAGAAAGATCGCGCACCACCGGCAGCGGCGTGGCCGGACCGGCGGTCATCTTCAGCTGCATGCCAAAGCCGACGCGCACCTGCTCGGGCGTCAGCGCGTCGATGGGCGGCGCGTTCATGGCGGCCAGTTGCGCCAGGTGCGCGGCCACTTGCGGGTGGACCTGCCCGGACAGCGGGCGGGCGAGGGCGGCGGCGACGTCGGGCATGGGGCGTTCTCCTCGTGGGCAATGCCGGGGCTTCGGCGGTTTTTTTCCGTCCCGAACCGAACGCGCCGACTCGATCAGCGCTTTCATTGCAGTGCGGCCGGGACGCGTGACGGTCAAGTGCGCGGGGCCGTGGATCCGCCAGCGCCCTGCGCAGCGGACGTTTTAGTCGACCCCGGGCCCGCGGGCAAGCCCGTCGCTACAACACGTGCCGGCGAAGACCAGGCACGCACGGGCTCGATCCTCGGAGCCCGTCGCGGACGCGCCGCGACGGGCCGAGTTGAAAAAAGGTCGGAAAGCCTCTTTTTGAACATCCCGTCAGCGCGGCATGCGCGTGCCCGCCGTGCCGCCCGGAGATACGCGCGACGGCCGCGAGGCGCTTGCCAGGGAGGCGAGGAGCCCCACCCCGACGGCCAGCGCAAGCGCCGCTCGCCCCCCGGCTTCCAGCACCTGCATCGCCTGCACCGGAAATGAGCGTGCGGCCAGCGCTGGCGCCGTGCCCGCCAGCATCAGGTCGGTGAGCGATCCGTACAGCGCGAGCGAAAGATCGAGCACCGCCACCGGCACCATCGCCGCCAGCAGCATGGCGCCCGCCCGCAGCCGCGCGGCCGGATTTGGCATGGGCCAGGCCGCCCACAGCGTCAGCAGGATCACCGGGTGCTGCCAGGCGTAGCCCTGTAGCGTCTGCGTCCGCACCCACACGCCGGGTGGCACGGCGAAGCCGTGATACGCGAAGCCGTGCACGGTCGAGAAAAGGGCCGTCAGCACGGCCTGATCGCCGTCGCTGGCGAGCGCGACCCGCACCGTGTCCCAGGACGGTGTGATGACTGCGAGCGCGGCCTCGATCAGCGGCGCGAGCACCGCGCACCAGGCTGGCCCCCACCACGCGGCCGTTGCGCCGAGCACAGCGGCCGTGGTCAGGCCACGTGCCAGAGTGGCGGCGCGCTGGCGCCTCAGCGGTGCGGGCACCGGTCGCTCCACCACAGAAAATACAGCCCAGCCGCGGTGGTGACGGCCAGCGGGCCGAGCAGGCCGTGTCCCAGCGCGAAGGCTGCCGGCATATCCAGGCGCGCCCACACCAGCGCCACGATGCGTGTCTGGTTGGCGAGATAGACCAGCGGCAGGCCGAGGCCGGCGCCCCACAGCTTGTCCCGCCACCGCGCCGGTGCCACCACGATGGCCGCCAGCAGCAGCAACATCGCGTCCACGCCCTCGCAGCCGTTCAGCACCGAGATGCGCCGCCCGCCGGCGAGCAGCAGGTGCCGGTCCGCGTGCACTGGCACCGCGAGCAGTGCATCGGCCAGCCAGGCCGCCGGGCGCACCGTCAGCAGGTCGATGGCAAGCGGTTTGAGCCAAGGCTCCTTGAGCGCGAGGTAAGCCAGATCGAGCGCCGCGAACAGCGCCAGGAAGGCGAGTGCCCGCCCCGCGACATGCATGGCCGGGCGGGCGCTCAGGGAAGCAGGCATGGGGCGCAGGTTCCGTCCAGGTTTGAGCACGCCCGAGGCTAACAGAACCCGTGGCGGGGGCGCGTGACGGGCTGCCGCAGGGATGCGGCTGTCACGCGGCTGCCATAGGTGTGTGTCTATTTGCACGCCGTGTCCGCGGCCGAGCAAGGCGGCAGCCAGCCCCCGGGCCGCGCACCGAGGGAGGACTTCATGCGCCGCATATCGCGTCTCGTTCTGGTACTTGCCTGCCTGAGCGCGTCCGTCCACGCCGCCTACCAGTGGCCGGACAGCGGTACGCCCCCTGATCATTGGCGCACTGCGGACGAAGCCTGTTCGCTCGGCGAGGCGCAGCCGGAGCTGGCACGGCTGCGGGCGGTGAACCCGACGCGCCAGTACACGCTGGTATGGGCCTTCGCCAACGAGTACACCGACGGCGAGTCGCAGTGCCGGTTCGTGATCGAGGAGCGGCGGCCGTTCTTCACCGCCGACCTGTTCTACGATTTCCTGCACATCCGCACCGGCGGGCCGGACGCCTGCGCGCTGGCCGGCTACCTGGACCCTGAAACCGGCCAGTGTGGCGCGCCCAAGGGGGCGTTCGGCCCCAACTGCCCGGCCGGCGCCAACGGCACCAACCCCATCCATGGCGCGTCGGGCAACAAGTACCAGCGCGAGCCGGACTTCGAGGGCGCGGGCAGCTTTCCGCTGCGTTTCGAGCGCCACTACAACAGCCGCGACTTCACCGCCACGGCGCTGGGCAGCGGCTGGCGCCACGCCTACGCCGGCGTGCTGGTCATCTCCGACAACGCCGGCACGCTCAGCCGCGTGCGCGCCGTGCGCCCGGACGGGCGCGTGCTCACGTACACCTGGAACGGCAGCGCCTGGGCGAGCCAGGCCGACGTGCTCGAACGCCTGGCCCAGGCCGGCGCCAACTGGACCCTCACCCTGCCCGACGACCGGGTCGAGACCTACGGCCCCGATGGCGTGCTGGCGTCGGTGCGCGACCGCGCCGGGCTGAGCCACACGCTTGCCTACACGATTGCCCAGGGGGCGAGCCGGCTCACGCGCGTCACGCACAGCTACGGCCAGGCGCTCGACTTCACCTACGACGCGCAGGGCCGTCTGGCGGGTCTTGTCGCACCGGACGGGCAGGCGCTCGGCTACGCCTACGACGCCGCCGGCAAGCTGGCGAGCGTCACCTACCCCGGCGCGGTCACGCGCAACTACCACTACAACGAAGCCGCCCACACCGGCGGCGCCGACCTGCCGCACGCGCTCACCGGCCTCACCGACGAGCGCGGCGTGCGCGCATCCACCTGGACCTACGCGCCCGACGGCCGCGCCACCGGCTCGCGCCGGGCCGGCGACGTGGACGCCTACACGCTCGCCTACCAGGCCGACGGCAGCACCCGGATCACCGACCCGCTGGGCACCGTGCGCGCCTACAGCTTTGTCGTGCAGCAGCAGGTGGCGCGCCTGGCTGGCCTGTCGCAGCCCTGCAGCAGCGGCTGCGGCGACACCGCCCAGACCCTGACCCGGGACGCCAACGGCAACGTCACTGCCCGGCGCGACTTCAACGGCAACCTGACCTGCTCCACGTACGACCTGGCGCGCAACCTCGAAACCCGGCGCGTGGAAGGCCTGTCCGGGGCGGCCTGTCCGGGCACGACGGTGGCCGGCGTCACGCGCACCCTCGGCACCGAGTGGCACGCGACCTTCCGGCTGCCGCTGCGCCACGCCGAGCCGGGCCGGCGCATCAGCTTCACCTACGACGCCGAAGGCAACGTGCTGACCCGCACCGAGCAGGCCACCACCGACGCCGACGGCAGCCAGGGCTTCGCCGCCACGCTGACCGGCACGCCGCGCGTGTGGACCCACACCTGGAACGCCGACGGCCAGTTGCTGACCGTGGACGGTCCGCGCACCGACGTGACCGACGTCACCACCTACGCCTACTACGCCGACACCACCGCCGACCACCGGCGCGGGGACCTGATGCGCGTCACCAACGCGCTGGGCCAGGCCACCAACTTGACCCGCTACGACGGCGCCGGGCGGCTGCGCGAGGCGGTGGACCCCAACGGCGTCACTACCGTCCACGCCTACGACGCGCGCGGCCGGCTGGGGTCCGTCACCACCGCCGGGGCCACCACCGCGTTCGGCTACGACGCCGCCGGGCACCTGACCCGCGTCACCCTGGCGGACGGCAGCTTCGCGGCCTACACCGACGACGGCGCCGGACGGCTCATCGAGGTCGCCGACGCGGCCGGCAACCGCATCGTCTACACCCTGGACGCGGCCGGCCATGCCGTGGGCGAGACCTGGCGCAACCCCGACGGCAGCGTCGCGCGCCGCCGCACGCGCCAGTTCGACGCGCTCGGCCGGCTGCACACACGCATCGGCGCCGCCGGGCAGACCACCCAATACGCCTACGACGCCCAGGGCAACCCCACCGGCATCACCGACCCCAAGGCGCAGCCCACCGGCCAGGCGTACGACGCCCGCCACCGCCTCACGCAGGTCACCGACGCGCTCGCCGGCCTGACCGCACTCAGCTACGACCGTCAGGACCGCGTCACCGGCCTCACCGCCCCCAACGGCGCCGCCACCGTCTATACCTACGATGGTCTGGGCAACCTGACCCAGGAGCAAAGCCCCGACCGGGGCACCACCGGCGCCACCCACGACGCGGCCGGCAACGTCCTGACCCGCACCGATGCCCGCGGCGTCAGCGTCACCGCCACCTACGACGCCCTGAACCGCCCGCTGACCGAGACCTGGAGCAGCGGCGAGACGGTGGCCTACACCTACGACGCCGCGCCCGGCTGCAGCCTCGGCAGCGGCCGGCTGTGCCAGGTGCAGGACAGCGCCGGGCAGACCACCTACGCCTACGACGCGCAGGGGCGCGTGATCCGCGAGACCCGCACCGAGGCCGGCGTGACCCTGGTCACCGACTACACCCTGGACGGCGCCGGGCGGCTGCTGGCCACCGCCCTGCCGAGCGGCGAGCGCCTGAGCCTGACGCGCGACGCGGCCGGCCGGGTCACCGCGCTGGCCAGTGCCACCGAGACCCTGGCGCAGGGCATCGGCTACGACGCCGCCGGCGCGCTGACCGGGCAGACCTTGAGCAACGGCGTGACCGAAACCACCACCTACGACGCCGACGGCCAGCGCACGGCCCAGACCCACAGCGGCGGCAGCGGCAGTGCCGACAACGGCGGCGACGACATCCCGACGCTCGGCGAGTGGGGCGCACTCCTGCTCGGCGGCGTGCTGCTGATCATCCTGGCGCGGCGCAGCCGAGGGTCCAGCCTGGCCGGCTGGCTGCTACCCGTGCTGGCGGGCATGCTCGGACTGCTGCCCGACGCCCGCGCCAGCGACGCCAGCTACACCTACGACAGCAACGGCAACGTCCTGACCCGCAGCGCGCCGGACCTCGGCACCACCACCTTCAGCTACGATGCCCTCGACCGCCTCACCCGCGAGCAGGGCCCGGTGATCACCCAGAGCTTCGGCTACGACGCCAATGGCAACCGCACCGGCGACCGCGCCGGCAGCTACGCCTACGCCCCGGCCAGCAACCGCCAGACCAGCCGCCCGCAGGGGCCGGTCACGCTCGACGGCGCCGGCCACACCACCGCCCAGGGCGGCTTCACCTACACCTGGGACGGCGCCGGGCGCCTCAAGACCGTCCGCCTGTCCGCAACCCTGCTCGCCACCTACCGCTACGACGCCCGCCACCGGCGCACGCGCAAGGAGACCACCGCCGCCGCCCCGCAGGGTGCGGCCACCGTGCTGTACACCTACGACGGCAACGACCACCTGCTGGCCGAGACCGATGCCGGCGGCCCGATCCGCAGCTACGTCTGGCGGGACGACGTGCCGGTGGCGCAGATCGAGCACCGCCCGACCCGAAAAGTGCTGTACCTGGAGGCCGATCACCTGAACACCCCGCGGGCGGCCAGAAACGAAGCCGGCGCCCGCGTCTGGCGCTGGGAGGCCGACGCCTTTGGCAGCAGCCTGCCCGACGAAGACCCTGACGGCGACGGGCAACCCACCACGGTCAACCTGCGTTTTGCGGGCCAGTACTACGATCAGGAGACGGCGCTCCATCAAAATTGGCATCGCTACTACGATCCGAAGACGGGCCGCTATCTGAGTCCGGACCCCGTAAGCGTGGGCGAGCATGCGGCAGGAGAGATTATCCGCATGCGCGCAACCGAACTGCTCCGTCAGTACGGTGTGACTTTCTCGGCAGCTTCGACGCGTCCTCCGCTTGAGCTGAATCCTTACCTCTACACGGCGGCCAATCCTCTTCGCTGGATTGACCCGAACGGGCTGTCGAGCTTGTCGTTCGATAGAACTACCGGCTCGATGTGCGTATACGACAGGAACGGCAACCTCCTGTTCTGCTGTGCTGCGGCCAATAACACAACGCGCAGCAGCAACGGGCCATGGCCGAGCGGCAACTACCCGTACTCTCACTACAACCCACACCCGGAAAGCGGACCCACCGGTCCCTACGGATCACACGGGATATACGTCTTCGATGTACCCGGGCGCAGTGGCATGGGCGTCCACTCCGGTCGTCAAGGCCCGAGTTCGCCAACCCTCGGCTGCGTCCGCACCGATGACCCCTGCATGGAGCGGCTAAGAGACGTTCATGCAAGTGATCCGCTTACCGACATCACGGTGAGGTGACGATGCGACCGGCACATGTAGTCTGGCTCCTGGGGCTACTGCTGTCTGGCGCTGCCTGTGCTGATCAGTCAGCATGTCGTCTTCCAGCTGCTTCGTCGTCGGCAGACAAGGGCGCAATGGAAAGAGCCTATCGTGATTACATCGCCACACTTCTAACACTGGCAGAGAAGAACGATCTGCGAGGGCTTGAAAAGTGTTGCGCTAGTGCGGCCCAGCCCGTTGTTACTCGACCGGTGTGCTCACTGTTGACCTTTATCGGCGGGAAGAAAGAAAACCCAAAGCGATTCCTCTCGGATACGCCACAGGAAAGAGACGAGGTGAATTGGCTGTGGAAGTGGGATGCTCTGTTGCTACGTCAGCCAAGTCAGACGATCATGGCTCAATTCCCAAGCGGGATAGCGGCCTCCTACATCGATCAGCTCTATCTGCTTATCGATGCCGAGCCAGCGATGGCGTTGGATCGGCTGCTCAAAATCGACCGCTACGCAGATGGGGAGTACGGTCAGTACATCGCCGACAAGCTACTGGCCCTGTTCAAGGGACGGCCTCAACTCGTGGTTGCCCACTGGCCGCAAATTCAGCCGTACCGATCTTCGGTCAAGCGAATGGCTGAGCTGTACGCCGACGAGCTACCGCAGCTACGGGATAAGTTCGGTAAGATATGCGCTACCGCCTCACTGAAGGAGAAGGAGGCGTGTGCGGAGGTGCTGCAAGACCTCAAACCCTGAACAAAGTAGCAAGCGTAGCCTGGGTTAGCCGCGCAGCGGCGTAACCCGGGAATCTTGTCTCATGAGCACCCGAATTCGCGAAGCGCCCATGGCACCGTCCAGCATGACGTTGACCGGCAACCTCACCGACGACGGCGCGCGTCCACGCCTGGGGCGCCGGGCAGCGCCGGCTGGCATCGGCGCCACCGGGACCGGTCGCAACACGTCGTTCCGCCACCGGCGCACACGCAAGGAGACCACCGCCGCCGCCCCGCAGGGTGCGGCCACCGTGCTGTACACCTACGACGGCAACGATCACCTGCTCGCCGAGACCGACGCCGGCGGCCCGATCCGCAGCTACCTGTGGCGGGACGACACCCCCGTTGCCCAGATCGAGCACCGCCCGACGCGCCGGGTGCAGTACCTCGAGACCGATCACCTGAACACCCCGCGGGCCGCCCGAAACGAAGCCGGCACCGTCGTGTGGCGCTGGGAGGCCGACGCCTTTGGCAGCAGCCTGCCCGACGAAGACCCTGACGGCGACGGGCAATCCATCACCGTCAACCTGCGCTACCCCGGCCAATACTTCGACCCCGAATCCGGCCTGCACTACAACCAGGCGCGCTACTATGACCCCAGCACCGGGCGCTACCTGAGCCCGGACCCGATCGGGCTGGCGGGAGGATTGAACACCTACAGCTATGTCGGTGGGAATCCACTGAGTTTCATGGACCCACTCGGCCTTGAATGCACGGCTCAAAATGGAAGCGTTTCCTGCAATGTGCCGGGCGGTCCCCAGATCCGTTTCCCGCAGCCCAGTGGTTGGCCGAGCTCCATGAAGCCAGGAGATTCGAATTACCACTACTACAACAAATGGGTCAATTTGCCGCCGGGCATTGATAAGAAATGCATCGAAGACTATTTCAGAAATCACCCGACACCTGGTTCTCCGAAACCTGCAACGCTGGCGGGAACTGCCAACAACGCGAGCCCTGGTTGGGCTGCTCCATTCAAGTCCAGTCCTGTGGTAAGTTACTCGACGTCCTACAACGGCTCGCCGGTCATTGTGAATGTCACGATACCGGGTCACCCGTTGTTTCCTGGCTATGTCGCTCGAACGGTTGACGGCGGTGTTGCCAACAACTTTGGCGAGGGGACTGGTTAGATGCAAGGCCCGAATTCGCCTTTTGCCAATCCGATTAACAATGTCTGGTACGGTCTTACCGACGAAGCCATCAAAGCCTGCACATGCAAATAGGTGGCCAGAGAATGAGTGCGTCTGCACTGCGTGCGTTGATTGGTTTCCTAGTGGCCCCAGGAGTGCCTGCGCTGGTTCTTTATCTGGCTGGTTTGCTCTTTTTTGCTGATTGGGAAGCTGCGTTTGGGCCGAGAATTCTTGCCATGCTTGGCTATGTGACTGCGTTGGTTATTGGCGTTCCGGTGTACTTTGTGTTGCAACGAAAAGGTATCACTAGTTTGATCGCCTACTTGGCGATGGGTGCGTTGATTGGCTTGGCTTGCTATGTGTTGTTCTTTGGTGTGTGGACATTGCTTAGCTGGCAGACATACCCGGAGCATGCGCTCTTGCTACTCAAGAATTCTGCTGAGTCTGGCGTGGTCGCAGTTGTGTATGCCACAGTTGCTAGCGCAGTGTTCTGGCTGATAGCAATAAAATAAGCTGTATGAGTCCCATACGCACGACGACGCGAGGCGCTTGAAGGAGGTGCTGGTCTGGCGCTGGCAGGCCGACGCCTTCGGCAGCGGCGGCCCGGACGAAGACCCCGACGGCGACGGGCAATTACGCCATTAAGGTTGAATTTCAATCCGGAAAAAAACTCCAGAAGGAATCAGGCTACGTAACGAACGGTATGGATTTCCAACACGAGATTACAGTCAGTGATTCAGACATTGAGATCACCGACAGTAAAGCGGCCACAAAATAGAGCGGAGTTCGGCGAGCAAGCGTAGCCTGGGTTAGCCGCGAAGCGGCGTAACCCGCCGGATGACGCTCGCTGTCATGCTATTTGATACCCGCAAGTAGCGGGTATCGCTACCCGACCTCCCAAGGCTGATTGGATTGTCGAGTCAGATCGCGGCTGCCGTGCGTCACGCTCAAGACGAACAGGTGGTGTTCTTCGACATGGTAGATGATCCGGTAGTTTTGAAAAATAAGTTCGCGCACGTTGTCGAGGTCGGCTTCCGGTACCTTGCGCCCGATCAACGGAAACTCGTGCAGCTTGCGCACGGCCCGGATGATGCGTTCGGAGAACTGCCGTGCGTAACGCGGCGAGTCCGCCGCGATGTGAGCGCGAATCTGTGCCAGATCATCGCGCGCAGGTAGCGACCACTCAACTTTCATCGCCGAGGAATTCGCGTTCGATCTGTTCGTGCGGAATCGTGCGGCCTTCCC
Source organism: Pseudomonadota bacterium (assembly GCA_049322795.1). Lineage (GTDB taxonomy): Bacteria > Pseudomonadota > Gammaproteobacteria > Immundisolibacterales > Immundisolibacteraceae > Immundisolibacter. The sequence goes on along the minus strand of JBMOQH010000016.1, from coordinate 96,930 downwards.
GCACCGCCTGCAATCCCATCTCGATCTTCTGCTTCACATACATCTCGTAAATGACGTCGTCCCAAGTTGCCTGATCCGGCAAATGGTCGATCAATTTCTTCGCCGCTTCTTTCACGTTGGTCATATGGACCACCTCGTTGTGTTAACACGTCTGCACCCGGCGTTTCACTTCGTGCTTGAACAACACGCAGCCGATCCGCTTCATGATGACGGTTTTCTCCTTGACGGACGGTTGCAACGCTGCTTCGAGCTGAGGCCGCAAGACACCTTGCCTACAGCGCGAACTCACCGGGCTCGAACAACGAACCCTGAGCGCTGAAGTGTAACCCCAGGGCAGCGTAGGGGAGGCAAAGCGCAGCGCGCCCACGCGGACTTCTTGCCGGTGCTGACTTGGGTTCGGATGTCCCCATTATCGAGGCGGCCTCACAGTCATCTTGGCGATCGTCGGCAGTGCTTGCGGGTTGAACATGCCAAAACGATTGGGAGACAGACGGCGGTTATGATCCATATGGATTCTGGTGCGTCCGCTTGAAGAGCCGCAACGCGCTGGGCCAGGCCACCAACTTGACCCGCTACGACGGCGCCGGGCGGCTGCGCGAGGCGGTGGACCCCAACGGCGTCACTACCGTCCACGCCTACGACGCGCGCGGCCGGCTGGGGTCCGTCACCACCGCCGGGGCCACCACCGCGTTCGGCTACGACGCCGCCGGGCACCTGACCCGCGTCACCCTGGCGGACGGCAGCTTCGCGGCCTACACCGACGACGGCGCCGGACGGCTCATCGAGGTCGCCGACGCGGCCGGCAACCGCATCGTCTACACCCTGGACGCGGCCGGCCATGCCGTGGGCGAGACCTGGCGCAACCCCGACGGCAGCGTCGCGCGCCGCCGCACGCGCCAGTTCGACGCGCTCGGCCGGCTGCACACACGCATCGGCGCCGCCGGGCAGACCACCCAATACGCCTACGACGCCCAGGGCAACCCCACCGGCATCACCGACCCCAAGGCGCAGCCCACCGGCCAGGCGTACGACGCCCGCCACCGCCTCACGCAGGTCACCGACGCGCTCGCCGGCCTGACCGCACTCAGCTACGACCGTCAGGACCGCGTCACCGGCCTCACCGCCCCCAACGGCGCCGCCACCGTCTATACCTACGATGGTCTGGGCAACCTGACCCAGGAGCAAAGCCCCGACCGGGGCACCACCGGCGCCACCCACGACGCGGCCGGCAACGTCCTGACCCGCACCGATGCCCGCGGCGTCAGCGTCACCGCCACCTACGACGCCCTGAACCGCCCGCTGACCGAGACCTGGAGCAGCGGCGAGACGGTGGCCTACACCTACGACGCCGCGCCCGGCTGCAGCCTCGGCAGCGGCCGGCTGTGCCAGGTGCAGGACAGCGCCGGGCAGACCACCTACGCCTACGACGCGCAGGGGCGCGTGATCCGCGAGACCCGCACCGAGGCCGGCGTGACCCTGGTCACCGACTACACCCTGGACGGCGCCGGGCGGCTGCTGGCCACCGCCCTGCCGAGCGGCGAGCGCCTGAGCCTGACGCGCGACGCGGCCGGCCGGGTCACCGCGCTGGCCAGTGCCACCGAGACCCTGGCGCAGGGCATCGGCTACGACGCCGCCGGCGCGCTGACCGGGCAGACCTTGAGCAACGGCGTGACCGAAACCACCACCTACGACGCCGACGGCCAGCGCACGGCCCAGACCCACAGCGGCGGCAGCGGCAGTGCCGACAACGGCGGCGACGACATCCCGACGCTCGGCGAGTGGGGCGCACTCCTGCTCGGCGGCGTGCTGCTGATCATCCTGGCGCGGCGCAGCCGAGGGTCCAGCCTGGCCGGCTGGCTGCTACCCGTGCTGGCGGGCATGCTCGGACTGCTGCCCGACGCCCGCGCCAGCGACGCCAGCTACACCTACGACAGCAACGGCAACGTCCTGACCCGCAGCGCGCCGGACCTCGGCACCACCACCTTCAGCTACGATGCCCTCGACCGCCTCACCCGCGAGCAGGGCCCGGTGATCACCCAGAGCTTCGGCTACGACGCCAATGGCAACCGCACCGGCGACCGCGCCGGCAGCTACGCCTACGCCCCGGCCAGCAACCGCCAGACCAGCCGCCCGCAGGGGCCGGTCACGCTCGACGGCGCCGGCCACACCACCGCCCAGGGCGGCTTCACCTACACCTGGGACGGCGCCGGGCGCCTCAAGACCGTCCGCCTGTCCGCAACCCTGCTCGCCACCTACCACTACGACGCCCGCCACCGGCGCACGCGCAAGGAGACCACCGCCGCCGCCCCGCAGGGTGCGGCCACCGTGCTGTACACCTACGATCAGAACGACCACCTGCTGGCCGAGACCGACTCAAGCGGCCCGATCCGAAGCTACCTGTGGCGGGACGACACCCCCGTCGCCCAGATCGAGCACCGGCCCAGCCGCCGGGTGCTGTACCTCGAGACCGACCACCTGAACACCCCGCGGGCGGCCCGCAACGAACAGGGCACCCTGGTCTGGCGCTGGGAGGCCGACGCCTTCGGCAGCAGCCCGCCGGACGAAGACCCCGACGGCGACGGGCAACCCACCACCGTCAACCTGCGCTACCCCGGCCAAGTCTTCGACCCCGAATCCGGCCTGCACTACAACCAGGCGCGCTACTATGACCCCAGCACCGGGAGGTACCTGAGCCCGGACCCGATCGGGCTGGCGGGGGGCGTGAATACCTACGCGTATGTAGGCAGCAACCCATTAGCATTTGTTGACCCAATGGGGTTAGCGGCTTGTTTTGTTGATTTTCCTGATTATCCGATTACCATTCCCGGAACGAAAATCCAAACAACGCTTACCCCAGGGCATGCGGGAGTGTTTGGTTACAACGAGTCGACAGGCCAGACCCGTTATTACGAATATGGTCGCTACGACAGCGACTTCGGCAGTGTCGAAAGGAGACCCCTACCGAACCTTGTGATTCAACCGGATGGAACCCCTGCCCCGGAATCCTGGAAGAAGTTGATCGATGCACTAAACAAAATTGGTAAGGACACCGAAGCCGAACTGTCTTGCGATAAGAGCGCAGACGAAACGAAGGTATATGAATACTCGGAGCGTGTGAAGAACGACACGAACAGGCCGCGATACAGTTGGAATCCTTTTCGGTCTAACACATGCCGCGACTTCGCACGGAGGGCGTTCGAGGCCGGGGGTGGAAATTGAAAAAAATTCTCGTGGCAATCGTTATTCTGGGGATTACCGGCACGCTCCTCATTATGCTATTTGATACCAGTATCAGCTTGGATCACTCCCGTCAGCAGAACACTTTCTTGACACAGCAATGTCGGCTCCTTGTCAAGATCGCCGACGCGGGATGGCAGGGGCAAGACCTAGCGGCTTTGGCTACCAAGCTCGGACCGAACGTGACCTTGAAGAATGAAGGCAGCGAAGCCTGGATTGATGATTCCGTGGTGCTCGCGCTGGACGGAACTAGGATCGTGTCGGTTACTGACGGAACCTGTGAGTAATGGCAACATCACTGACCCGCCGCCTACGCCAGACAACTCACCATCAAGACGATTACATTCAGCCCCGGGCTCTAAACCCAACCGCTACTCAGGGCGGGGGGACGTCGAGGAGACCACCGCCGCCGCCCTGCAGGGCGTGGCCACCGTGCTGTACACCTACGACGGCAACGACCACCTGCTGGCCGAGAGCGATGCCAGCGGCCCGATCCGCAGCTACGTCTGGCGGGACGACACCCCCGTCGCCCAGATCGACCACTGGCCCAGCCGCCACGTGCTGTACCTCGAGAGCGACCACCTGAACACCCCGGAGGGTAACCGGGGACAGACCATGGTTTTTCGCCTTGGACCGCCTCACCCGCGAGCAGGGCCAGGTGATCACCCAGAGCTTCGGCTACGACGCCAACGGCAACCGCACTGGCGACCGCGCCGGCAGCTACGCCTACGCCCCGGCCAGCAACCGCCAGACCAGCCGCCCGCAGGGACCGGTCACGCTCGACAGCGCCGGCCACACCACCGCCCAGAGCGGCTTCACCTACACCTGGGACGGCGCCGGGCGCCTCAAGACCGTCCGCCTGTCCGCAACCCTGCTCGCCACCTACCACTACGACACCCGCCACCGGCGCACGCGCAAGGCGACCACCGCCGCCGCCCCGCAGGGTGCGGCCACCGTGCGGTACACCTACGACGGCAACGACCACCTGCTGGCCGAGACCGACTCAAGCGGCCCGATCCGAAGCTACCTGTGGCGGGACGACACCCCCGTCGCCCAGCTCGAGCACCGGCCGACCCGAAAAGTGCTGTCCCTCGAGACCCCGACCACCGTGCCAGCCCGCGGAGCGCCAGGAACGAAGCTGGCGTCGATTTCCACTCCTTTGATTCCGGGTGTGAGCGCTGCTTGCGAGGTAGCTACCTCACTGGCCGCGTCTCGTGTGGCTAACTCAGCCAGATGTGCTGCGTTTACAGCAGGAAGGTCAGGTTGTCGATGGCAATGTCGCTTTGCGTCAGCAGCACGGTCTTGGCCTTGATCTGAAAGCCGTCGCCGGTCGCCAGCAGGCGGTGTTGGCACACGCCGGACCAGATTTCCTGCCGCCCGCGGCGCAGCTCGGCGAGCAGGAAGTTGCTGCGTGTGTGCACCTCGCCATCGCGCTGCTCGAAGCGGAGGTTGCCGACCACCCGGCGCAGGCGCGAGCGCGGCCGCTGGCTGTGCGCGGCGCTGCTCATCAGCCGATACACGCGGTCCTCCAGGCGGGCGCGGTCATCGTAGATGATGGACACCTGCCGGATGGGGTCGGTGCTGTCGGCGTCGCGGTCGTTGCAGGGCACCCAGTAGCAGCACTCGGGCGCCCACAGGGCGAGCCAGTCCTCGATGCGCATGTCGTCCAGCAGGTCGGCCTCGTGGAACAGGAACGCTTCCACGGCGTCGCGGGTGATGGTCACGCTCAGGCCTCCGACATCAGGGCGAGCCAGCCGCGCAGCTGGCCGCGCTGGGTGGTCTCGTCGCCCACCAGGCCGGTGCGCGTGCCGTCCGGTTCGACCTTCTCGCGGTTCAGACCCCGGGCAAGATAAAGCCACGGGTCGACGCCGGCCATCAGCCCCTCCTGGTTGCGCTCGAACAGCTCGGCGTCGTCCGGCGAGCCGGCGCCGGCTGGGCCGTAGAACGACTCGTGCTGGCGCAGGCGCAGGCTGTTGATGCTGTCCGGCACGCCCTTGAGCAGGCCCGGAAACATCAGCACCTCGGTGTCGTCCACGGCCAGCGGGCGCACCAGGCGGATCTGCACGCCGATCAGTTGCAGGTTGGGGTAGATGCCGACGTGCGGGTCGCCAGCCCAGGCCAGCAGCTCGTTGCCGCGCTGTTCACCGTAGGCGGCGTGCATGGCCTGGATGTAGTCCTCGCCCTGCGGCTGCTTGCGCAGGGTGGTGAGATACCGCTCCAGATGGCCCATGCGGCCGGGGAAGAAATCCAGCAGCACGTGGCCGTTGCCGAGATCGCGCGTGAGGTTGCCGGACTCGTCGGCGAACGGGTCGCCGTGGTGGGTATCGGCCATGTTGCCGCCGCTGCGCCGGCGCCAGGCGTCCAGCACCGAGCGGTGCGTGTAGTGCGGGTGGTAGCCGTCCATGCCGACGAACTTCCAGTTGCCGCGGTAGCGCGTGCGGTGCACGCCGGCGGTGACCTCGATCTGCCCGACCGGCGAGGCGTCCATGTAGACGTCGAGGTAGCGGGCGGCCGGTCCCAGATGCTCGGCGAGCGTCGGGCCATGCGCGGCGAGGCTCGCGAACACGAAGCCGCGGTAGCTCGCCTGGCGCGGCACCTGGGTGAGAGCGAAGTCGTCCTTGCAGAAGTCCGCCCCGTAGCCGGCCGGCCCCGGCACGTCCTGCAGCGGGCCGGTGTTCCGGTACACCCAGCCGTGGTACCAGCAGGTGAAAAAGCGCGCGTTGCCGGTTTCGGTCTCGCACACCGTCATGCCGCGGTGGCGGCAGCGGTTCATGAACACCCGCACCTCGCCGTCGTCGCCGCGCACCATGACCACCGGCTGGCGGCCGATGGTGGTGGCGCGAAAGTCGCCCGGGTTGGGCAGTTCCGCCTCGTGGCCGACGCACATCCAGCTGCGGTGGAAGATGCGCGCCATCTCCTGCTCGAAGATGGCCGGGTCGGTGTAGATGGCGCTGTGCACGCGGTCGCGCTGCACCAGGTGCGCGTAATCGGACACGCTGTAGGGGGCATTCATGGCGGGCTCTCCGGTCGCCGGGCAGGCGCGAAAAGTAGCATGCACGACCTGCCGATCGTTCGGTTGGCCGCGCGGTTTATGATCGGCGTCAGGCGCGAAGATCATCCATACCGCCGACCATAACCATGACCACCCGAGGAGACCCCCCATGAGCCAGCCCAATGGCGCCGAAGTCCTGATCGACATCCTGAACGGTTACGGCGTGGAGGCGATCTTTTCCTCGCCCGGCTCGGAATGGCCGCCGCTGTGGGAGGCGCTGGCCCGCCGCCAGGCCGCCGGCCAGCCGGCGCCGACCTACTACAACGCCCGCCATGAGGATCTGGCCGTCGGTCAGGCCATGGGCTACGCGCGCGCCACCGGCAAGCTCGGCGTGTGCCTGATCCACGCCACCGTGGGCACGCTGCACGCGTCCATGGGCATCCGTGCGGCCTATCACGAGCAGATTCCGCTGCTGGTGCTGGCCGGCGAGTCGGTCACCTTCGGCGAGGGGCCGGATGCCTGGGTCGGCGCGCAGTGGGGGCGGTTCCTGGCCGATCACGGCGGGCCGGCGCGGCTGGTGGACTCGATCGCCAAGTCGAGCTTCGGCCTCAACACGCCGGCCGTGCTGGCGGGCGCCGTGCACCGCGCCTGTGCGCTCGCCATGGGGGCGCCGCAGGGGCCGGTGTTCCTGTCCCTGCCGTTCGAGTACCTGCACCAGCCGGCGGTGCTGCCGGCGCCGGCGCGCTACGCCAATCCGGCCATCCCGCAGCCCGAGCGCGCGCCGTTGGAGCAGGCCGCGGCGTGGCTGAAGGCCGCCAACAACCCGCTGATCATCGTCGAGAACGCGGCCCGCACGGCCGACGAGGCGGCGCGGCTGGTGCGGCTCGCCGAGCGCCTCGGCGCCGGCGTGGTGGAGGGCCAGCACCCGGGCTTCGTCAATTTTCCGCGTGACCATGCGCTGCACGCCGGGTTCTACGCGCAGCCGTACCTGAAGGACGTCGACGCGGTGCTGATGCTCGAATCGCCGGGCCCGTGGTACCCGCCGACCGCCATGACGCCGCCGAACGCGAAGCTGATCAGCGTGGCGCAGGATCCGCTGCGCGAGCGCGACCCGTACACCGGCTTCACGGCCGATCTGATTGTCCAGGGCGACGCCATGGCCGCGGTGGACGCGCTGCTCGAACTCATCCCGACCGCCACCGCCGGCGCCGCGCAGCGGCTGGCGGCCTGGGGCGATCGGTCCACCGCCCGGCGCGCGCAGTGGCGCGAACAGGCGCTGCAGAACGCCGGCGCGACGCCGATCGACGCGCGCTTTCTGTGCCATGAGCTCAACGCCTGCCTGCCGGATGACGCCTTCATCGTCGACGAGACCATCCTGTCGCACCACACCATCATCAACGTGATGGACCGCGTGAAGCCCGGGCACTTCATCAACGCGCTGTCGGGCGGTCTGGGTCTTGGCGTGGGCATGGGCCTCGGCGCCGCGGTCGGGCTGCGCGACAAGCTGCTGGTCACCTTCGTCGGTGACGGCACCTACAACTACAACCCGGGCCTGGCGGCGCTCGGCTTCTCGCAGCAGTACGGCGTCGGCATGTTGACGGTGATCTTCAACAACGGCCACTACCGCTCCATGCAGATGGGCACCGAGTTCCTGTACCCCAAGGGCGCGGCGGTAACGCATCGCAACCACGTCAGCTCGCCGATCGCGCCGAACCCGGATTACGGGCAACTCGCCGTGATGTTCGGCGGGCACGGCGAGAAGGTGGACGATCCGGCGCAGATTCGCGCCGCCGTGGGGCGCGCGGTGGCGGCGGTGCGCGAGGGCCGGCCGGCGATTCTCGACGTGCGCATCGGCGACGAGATCGCGTTTCTGGCCAAGGTGTTCGGCGGCTGACGGCAGTCGAGTGCGGCGTGCCATCAAGGTGCGCCGCCCCATCAAGACCCGTCGCGAAAGGTCGATAAACCGCCCGGGTGCGCATGGCGGCTGCCGTGCGCGAGCTGAACACTCTGCCGGGATGTATCGACCCCCATGCTGCATCGGAACCTTGCGCCCCGCGTGCGCCCCGTCGAAGACCTGGCGATTCAGAACGCGACCGGCGCCTGGGAAGGCCGCTTCCGGGGCCTGCATCTGTCGAGCGTTTTCCAGCCGGTGGTCACGCTCAGCACCGGCCAGGTGGTGGGTCACGAGGCGCTGGTGCGCCTGGACTACGCCGACGGCAGCGGCGCGACACCGTTTCGTTTTTTCAGTGGTGGCCTCGATGAGTGCGGCCTGGTCGATCTCGACCGCCTCAGCCGCTTGCTGCACCTGCGCAATTTCACGCGCCAGGCGGGTCAAGACAGCGGCTGGCTGTTCCTGAACGTATCACCGCTGGTGGTGGCCAGCTGGCGCCGGCACGGCGAGTTTCTCGGCCGCCTGCTCGACGAGACGGGTATAGACCCGGCCCGCGTGGTGGTCGAGATCGCCGAGAGCGGCGTGCAGGACGGCGACACGCTGGCGCGCGCGGTGACGCACTACCGGCAGCTGGGCTGCCTGGTGGCGATCGACGACTACGGGGTCGGCCTGTCCAGCGTGACGCGCCTGTGGTCGCTCGGCGTCGACATCGTCAAGCTGGACCGCGAGCTGCTTGTGGCCGCCCTGGCAAGCCCCGACGAACGCCGGCTGTTGCCGAGCCTGGTCGAGTTTCTGCACGACTGCGGCACGCTGGTGCTGATGGAGGGCGTCGAGCAGTTCGACGAGGCCCTGCTGGCCATGGAAGTGGGCTGCGATCTGGCGCAGGGGTTTCATTTCGCGCATCCCGACGCCGCGCTGCCCCCACAGGGGCAGGCTGTGTCGCTTGACCTGCTGCGCGCGGCGGCCGCGGATTTCACGCGGCCGGCGCCCGGCCCGCAGTGGATCGAGTCGTGGTCTGAAGGCCTGCTGGCCGGTGCGCGGCATCTGGCGGACGGCGCGCCTTTGCCGGTGAGCGTGGTTGCCTTGACTGCCGAGCGCGCCTTGCTGCGCTGCTACTGGCTGGACAGCGACGGCGTGCAGCGCACCGACAGCCTGGTCGGCACGCAGGCTGCGCCGCCGCGGTTTCCCATGCTGCTCGACCGGGCGGGCACCGACCTGTCCGAGCGCGGATTTTTTGCCCGGGCCATGGCCCATCCGCAGGCGGTGCAGGTCAGCCGCCCGTATCTGCAGCGCGGCTTTGGCGTGGCCTGCGTGACGCTGGCCGTCACCGCCAGCCTGGCCGGCACGCCCGGCGTGCTGTGCTGCGACGTGGCCTGGCAAGGGGAGCGCGGCGCCTGAGGCGCCGCAAGTCGAACACGCAAGCCGGGGGTTATGCCCCGACCGGGGCTGCTTCAGCCGCTCCTGGCCAGGCGCCGCTCGTGCAGGCTCTCGATCGGCGCCGGTTCGCCCAGCAGAAACCCCTGCCCGTACTCGACGCCGATGTCGCGCAGCAGCGCCAGCGTCGGTTCGTCCTCGACGAACTCGGCGATCGTCTCGAAGCCCATGATCTGCGCCAGGCGGTGGATCGATTCCACCATGGCGTGGTCGATCGGCTCGCGCGTGATGTCGCGCACGAAGCTGCCGTCGAGCTTGAGGTAATCGACCGGCAGATGCTTGAGGTAGGCGAATGACGACACGCCGGTGCCGAAGTCGTCGAGCGCGAACCGGCAGCCGGCGCCGCGCAGGCGAGAGATAAAGTCGCGCGTGCGCCCAAGGTGCGACACGGCCGTGGTTTCCGTCAGTTCGAGGCACAGCCGCCCCGGTTCGTGCGCCGGGTTGGCAAGGTAGGCTTCGAGCAGGCCGATGAGCTCGGCGTCCTCCATCGAGCGGCCCGACAGGTTCACCGACAGCCGCCCGCCGTGCGCGTGCGCCGGGTCGAGCAGGTGGTCGAGCACGCGCCGCAGCACGTAACGGTCGATCAGCGGCATCAGGCCAAAGCGCTCGGCGGCCGGCAGGAAGGCACCCGGCAGCGCCAAGCGCCCGTCGCGTTGGCGCAGGCGCAGCAGCACCTCGTGCCAGGGCCGCGCGTCCTTGGCGCCCAGCGCGCGGATGGGCTGCGCGAACAGCACGAAACGCTGCTCCTCCAGCGCCTCGCGCAGCTCGGTGGCCCATTGCAGTTCGCGCCGCCGGCGCGACAGCTCGGCGTCGCCGTGGCGGAACAGGTGAGTCCGGTTGCGGCCGAGGTCCTTGGCGGTAAAGCAGGCAAGGTCGGCCTGCGACAGCAGCTCGGCGCTCGAGGCCGCGGCGGCGGTGATCGGGACGATGCCGATGCTGGCGCCGATGGCAAAGGTGCGCTCGCCGAAGCCGAAGCGAAAGTCCGCCACCGTCGACAGCAGCTCCTGCGCGATGGTCTGCGCCTTGGCGGACGGGCAGTCGACCAGCAGCACGCCGAACTCGTCGCCGCCCAGGCGTGCCAGCAGGTCGTGGCGGCGGATGCGGGTGCGCAGCAGCCGGGCGAGCTCGGCCAACAGCTGGTCGCCGGCGGCGTGACCGCAGCTGTCGTTGACCACCTTGAACTGGTCCAGATCAACGTAGCACAGCGCATGTTCGGCCTGGTCGTCGCGGGCCTGTTCGAGCAGTTCGGCAATGCGTCGTTCGAATTCGCGCCGGTTGGGCAGACCGGTGAGGGGGTCGTGTCGGGCCTGGTGCGAGACCTCCGCCGCCAGACTCCGCGCCTGGGTGACGTCGCGAAAGACGATCACGGCGCCGGCCGGCTTGCCGTCCGGCAGGATGATCGGGGCCGCCGAGCCCTCGATCTGGTGCTCCCCGCCGTCGCGGTGCAGCAGGACGGCGGTGTCCGGCAGGGCGATCGGCTCGCCGTGCGCGATGGCGCGGCGCAGGGGTCTGTGCTGCGATACGCGGGTGGTTTGGTCCACCACCTTGAGCACCCGGTCCCACTTCCGGCCGAGCGCCTTGGCCAGCGGCCAGCCGGTCAGACGCTCGGCGGCCGGGTTCAGCATGGTCACGCGGCCTTTCGGGTCGCAGGTGATGACGCCGTCGGCGATCGACTGCAGGGTGACCCGTCCGAGTTCCTCTGCCCGGGCCAGGGCCAGCTCGGCGCGCTTGCGGTCGTTGATGTCGCGGCCGGAGAAATGCAGCACGCGCTCGCCCCAGGACGGCTGGCGCGTGAGCGCGACTTCGATCCACGCCGTGCGTCCGTCGCGCCGCCGCAGCAGCCAGTCGAAGCGCGCATGGCCCTGGCGCAGGGCTTCGATGCTGGCGGCCTGCGCCACGTCCTGGGACGGTTGTCCGTTGGGCTGCAGGGGCGGTGAGAAATCCAGCGGGGTAGTGCCGATCACCTCGTGCTTGTGCCGGGCGCCATACAGGCATACCAGGGCGGCGTTGCAGTCGAGAAAGCGCGGTTGTTCGTCATCGATCGCAATGAAACCCAGCGCGTCCTGCACCGTTTCGAACAGGTCGCGAAAGCGCGCCTCGCTGGCCGCCAGCTCGGTTTGCGCGCCGAGCACGGCGGACACGTCGCGGATCTGCACGCACAGCGCGTCGGCGCCCACGGACGGCAGGGCGGTGAGATCCACCTCGGCTTCCAGCAACCGGCCGGCCGGGTCATGGAACTGCCAGCGCGTGCGGTGGTGCCCGTCGCGCAGGGCTCTGGCATTGGCCTCGGCGAACAGCGGCGCGCGCTCCAGGTCGAACATGCCGGCGCCGGCCAGCGCCGCGCGCGCGTCATCCGGCGCCGCGCCGTCCTGCAGGCCGAGCAGGCGGGCGAAGGTGGCGTTCCAGCGTTCGAGCCGCAGGTCGGACAGGGTCACGCCGCGGGCGATAGCCACGGGGTCGGGGTTCAGCCTGAGCCAGTCGTCCAGTGACGACGTTTGATTCATGGGGGGTTCTCCGTCCATGGATGGCCCGCTGGAAGCGCCGGGTCTGGTTATCGATCTGCCGATGTTACCGACCTGCGGTGGCGGGGCGGACGGCGGCGGTCGCCGCATTTCAGAAAGTGGCATGCCGGTTTTCATTATCGGCCGACATCGGCTCAGGTTTAGCGGGATGTCGGTAGGGCGCGCCCAATATATGTTAAAAAATACATAATAAATTCCGCTGCAGACTTATCCATGCCGGCCTCCCCCCCTTACGCGGAACTGCACTGCGTTTCCAATCACAGTTTTCTGCGCGGCGCCTCGCATCCGGAAGAACTGGCGGCGCGCGCCGCCGCCCTCGGTTACGCGGCGCTCGCCATCACCGACGAGTGCAGCCTGGGCGGTGTGGTGCGCGCGCATCAGGCGGCCCGTTCGCACGGCATCCCCCTCATCGTCGGCACCGAACTGCGCGTGCACGACGGCCCGCGGCTGGTGTTGCTGGCCGCCGATCGCGACGGCTACGGCGATCTGTGCGAGCTGATCAGCCGCGGTCGGCGGGCGGCCGACAAGGGCTGTTATCGCGTGTATCGGCAGGATGTCGAGCGCGTGGGCAGGGGTGTGCTGGCGGTGCTGCTGCCGGACGAGGAGCCCGCGCTCGAGCCCGCCCGCTGGCTCGCCGGCTGCTTTCCGGGGCGGGCCTGGGTCGGCTGCGCGCTGCTGCGCGGGCCGCACGACGCGGCGCGCCTGGCCACCGTGCAGGCACTGGCCGCCGCGGCGCGCCTGCCGGTGGTGGCGACCGGCGAGGTGCACATGCACGCCCGCGGACGGCGCGCGCTGCAGGACACGCTGACGGCGATCCGCCTTGGCACGCCGCTGGCGCAGTGCGGCCGGGCGCTGTTCCCGAACGGCGAACGGCACCTGCGCCCGCGCGAGGCGCTGGCGCAGCTGTACCCGCGCGCGCTGCTGGACGAGACCGTGCGCGTCGCCGAGCGCTGCCGCTTTTCGCTGGACGAGCTGCGCTACGAGTACCCGCAGGAGGTGGTGCCGGCCGGCCTCACGGCCGATCAGCACCTGCGCGCACTGACCTTCGACGGCGCGGCGCGGCGTTATCCGCAGGGGCTGCCGGGCACGGTGCGGGCGCTGCTCGAGCACGAGCTCGGGCTGATCGCGCAGCTGCAATACGCGCACTATTTCCTGACCGTGCACGACATCGTGGCCTTTGCCCGCGCGCGCGGCATCCTGTGCCAGGGGCGCGGCTCGGCGGCCAACTCGGCGGTGTGTTTTTGCCTGGGCATCACCGAGGTGGACCCGGCGCGCGCCGAGTTGCTGTTCGAGCGTTTCGTGTCGGCGCAGCGCGCCGAGCCACCGGACATCGACGTCGATTTCGAGCACCAGCGCCGGGAGGAGGTGCTGCAGTACGTCTATGCCAAGTACGGCCGCGAGCGGGCCGGCCTGGCCGCCACGCTGATCACCTATCGGCCGCGCAGCGCGGTGCGCGACGTGGGCAAGGCGCTGGGTCTGGCGCCGCCGCAGGTCGATCGTCTGGCCGGGACGCTGCACGGCTGGGAGGGTCGGCTCGACCCGCAGCGCGTGCGCGAGGCCGGCCTCGACCCGGACAGCCCGGTGCTGCGGCGGCTCACCGTGCTGGTGGAACAACTGCTCGGCTTTCCGCGCCATCTGTCGCAGCACGTGGGCGGCATGGTCATCGCCCGCGGCCGGCTCGACCGGCTGGTGCCGATCGAGAACGCCGCCATGCCCGAGCGCACCGTGCTCCAGTGGGACAAGGACGACCTCGACGCGCTGGGGCTGATGAAGGTGGACTGCCTGGCGCTGGGCATGCTCTCGGCCATCCGCCGCACCCTGCAGCTGGCCGGCGGCTGGCGCGGCGCGCCGCTGACGCTGGCCGACATCCCGGCCGAGGACCCGGCCACCTACCGCATGATCCAGGCCGCCGACACGGTGGGCGTGTTCCAGATCGAATCGCGCGCGCAGATGGCCATGCTGCCGCGCCTGCGCCCGGCCACCTTCTACGACCTGGTGGTGGAGGTGGCGCTGGTGCGCCCGGGGCCGATCCAGGGCGGCATGGTGCATCCGTATCTCAAGCGCCGGCAGGGCCTGGAGCCGGTCGAGTACCCCAGCGACGCGGTGCGCGAGGTGCTGGGCCGCACCCTGGGGGTGCCCATCTTTCAGGAGCAGGTGATTCGTCTGGCCATGGTGGCGGCCGGCTTTTCCGCCGGCGACGCCGATCAGCTGCGCCGCGGCATGGCGGCCTGGAAGCGCAAGGGCGGGCTGGACGTGTTCGAGCGCCGCCTGCTCGACGGCATGCTCGCGCGCGGCTACGGCGAGGACTTCGCCCGGCGCATCTGGGCGCAGATTCAGGGCTTCGGCGAGTACGGCTTTCCGGAATCGCACTCGGCCAGCTTTGCCCTGCTGGCGTACGCCTCGGCCTACCTGAAGTGCCACCATCCGGCGGCCTTCGCCGCCGGCCTGCTCAACAGCCAGCCGATGGGTTTTTACGCGCCCGCGCAGCTGGTGCAGGACGCGCGCCGCCACGGCGTGCCGGTGCGCGCCGTGGACGTGACCGCCAGCGCCTGGGACTGCACGCTGGAGCCGGGCGTCGCCGGCAAGCCGGCGCTGCGCCTGGGGCTGCGCCTGGTGAAGGGGCTCAAGGAAACGGCTGCCCGGCGCATCGAGGCCCTGCAGCGCGCGGGCCGGTTCGGCGCGCAGGACGAGCAGGCCGTGCCGCTCGCCGCGGTGAGTGGCCACGACGTGCGGCCGGCCGGGCCGGGCCGGGACCGGCGCGGCGCGACGTCACCGGCGCAGCCGCCCATCACCGACCTGGCGCAGCTGGTGACCGCCGGGCAGCTCGACCGCGCCGACGTGCAGGCGCTGGCCGACGCGGGCGCGCTCAAGACCCTGGCCGGCAACCGCCACCAGGCGCGCTGGCAGGCAGCGGCGGTGGAAAAAACGGCGCCGCTGGTGGTGCACGGTCCGGAGGCGACGCCCATGCTGCCGCCGCCGACCGAAGGCCAGAACCTGGTGGCCGATTACGCCAGTGTCGGCCTGACGCTGGGCCGCCACCCGCTGGCGCTGCTGCGCCCGCGCCTGCGCGGTGTGCTGACCGCCGCGCGCCTCGCCGACGTGCCGCACGGCGCGGTGGCCCGGGTCACCGGCATCGTCATCAACCGCCAGCGCCCCGGCACGGCCAGCGGCGTGATCTTCATGACCCTCGAGGACGAAACCGGCCACGTGAACGTGGTGGTCTGGCAGCGCACCGCGCAGGCGCAGCGCCGCCCGCTGCTGCACGCGCGCCTGCTGGAAGTGGCCGGCACCGTCGAGCGCGAGGGCGCGGTGATCCACCTCGTCGCCGGCCGCCTGACCGACCGCTCCGCCTGGCTGGGCGCGCTGCTGGCGCCGTCGCGGGATTTCCGCTGACCCGGCAGGGGTTGCACGGTGCAAGACACCGCAAACGGAACGTAGGAGGCCAGCCTCTGGCCGATTGATTACCGCTCCTTGCGCCGCGCGCGCGGATGCGCGGCGTCGTACACGCGCGCCAGGTACTGGAAATCGACGTGCGTGTAGACCTGCGTGGTGGCGAGGCTGGCGTGGCCGAGCAGCTCCTGCACGGCGCGCAGGTCGCCGGAGGATTCCAGCAGGTGGCTGGCGCAGGAATGACGCAGCAAATGCGGATACACGCGCCGGTCGATGCCCTGGCGGTCCGCCCAGTGGCGCAGGCGCTGCTGCACGGCGCGCGCCGACAGCCGCCCGCCGCGGCGGCTCACGAACAGCGCCGCGCCGTCTCCGGGAAGCGTCTGGCGCAGCGCCAGCCAGTCGACCAGCGCCGCGTGCGCCCGGCGGCCGACCGGCACCACGCGCGTCTTGTTGCCCTTGCCGGTGACGCGCGCGCTGGCGTCGGCGAGGTCGAGATCCGTGCGGTCGAGCGCCACCACCTCGGCCAGGCGCAGGCCCGACGAGTACAGCAGTTCGAACAGCGCCCGGTCGCGGCGGGCCAGCGGGTCCTCGGCCGCAAAATCGAGCAGCCGCGCCAGATGATCGACATCCAGCGTGGCCGGCAGGCGGCGCGGGCTTTTCGGCGCGGCGATGCCGGCGGTGGGATCGGCCAGCAGGCCGTGGCCGTCCAGCAGGTGGCGGTAGTACGCGCGTAGCGCCGCCAGCAGGCGCGCGATGCTGCGCCCGCCGAGCCCCTCGCGGGCCAGGGCGGCGACCAGGCGGCGGACCTGCGGCGGCGTGAGGCTGGCCAGGTGGTCCACGCCGAGTGCCGGCAGCAGGCGCTCCGCGCGCAGCAGGTCGCGCCGGTAAGCCTTCAGGGTGTGCGGGCTGGCGCGGCGCTGCGCGGCCAGCGCCGCGAGGAAGTCGTCGACGCCGGGCGGCGTGCTCACGCGCCCGGCAGGCGGTGCCAGTGGGCGCCCACCAGGCGCGCCAGGCGTTCCAGCAGCAGCGTGCCGAGCTCCGGGTTGAAGCGTTCGGCGTCGTGCGCGCCGAGCAGCAGCAGCGCGGGCGCGGCGCCGGCGGCCAGCGGCAGGACGGCTGCCGAGGCCGTCTGCTCGTCCAGCCAGGGCTGGACCGCCGGCAGCTCCGCCGGCGGCAGGCAGCGCGGTTTGCCGCGTTCGATGTCGGCCGCGAACAGCCCCGGGTCCAGCGTTCTCAGCAAGGGCAGCGCCTCGCCGGCCGGCAGCGGGGTGGTGAGCAGGCGCAGCGTGTCGGTGCCGAAGTCGCGCCGCAGGTGCGTGGCCAGCGCGTGCAGCAGGGCCGGCAGGTCGCGGCAGGCGGCCAGTGCCACGGCCAGATCGAACAGCTTGCGGTACTGCTCGTCGTGCCGGTGGGCAGCCTCGATGACGGCGTCGAGCCGCGCCGTGAGCGCCCGGTTGCGCTCGCGCAGCACCGCCACCTGGCGCTCCACCAGCGACACCGCGCCGCCGGTCGGGTGCGGCACGTCGAGCGCCTCGAACACCTGCGGGTGGCTTTCGAGGAAGTCGGGGTTCAGCAGCAGGTAGGCGGCGACTTGGTCGGCGTCGGCAGCGGATTTCTTTTTCATGCGGCGAGTACACCTTCAAAAACGGTGACGGCGGGTCCGGTCATGAACACCGGCGTGCCCGGGCCGGCCCAGGCGAGTTCCAGCGCGCCGCCGGGCAGATGCAGCCGGGCCCGGGGCCCGAACACGCCCCAGCGCACGCCGGCCACGAAGGCCGCGCAGGCGCCGGTGCCGCAGGCGAGCGTCTCGCCGGCGCCGCGTTCGTAGACGCGAAGGCGGCCCTCGCGCGGGCTCACGACCTGCAAAAAGCCGACATTGACGCGGCGTGGAAAGCGCGCGTGCGCCTCGATCAGCGGCCCGAGCGCGCCGACCGGCGCGTGGTCCACGTCCGCCACGCGCAGCACGGCGTGGGGGTTGCCGATGGCGAGCGCGGCGACGGTGACGGTCTGCCCGTCCACGTCCAGCGGGTAGTCGATGGCCTCGGCGGGGGCGCTGAACGGAATGCGCGCCGGCTCGAAGCAGGGCGCGCCCATCTCCACCTCGACCTGGCCGTCGGCGAGCAGGCGCGGGCGGATCAGCCCGCCCAGCGTGTCGAAGGCGAGCGTGGTCTTGTCGCTCAGACCCTGGTCGTGCACGAAGCGCGCCGCGCAGCGCGCGCCGTTGCCGCAGTGCTCCACCTCGCCGCCGTCGGCGTTGAAGATGCGGTAGGTGAAATCGGCCTCGGGCCGGCGGGCGGCTTCGAGCAGCAGCAGCTGATCGCAGCCGACGCCAAAGTGCCGGTCGGCCAGGGCGCGCACCGTCGCCGGCGACAGGCTGACGGCCTGGCGCACGCCGTCGATGACGACGAAATCGTTGCCCAGGCCGTGCATCTTGGTGAAGCGCAGCCCGGCATTCATGGCGCCGGTCCGAGCGTCAGGCGGCCGGCGTAGTCGCGCGCGAACTGGTACGCCGTGCGGCCGCTGCGGCTGCCGCGCGTCAGCGCCCAGCGCAGCGCCTCCTCGCGCCAGGTCGCGACCGGCTGCTGGCAGCCCAGCCGCGCCAGCCAGTGCTGCGTGATGCTGAGATACCGGTCCTGGTCGAAGGCATGAAAGGCCAGCCACAGGCCGAAGCGTTCCGACAGGGCGATCTTTTCCTCCACCGCCTCGGCGAAGTGGATCTCCTCGCCCACGTGGCGGGTGAGGGCGTTTTCTTCCTGGTACTCCGGCAGCAGGTGGCGGCGGTTCGAGGTGGCGTAGATCAGCAGATGCTCGCGCCCGCCGCTGATCGAGCCGTCGAGCGCCACCTTGAGCGCCTTGTAGGCCGGCTCGTCGCTGCCGAAGGACAGGTCGTCGCAGAACACGATGAAGCGGTAAGGCAGGCCGCCGCTGGCGGCGGCGATGTCCGGCAGGTCGACCAGGTGATCCTTGTCGACCTCGATCAGGCGCAGCCCGGCGTCGGCATGCTGGGTCAGCAGCGCCTTGACCAGCGACGACTTGCCGGTGCCGCGGCTGCCCCACAGCAGCGCGTCGTTGGCTGGCGCGCCGGCCAGGAACTGGCGCGTGTTGCGGTCGAGCGCCGCCCGGGCGCGGTCGATGCCCTGCAGGTCGTCGAGCTCGATCCGCTGCGGGTGGCCGATCGCCACCAACGCCCGTCGACCGCCGGGCTGCGCCTGCCAGCGGGCGGCGAGCGTGGTCTGCCAGTCGATGGCGGCGGGTGGCGCCGGCAGCAGCGTATCGACGCGGTCGAGCAGCACCTCGGCGCGTCGGATCAGTCTGGTAAGGTCATCGTTCATGGCGGCGGCATTCTACCGACTCGCCTTTCGACCGTTTCCCCTGGAAGCCTTCATGTCGCAAGGTCCAACGCTGGCCGGGCTGCTGCCCGGCGTGATCGACATCGCCCGCCGCGCCGCCGGCGCCATCCTCGAGGTCTACGACAGTGAGTTCGCGGTCGAGCACAAGGACGACCGCTCGCCGCTGACCGCCGCCGACCGGGCCGCGCACGGCGTGATCGTGGCGGGCCTGCAGGCGCTGACGCCGGACTGGCCGGTGCTGTCGGAGGAGTCGGTCGCCGCGCCGTACGCGCAGCGCCGCGCCTGGCAGCGGTACTGGCTGGTCGACCCGCTCGACGGCACGCGCGAGTTCGTGAAACGCAACGGCGAGTTCACGGTGAACATCGCGCTCATCGAGGCCGGCCGGCCGGTGCTGGGCGTGGTGCAGGTGCCGGTGCGCGGCGAGGTGTACGCGGCGGCGCAGGGCGTCGGCGCGTTTCACCTGGCGGCCGACGGCACGCGCCGGGCGCTGCACGTGGCCACCTACCGCGGCGGACCGCTGCGGGTGGTGGCCAGCCGCTCGCATGGCAGTCCGGAGCTCGCGCAGTTGCTCGATGCCCTGCCGGGCCACCGGATCGTGTCGATCGGCAGCTCGCTCAAGATCTGTCTGGTGGCGGCCGGCGAGGCGGATTTCTATCCCCGCCACGGACCGACCAGCGAGTGGGACACGGCGGCGGCGCACTGCGTGCTGGAGCAGGCCGGCGGGCAGCTGACCGATTTTGGCCTGCAACCGCTGCCGTACAACAAGGAATCACTGCTGAACGCGCCGTTTCTGGCGTTTGGCGCCGGCGAGCGGCCCTGGCAGGCGGCGCTCGCCACGGCCTGTTAAGGAAGCGCTGATTCATTCAGCGCTTCCCGTCCGGATCCCCGACCCGGCGGGCCTGGCAAATCAGCGCGTTCTTAAACGCTGGCGATGTGCCGGCCGGCCGCGTCGGCCTGGGCCTGACCGCGCGCGCCGTAGGTCGTGGCATCCGCGGCGCCACCGGACATCACGCGCAGGGCGCGCGTGAGCATGCCTTGCTGCAAGTGCAGCAGCTCGCCGTTGCGACGGTTCAGCTCGTGGCAGCGCCTCAGCAGGGCCGCCGGCGGCGTGTCGGCCAGCCCGGCGAGGGCCTCGGTGAGCTGCCGTTTGGCGTCGGCGATGCGCGCCACGGCCGCGCCGTCGGCGGCGCGCAGCGCCGCATATTCCTGCTCCAGCAGGTCGATCATCCGCGTCAGCGGGTCCTGCTCGGAAGCGGCGTGCGGAGCGGCGGGCGTGGTCATGGTCGTCCGGACGTCAGCCCAGCGCCGCCCGGTCCTGCGTCAACAGGCCGTCGGCGATGCGCTGCGGGTCGATCGTGTAGGTGCCGTTGGCAATCGCCTCGCGCAGCGCGGCGACGCGCTCGCTGTTGACGACCGGCGTGGCCGCCACGGCGCCCTGCAGGTCATTGAGCTGACGGGCGCCCTGGGTGAGCTCGACCGCATCACCCCTGGCCGGCGTCCCGCTCGGCGGGGCCTTGGCCTGCGGCTCGGCGCGCGCGGCACTGGTGTCGATGCGGGCGATGTCCGGCGTTTGCGATGTGGGCTTGATTTCCATGGTTCTTGCTCTCGGCAGCGACCGCTCTCGTCACGCGGTGGATGCGCGTTTATCGTCCCCCTCGGGCGGTAACTTTAGGGAGATGCTGAAAAATCCCGCCCCTGGGATTTTTCAGCTCGCGGCATTGCGGTGCACGCCCGCGATGTGCTCCCTGGATCAATGGTTTGCGCCATTGATCCAGGCCGGGGCGTCCTGCCCCGGAGGGGAAGCGCTGCATAAATCAGCGCTTCCTTGGCCCGCGCGTCAAAACTCCACCGTGACCTTGCCTTCGCCGGTCACGGTGCCCTGCACGACGCGGCGGGAGGCGGGATTTTCCACCGCGATCCGGTCACCTCGGGCACCGTTCGCCATCGCCTTGCCGCTGGTGCGGATGGCGAAGCTCGGGCTTTGCACCTGCACCGTCACCGGATCGCCCCGGCGTACCAGCAGTGGCGCCTGCAGCAGGGCCGGGGTGAGGCGCTCGCCGGCGGTGACGCCGCGCCGCAGTGCCTGGTCGAGCGCGGCCGCATCATCTAGCAGATAGTGCCCGGCGAGTGCGCCCAGTTCCATCGTTTGCCTGCGCAGATCAGTGGCTTGCAGGCGATGCCCGCGCGGCAGTGGGCGGGCGGCGACCAGCACCTCGCCGCGGGCCTGCACCTGCACTGGCAGGTGCACTGACCAGCCCGGCGGCGCGGGGCAGCTGACCCGGACCACGGCCCGGCCCGGCAGGCGCGCCTGGCCGGTCAGGCGGGATTCCAGCGGCGCCGGACAGTCGGCAAGGCGCAGGCGCGGATCGGGCCGGGCGACACTCGCCGTCGAATTATTGACGCCCGCCTCGCGGGCCGCCGTCAGCGCGGCGTCGCGCGCCGCCCGCACCAGTTCGTCGGCCGACTGTGTGGCCGACGCCACGGCAGCGGCGCACAGCAGCGCCATGGCCGCGCATGCACGCTGGATGTGGATCTTGGGCTGCATCACGGGGAGTTTCCTTGGGGCCTTCGTTATGGGGCGGCGGGCGGCGCGAGGCGGGTCGGTTGCCCTGCTCGTGCCGGCTGCGTCGTCCATTACGCACGGGCCGTGCCATGCCGGCGCTGTGCAGCCACGGCGCGGGCGCGCGGCGGTTTCGTATGGCTTTCGGTCACCGCTCGCGTCGGCAATCCGTCGCCGGACCACCGGCAAGCGCTTGCCGAAACCCGCGTTCAGGCTCTTCAGCTGTGCCTCGAATGCCCTGAAAATCGCATGAAATAGACATTCTTGAGGTTCTGGCCCGCGGCGTGCTTAAGCCCGCCCCAGACGCAGTCCGCCGCGGAGTTCGGCATGGCAAACCTCATCGACCAGGCTTTCGGCAGCCACGCCACGGCATTGCAGTTGCGCGCCGAGCGCTCGCAGCTGCTGGCCGCCAATCTGGCCAATGCCGACACGCCCGGCTTCAAGGCGCGCGACATCGATTTCGGTCAGGCCCTGGCGAGCGCGCAGGGCAAGGCCGGGCCGCTGGTCACCACGCAGGCCAAGCACGTCCGGGGTCTCGATGCCGGCCAGAGCACGCAGGCGCTGTACCGCACGCCGCTGCAACCCTCGCTGGACGGCAACACGGTGGATGTGGCGACCGAGCAGGCGGCGTTCAGCGAGAACTCGAACCGCTATCTCGCCAGCCTCACGTTTCTGAACGGTCGCATCCGCGGCCTGATGACCGCACTGCGCGGGGAGTGATGAGCCATGAGTGATTTTCGGATGTTCGGCACCCTGGGCTCGGCGCTCGCCGCCCAGACCGTGCGCCTCAACACCGTGGCGAGCAACCTGGCCAACGCGGACCAGGCGGCCGGCAGCGCCGATGCCGCCTACCGGGCCCGCGTGCCGGTGTTCTCGGCCGTGCTCGACCAGGCGCAGCGCGACGGCTCGGCAGTCGGTGTGCAGGTGAAGTCGGTGTCGGTGAGTCAGGAGCCGCCGCGCGCCGAGTACCAGCCCGGCCACCCGCTGGCGGACGCGCAGGGCTACGTCTACTACAGCAGCGTGCGGCCGGTGGAGCAGATGGCGGACATGATCTCCGCCTCGCGTTCCTACGAGAGCGCCGCGCAGGCGCTCGGCACGGTGCAGGAGCTGATCCAGCGCACCCTTCGTCTCGGAGAAGGCGCATGAACGCTGCCGACACCCTGGCCGCCGCCGGTCTACGCGGCAGCGACACGCTGACGCCGCCCAAGGAGCGGCGCACCGTGCTGAACCAGGACGACTTCATGACGCTGCTGACGACGCAGTTGCGCTTTCAGGACCCGAGCAAGCCCATGGAAGCCAACGAGATGGTGTCGCAGATGGCGCAGCTGAGCATGGTCGCCGGCGTGACCGAGCTGAAGGATCAGATGGCGGCGCTGTCGCAGAGCCTGACCTCCAGCCGCGCCTCGCAGGCGGCGCAGCTGGTCGGCCGTGAGGTGGTGCTGGACGGCGAGTCGATGCGTTTGCCGCTGGGCGGTCCACTGCAGGGTGCAGTCAATCTGCCGGCCGCCGCGGCTGACCTGAAGCTGAGCATCTACGACCCGGCCGGGCGGCTGGTGCGGCAGGTCACGCTCGGCCCGCAGCCGGCCGGCATGGTGCGCTTTGCCTGGGACGGCAGCCTCACCGACGGCACCAACGCCGCGCCCGGGCAGTACCGCGTGTTTGCCGATCCGGGCACCGGTGCATCGGTTTCGACGCTGGCGGTCGGTCGGGTGGACAGCGTGTTGCTCGGCAGCGACGGCCAGGGCGTGCAACTGGTCGTGGACGGCTACGGCCTGACCGACTTCGGCGCCGTCCGGCAGGTGATGTAGGCGGCCCGGCGGGCCAATCAATCAGGAGACAGTCATGGCTTTCGAAACGGCTATCAGCGGTCTGAACGCCGCCACCACGCAGCTCGACATCGCGGGCAACAACATCGCAAACGTCAGCACCAATGGCTTCAAGCAGTCGCGCGCGGAGTTCTCGGACATCTTCACCGGATCGAACCTCGGCGTGTCGTCGCTGGCGGTAAGCCGCGGCGTGCGCACGGCGGCCATCAATCAGCAGTTCGACCAGGGCAACATCAAGTCGACCAACAACAACTTCGACCTGGCCATCTCGGGCGGCGGCTTTTTCCTGCTCGACGACAACGGCAGTCAGGTGTACTCGCGGGCTGGCGCCTTCGGCGTCGACCGGTCCGGCTTCGTCACCAACAGCGCCGGCCAGAAGCTGATGTCGTTCAACGTGGATGCCAGCGGCGCGCCGGCCGGCTCGCCGGTGCCGTTGCAGATCGACACCTCCGACGTGCCGCCGAACGCCACCGGCAACGTCGCGGTGGGCATCAACCTGCGCGCCGCTGCGCCGGTGGTGGCGGTGACGCCGTTCGACCCGAACGTGGCCGGCAGCTACACCAACTCGAGCTCGATGACCTTCTACGACTCCTTGGGCGGCGCTCATGACGCGGTGCTGTATTTCGTCAAGACGGCGGCGAACACCTACGACACCCACCTGATGATGGACGGGGCCGTGATCGCGCCCTCAGTCAGCGGCACGCTCACCTTCGGTACCGACGGCAAGATCGCGAGCCCTGCATCCGGCCAAGTGGCGTACGCGTCGGTCACGCCACCGGGCGCTGCCCCCATGGCAGTGACGCTCAACTACGCCGGCGCTACGCCGACCACGCAGTTCGGCGACACCTACAGCGTGAATGCGCTGGATCAGGACGGTTTCACCACCGGGCGGCTGGCGACCATTCAGATCGACGAGACCGGCCAGGTGTTTGCCCGTTACACCAACGGCCAGTCGCGCCTGCAGGGGGTGGTGGCGATGGCCAACTTCGCCAACACGCAGGGCCTGCGCCAAGCCGGAAACAATTCCTGGATCGAGACCTTCACGTCCGGCATCCCGCTGGTCGGCACCGGCGGCTCGGCGCGGCTGGGTACCATCCAGGCCGGCGCGCTGGAGGACTCCAACGTCAACCTGACCGAGGAGCTGGTCAAGCTGATCATGGCGCAGCGCAATTTCCAGGCGAACGCCCAGGTCATCCAGACCGAAAACGCGGTCACCCAGTCGCTGATGAACCTGCGCTGATAGGCCATGGACCGCCTCGTCTACATCGCGTCCGCCACCGCCGCGCGGCTCGAAACCGCGCAGGCCGTGGCCGCCAACAACCTGGCCAACGCCAGCACGGCGGGCTTCAAGGCCGACCTGCTGGCGAGTCGCGCGGCGCTGCTCGAGGGCGCCGGCTGGGACAGCCGCGTCTACGCGCCGGTCACCGGTGCCGGGCTGGATGCCAGCGCCGGGGCCATCCAGCAGACGGGGCGGGATCTCGATGTGGCGGTGGATGGTCAGGGCGCGATCGCCGTGCAGGCGGCCGACGGCAGCGAGGCCTACACGCGCGCCGGCAACCTGCGCGTCGCCGCCAGCGGCCTGCTGGAGACAGCCGCCGGGCAGCCGGTGCTGGGCGACGGTGGACCGCTGCTGCTGCCGCCGTACCAGAGCGTCAGCATCGGGCGCGACGGCACCGTGTCAGTGGTGCCCGACGGGCAGGGGCCGGAAGCGCAGGCAGTGGTTGGCCGCATCAAGCTGGTCAGCCTGCCCGCCGAGGGCCTGCACAAGGGCGGCGACGGCACGCTGCGCACCGCGGACGGCGCGGTGCTGCCGCCGGACGCGGCGATCGGTCTCACCCCGCGCGCGATCGAGACCAGCAACGTGAGCGCCGTCGGCGCCATGGTGCAGATGATCGAGACCAGCCGCCAGTACGAGCTGCAGGTGCGCCTGATGCAGGCGGCCGAGAAAACCGACCAGGCCAGCAGTCGTCTGCTCTCACTCAACGGTTAACGCAAGGGAAGTCCCGCCATGAACCAGGCCCTGTGGATCGCCAAGACCGGCCTCGACGCGCAGCAGGCGCGCATGGAGGTGGTGTCGAACAACATCGCCAACGTCAACACCACCGGCTTCAAGCGCGAGCGGGCGGTGTTCGAGGACCTGCTGTACCAGAACATCAGCCAGGTCGGCGCCAGTTCCACGCAGGACACCCAGCTGCCGAGCGGCTTCTCGCTCGGCACCGGCGTGCGCGTGGTGGCCACCGAGAAGCTGCACGCCCAGGGCAAGCTGGTGAACACCGGCAACACGTTCGATCTGGCCGTGCAGGGCAAGGGTTTCTTCCAGGTGCTGATGCCGGACGGCAGCCTCGCCTACACGCGCGACGGCAGCTTTCAGGTCAATCAGGACGGCCAGCTGGTCACCGCGTCCGGTTATCAGGTGCAGCCGGCCATCAGCGTGCCGGAGGGCACGCTCAGCGTCACCGTCGGCTCGGACGGCACGGTCTCGGCGCTGCTGCCGGGCTCGAACGCGGCCACCCAGATCGGCAGCCTGCAACTGAGCAACTTCATCAACCCGGCGGGCTTGCAGGCGATCGGCCAGAACCTGCTGCTCGAATCCGGCGCCAGCGGCGCGCCGCAGACCGGCACGCCGGGCCTGAACGGCCTTGGCACGCTCACGCAGGGTTCGGTCGAGAGCTCCAACGTCAACATCGCCGAGGAGCTGGTGAACATGATCGAGACGCAGCGCGCCTACGAGATGAACTCGAAGGCGATCCAGAGCGCCGATCAGATGCTTCAGTTCGTCACCAACAACCTGTGACGGTGTCGCCATGATCCGCTCCACCCTGGTCTGGATGTCGCTGCTGCTGCTCGGCGGCTGTGCCGGCGCACAGCACAAGCCGGACCCGGACTTCGCCGCCACCTACCCGGAGCCGGCGCCGGTCGCGCCGCCGCGACCCAGCGGCGGCATCTACCAGGCGGCCTATCAGCCGGGCAACACGCTGTATCTGTTCGAGGACGTCAAGCCGCGCCGGCCGGGCGACGTGCTGACCGTGGTGCTGGTCGAGGAAACCAGCGCCAGCAAGGCCGCCAAGACCGCCACCAGCAAGAAGAACGACACCGACATCACCAACCCCACCCTGCTCGGCTCGCCGGTGCAGTTCGGCACGCCGAACTTCCTGCCGCTGGAAAGCCACAGTGGCAATGGTCTTGGCACCAGCCTGCAGGCCGAGCGCGACTTCGCCGGTTCCGGCAACAGCAGCCAGAGCAACAGTCTGAGTGGTCGCGTCACGGTGACGGTGGCGCAGGTGCAGCCGAACGGCAACCTCATGGTGCGCGGCGAGAAGTGGCTCAAGCTCAACCAGGGCGAGGAGTACGTGCAGATCTCCGGCATCGTGCGCCCGGCCGACATCCGCCCGGACAACACCGTGCTGTCGACGCAGGTGGCCGACGCCCGCATCGCCTACACCGGCAAGGGCGCCATCAACGACTCCAACGTCATGGGCTGGCTGGCGCGCTTCTTTGCCAGCGCCATCTTCCCCTTCTGAGTTTCGAGGACGCCGCCCATGAAGCGCCTGCTGATTGCCCTGCTGCTGCTGGCCGCCGCGCCGGCCGGCGCCGAGCGCATCAAGGATCTGGCCGGCATCGCCGGCGTGCGCAACAACCAGCTGATCGGCTACGGCCTGGTGGTGGGTCTGGACGGCACCGGCGACCAGACCAGCCAGACGCCGTTCACCATCCAGAGCATCCGCAACATGCTGGCGCAGTTCGGCGTGGTGGTGCCGCCGAACGTCAACCCGCAGCTGAAGAACGTCGCCGCCGTGGTGGTGCACGCCACCCTGCCGCCGTTCGCCCGCGTCGGTCAGACCATCGACGTCACCGTGTCGTCGCTCGGCAACGCCAAGAGCCTGCGCGGCGGCAGCCTGCTGCTGAGTCCGCTCAAGGGCGCCGACGGGCAGGTGTACGCCATGGCGCAGGGCTCGGTGGCGGTCGGTGGTCTGGGCGTGTCGGGCGCGGACGGCTCGAAGATCAGCGTCAACGTGCCGAGCGCCGGCCTGATCCCGGCCGGCGCCACGGTGGAGCGCGAAGTCATCAGCCCGTTCGCCGAGGGCGACTCGCTCACGCTGCAACTCAATCGCGCGGACTTCACCACCGCCAGCCGCGTCACGCAGGCCATCAACCGCAGTTTCGGTGCCGGCACGGCGGTCAGCCGCGACGCCACCGCCATCGACGTGCGCGCACCGCTGGACCCGCAGCAGCGCGTCGCCTTCGTGTCCATCATCGAGAACATCGACGTGGAGCCGGCGGTCGCCGCGGCGCGGGTGGTCATCAACACCCGCACCGGCACGGTGGTGATGGGTGGCGAGGTGCGCGTGTCGCCGGCCGCGGTGTCGCACGGCAGCCTCACCGTCACCATCGCCGAGCGCGCCGACGTCAGCCAGCCGGCACCGTTCTCGCGCGGCGAGACGGTGGTCACGCCGCGCAGCGAGATCGAGGTGGCCGAGGAAAAGAAACCGATGTTCCTGTTCGGCCCGGCGGTCACGCTGGCGCAGGTGGTGGAGGCCGTGAACCGCGTCGGCGCCGGACCGTCGGACCTGGTGGCGATCCTCGAAGCGCTGCGCGAGGCGGGTGCCCTGCGCGCGGAGCTGGTGGTGATCTGATGCTGCCCGGCGCCGTCTACACCGACCCGAACGGTCTGGCCGACCTGCGGCGCGCCGCCCGCGCGGATGCCGCCGCGGCCGCGCCGCAGATCGCCCAGCAGGCGGAGGCGCTGTTCCTGGGCGAGCTGCTCAAGACGATGCGCGGCAGCGGTCTCGGGCAGGGCCTGCTGGACGGCCCGCAGGCCGAGATGTACCGCGACCTGCTGCACCGCCAGCTGGCGGTCGAGCTCAGCCAGCACGGTGGCCTGGGTTTTGGCAAAGCCATCGCCGGCGCGGTGGGCGGTGCCCCGGCGCCTGCCAACGCGGCGGCTTCGGGTCCGCTGGGCCTGCCCCGCGGTCTGGTCGGCCTGGCGCCGCTGGGCCGCCCGTCGCTCACGCCGGCAACGACCGGCGCGGCCGGTTTCGATTCGCAGAGCGCCTTTGTCACCGAGCTGTGGCCGCACGCGCAGCGCGTCGGGCAGGCGCTCGGCGTCGACGGGCGGGTGATCCTGGCGCAGGCGGCGCTCGAAACCGGCTGGGGCGAGCGCGTGGCGCGCACTGCCGACGGCAGCCCGAGCTACAACCTGTTCGGCATCAAGTCGCACGGCTGGGGCGGCGCGGTGGCGCGCGTGCCGACGCTCGAGTTCCGCGACGGCGCGCTCCAGCGCGAGACGGCGGACTTTCGTGCCTACGGTTCCTGGGCCGAGGCCTTTGACGACTACGCGCGCTTTCTCACCGAGAACCCGCGCTATCGGCAGGCACTGGCGGCCGGCGACGCCGCCGGTTTCGCGCACGGCCTGCAGGCCGCCGGTTACGCCACCGACCCGGCCTACGCCCGCAAGATTCTGGGCGTCATGGGCAGCCCGCTGCTGGCCGACCTGGGTGACATGGCCTCCCTCGGAGCACGGGCATGAATTCGCTGAACATCGGCGTGTCGGGGCTGCTGGCTTTCCAGCGCCAGCTCGACGTGACCTCGCACAACATCGCCAACGTCGCCACCGACGGTTACAGCCGTCAGCGCGCCGAGTTGACGCCGGCTTCGGCGCAGTTCCTGGGCGGCAGCTTCCTCGGCAATGGCGTGCAGGTGGCCACGGTGCGGCGCTCTTACGACAGCTTCGTCAACACCGAGCTGTGGGGGCAGACAGGGGCGCAGAAAAGCCTGCAAACAGTGGCTGATCTGAGCGCGCGTCTCGGCGCGCCGCTGTCGGACGCCTCGTCCAGTCTGCAGGGGGCCCTGTCCGACTACTACGCCGCGCTGCGCACCGTGTCGGCCTCGCCGCAGGACGCCGCGGCGCGTCAGGCGGCGCTGTCCAGCATGCAGACGCTGGCGACCCGGGTGCGCATCCTGGACGGCACCTTCGGCTCGCTGGAGCAGGAGATCAACGGCCGCATCAGCGCCACCGTGAGCGAGATCAGCGCGCTCGCCGGGCAGATCGCCGACGTCAACCGGCGCATCGCCAGCTCCGGCACGGCGCCCGCCAACGACCTGCTCGACAGCCGTGATCGGCTGATCGGACAGCTGGCCACCAAGATCGCGGTGCAGACCGTGCCGCAGGGCGACGGCACGGTGAACGTGATGATCGGCACCGGTCAGTCGCTGGTGACCGGCACGCAGGCCTTTCCGCTCAGCGTCGGCGGCGGGCTTTACGACGCGTCCCGGCCGGAAATCTATTTCACCGGATCGAGCGGCTCCGGGATGGTGACCGAGCAGATGAGCGGCGGCGAGCTCGGCGGCCTGCTCGATTTTCGCCGGCAGGTGCTGGACCCGACGCGCGCTTCCGTGGGGCGGGTGGTGACCAGTCTTGCCATGACGGCCAACGAACAGCACGCGCTGGGCATGGACGCTTACGGCGATCTCGGCGGTCTGCTGTGGAGCGATCTCGGCACCGCGCCGCGCGTGCTGGGCAGCGGCGCCAATACCGGCACCGGCGTGGTCGATGCCCGCATCAGCGACCTGGCGGGCCTCACCGACAGCCGGTACGTGCTGGCGCGCGGCACTGGCGGCTACACCCTGACGCGTCAGAGCGACGGCAAGGTGTTCTCGCTGAGCAGCTTCCCGGGCGCACCTGAAACGGTGGACGGCGTCACGCTGAGCCTCACTTCCGGGTCAATGAACGTCGGCGACAGTTTCCTCATCGACCCCACCGGCGACGCGGCGCGCCAACTCACGCTGGTGGTGAGCGATCCGGCCCGTCTGGCACTGGCCGGGCCGGTGCGCGGTGCCGCCGACGCCGGCAACATCGGCAGCGGCCGGCTTGGCGTGCCGAGTGCCGTGTCGCTGCCAAGCACCCCCGGCGATCTGCTCAATCCGGTCACCATCACCTTCACGTCCGCCACCACGTTCGATGTCATCGGTCCGGGTGTCGGGTTGCCGGCGACCGGTTTGACCTACGACCCGGCCGCCGGCGCCACGCTGAGCTACAACGGCTGGAGCGTGCGTCTGGACGGCCAGCCGGCGGTCGGCGACGTGTTTCGCGTCGAGCCGAATGTCGGCGGCAGCGGCGATGGCCGCAACGCCCAGGCGCTGGCCGGGCAGGAGTCGCTGCAGGCGCTGGAAGGCGGGCGCGCCAGCGCGCTGACCAGTTATGGCGGTCTTCTGGCGCGGGTCGGCAGCGCCGGGCAACAGGCGCGCATCGGTGCCGACGCCCGTCAGGTGCTGGTCGATCAGGCCACCGCCGCGCGCGAGGCGGTGGCCGGCGTCAACCTCGACGAGGAGGCCGCCAACCTGGTGCAGTTGCAACAGGCCTACCAGGCGGCGGCGCAGGTCATCGCCATCAGCAACGTCATCTTCTCCAGCCTTCTGAACGCGGTGGCCAACTGATGATGCGTGTCTCCACAGCGGATTTTTTCGCCCGCAGCCTGGCCAGCATGCAGCAGCGTGAGGGCCAGGTCGCGCAGGTGCAGCGCCAGCTCGGCAGCGGCCTGAAATTCGACAACCCGGTGGCCGATCCGGCCGGCGCGGCCACCGTCAGCCGATTCGAGGCGGCGCTGGCGACCAGCGCCGCGTTCGATGCCACCGTGAACCGCGCCAATGCCGCCCTGGCGGCCGAGGAAGGAGCGCTCGCCAGCGTGGGCGACGTGTTGCAGCAGGTGCGTGAGCTGACCCTGCAGGGCATGTCGGGCGCGCAGTCGGTGCAGTCGCGTACCGCGCTGGCGACCGAGGTGCTGGCGCTGCGCGGGCAGCTGATGTCGCTGGCCAACAGTCGCGGCGCCGACGGCGAGCACCTGTTCGCCGGGTACAGCGTCGGCGCGCCACCGTTCACGGAAAGCGGCGGCGCGGTGAAATACGTCGGCGATGGCGGGCAGCGCATGCTCGAAATCGGCCCCGGCAACAGCATCGCCATCGCCGATACGGGTTCTACCGTGTTCGCCGGCGCGCGCGCCGGCAACGGCAGTTTCACGGCCGCTGCCGGTCCCGCCAACGCCGGCACACTGCTGGTCGGCGCGACGTCCGTGGTGGGCGCGTTCGTGCCAGACGACTACACCGTGACCTTCAGCGTTGCCCTGGACGGCAGCATGACCTACAGCGTGACCGGTGTTGTCTCCGGGCCGGTGGCGACTGGCCTCCCCTACGTCGCGGGTGACACGCTCAGCTTCAACGGCGCCACGCTCACCACCTCCGGCACGCCGGCCAATGGCGACACGCTGACCGTGCGTCCGGCGGGTCGCCAGGACATGTTCGCCACGCTGAGCGAGATTGCGGCCGCGCTGAGCATGCCGGTGGGCACGCCGCAGCAGCAGGCGGTGCAGGTCAATCAGCTGAACCGCTCGCTCGAGGCGCTCGACCAGCAACTGCTGCATGTCTCGTCGGTGCGGGCCGATGTCGGCTCGCGCATGAAAGCGGCCGAGGTGGCCGCCGACGCGGGCGCCGGCGTCCAGTTGCAGCTCGAACAGGCCCTGTCGAATCTGCGCGATCTGGACTACGCCGAAGCCGCGACCGAGCTCGCCAAGAACCTGACCGCCCTGCAGGCGGTGCAGGAAACCTTCAGCCGACTGGCCAATCTGTCGCTGTTCAACTTCCTGCGCTGACGCTACGCCGCGCAGTCGCTGGCCCGGACGGCATCGGCGCCGGGGGGCACGGGGTCGCTGTGCTAGAATCCGCGCCGCGCCAAAGGGCCATTTCCTGGCCGCTGGCGCCGGGTTTCGCCGCCCGTGCCGACGTCCCCAGCCGTCACTGACATGGCCCGCCGTCCCGCCGGGACCCCCGCCGGCATCCCGCCTCCATTTCCCAGTTTGGCGACAGCATGACCGAGTTCGCCCGCGAAGTTATTGCCGCGAACATCGAGGACGAGCTCAAGCGCTCCTACCTCGATTACTCCATGAGCGTGATCGTCGGGCGCGCCCTGCCGGACGTGAAGGACGGCCTGAAGCCGGTGCACCGCCGTGTGCTGTATGCCATGCACGAGTCCGGCCACCACTGGAACCGGGCGCACGTGAAGTCGGCGCGCGTGGTCGGCGACGTGATGGGTAAATACCACCCGCACGGCGACTCGGCCATCTACGACACGCTGGTGCGCATGGCGCAGCCGTTCTCGCTGCGCTACCCGTTGATCGACGGCCAGGGCAACTTCGGCTCGGTGGACGGTGACTCGCCGGCCGCCATGCGTTACACCGAATCGCGCCTGTCGCGCATCGCGAGCGAGCTGCTGGCCGACATCGACATGGAAACGGTCGATTTCGTGCCGAACTACGACGGCAAGGAAAGCGAGCCGGCGGTGCTGCCCTCGCGCCTGCCGAACCTGCTGGTGAACGGCGCTACCGGCATCGCGGTCGGCATGGCCACCAACATCCCGCCGCACAACCTGGTCGAGGTGGTCAACGCCTGCGTGGCGATGATCGACCAACCGGACATCGACCTCGATGGCCTGATGGTGCACCTGCCGGGGCCGGATTTCCCCACCGCCGCCAGCATCAACGGCGCTGCCGGCATCCGCGAGGCCTACGCCACCGGCCGCGGCAAGATCTACCTGCGCGGCCGGGTCGAGATCGAGGAAGACAAGAAGACCGGCAAGCCCAGCCTGGTGATCGTCGAGCTGCCGTACCAGGTCAACAAGGCGCACCTGCTCGAGAAGATCGCCGAGCTGGTCAAGGAAAAGCGCATCGAGGGCATCACCGAGATCCGCGACGAGTCCGACAAGGACGGCATGCGGGCGGTGATCGAGCTGCGCCGCGGCGAGGTGCCGGAGGTGGTGCTGAACCACCTGTACCAGCAGACCCAGCTGCAGGCGGTGTTCGGCATCAACATGGTGGCGCTGCTGGACGGCCAGCCGCGCCAGCTGACGCTGCGCGAGGTGCTGGACGCCTTCATCCGGCACCGCCGCGAGGTGGTCAGCCGGCGCAGCCTGTTCGCGCTGCGCAAGGCACGCGAGCGCCTGCACATCCTGGAAGGCCTGGCCGTCGCGCTGGCCAGCATCGAGCGGGTGATCGCGCTGATCCGCGGCTCGCAGACCACCGAAGAAGCCCGCGCCAAGCTGACCGCCGAGGGCTTCACGCCCGGTTTCGTCGGCGAGATGCTGGCCCGGGCGCTCGCCGCCGATGCCCAGCGCCCGACCGAAACCGGCCGCGGCCTCATCGACGGCGCCTACTACCTCAGCGACCGGCAGGCGCAGGCCATCCTCGACATGCGCCTGCAGCGCCTGACCGGGCTCGAACGCGACAAGATCGTCAACGAGTACGGCGACCTGGTCGCGCAGATCACGGACCTGCTCGACATCCTGGGCAGCGACGCGCGGCTGCTGTCCGAAATCCGCCGCGAGCTGCTCGAAATCCGCGACCAGTACGGTGACGCCCGGCGTACCGAGATCATCGTCAACCGCCTCGATCTGACCTCCGAGGACCTGATCGCCGAACAGGACGTGGTGGTCACCTTCTCGCACCAGGGCTACGTCAAGTCGCAGCCGGTCAGCGAGTACCGCGCCCAGCACCGCGGCGGGCGCGGCCGGTCGGCGGCGCGGGTCAAGGAAGAGGACTTCATCGAGCGCCTGTTCGTGGCCAGCAGCCACGACACGCTGCTGTGCTTCTCGAGCGCCGGCAAGGTGTACTGGCTGAAGGTCTACGAGCTGCCGCTGGCGGGCTCCGGCAGCCGCGGCCGGCCGATCGTGAACCTGCTGCCGCTGACCGACGGCGAGAAGGTGAGCGCCGTGCTGGCCGTGCGCGAGTTCGCCGCCGACCGCTACGTGCTGTTCGCCACCCGCCGCGGGCAGGTCAAGAAGACCGCGCTGGCGGATTACTCGCGCCCGCGCAGCGCCGGCATCATCGCGCTCGACATCGTCGACGGCGACGCGCTGGTCGACGTGGCGCTCACCGGCGGCAGCGACCACGTCATGCTGTTCACCGACGACGGCAAGGTGCTGCGCTTCGACGAGCGCGACGTGCGCGCCATGGGTCGCGACGCGCGCGGCGTGCGCGGCATGAGCGTGCGGGACGACCAGGCCGTGATCGGCATGGTGGTGGCACAGCCCGATGGCGACATCCTCACCGTCACCGCCAACGGCTACGGCAAGCGCACGCCGCTAGCCGACTACCCGCTGCGCGGCCGCGGCGGCATGGGCGTGATCTCCATCCAGACCACCGCCCGCAATGGCCAGGTGGTCGGCGCGGTACAGGCGGCGGACGACGCCGAGGTGATGCTGGTGACCAACGCCGGCACCGCCATCCGCACGCGCGTGGCCAGCATTTCGGTGCTCGGCCGCAACACCCAGGGCGTGAAGCTGATGGGCGTCGGCGAGGGCGAGCTGCTGGCGGGGCTGGCGGTGGTGGCGCCCGAGGAAACGCAGGATGGCGACGAGGCCGGCGAGTTGGCCGTCGATGAGTCGGATGCCGGCCCGGCCGACGGTGCCGCTATCTCGGACACCGACGACGCCCACCCGGACGACTGATTGACCCGGCCGCCGCCCGGCGGCCCGACACGGAGACGACGATGGCACGCGTATACAACTTCAGCGCCGGTCCGGCGGTGTTGCCCGAGCCCGTGCTGGCGCAGGTGCGGGACGAACTGCTCGACTGGCACGGCAGCGGCATGTCGGTGATGGAGATGAGCCATCGCGGCAAGGAGTTCATCGAGATTCAGCACCAGGCCGAGGCCGACCTGCGCGCGCTGATGGGCATTCCGGCCAACTACAAGGTGCTGTTCCTGCAGGGTGGCGCCAGCCTGCAGTTCTCGATGGTGCCGCTGAACCTGCTGCCGGCCGGCGGCAGCGCCGATTACGTGCTGACCGGCTCCTGGGCCAAGAAGGCGGCGTCGGAGGCCAAGCGCTTCGGCACCGTCAAGGTCGCCGCCAGCAGCGCCGAGACCAACTTCAACCGCATCCCGACGCAGGCCGAGCTCACGCTCGACCCGAACGCGGCCTATGTGCACATCACCGGCAACAACACCATCTTCGGCACCGAGTACCACTACACGCCGGACACCGGCGCCGTGCCGCTGGTGAACGACGCGTCGAGCAACATCCTGTCGCGGCCGGTCGACGTGAGCCGTTACGGCCTCATCTACGCCGGCGCGCAGAAAAACGTCGGCCCGGCGGGTCTCACGCTGGTGATCGTGCGCGACGACCTGATCGGCCGCTGCCGCGAGGGGGCGCCGACCCTGCTCGACTACGCCATCCACGCCGAGAACGACTCGGCCTACAACACGCCGCCGACCTTCGCCATCTATGTGTCGGGGCTGGTGTTCAAGCACCTGTTGGCGCAGGGCGGTCTCGCCGAGGTGGAAAAGGCCAACATCGCCAAGGCCGAGCTGCTGTACGGCCTGCTCGATCGCAGCGGCTTCTACGCCTGCCCGACCGAGCCGGCCAGCCGCTCGCGCATGAACGTGCCGTTCACGCTGGCCAACGCCGAGCTCGACGCGACCTTCCTGGCCGAGGCGAAAAAGGCCGGCCTGGTGCAGCTCAAGGGCCACCGCAGCGTCGGCGGCATGCGCGCCAGCATCTACAACGCCATGCCGCTGGCCGGCGTGCAGGCGCTGGTCGACTTCATGGTCGACTTCGAGCGTCGCAACGGCTGACACCGAACCGCAAGAGACATCGCCATGTACCGCATCCTGACCCTGAACAACATCGCCAAGGTGGGCCTGGCGCGGCTGCCGGCCGACCGCTACCAGACCGGCAAGGATCTGAGCGAGCCGGACGCCATCCTGCTGCGCTCGGCCGACCTGCACAGCATGGACATCCCGGCCTCGCTGCTGGCGGTGGGCCGCGCCGGCGCCGGTGTCAACAACATCCCGGTCGCGGCCATGTCGGCGCGCGGCATTCCCGTGTTCAACGCGCCGGGCGCCAACGCCAACGCGGTCAAGGAGCTGGTGATCGCCGGCCTGCTGCTGGCGGCGCGCAACATCTGCCAGGCGTGGGCGTACACGCAGGCGCTGACCGGCGACGCACAGACCGTCGAGCACGCGGTCGAGGCCGGCAAGAAGCAGTACGCCGGTTTCGAGCTGCCGGGCCGCACGCTGGGCGTGGTGGGCCTGGGCGCCATCGGCCGCCAGGTGGCCAACGCCGCGCTGGCGCTCGGCATGAAGGTGGTCGGCTACGACCCGGGCATCACGGTGGAGGGCGCCTGGCAGCTGTCGTCGCAGGTCGAGCGCGCGGCCAGCGTCGAGGCGGTGTTCGCCCGTGCCGATTTCATCACCTTTCACGTGCCACTGAACGACCACACGCGGGGTCTCGCCAACGCCGACACGCTGCGCCTGGCGCGGCCGGGGCTGACGGTGCTGAACTTCGCCCGCGCCGGCATCGTCGATACCGACGCCGTGGCGGCGGCGCTGGAAACGGGGCAGGTGCACTACTACGTCAGCGACTTCCCCAAGCCCGGGCTGATCGGCCACCCGCGCGTCATTGCTCTGCCGCATCTGGGCGCGTCCACCACCGAGGCCGAGGACAACTGCGCCGTGATGGTGGCCGACCAGGTGCGCGATTATCTGGAGAACGGCAACGTTACCAACGCGGTGAACTTTCCCTGGGTGGTCATGCCGCGCGCCGAAGGCGGCGTGCGCCTGGCGGTGGTCAACGCCAACGTGCCGAACATGGTGGGCCAGATCACCACCGCGCTGGCCGAGGGCGGGCTCAACATCATCGACATGATCAACAAGTCCAAGGGCGAGCTCGCCTACACGCTGGTGGACGTGGACCGGCCGCTACCGGCCGACGTGCTGGCGAAGATCCGCGCCATCGAGGGCGTGTTGGCGGTGCGCTGCCCTTGAGGCGCGTGCGCTGCGCGGGGGAGGCATGACACAGGACGAGCGTCTCGGCGAGGTCCGGCGCCAGATCGACGCCATCGATGGCGAGCTGCTGCGCCTGCTGTCCGAGCGGGCGCGCTGCGCGCAGCAGGTGGCCGAGGTCAAGCAGGCGGCCGGCGAGACGGCCTTCTACCGTCCGGAGCGCGAGGCGCAAGTGCTGCGCCGGGTGGTGGCCGACAATCCGGGTCCGCTGACCGCGGACGCGGTCACGCACATCTTTCGCGAAATCATGTCCGCCTGTCTGGCGCTCGAGCGACCACTGACCGTGGCCTATCTGGGCCCGCCCGGCACGTTCTCGCAGGACGCCACGCACAAGCATTTCGGCCAGGCCGTCAGCAGCCTGCCGCAGGCGACCATCGAGCAGGTGTTCCGCGAGGTCGACGCCGGCGCCGCCGACTACGGCGTGGTGCCGATCGAGAACTCCACCGAGGGCGCCGTGACCCACACGCTCGACATGTTCATGAGCTCGCCGCTCAAGGTCTGCGGCGAGGTGGAGCTGGCGGTGCACCAGCAGCTGCTGAGCCGCGAGGCGGATTTGTCCACCGTCGGCATCGTCTACTCGCACGCCCAGTCGCTGGCGCAGTGCCGGCGCTGGCTGGCCGGGCACTTGCCCGGCGTGCGCACGGAAGCGGTCAGCAGCAATGCCGAGGCGGCGCGCCGGGCGGCCGGCGAGGCCGGCGCGGCGGCCATCGCCGGCGAGTCGGCCGGGCGCCTGTACGACCTGTCGCGTCTCGCGGCCAACATCGAGGACGAGCCCGGCAACACCACGCGCTTTCTGGTCATCGGCAGGCAGGACACGCAGCCGTCGGGGCGCGACAAGACCTCGCTGCTGCTGTCCACCGGCAACCGGCCGGGGGCGCTCGCCGGCCTGCTCGAGCCGCTGCGCCGCCACGGCGTGTCGATGACGCGCATCGAGTCGCGCCCGGCCCGCACCGGGCGCTGGCAGTACGTGTTTTTCGTCGACATCGAGGGCCATGTTCTCGATACCCCGGTGCAGCAGGTCTTGGCCGAACTGCGCGAGGTGGCGGCGCTGTGCAAGGTGCTGGGCGCCTACCCGCGCGCCATGGCGGAGGCGTCGTGAGCACGTCGATCCGTGATCTGGCCACCCCTGGCGTGCGGGCCCTGCAGCCCTACCAGCCCGGCAAGCCGCTGTCCGAGCTCGAACGCGAGTACGGCATCACCGGCGCCGTCAAGCTGGCCTCGAACGAGAACCCGCTGGGTCCGAGCCCGCTCGGCATCGCCGCGGCGCGCGAAGCGCTCGCCGAGGTGGAGCTGTATCCGGACAGCCACGGTTTCGCGCTCAAGCAGGCGCTGTCGGCGGCGCTCGACGTCGCGCCCGGGCAACTTGTGCTCGGCAACGGCTCGAACGAGATCCTGCAGCTGGTGGCCCGGGCCTTCCTGAACCCGGGCGACGAGGTGGTGGTGGCGCAGTACGCGTTCGCCATCTTCACCACCGAGGCGGTCAGCGCCGGCGGACGCGTGGTGACGGTGCCGGCCCGTGACTGGGGCGCCGACCTGCCGGCCATGCGCGAAGCGGTCACCGAGCGCACGCGGCTGGTGTTCATCGCCAATCCCAACAACCCGACCGGCACCTGGCACCGCGCCGCCGAGCTGCTGGCGTTCCTGGAGTCGCTGCCCGAGCACGTGGTGGTGGTGCTGGACGAGGCGTACTGCGAGTACGTGAGCGAGCCCGACTACCCGAACGGCATCGACTGGCTGTCGCGCTTCCCGAACCTCGTCGTGTCGCGCACGTTCTCGAAGATTTATGGTCTTGCCGGTCTGCGCCTGGGCTACGGCGTGGCCAGCGTGGAGATGGCGGACCTGCTCAATCGCCTGCGCGAGCCGTTCACGGTCAACAATCTCGCGCTCGCCGCCGGTGCGGCGGCGCTGGCCGATCACGAACACGTGGAGCGCTCGCGGCGGCTGAATACGGAAGGTCTGGCGCAGCTCGCCGATGCCTGCGCCGGGCTGGGGCTGGATTTCATCCCCTCGACCGGCAATTTCATCGCCGTCGACGTCGGTCGGCCGGCCGGGCCGGTGTATGAGGCGCTGCTGCGGCAGGGCATCATCGTGCGCCCGCTGGCGCCCTACGGCATGCCGCGGCACCTGCGCATCACCATCGGCACGCCCGAGCAGATGCAGCGCCTCCTGGCCGCCCTGCCCCAAGCGTTGGCGGGCTGATGGCACACGTCGTCATCATCGGTCTTGGGCTGATCGGCGGCTCGCTGGCGCGTGATCTTCGCCGCCGCGGGCACCGGGTGACGGCCTGCGGGCGCGACGCGGGCAAGCTGGCACCGGCGGTGGGCATGGGCATCGTCGATGCGGTGGCGGACGACTGGGCGGAGGCGCTGGCCGATGCCGACTGCGTGGTGCTGGGCACGCCGGTCGGCGCGCTGCGCGAGACGTATGCGCGCATGCGCCCGCACCTGCCGCCGACGGCCGTGGTCACGGATGTCGGCAGCACCAAGTGCTCGGTGGTGCATGACATCGCCGCCGCCTGCGGCGGGCGCTTGCCGGCGAACTTCG
Organism: Pseudomonadota bacterium; assembly: GCA_049322795.1. Lineage (GTDB taxonomy): Bacteria > Pseudomonadota > Gammaproteobacteria > Immundisolibacterales > Immundisolibacteraceae > Immundisolibacter. The sequence continues at coordinate 57,360 of JBMOQH010000016.1, read as the reverse complement.
TGCCGGGCCACCCGATCGCCGGCACCGAAAACAGCGGTTTCGCAGCGAGCGTCGAGGCGTTGTTCGACGGCCGCGTGGTGGTGCTGACGCCGACCGCCGACACCGACCCCGCCGCCACGGCGCGCATCGCGGCGCTCTGGCAGGAGGTCGGCGCGCGGGTGATCGAGCTCGACCCGCAGCGGCACGACGCCGCGCTCGCGCTCACCAGCCACCTGCCGCAGATGCTGGCCTGGACGCTGATGGGCCAGTTCGCCGAGGGCGGCGGCGGGCCGCTCGGCGACCTGATCGGCAGCGGCTTTCGCGGCATGACGCGCCTGGCCGGCAGCGATCCCGTGATGTGGCGCGACGTGGCGCTCGCCAACCGGGCGCAGCTCAGCCTCGCCTTGCACCGATACGGCGAGCGCCTGGGCGAACTTGCGGCGGCGGTCGATTCCGGCGACGCGGCGCGGCTCGAAAAGCTGTTCGCCGCGGCGCAGGCCGCGCACCGCCAGTTGCCCCCCGCCTGAGGTTCTGACGTGGATTTTCATGTTTCACCGGGCGGACGCATCGCCGGCCGCTGCCGCGTTCCGGGCGACAAGTCGATCTCGCACCGGGCGGTGATGCTGTCGGCGCTGGCCGAGGGCGAGAGCCGCTTCGAGGGCTTTCTCGCCGGTGCCGACACGCTGGCCACGGCGGCGGCGTTTCGGGCCATGGGCGTCGCCATCGAGGGTCCACACGAGGGCGTCGTGAGGGTGCGCGGTGTCGGCCTGCATGGCCTCAAGGCCCCGGACGGGCCGCTCGACATGGGCAACGCCGGCACCGGCATGCGTCTGCTGGCGGGTCTCATGGCAGGGCAGCGCTTCGGTGTCACGCTGATCGGGGACGAGTCCCTGTCGCGCCGGCCGATGCGCCGGGTGATTGCGCCGCTGCGGCAGATGGGGGCGGACATCGCCGCAGCCGACGGCGACACGCCGCCGCTCGTCCTGCGCCCGGTGGCGGACCTGCACGGCATCGACTACGCGCTGCCGATGGCGAGCGCGCAGGTCAAATCCTGCCTGCTGCTGGCCGGGCTGTACGCCCGCGGCCGCACCTGCGTCACCGAGCCCGCGCCGACCCGGGATCACACCGAGCGCATGCTGGCCGCGTTCGGGCGGCCGGTGCAGTGCGACGGCGCCCGCGTGTGCGTCGACGGCGGCGCCGCGCCCCTCAAGGCGACCTCGTTCGCCATTCCGGGCGACATCTCCTCGGCGGCGTTTCCGCTGGTGGCGGCGCTGATCGCCGACGCAGGCGAGGCGCTGATCGAGAACGTCGGCATCAATCCGACCCGCACCGGCATTCTCGACATCCTGCGCGCGATGGGCGCCGACATCGAACTGGTGAACCCGCGCGAGGCCGGCGCAGAGCCGGTCGCCGATCTGCGCGTGCGCGCCTCGGCGCTGCGTGGCATTGCGGTGCCGCCGGAGCTGGTGCCGCTGGCCATCGACGAGTTCCCGGCCATCGCCGTGGCCGCGGCCTGCGCGACCGGCGAGATGCTCATCACCGGCGCCGAGGAGCTGCGGGTGAAGGAGAGCGACCGCATCGCCGCTATCGCGAATGGCCTCGCCGCGCTCGGCATCGCCGTCGAGGCGCTGCCGGACGGGCTTCGCATCACCGGCGGGCGTTTTCGCGGCGGGGTGGTGGACAGCCACGGCGATCACCGCATCGCCATGGCCTTCAGCCTGGCCGCCTTGCGCGCCGACGGCGCGGTGCAGATTCGCGACTGCGTGAACGTTGGCACGTCGTTCCCGGGTTATGTCGACCTCATGCGCGGGCTTGGGCTCGGCATCACCGCATCGTGAGCGGCGCGCCGGTTCTCACCATCGACGGGCCCGGCGGCGCCGGCAAGGGCACGGTGAGCCTGCTGCTGGCGCGGCGTCTTGGCTGGCATTACCTCGACAGCGGCGCGCTGTATCGGCTGGTGGCGGTCGCGGCCGCCCGCGATGGCCTCGACATCGACGATGGCGAGGCGCTGGCGCGGGCGGTGGCGCATCTGGAGATCGAGTTCCGCCTGAGCGCCGACGCGTTGCAGGTGTGGCTGGACGGTGCCGATGTCACCACCGCCATCCGCGCGGAGGACTGCGCGCGGGCGGCCTCGCGGCTGGCGGTGCACGCGCCGCTGCGCGCCGCCCTGCTGCCGCTGCAGCGCGACTTCGCCCGCCCGCCGGGGCTGGTGGCGGAGGGGCGCGACATGGGCACGGTGGTGTTTCCGCACGCGGCGCTGAAGATCTTTCTCACCGCCAGCGCCGAGCAGCGTGCCGGGCGGCGCTGGGCCCAGTTGAGCCAGGCCGGCGTCGATGCTAGTCTTGCCGCCATTTTGGATGATTTGCGGCGGCGTGACGCGCAGGATGCCTCGCGTGCCGCCGCCCCGCTCCGCCCGGCGGACGATGCCGTCCTTGTCGACAGCAGCGCCCTCACGGCGGAGGAAGTATGTGCCCGCATCGTCGGGCATCTTGAGGAGCGCGGTCTGACGGTCGGCACGCGCCCGGCCCCGTAGGGGCGGCGGGCGAGCCGGCGTTTTCCGTTTCGTGGCCACCGGCCGCCCGACGACAGCGCATTTACAAATCAAAGCGGATCACGGAGCCGCCAGCCGTAGTCACAACCTTATGTCCGAATCCTTCGCCGCCCTGCTCGAACAGAGCCTGTCGAACCGCAAGCTGCAGCCGGGCGCCGTCGTCCGCGCCACCGTGGTCGACATGGACAACAACTTCGTCACCGTCAACGCCAACCTCAAGTCCGAGGCGCTGATCCCGCTCCAGGAATTCCGCAACGAGCGTGGCGAGCTCGAGTGCGCCATCGGCGACGTGGTCGAGGTGGCGCTGAAGGCCATCGAGGACGGCTACGGCGAGACCGTGCTGTCGCGCGAGGAAGCGCGCCTCAACAAGCAGTGGATCGTGCTCGAGGACGCCTTCGAGAAGACCGAGGCGATCACCGGCGTCATCACCGACAAGGTCAAGGGCGGCTTCACCGTCATGGTGGGCGACGTGCGCGCCTTCCTGCCGGGCTCGCTGGTCGACATCCGCCCGGTGCGCGACGTGACGCACCTCGAGGGCCGGCCGATCGAGTTCAAGGTCATCAAGCTCGACCGCAAGCGCAACAACGTCGTGGTGTCGCGCCGCGCAGTGCTCGAGGACAGCTACGTCGAGGAGCGCCGCACGCTGATCGAGAGCCTGGAAGAGGGCCAGATCAAGCACGGCATCGTCAAGAACCTCACCGACTACGGCGCGTTCGTGGACCTCGGCGGCATCGACGGCCTGCTGCACGTGACCGACATGGCCTGGAAGCGCGTGCGTCACCCGAGCGAGGTGGTGAAGGTCGGCGACGAGCTGGACGTGAAGGTGCTGAAGTTCGACCGCGAACGCGTGCGCGTGTCGCTGGGTCTGAAGCAGCTGCAGGAAGACCCGTGGGTCAACATCGCGCGCCGCTATCCGGTCGGCACGCGCATGGTCGGCACGGTGACCAATGTGACCGATTACGGCTGTTTCGTGGAAATCGAGGACGGCGTCGAGGGCCTGGTGCACATGTCCGAGATGGACTGGACCAACCGCAACATCCAGCCGTCGAAGGTGGTGCAGCCGGGCGATCAGGCCGAGGTGATGATCCTCGACGTGGACAGCGAGCGCCGGCGCATCTCGCTCGGCATGAAGCAGTGCCGCATGAATCCGTGGGAAGAGTTCGCCGTCCTGCATCGCAAGGGCGACAAGGTCAGCGGGCGCATCAAGTCGATCACCGATTTCGGCGTGTTCGTGGAACTCGACGGTGGCATCGACGGTCTGGTGCACCTGACCGACATCTCCTGGGACAAGCCCGGCGAGGAAGCCATCCGCGACCTCAAGAAGGGCGACCTGGTCAACGCCGTCGTCATGCTGGTCGACCCCGACCGCGAGCGCATCTCGCTCGGCATGAAGCAGGTCGAGGGCGATGCCTGGTCCGATTACGTGGACGCGAACCCACGCGGCACGCGCGTGACCGGCAAGATCACCGCCGTCGAGCCGCGGTTTGCCGTGATCGAACTGGCCGAGGGCATCGAGGGCACCATCAAGGCCGGCGACGTGTCGCAGGAGCGCGTCAAGGACGCCACCGAGGCGGTGAAGGTTGGCGACGAGGTCGAGGCGATGATCATCTCGATCGACAGCAAGACGCGCAGCATCCAGCTGTCGGTTCGCGCGCAGGAGCTCAAGGACGAAGCCGCGGCGGTCGAGGACTACCGGTCCACCAACGTGACCGGCACCACCAGCCTTGGCGATCTGCTCAAGGAGCACCTGGGCGATCGCGGCAACTGAGTGGCTTGGCTCATGCCGGCGTCAAGACCGCCGGCATGAGTCGGACGCCCCAGCGGGGGAAGACGACAGGGTTTTCCGTGCCGGCGATGCATCCAAACGGCGTGGCCCCGGCCACGCCGTTTTTGTTTGTGGAGGTGATCTGATGCGCACGCTGCGACTGCTGACGCTGATTGGCGTGGCCGTGCTGGCGGGGCTGTTCGCCAGCGTCAACACCCAGCCGGTGAGCGTGAACTACCTCATCGGCAGCGGCGAGCTGCGCCTGGCCTACCTGCTGCTGGTGGTGGTCGCCATCGGCATGTTGGTCGGCTGGCTGGCGAGCCTGCCGCGGCGCTGGCGCAGTGGACGCGAATTGCGCCGCCTGCGCGCCCAGCACAAGCGCCTCGAGGGCGAGTTGCAGGCACTGGCGCCGCAGGTCGGCGCGCCGCCGCAACTCTGATCCACCGCCCCGGAGTGGGTTCCACCGTGCCTGTTGCCAATTCCCCCGTCGTCGTTGCCATCGACCGCCCGGACCTCGCGGCGGCGCTGGCGCTGGTGGCCCGGCTCGACCCAGCCCTGTGCCGGCTCAAGGTCGGCATGGAGCTGTTCACCGCCGCCGGACCGGCGGCAGTGGAGGCGCTGCAGAAACTGGGCTTCGAGGTGTTTCTCGACCTCAAGTTCCACGACATCCCGAATACCGTGGCCGGCGCCTGCCGCAGTGCGGCGGCGCTCGGCGTGTGGATGATCAACGTGCACGCCGGCGGTGGCCCGCGCATGCTGGCCGCCGCCGCGGATGCGATGGCCGCGGTCAGCCGGCGGCCGATTCTGGTCGGCGTGACGGTGCTGACGAGCATGGATCAGGCCGAGCTCGCGGCCACCGGCGTGTCGGCCGAACCGGCGCTGCAGGTGCTGCGTCTGGCCGGTGCCTGTGCCGATGCGGGGCTCGATGGCGTGGTCTGCTCGCCGCTCGAGATCGGCCCGCTCCGTACCGCGCTCGGGCGCGAGTTCACGCTGGTCACGCCGGGGATACGCAGCCCCGGCGACGCGGCGGATGATCAGCGGCGCACGCTGGCGCCGGCCGCGGCACTCGACGCCGGGGCGGATTACCTGGTCATCGGGCGGCCCATCACGGCGGCCACCGATCCGCTGGCGGCGCTGCAAGGCATCGTCGCCAGCCTCAAGGGCTTCTGAGGCCGTGCTGCGGGCCTTGTTGCCGGAGCATCTGCCGCGCCTCGCGGGCCAGCGCGTGCTGGTGGTGGGCGACGCCATGCTGGACCGCTACTGGTTCGGTGCCGTCGAGCGCATCTCGCCCGAGGCGCCGGTGCCGGTGGTGGCGGTGGGGAACTGCGAGGAGCGCCTCGGCGGCGCCGCCAACGTGGCGCGCAACGTGGTGGCGCTCGGCGGACAAGCGCGGTTGCTGGCCATCACCGGCACCGATGAAGCCGCTGATCGCATCGATGCACTGCTCGCCGAAACGCACATCGACGCCCAGCTGGTGCGCGACCCGGCCCTGCCGACCACGCTCAAGCTGCGCGTGCTCGCGCGCAGCCAGCAGCTGATCCGCCTGGATTTCGAGGCGCGGCCCGCCGCCTCGGTGCTCACGCAGCTCGAAGCGGCCTTTGCGCAGGCGATCGACTGGGCGCAGGTCGTGGTGCTGTCGGACTACGGCAAAGGCACGCTGGGTGCCGCCGACGCACTGATCGAACGGGCGCGCGAGCGCGGCCTGCCGGTGATCGTCGATCCCAAGGGGCACGACTACGCGCGCTATGCCGGCGCCTCGCTGCTCACCCCCAACCGCGGCGAATTCGCCACCGTGGCCGGCCCTTGGCAGGGCGAGGACGAACTGCACGCCAAGGCGGCCGGCTGGCTGGCGCGGTCGCGGGTGGAGCGCCTACTGATCACGCGCAGCGAGCAGGGCATGACGCTGTTCCGGGCCGGTGCGCCGGCGCTGCATGACCCGGCCCGCGCGCGCGAGGTGTTCGACGTCTCCGGTGCCGGCGACACCGTGGTGGCGGCGCTGGCGCTGGCCTGCGCGGCGGGTCTCGACGACGCGGCGGCGGTGCATCTGGCCAATCTCGCGGCCGGCATCGTGGTCGGCAAGCTCGGCACCGCCACGGCGAGCGTGCGGGAAGTGGCGGCCGAATTGGACGGCGAATGCTCCGCATGAGGCCAGAGCGTGCCATTCGGCGCACGACGCGGGCGTGTATCGCGCCGCTGCGAACTGCAAAACGCCATGGACGCTGTTTTGCAGCGGTTTTCACGGAGGACTGAGCGTGTACGTGGTGACGGGCGGCGCCGGCTTTGTCGGCAGCAATCTGGTGCGGGCGCTCAACGCCCGCGGCGTGACGGACATCCTGGTGGTCGACAACCTGGAGACGAACTCCGCCAAGTTCCGCAACCTGGTCGGCGGCGCGATTGCCGACTACCAGGACAAGCGTGAGTTCCTGCGTCGCCTGGAGTCCGGCAGCCTGCCGCGCCTGACCGCCGTGCTGCACCAGGGCGCGTGTTCGGACACCATGGAGCTCGACGGCCGCTACATGATGGACAACAACTACGCCTACTCGAAGGCGGTGTTCGAGCACTGCCAGGCGGCCCGCGTGCCGCTGCTCTATGCCTCCTCGGCGGCGGTGTACGGGGCGAGCGAGGTGTTCGGCGAGCAGCCGGCCAACGAGCGGCCGCTGAACGTCTACGGCTATTCCAAGCTGCTGTTCGACGATTACCTGCGCCGGCGACTGCCCACGCTGGCGGCGCCGGTGGCGGGCTTTCGTTATTTCAACGTCTACGGACCCGGTGAGGCGCACAAGGGGCGCATGGCCTCGGTGGCGCGGCAGTTCTTTTTGCAGTACCGCGAGCACGGTCGCGTGCAGCTGTTTTGCGGCAGCGGCGGCTACGCGGACGGCGAGCAGCGGCGCGATTTCGTGGCTGTCGGTGACATTGCGCGCGTGGTGCTGCATTTTCTCGATCACCCGGCGAGTGGCGTGTTCAATCTCGGCAGCGGCGAGGCGGCGAGCTTCAACCGGGTGGCGCAGGCGGTGATCAACACCTGCCGTGCCGCCGCCGGCGAACCGGCGCTCGACCTGCCGGCATTGGTTGCGGCTGGCACGCTGCGCTACGTCGACTTTCCGCCGGGACTTGCCGAGCGTTACCAGAGCTATACGCAGGCCGACCTTGCGGCCCTGCGAGCCGCCGGTTATGCGGGCGAGTTCACGCGGGTCGAGCAGGGTGTCGCGGCCTACGTGCAGGACCTGCTGGGCGGGCGGGAGTAACGGCGTATGCACCTCACGTTTCTGGGTGCGGCCGGCACCGTCACCGGCTCGAAGTACCTGCTGGAGGTGGGCGACCGCCGGCTGTTGATCGACTGCGGCCTGTTCCAGGGCTACAAGCAGTTGCGCGTGCAGAACTGGGCGCCGCTACCGATCAGGCCCGGCACGCTCGATGCCGTGCTGCTCACGCACGCGCACATCGACCACAGCGGTTACCTGCCGCGCCTGGTCAAGCACGGTTACGGCGGGCGCGTGTGGTGCACCCGGGGCACCGCCGCGCTGTGCGAGATCCTGTTGCCGGACAGCGGGCACCTGCAGGAGCAGGACGCCGAGTACGCCAACCGCAAGGGCTTCTCCCGGCACCATCCGGCCCTGCCGCTGTACGACAAGCAGGACGCCATCGACGCGCTGCCGTCGCTGGAGCGCGCGGACTTCGACGTCTGGTTCGAGCCGTGCGAGGGTGTGCGGGCGCGCTTTCAGCCGGCCGGGCACATCCTTGGCGCGGCCAGCGTGGAAATCGAGGCCGGCGGCCGGCGCCTGCTGTTCAGCGGCGATCTCGGCCGCCATGACGATCCGATCATGGTCGAGCCGGCGCCGCCGCCGCCCGTGGATTACCTGATCGTCGAGTCCACCTACGGCGATCGCCTGCACCCGGACGGCGACCCGGGGCAGGATCTGGGCGATGCCATCGTGCGCACCGCCGCGCGCGGCGGCATGGTGCTGATCCCGTCCTTCGCCGTCGGGCGCGCCCAGGAGCTGCTGTATTACATCCACCGTCTCAAGCAGCAGGGCGCCATCCCGGACCTGCCGGTATTCCTGGACAGCCCGATGGCCATCGACGCCAGCGAACTCATGTGCCGCTTCGCGCGCGAGCATCGGCTGAGCGCCGCGCAGGCGCGCGCCGTGTGTGCGACCGCCGTCTACGTGCACGAACGCGAGGAGTCGATCGCGCTGAACGCCCGCACGCACCCCATGGTCATCATCTCCGCCAGCGGCATGCTCACCGGCGGGCGGGTTCTGCACCACCTGAAGGCGCGCGCCGGCAACCCGCACAACACCATCCTGCTGACCGGCTACCAGGCCGGTGGCACGCGCGGCGCGGCGCTGCAGGCGGGCGCGCGGGAGGTGAAAATCCATGGCCGTTACGTCACGGTGAAGGCCGAGGTGGCGAGTATCGGCACCCTGTCCGCGCACGCCGACTGGCAGGGCGTGCTGCGCTGGCTGTCGGCCTTGCCGGCGCCAAGGCAGGTGTTCGTCACGCACGGCGAACAAAGCGCCGCCGACGCGCTGCGCCTGCGCCTGCAGGAACGCTTCGATTGGCAGGCCAGCGTGCCGCTGCACGGCCAGCGCGTGCGCCTGCGGTGACCGGTTCGGGCGCGCCACCGGCCTGGTCCGTGGGCCAGCCGCTCGCCGGCTGGCTGCGCCTGACCGCGCGCGGCGCCTGGCTGATCCGCGATGCGGCGGTCGAGCACCCGGCGCTGCGCGCGCACTTGAACCGTCATTACTTTCGTGATGAAGCCGGCCGCTACTGCGTGCGAAACGGCGCGCAGGTGGTCTACGTGCAACTCGATTACGCGCCCTACGCGTTGCACGTCACGGCCGACGGCGCGCTGCGCACCCACACCGAGCAGCCGGCCGGCGCGGTGCAGGCGGCGTGCCTCGACGAGGCGGGCGCACTGACGCTGCTGACCACGCTTGGTGCCGGTCGGGTGGACGACGCCAGCCTGTCCTGGTTTGCCGAGCGCGTATGTACCGTCGACGGCCGCCCGGCCGATGCCGCCGCGCTGGTCGATCTGATGACCGGCACGGCGGCGCCGGCCGTGTTCCTCGACCTGCCCGCCGGTCGCGTGCCGATCGAGCGCTGCACCCGTGCGGATTTGCCCGCGCGTCTCGGTTTTGTGCGCGATCCCGGCCGACAATACGCCGCCGCCGACTCCCGCTGAGCCATGTTCAAGCCCTACGAAATCTTCATCGGCCTGCGGTACACGCGGGCGAAGCGCCGCAATCACTTCATCTCCTTCATCAGCCTGGTGTCGATGGCCGGCATCGCGCTCGGCGTGACGGCGCTGATCACGGTCATCTCGGTGATGAACGGCTTCGAGCAGGAGCTGCGCTCGCGCATTCTCGGCATGGTGGCGCACGTCACCGTCAGCGGTGACGGCGGCGCGCTGCGCCGCTGGGAGGACGTGCAGAAACTGGTGGTGGGCGAAGGCGAGGTGCTGGCGAGCGCGCCCTACGTGGAAACCGAGGCCATGATCTCGTTCGCCGGCAACGCCAGCGGCGTGCTGCTGCGCGGCATCGACCCGGTGCAGGAACCCAAGGTGGCGGCGCTGACGCTGAACACCACCGAAACCACCCTGACGGCGCTGCAGCCGGGCGAGTTCGGCATCATTCTGGGGCGGGATCTGGGCGTGGCGCTTGGCGCCAAACCGGGCGACAAGGTGACGGTGCTGATCCCGGAGGCCAGCGCCACGCCGGCCGGCGTGCTGCCGCGCATGAAGCGCTTCACGGTGCTGGGTTACTTCTCGGCCGGCATGTACGAGTACGACAGCGCGCTGGCGCTGGTGGCGCTGCCGGACGCGCAGCGTCTGGTGCGCCTGGGCGATGCGGTAAGCGGCCTGCGCCTGCGGCTGGACGATCTGATGCGGGCACCGACCGTGGCGCAGCGGCTCGCCGAGCGCATGCCGTACTTCGCCGTCAGCGACTGGACGCGCCAGCACGTCAATTTCTTTCGCGCCGTGCGCACCGAGAAGACGGTGATGTTCATCATCCTGTCGCTGATCGTCGGCGTGGCCGCGTTCAACATCATCTCGACGCTGGTCATGATGGTGGCCGACAAACGCGCCGACATCGCCATTCTGCGCACCATGGGCGCGACGCCGGGCAGCGTGATGGGCGTGTTCGTGGTGCAGGGCGCGGTCATCGGCGTGGTCGGCACGCTGCTGGGCCTGATCGGCGGCGTCGCGCTGGCGCTCAACATCGAAACACTCGTGCCGTGGATCGAACGCACGCTGCACGTGAGCCTGTGGCCGACCGACGTCTATTACATCTCCAGCCTGCCGTCGCGCCTCGACACCGGCGACGTGACGCGCATCGCCGGTCTCGCCCTGCTGCTGTCGCTGCTGGCGACGCTCTACCCGGCGTGGCGCGCCGCCCGCACCGATCCCGCCGAGGCGCTGCGTTATGAATGATCCCGTCGCCGTGCTGCAAGCGCGCCGGCTCGGCAAGACCTACGCCGACGCCGGCGGCGCGCTGACCGTGCTGCAGGGCGTGGACCTGCGCGTGGCGGCGGGCGAGAGCGTCGCCATCATGGGCACGTCGGGTGCGGGCAAGAGCACGCTGCTGCACCTGCTGGGCGGGCTCGATGCGGCCAGCACCGGCGAGGTGTGGATCGACGGCCAAAGCCTGACCGGGCTTGGCGAGCGCGAACGCTCGCGCGTGCGCAACCGCTCGCTGGGTTTCGTCTACCAGTTCCACCACCTGCTGGACGAGTTCACCGCGCGCGAGAACATTGCCATGCCGCTGCTGATTGGCGGCATGGCGCCGCGACGCGCGGGCGAGGCGGCGGACGCCATGCTGGCGCGCCTCGGTCTTGCTGCGCGTGGCCACCACAAGCCGGGTCAGCTGTCCGGCGGCGAGCGCCAGCGCGTCGCCATCGGCCGGGCGCTGGTGACGCAGCCGCGCTGCATTCTGGCCGACGAGCCGACCGGCAACCTCGACCCGCACACCGCCGAGCAGGTGTTCCAGCAACTGGTCGAGGTCTGCCGCGAGCGCGCCGGTGGCCTGGTGGTGGTCACCCACAACCCGGATCTGGCGCGGCTGCTCGACCGCCGGCTCGTGCTGGCCGGCGGCGCGCTCTCGCCGGGCGATTGACTGCCCCGAGACTCAGGCCGCCTTGGCCGGGTGGGCGCTGTGCAGGAAGCGCAGCAGTTCCGCCCGGGAGTGCGTGAAGGCGGGGTCCTCGGCCAGCGCCAGCCGGTCGCGCGGCCGCGCCAGCGGCACCGGCACGATTTCGCCGACGTGGGCGTTCGGGCCGTTGGTGAGCATGACCACCTTGTCCGACAGCAGCACCGCCTCGTCCACGTCGTGGGTGACGATGATCACCGTCATGCCGAGGCTGGCCTGCAGTTCCAGCAGCGAGTCCTGGAGCGACGCGCGGGTGAGCGCGTCGAGCGCGCCGAACGGCTCGTCCATCAGCAGCACCTTCGGCTGCATGGCGAGCGCCCGGGCGATGCCGACGCGCTGGCGCATGCCGCCCGAAATCTCGCCCGGCTTGCGGTCGGCGGCATGGGCCATGTGCACCTCCTCGAGGTGTTCCATGGTCCAGTCGTGTCGCTCGGCCTTGGTCTTGGTCTTGCCGAACACGCGGTCCACAGCCAGGCGCACGTTGTCGTAGGACGACAGCCACGGCAGCAGCGCGTGGGTCTGGAACACCATGGCGCGGTCCGGCCCGGGCTCGGTCACCTCGCGGCCCTCCAGCGTGACGCCGCCGCGGCTGGCCTTGTGCAGGCCGGCGACCACGTTCAGCAGGGTCGACTTGCCGCAGCCCGAGTGGCCGATCAGCGCCACCACCTCGCCGCGCGCGACATCGAAACTGGCGCCCTGCAGCACGGTGAGCGGGCCTTTTGCCGTGTCGAAGGTGACGTCGACTTTTTCGACGGTGAGGAATTTCGCGTCGTTCATGACAGTGCTCCGGTCGGTTTTTCAGGAAACGCACATCCTGTCCATTTGTCGCCTCGCAAGTCCGGTACACGCCCGGACTTGCTCCCGCGAATCAGGCCCTGGCCGGCCTGAGAGCGTGAAAAAGTCACGCGCTCTCAGGGCAGGCGGCGGGCCAGCAGCAGCAGGGCCTGCTCCAGCAGCAGTCCCACCGCGCCGATGACGAAGATGGCGATCAGGATGTGTTCGACGTTCAGGTTGTTCCACTCGTCCCACACCCAGAAACCGATGCCGACGCCGCCGGTCAGCATCTCGGCAGCCACGATCACCAGCCAGGCGACGCCCACCGACAGGCGCACGCCGGTCAGCACATGCGGAAGGCTGGCGGGCAGCAGGATGCGTCGGAACACCGTCCACTCGGACAGGCGCAGCACGCGCGCCACGTCGAGATATTCGTGCGGCACCTGCTGCACGCCCGACGCGGTGTTGATGATCATCGGCCAGATGCTGCAAATGAAGATGGCGAAGATGGCCGACGGTTCGGCCGACTTGAACAGCAGCAGTCCGATCGGCAGCCAGGCCAGCGGTGAGACCGGCCGCAGCAGGCTGATGACCGGCCCGGCCGCCGCGCCCAGAAAGCGGAAGCGGCCGATCAGAAAGCCAATCGGGATGCCGACCAGCGCCGCCGCCCCGAAGCCGAGCCCGACCCGCTTCAGCGATGCCAGCACGTTCCAGCCGATGCCCTGGTCGTTCGGCGAGTTCCGGTAGAACGGATCGCTGAACAGCTCGACCGCGGAGTTCCAGGTCGAGCCCGGCCCCGGCAGTTGGGTGTTGGCGGCAAGCGCCGACCAAAGCAGCAGCAGCACCAGCAGGCCGGCGAGCGTTGCCACCGCACCGCGCACGAAAGCCTGCACGCCCGGATGGGGACCGCTCGCGCGCAGCCAGGTCGGGCCGGACGCGGGCGACGCGGGTTCGTGCGCGGTGGGGGTTGCTGCGGCCGCCTGGGGTTCCGGCGGGGGCTCGGGCGGAGTCATGGGCGCCTCGACGGGTTTGGCGGTGGCCAGCGCAATCACGGTGGCCATGGCTCAGGTCCTGATGGCGAAGGAGGCCGCGTAGGCGGCGGGATCGGCACCGTCCCACACCGTGCCGTCGATCAGCGTCGAGCTGCGCAGCGCATCCTTGGGTGCCGCCACGCCTACGGCGGCGGCGGCCTGGGCGTACACGTCGAGGCGGTTCACCGCCTTGGCGACAGCCAGGTAGTCGGGATCCTTGTCCATCAAGCCCCAGCGGCGGTGCTGGGTGAGGAACCACATGCCGTCCGACAGCCACGGGTAGGTGACCCCGCCGTCGCCGAAGAAGCGCATCGGCTTCGGATCGGTCCACTTCTTGCCGAGACCGTTTTCGTACTCACCCAGGATGCGGCCCTTGATGATGTCCACCGGGCAGTTCACGTAAGACTTGGCGGCGATCACGTCTGCCATCTCGGCGCGGTTTTCCTGCGCGTCGCACCAGCGGGCGGCGTCCAGCACGGCCGCCGTCATGGCGCGGGCGGTGTTCGGGTACTGGGCGACGAACTCGGCCGTGGTGCCGAGCACCTTTTCCGGGTGATCGGGCCAGATTTCCTGCGAGGTGACGGCGGTGAAGCCGATGCCGTCGGCAATGGCACGCGCGTTCCAGGGCTCGCCCACGCAGAAGCCGTCCATGTTGCCGACGCGCATGTTGGCCACCATCTGCGGCGGCGGTACCACGATGTTCTTCACGTCCTTGAACGGGTGGATGCCGTTGGCGGCCAGCCAGTAGTACAGCCACATGGCGTGCGTGCCGGTCGGGAAGGTCTGGGCGAAGGTGTAGTCGCGCGCCTTGCCGTCCACCAGCTTCTTGAGCCCGGCGCCGTCGGTGACGCCGGCGGCCTTGAGGTCGTTCGAGAGCGAGATGGCCTGGCCGTTGTTGTTGAGCGACATCAGCACGGCCATGTCCTTCTGCGGGCCGCGCGTGCCGAGCTGCACGCCATAGATCAGGCCATACAGCACGTGCGCGGCGTCGATCTCGCCGTACATCAGCTTGTCGCGCACGGCGGCCCAGGAGGCTTCCTTGGTCGGCGTGATGGTGAGCCCGTACTTCTTGTCGAAGCCCTTCAGGGCGGCCATCACGACTGGCGCGCAGTCGGTCAGCGGGATGAAGCCGATCTTCAGGTCCGGCTTCTCGGGTGCATCCGAGCCGGCCGCCCAGGCGGCGCTGCGGATCGGCGCCGGCACCAGGTTCAGCAGCGCCGCCGCGCCGGTGGTGACCAGCGCGCCGCGCAGCAGGCTGCGGCGGGCCGGATCGGCGGGCGCGCCGGCGTTGGTGGCGGTCTTGTCGAGCTCGTCCATGGTCACTCCGTCGGTTCGATGCCAAAAAAAAGCCCACCGCCGCGTGTGCGACGGTGGGCTTCGTTGCCCCTGACCCGGCGGCGCCGCCACTGGCGCTGCCCGGTCCTGTGTTCGGGTTCCGGTGCTGGCAGCATTGCCTGCGCCGGGAACGTCAATCAACGGTTATGGAAAAGCACGCTGCGTGCCAATCAGTGTTGCCTGGCCAGAGCCACCAACAGGGCGATCAGCAGCAGCAGCGACAGACCCTGCCAGAACCGCAGCGGATTGCGGGCATACAGCGGTTGGCGCGGCGTCACGGTGGTGCCCGCGGCGCCCGACAGGCCGTGCTCCAGGTCGCTCACCAGGTCCGCCACGTGGGCATGGCGCTCGTCGGGCTGCACCGCCGTGGCGCGTGCCAGCACCGCATCGAGCCACGCCGGCAGGTCCGGCCGGTAGTGCGCCAGCGGCTGGCGGCGCGTGAACCGCGGCCGCGTGAAGGCCTCGGCCTCGCCGTACGGGTAGTGCGCCGTGAACATGCGGTACAGCGTCACGCCGAGCGCGAACACGTCGGTGCGCTCGTCGCCGGCGTTGCCGTCGAACATTTCCGGCGCCAGATAGCTCGGCGTGCCGGGGATGTCCTCGTCGGGGGCCGTCTGCACGCCCGGCAGCCGGGCGACGCCGAGATCCAGCAGGCGCAGGCCGCCGTCCGCCAGCAGCAGCACGTTGTCGGGCTTGATGTCGCGGTGCACGATGCGCCGGCGGTGCAGCGCATCGACCGCGCGCCCGACGCGACTGGCGATGGCGATGCCCTCGGCAAGCGGCAGCGGGCCGCGCCGCAGGCGCCGCTCGAGCGTCTCGCCGACATAGAACGGCATCACCGAATACAGGCGTGTCTGGCGCTCGGGCGCCAGCTCGATCACCTCCGCCACGTACGGGCTGCGCACCTGCGCCGCCACCGACGCCTCGCGCAGAAAGGCCCGCCGGTACAGGGTTTCGTCTTCTACACGCGGGTGCGGGAACTTCAGCGCCACCTGCCGGCCGTCGACCAGATCGGTGGCCTTGAACAGGCGGCTGTAGCGGCCGTCCGAGATTTGTTCGAGCAGTTCAAAGCCGTCGACCTGCTCGTTGGCCCTGGGCAGCGGCAGCAGCGGCAGGCCGGCCAGCGTGGCTTCGAGCCCGGTCTGGTCGAGCGGCGGCAAGGCCAGCACGTCGAGCACCAGCACGCTGGCGTTATCGCGACTGCCGGCGTCGAGCGCCGCCTGCACGATGTGCGTCGCGTTGGTCTGCGGGTCGGTGCGGTAGGCCAGCAGTTCCAGCAGGCGGCGGTCCGACAGCACCCCGTGCACGCCATCGGTGCACAGCAGAAACCGGTCGTGCACCCGCAGCGCATGGCGGCTGGCGTCGGCGTGCAGGCCGTCCTCGAGCGCCAGCGCCCGCAGCAGCACGTGGCGCAGGTCCGGCTGCGCGTGCACGTGATCGGTGGTCAGGCACTGCAGGTGCGCGTCGCGCAGGCGGTAGACGCGGCTGTCGCCCACGTGCAGCACGTGCGCCTCGCGTCCGCGCAGCAGCAGCGCGCTGAACGTGGTCGCCATGCCGCGCAGGTCGGGGCTCTGGTGGGCGAGACCGTGCAGCCAGCGGTTCACCGCCCGCAGCGATTGCGCCCCGGCGCGCTCGGCGCCGAGCGTGATGGGCAGCCCGAAATAGCCGTCCAGAAACGCCCGCACCGCGGTTTCCGACGCCAGTCGGCCGCCCGGCCCGCCGCCAACGCCGTCGGCAATGGCGGCGGCGAAGTCGTGCCGGCCGCGGCTGCCGGCGGGGCGGTCGGCGGCCACGAAGTCCTCGTTGCCCGGTCGGCGGCCGGCCTCGCTGGCGAGACCGACGCCCACGTCGAGGCGCTCGCCGCTCACACGCGCGCCTGCGCCACCGCGCCCCAGGTGGTGCGCCAGCGGGACTTGACGGCGACCAGCCCGATCAGCCCCACCAGCGCCAGGCCGGCGAACACGAAAAAGCCCGGGCCGAAGCCGCCGGTGGCCGCGCGCGACCAGCCGAGTGTCTTGGCGAGGAAGAACCCGCCGACGCCGCCGGCCGCGCCGACCAGCCCGGTGACCACGCCGATCTCGCGCCGAAAGCGCAGCGGCACCAGCTGGAACACCGAACCGTTGCCCATGCCGAGCGCCATGGCGCCGACGAAAAACGCCGCCACGGCCAGCCAGGCGATGCCCGGCAGCTCGCCAATGCCCCAGCCGGCCACCTTGGCATCGGCCACCGCGCCGGCCAGGGGCGCCGGCCCCTGCGGCAGCAGGCCCACCAGCACGTAGCTCACCGCCACCACGCCGAACAGCACCTGCAGCGAGCGGATGCCGCCGACGCGATCTGCCAGCCAGCCGCCGACCGGCCGGAACATGGAGCCGGCGAACACCACCAGCGCCACCATCAGGCCCGCCGCCACGCCGGACACGTGGTACCAGGTGGTGAAATACAGCGGCAGCGCGTTGCCCAGACCCACGAATCCACCGAAGGTGATCGAGTAGAAGAACATGAACCACCAGGTGTCGCGGTCGCCCAGCACCGCCCGGTAATTGGCCAGCGACACCGGCGTGCGCTGTTCCGGTGCGTCCTTCGCCATCAACACGTACAGCACGAACACGCTGACCATCGGGATGAGCAGCAGGCCGAACACGGCGCGCCAGCCCCAGGCTTCGGCCGCCCACGGCACGAACAGCGAGTCGAGCACCACGCCCATGTTGCCGGCGCCGGCGATGCCGAGCACGATGCCCTGATAGCGCGGCGGATACCAGCGCGACGCCTGCGGCAGCGCCACGGCAAAGCTCGCGCCGGCCATGCCGAGCAGCACCCCGAACACCTCCAGCGCCAGGACCGAGTGCAGGCCCACCAGCCAGCCGTAGGCGAGCGCGGCCATCACCACCAGCTGCGCCAGCAGCCCGGTGCGCTTGGGGCCGATGTGGTCGGCCAGCATGCCGAGCGGCACGCGCAGCAGCGCGCCGAACAGCACCGGAATGGCGACCACGGTGAACTTCTGCGACACATCGAGCGCCACGTCCTGCGCGATGTACAGCGACAGCGGCCCGAGCACCACCCACACCATGAAACTGAAGTCGAAATACAGAAACGCCGCCAGCAGCGTCGGCCAGTGGCCCGAGCTTCGAAAATCCCGCCAGTCCATGTCCCACCCTCCAAAAGAAAACGTACAACCGCTGCTGGCAAGGCAACGGCGAGATGCGAAGTGCAGCAATTAACACGCCCGCGAGGGGCGAAGACGCGACCAGCCGGACGCCCCCTTCGGGACGGCCGGCTGGCCTGTCAGCGGTCAGAGCGGCCTCAGATCTTGATCTGCACCCACAGCCAGCTCTTGCTGACGTCGCTGGTGTCCGGCCGCCCGGCGATGAAGGCCGGCGCGTCGGTGCTGTAGTCCGAGTGCTTGAGGCCGATGGTGTAGCGCTCGGCGAAGGTCTTGGAGACCATCAACCCCCACTCGCTGCCGTAATCGTCGTTGCCGGCGTCGGACTGGTAGCTGTCGTAGCGCACCAGCCAGTCCATGGCCACGCCCGGCACCGGCCCACCGACGGTGAAGTAGGTGTCCTTGAGTCCCGCCGCCGGCGTGCGCAGGAACTGATCGGCCCAGCCGTTGAATGCGTGCAGCGTGGCGAGCGGCGTCTGCAGGGCGCGCGTGCCGTTCACGGCGCCGCCCTCGAGCAGCTCGTAGGCGGCCTTGAAGTTCACGCCGAACAGCCGGACGCCGCCTTCGATCAGGCCGTAGTCGAGGTCGAAACTGCCGGTGTTGTCGGCGTAGTCGCTCTGGCGGGCGTACTCGGCGGTGTAGAGGATGGCCGAGCCCGGCGCCCCCGGCAGTGTCGGCAGCTTCAGCGAGGTCAGCGGGATCTCGCCCGCGGCGCGCAGGCCATACGTGGCGGTCGATTCGGCGGCGAAGTCGTCGAAATCCAGCAGGTAGGCGTAGCCGGTGAGCGTGGTGACCGGATTGGGCTTCCACTGCAGGTTGACCAGATGGCCGGCTGTCTG
The DNA here is from genome assembly GCA_049322795.1 of Pseudomonadota bacterium. Taxonomy (GTDB): domain Bacteria; phylum Pseudomonadota; class Gammaproteobacteria; order Immundisolibacterales; family Immundisolibacteraceae; genus Immundisolibacter. The sequence continues at coordinate 38,778 of JBMOQH010000016.1, read as the reverse complement.
GAAGTCGCCGGTGTTGGCGAAAGCGCTGCTGGGCGTGTCCTCGCCGAACACGCGGTTCACGTTGTAGACATAGGCGTAGCTGCCGACGACGCCGGGCAGCATCCTGTTCTCATAGAAAAAGCCATCGAAGGTCTGCTGGTTCTGCCGCCAGCCGACGTCGCCGATAAATCGGTGGTTGTCGAAAAAGAACGCCTGGCGGCCGTAGCGAAAGGTGTTGCCCTTCAGGCCCAGGTACGCGAGGTAGGCCTGATTCACCTCGGTGCCGTCCGGGTCCGCCACCACCGGGAAGCGGGTCTTGCCGTTGTAGGTGTTGTTGTAGTCCTCGTCGCCGACCACGGACACGTTCTCCGCCTCGCCATAGGCGAAGAAGCCGTGGAACAAACCGGTGCGCCAGCCCAGGCGCGTGCGCACTGTTTGGGCGCTCGCCTCGTCCCGGATGCTGGCGGGCCGGTCCTGATCGACCGCCTCGTAGCGGTAGCGCACGTCCAGGCTCACCCGGCCCTGCAGCAGCGCGTCGGTGAGCGGGAACAGCGCGTCGTCGATGGCGTGGGCGGCCGCCGTGCCGGTCAGCAGGCCGGCTCCCAACAGCGCGCCGGCGCGGATCAGAACGTTATGGGCATGCATGTGTGTCGTCCCTGTGTTGCGCGTGCCCGCGACCCGCGGGCACAAAAAAAAGGCCGTACCCGCCGCAAGGGCAGGTACGACCTCGTTGTCGCGTTGGCGACGCAGCCGCGCGTCGCTGGATTCAGTCCGGATGGCCGCAGCGTCGCGGCCGGGTTGCGCAATGCAAAAGACGAGCCAAATGATTCGCCGGGTGGCTCAAGCCCCGGCCGGTGGCGCTTCCCTCACCCCGGCGGCCAGTGCATGGCGCGGCCCGCCAGCACGTGCAGGTGGATGTGGTACACGGTCTGGCCGGCCAGGCGGTTGCAGTTCATGACGGTGCGGTAGCCGTCGGCGGCAAAGCCGTTGGCCTGTGCCAGCTCGCGCGCGGCGAGGTGCATGCGCCCGACCGTTTCCGCGTGCCCCGGGGTCAGATCGTTCAGCGTGGCGATGTGCTCGCGCGGCAACACCAGCGCGTGAAACGGCGCCTGCGGGTTGATGTCGCGGATGGCCAGCACGTGCTCGTCGCTGTACAGGACCTCCGGCTGGATGTCGCCGGCCACCATCCTGCAGAACAGGCAGTCGCTCATGGTTTCGCCCCCGGCGCGCTCAGCCGGTCGCCGTGCGACGCTCCGGCGCTGCGCCCTGCTCGCGCGCCAGGCCCGCCTGCATCAGGCGCATCCACTCGCGGTATTGGCCGTGGTACAGGGTCTCGTCGGTGGCGTCGGGGCCGCTCGAACTCGGGTTTATGCCGAGCTCCCTGGCGAACTGGTCCGGGCCGCGCGTGATGTGCTCGAGGCCGCGGTCATAACCCTGCTGCCATTCGACGATGCGCGCCTTGTAGCCCTCCTGGCAGGCCTCGAAGATGGCCAGATCGTCCGGCGTCGCCATGCCGGTGGCGTTGAAGAAATCCTCGTACTGGCGGATGCGCCGCTCGCGCATGACGGCCGACTCGCCCTTGGCGGCGATGCAGTAGATCTTGACCTCGGTGAGCTCCGGCGAGATGGGCCGGAACACGCGAATCTGCGAGGACGCCTGCTCCATCAGCTGCACGTTGGGGTAGATCAGCAGGTTGCGCTGGCGTTTGAGCATCCACTCCGCCATGGCGCCGCCGACGCGCTGCTCGACCTCGTCCTTGGCCTGCCACAGCGGGCGGTTCTGCGGCATCGGGAAGTCGATCCAGATCAGCGCATGGCCGCGCTGCAGGTCGTAGCAGCCGCTCTTGAAGCCCTTCATCATTGAGTCGTCGTAGGCGACCTTGACCTTGTCGTCCTTGCCGGCGGCGGACGCCTTCATGCGCCGCGTGATCACGCCCACGTAGTTGGCGTGGATGGTGGTGAAGTGGTAGCCGTCGATGCCGTTCTCGGCCTGCATCTTCCAGTTGCCGCGGTACTGGTAGGTCGAGCAGCCCTTGATCACCTCGGCGCCCTCGGGCGACATGGCGTCGAGCATGTCCACGAACGGCCCGGCATCGGCCAGGTGCTCGCGCAGCGGCGGCACGTCCGGGTTCAGGCTGCCGAACACGAAGCCCTTGTAGGACTCCAGGCGCGCGATGTGCTTGAGATTGTGATCCTGCTGCTCGAAGGCCTTGGGGTAGGCGCCGCTGGCGTGGTCCTTGATTTCCACGTTGCGCCCGGCCGAGTCGTACACCCAGCCGTGGTAGGGGCAGGCGTGGAACTTGTCGTTGCCCTTGGCGGTGCGGCACAGCGTGGCGCCGCGGTGCGCGCAGGCGTTGACGAAGCAGTGCAGCTTGCCGTCGCCGTCGCGGCTGACGACCACCGGCTGGCGGCCGATGTGGGTGGCGAACCAGTCGTGCCGACCCGCGACCTGGCTCTCATGGCACAGGTAGATCCAGGTGCCCTCGAAGATGTGCTTCATCTCGAGGTCGAACAGCTCCTGGTCGGTGAACAGCTTGCGACTGACCTCGAACAGGCCGTCCTGCGGGCGGTCGATCAGCAGCGGGCTCAAGTCGTTCGGGGTCATGGCGTTTCTCCTGCGACGGGGGGAGCGGGCTGCAGGGCAGCGCGCGCGTGGTTTGATTGTGCCACGGTCGTCGCCGGCCAATGACCGGGCGCTGCCTCGCCCGGGTGCCGTCCCGCTGCGGCTAGAATCGCCGACCCTTCACGCCGGATGCGCCCCATGACGCTGCTGTGGATCGTGCTTTTCACGTTGCTCGGCGGCACCGCCAGCGCCGCCGCGGCCGGCACGCTGCTGCTGCTGCCGGACCGCCTGCGCGAACGGCTGTTGCCGTCACTGGTCAGCTACGCCGTCGGCGCCATGCTGGCGGCGGCCTTCCTGGGCCTGCTGCCGGAAGCCTTCGAGCATCAGGCGACCAGTCCGCAGCACGTCACGGGCGTGTTGCTGGGGGGCATCCTGCTGTTCTTCGTGCTCGAAAAATTCGTGCTGTGGCGGCATTGCCACACCGACACCTGCGCCGCCCACGGCAGCCACGCGCCGCTCACCACGGCCCGGCCCTGGCGGGCCACCGGCGCGCTGGTGCTGATCGGCGACAGCGTGCACAACCTGATCGACGGCGTGCTGATCGCGGCGGCGTTTCTCACCGACACGCGCCTTGGCGTGCTGACGGCGCTGGCCATCGTGGCGCACGAGATTCCGCAGGAGATTGGCGACGTGGCGGTGCTGGTGCACAGCGGCTACTCGCGCGGCAAGGCCATGCTCTACAACCTGCTGACCAACCTGCCGACGCTGATCGGCGGCGTGGTGGCCTACTTCGCGCTGGAATCAGCGCAGGGCACGCTGCCGTACGTGCTCACGTTGGCCGCGGCGAGCTTCATCTATATCGCCGTGGCCGACCTGATCCCGGATTTGCACCGGCGCACCGAGCCGGCGGCGACCGCGGCGCAGGTGACGCTGATCGGCGCCGGCATCGGCACCATCGTGCTGAGCCACTGGGTGCTCGGCCACGCCGCGCACTGACGCGCGGCGCGCCCGGCGGGCCGGCTCAGCCGGCGCGCACGCGGGCCAGCAGCGCGGCGGTGGACGGATCGTGCGCCGCCTCGGGCACGGCCTCGCCGTTGATTTCGCGCTCCAGCGTGCCGGCCAGGCGCTTGCCGAGTTCCACGCCGAACTGATCGAAGGGGTTGATGCGCCACAGCACGGCGCTGGTGAACGTGCGGTGCTCGTGGCAGGCCAGCAGCGCGCCGAGCAGCTGTGGCGTCATGCCCGGCAACAGGAACATTGTGCTCGGCCGGTTGCCCGGGCAGCGGGCGTGCGGGTTCTGCGGTGACTCGAACCCGCCGAGCAACGCTTCGGCCTGGGCGAGGCACTGCGCGATCAGGCGCTGGCGATGACCGGGTATCTCCGCCACCGGCGCCGTGCAGACCAGGAACTCGGCCGGAATGGTGGCCGGGCCCTGGTGCAGCAGCTGATAGAAGGTATGCTCGCCGTCGTTGCCGTTGCCGCCCCAGATGATCGGGCAGGTCGCGTAAGCAACCGCCTGGCCGTCGCGGTCCACGCCCTTGCCGTCGCTTTCCATGACGAGCTGCTGCACGTAGGTCGGCAGCAGGCGCAGGCCCTGGTCGTAGGGCAGCAGCGCGCGGCTGCCGAAACCCCAGAAGCTCGCGTACCAGACGTCGAGCAGCCCGAGCAGCAAGGGCAGGTTTTGCGCCGACGGGGTGTCCTGGAAGTGCCGGTCCATGGCGTGGGCGCCGGCCAGCAATGCGGCGAACCGCTCGGCACCCAGGCCAATCGCCGCCGGCAGCCCGATGGCCGACCACAGCGAGTAGCGCCCGCCCACCCATTCCGGGAAGGTGACGATGCTGTCGGCGGCGAAACCGAGCGCGGCGGCCTTGTCGGGGCTCGCCGTGATGGCGATGAAGTGCCGGTCGGCGTCGTCGCCGAGGCGTGCGCGCATGAAGGCCCGCGCCGCGCGGTGGTTGTATAGCGTCTCGGTGGTGCCGAAGCTCTTGGACGAGACCAGAAACAGCGTGCGCTCGGGATCGCAGGCGTTCAGCAGGCGTTTCAGCGGCGCCGGGTCGACGGTGGAGACGAAGTCGATGCGGATGTCCGGCGTCGCCTGGGCGTGCAGGGCCTCGAGCGCCAGCGCCGGTCCCCAGTACGAGCCGCCGATGCCAAGGTTCACCACGTGGGTGAAACGCTGGCCGGTGGCGCCGGTGCGCGTGCCGTCGCGCACGGCCTCGGCGATGGTCGCAATCTGCCGGTGCATGGCGGCCACGGCGGGCTTCACGTCCTGCCCGTCGACCAGAATCGGCGCCGGGTCCGGGTCGCGCAGGGCCGTGTGCAGCGCCGGCCGGCCTTCGGTGTGGTTGATCGGCTGCCCGGCGAACAGCGCCGTGCGCCAGCGCGGCAGTTCGGCCGCGTCCGCCAGCGCGAGCAGCGCGGCGAGCGCGCCGTCGTCCAGCAGGTGCTTCGAGAGATCCACGTGCAGGCCGGCGACGTCCAGCGTGTAGCGCGCCACGCGCGTGGGGTCGGCGGCGAACAGCCCGGTCATGCGGCAGTCGGCGAGGCGCGCGCGTTCATCCGCGACGCGGGCCCAGGCGGGGGATTGGCTTGTGGTCATGGGCATCGGTAGGGATGGCGGAGGGTAGGCTTCGGCGCCAGTCAGGTTCAGGCGACAGCAACATCGATGCCGGCGCCGGCAACGCGCGCCATCAGGGCAATCTCATGCTCCTCGATAACGTACGGCGGCATGAAGTAGACGACGTTACCGAGCGGGCGCAGCAGCACGCCTTCGCGCAGGCCGTGCTGGTAGACGCGCAGGCCGCGGCGCTCCTGCCACGGGTAGGGCGCGCGCGTGGCCTTGTCCTGCACCAGCTCGATGGCGAGGATCATGCCGGTCTGGCGCACCTCGGCCACGTGCGGGTGGTCGGTGAGATGCGCCGTCTCGCGCGCCATGGCGGCGGCGAGCGCGTGGTTTCGTTCCAGCACCGGCTCGTCCGCGAAGATGCCGAGCGTGGCCAGCGCCGCCGCGCAGCCGAGCGGGTTGCCGCTGTAGCTGTGCGAGTGCAGGAAGGCCCGCTGGCTGGCGTAGTCGCCGTAGAAGGCGTCGTACACGGCGCCCGTCGTGAGCACGGCGGCGAGCGGCAGATAGCCGCCCGTCAGGCCCTTCGACAGGCACAGGAAGTCCGGCGCGACGCCGGCCTGCTCGCACGCGAACAGCGTGCCGGTGCGCCCGAAGCCGACCGCGATCTCGTCGGCGATCAGATGCACCCGATAGCGGTCGCACAGCGCGCGAAGGCCGGTGAGGTAGCTGGGGTGGTGCATGCGCATGCCGCCGGCGCACTGCACCAGCGGTTCGACGATGACCGCGCATACCTCGTCGGCATGGCGCTCGAGCAGGGCCTGCATGTTGGCAAGGCGCCGCTGCGCGACCTGCGCCCAGGACTCGCCGGGCTCGCGGTCCCAGGCGTCGGGGGAGGGGGCGGTGATCGGCGCGCGCAGCAGCTCGGCATAGGGATCGCGGTACAGCCCCACGTCGCCGACACCGAGCGCGCCGAGCGTCTCGCCGTGGTAGGCGCCGGTGAGGTTCACCACGCGCGATTTGCCCGCGACGCCAAGATTTCGCCAATAGTGGTAGCTCATCTTGATGGCCACCTCGACGGCGGACGAGCCGTTGTCGGCGAGAAAACAGCGAGTGAGTGGCGGCGGCGTCAGCGCCACCAGATGCTCGGCCAGCAGCAAGGCCGGCTCGTGCGAGAAGCCGCCGAAGATGACGTGCTCGAGCTGCGCCGCCTGCTGCGCCACGGCGGCCGAGATGCGCGGGTTGGCGTGCCCGAACAGGTTCACCCACCAGGAGCTCACCGCATCGAGATAGCGGCGGCCGTCGAAGTCCTCCAGCCACACGCCCGCGCCGCGGCGGATCGGCACCAGCGGCAGCCATTCGTGGTCCTGCATCTGCGTGCACGGGTGCCACAGCACGGCCAGATCGCGGGCGACGAAATCGGCGTTGTTCATGCAAGCGATTGTAGGAGCCTTGCTGGCGCGCGCCACGCCGGTGAGCCGGCATGAGCGAGGACGGCGCTACGCCGCGATTGCCTGGCATGGCGGCTGCTGCGCGTTCTGCTGGAGGCTTGCGTGCCTGTTCGGTGCCCGGGAACCAAGGCACGATGCGCGCGGTCTGTGGGCAGATGCGGCCCATCCGGGCCTTTAAAAGGAGAATCCCATGCGTATGCGAGAGCTGATCGGAAGCGGTCTCGCGCTGGCCCTGTGTGGGGCAGCGCAGGCGGCGGGCAAAGCACCCGACGACGCCTACATCGCCGGTTACGCCGCCGCGGTGCTGGAGCAGCGCCTCGGCTGGGCTGCCGGCAGCTACGAACTCACCGTCACGGACGGGCGGCTGCGCCTCGATGCCGGCGATCATGTCGACCCTTCGGTCGCGCAGGACGCGCTGGCGACCATAGAAGGCGTGCGGCGGGTGCACCTGGCCGAGCCGGCGGGCAGTTCCGAGCCGGTCGCGGGGCGGTGGTTTCCGACCCCGGAGCTGTTCCGCCCGGCGCTGGCCGACCCGAAGGAGCCGCGCTTTTTCATCTCGCCGCGCCATTACGACACCGGCAGCGAGAAGCTGTGGATGGTGGAAGTGGGCTACGGCGCGGTGTTTCCGGTCTATGGCCGCATCGACGCGGCCGGGGACGGCTGGAACGTCGGCATCTCCGGCGGGCTGTTCGGGCTGTTCAACCTCGAATCCGACTCTTTCGACCTGATCAACGCCGATTACACGGTCGGCATTCCGTTCACCTGGCGGCAGGGTGCCGCCAGCGGCAGGGTGCGGGTTTATCACCAAAGCTCGCACCTGGGCGACGAGTTCCTGCTCAACGCAGCGCCCGAGCGCATCAACCTCAGCTTCGAGTCGCTGGAAGCCGTGTTCGCCTACGACTTCGCCCCGTTTCGCGTCTATGGCGGCGGTGAGGTGCTGCTGCACCGTGAGCCGGCCGACCTCGACCGCCTGATGGCACGCGCCGGTGTCGAGTACCTCGGCCGCGAGCCGCGGACCCTGCTGCCCGGTCTGCGCGGGCGCCCGGTCGCCGGCCTGGACCTGAAGTCCTTCCAGGAGCATGACTGGGCGCTCGACAGCAGCCTCAAGGTCGGCATGCAGTTCGACGCGCCGCGCTCGGATCACTTCCTGCGCCTGATGCTCGAAGGCTTCCGCGGCAACTCCCCCCACGGCCAGTTTTACGACGACCGGATCTCCTACCTGGGTCTGGGCGTGCTGTTCGGCATCTGAGGGAGATGCTGAAAAATTCCCTCCGTGGAATTTTTCAGCTCGCCGCATCGCGGTGCACGCCCGCGATGCGCTCCCTGGATCAATGGCTTACGCCATTGATCCAGGCCGGGGCGTCCTGCCCCGGACGGGAAGCGCTGAATAGATCAGCGCTTCCCTGAGCGCTTGAAAAGCGCGGCCTGAACCACACCTTCCGTCACGAGGCGGGCAGTCTGCAGCCCGCCATTACCGACTGGAGGTGTGCGATGAGCATCGTCAGACAACAACCTTTTGGCCTATTGGGCGAGCTGCAGCGCGAGATGGAGCGCCTGATCAGCGCCAGTCCCCTGCGTGAGGACGCCGCCACCAACCTTGGCGGCGGCGACTGGGTGCCGGCCGTCGACGTGCGCGAGGAAGCCGACCGCTACGTGGTGTTCGCCGACCTGCCGGGCGTGAAGCCCGACGCCGTAGACATCAACCTCGAGCAGGGCGTGCTGACCATCAGCGGCGAGCGGCCCGGCATAGCGGCCGATGATGCCGCCGGTTATCGCCGTGCGGAACGCCCGCGCGGGCGCTTCGTGCGCCGTTTCAGCGTGCCGGAGTCGGTGGACGTGGAACAGGTGGCGGCGCGCGCCGAGGACGGCGTGCTGCAGGTGTCGATCCCGAAGCTCGCCAAGGTGATGGCGCGCCGTATCCCGGTCAGCGCCGGGAGCTGATCGCGCCGACTACACTGGACCACCCGCCTGGGCCACCCGCCGCCGGCACTCGAACCGGCGGCGGGTGGATGTCCAAACGCACCAACCGTCGATGGAATACAAGGACTACTACAAGATTCTGGGGGTGGCCCGCGACGCCAGCGCGGACGACATCAAGCGCGCCTACCGCAAGCTGGCGCGCAAGTACCACCCCGACGTCAGCAAGGAACCGAACGCCGAGAACCGCTTCAAGGACGTGGCGGAGGCGTACGAGGTGCTCAAGGACGCCGACAAGCGCGCGGCCTACGACCAGCTCGGCAGCGACTGGAAGGCCGGCCAGGGCTTCACGCCGCCGCCGGGCTGGGGCGGTTTCGAGTCGCGCTCCGGGCCGGCCGGCGGCGGCTTCAGCGACTTTTTCGACAGCCTGTTCGGGCGCGGCTTTGGCGGCGAACCGGGGCAAAGACATCGCACGGGCCCCGCGGAGCAGCACGCGCAGATTCGCATCACCCTCGAAGATGCGTTTCACGGCAGCACCCGCACCGTCAACCTCAGCCAGCCCGGCGGGCGGGCGCGCACGCTCGAGGTGCGTATCCCCAAGGGTGTGCGCGCCGGCCAGCGCATCCGCCTGGCCGGGCAGGGCGGTCACGGCGCCGACCTGTACCTTGAAATCGAGTTCGCGCCGCACCGGCTGTACCGGCTCGACGGGGCCGATCTTTATCTCGACCTGCCGGTCACGCCCTCCGAAGCGGCGCTCGGCGCCACGGTCAAGGTGCCCACGCTCGGCGGGCCGGTGGAGCTGACCATCCCGGCCGGCTCGCAAGGCGGCGACCGTCTGCGCCTGCGCGGACGCGGCTTGCCGACCTCGCCCACCCCCGGCGATCAGTACGTGGTGCTCAAGGTGGTGGTGCCGGCTGCCCGCACCGAGGCCGCGCGCGAGCTGTACCGCCGTCTGGCGACCGAACTGCCGGTGGACCCGCGCCAGTCGCTGTTCCAGGCCTGAGGCGACCGGCGCGGCGCCGTGCGTACTGAAGGCGGTAAGCTGCCGGCCACCCGCGTCCGGAGACCGCCATGCCCGACCCCGTCACGCCGTTCGAGATCCGCATCGAAGATGCCGTCATCGCCGACCTGCACCGGCGCCTGGACGCCACCCGCTGGCCGGAGCGCGAGACCGTCGCCGACTGGTCGCAGGGCGTGCCACTGGACTACGTGCAGGCGCTGTGCCGCACCTGGCGGGAGGACTACGACTGGCGGGCGCGCGAGCGGCGTCTGAACCGTTTCGACCAGTTCACGACCGAACTCGACGGCCTCGCCATCCACTTCATCCACCAGCGCTCGCCGCACGCGCAGGCCCGGCCGCTGCTGATCACGCACGGCTGGCCGGGCTCGATCGTCGAGTTCCACAAGGTGATCGACCCGCTGGTGGACCCGCCGGCGCACGGCGGCCGCGCGGAAGATGCCTTTCACGTGGTCTGCCCGTCGCTGCCGGGCTACGGATTCTCCGGCAAGCCCACGGGCGCCGGCTGGGGCGTCGGCAAGATCGCCACGGTGTGGAACCAGCTCATGCTGCGTCTGGGCTACGCGCGGTATTTCGCGCAGGGCGGCGACTGGGGCGCGGCGGTGACGACGGTGATTGGCCAGCAGAACCTTGGCAACTGCCAGGCGATCCACGTCAACATGCCGATCGTGGAGCCGGACCCGGCGACGCTCGACGACCCATCCCCACTGGAACAGCGCGCGCTGGCGGCAATGCAGTACTACGCCGACCACGACTCGGGCTACTCCAAGCAGCAGGCCACCCGTCCGCAGACGCTCGGCTACGGCCTTACCGATTCGCCGGCCGGGCAGGCGGCGTGGATCGTCGAGAAGTTCCAGGCCTGGACCGACTGCGACGGCCATCCGGAAAACGCCCTCGGCCGCGACGAGTTGCTCGACAACATCATGCTGTACTGGTGCACGGCGAGCGCGGCGTCCTCGGCCCGGCTGTACTGGGAGAGCTTCAGCAGTCTGCCGCGCGGCACGGTCGACCTGCCGGCCGGCATCAGCCTGTATCCGAAAGAGATCTTTCTCACCTCGCGCCGGTGGGCGCAGCGCCGGTACACCCGCCTGGTGCACTGGAACGAGCTCGCGCGCGGCGGCCACTTCGCGGCGCTGGAGCAGCCGCAGGTGTTCGTCGACGAGCTGCGGACCTGCTTTCGCGCCCTGCGGTGACCGCGCGCGGCGCCTGGGCTCAGGTCGCCTGACTCAAATCCCGGGCGTCTTGGTGGAACGCGCCGGCGACAGGTCGTCCCAGCGCCCGTCGCGGTAGGCGTGCAGCGGCCGGTAACGGCTCTTGTAGGCCATCTTGTCCGACTCGGCGATCCAGTAGCCCAGATACAGCCACGGCAGCGCCCGCGCGCGGCATTCCTCGACCAGGCGCAGCACGCCGAAGGTGCCGAGGCCGCGCTTGGCGATCTCGGCGTCGTCCGCCTCGTAGAAGGTGTACACGGCCGACAGGCCCTGCGGCAGCTGGTCGATGACGCTCACCATCACCAGCCGGCCATCGAGGCGATATTCCAGGCTCGACGTGTTGATGAAGCGGCTGCGCAGGAACTCGAGCTGCTCGCGCGAATCGCGCACGTTGATGCGCCCCTCGTGACGGGCGATCTGGTAGCGGTGGTAGAGGTCCAAGTGCTCCGGCCCGAAATCGGTGCGCGCGGTGGTGATCGCCAGATCCTGGTTGCGCTGCCAGGCGCGCCGCTGGGCGCGGTCGGGCGTGAAATCCGCCACCGGGATGCGCACCGGCACGCAGGCCTGACAGCCGCGGCAGTGCGGCCGGTAGACGTTGTCGCCGGAACGCCGGAAACCGTAGTCGATCAGGCGGGCGTAGGTCTCGGTGTCGATGACCTTGTTCGGGTCGGCGAACAGCATCACCGCCTCGCGGTCCGGCAGGTAGCTGCAGGCCTGCGGTTCGGTCGAGAAAAAGAACAACCGTCCGAAGCGGGTGTTAAAGATCATCATCGCCGTGCCAGGGTCCGCGTGGATCGGGCGCTCGGGCGAGCGTATCGATGCATGTTAAGAACTCCGCCCGAGGCATGTCCACGGCGCCCAGGCTCGCCAGGTGGCCGGAAGCGACCTGACAGTCGATCAACCGGCCCTCGTGTTTGAGCAAATACCGCACCAGATGGGCGAAGGCGACCTTGGACGCATCGGTGCGCCGCGCGAACATCGACTCGCCGAAGAACACCTGCCCCAGCGCCACGCCGTACAGGCCACCGGCGAGTTCCCCGTCCTGCCACGCCTCCACGCTGTGCGCGTAGCCCAGCCGGTGCAGCGCCCCGTAGGCATCGCTCATGGCGGGCGTGATCCAGGTGCCGCTGGCGCCCGGCCGCGGCGCCGCGCAGGCCGCCACCACGGCATCGAAGGCGGTGTCGAAGCGCACGTCGAACTCGCGCCGATCGAGACGCCGGCGCAGGCTGCGCGAGGGCGCGAAGTGCTGCGGCCACAGCACCGCGCGCGGCTCCGGGCACCACCACAGGATCGGGTCGTCGGCGCCGAACCACGGGAACAGGCCGCGCCGGTAGGCGTCGATCAGCGTGCCGGGTTCGAGATCGCCGCCGGCCGCGAGCAGGCCGTTCGGTTCGTCGAGCGCCTGTTCGACCGGCGGCCAGCCCGTGCGCCAGCGGCGCTGCGCGACCCAGTACAGGCGCGGCGCGCTCAAGGCTGTTCGTGGCGAAACGGCGAGTGCTCGCCGAGCAGTTCGCGGTAACGGCCCATCTCCTGCGTTTCCTCAGACAAGTAATCGGCCACCGCATCGGCGAAGCGCGGCTCGGCCAGCCAGTGCAGCGAGTGCGTCTCGACCGGCAGGAAACCGCGGCTGAGCTTGTGCTCGCCCTGGGCGCCAGCCTCGAAGCGGGCCAGACCCGCGTCGATGCAGTACTCGATGGCGCGGTAGTAGCAGGTCTCGAAATGCAGGCTGTGGTAGTCGGCCTCGCAGCCCCAGTAGCGACCGTAAAGCGCGCCGCCGCCCTGCAGATTGAGGGCGCCGGCCACGTAACGCCCGGCGCGCTCGGCCAGCAGCAGCACCACGGCGTCGGCCAGCGTGTCGCCCAGCTGGCGAAAGAACGCCTCGCCGAGGTACGGAATGGCGCCGTGCCGCGCCACCGTGGTGCGGTAAAAGCCGTACATGGCGCTCCATTCGGCCTCGCCGGCCGCGCTGCCCGGCACCACGCGCAGCCCGATGCCGGCTTCGGCCACCTGGCGGCGCTCGCGGCGCACCTTCTTGCGCTTCTCGGCGGTCAGCGCGCCGAGGTAATCGTCGAAGCTGCCGTAACCGCGGTTCTCCCAGTGGAACTGGTAGCCGCTGCGGCGCAGCCATTGCGGCCCTTCCAGGGCCGCGGTTTGACGATCCGGCGTGAACAGCCAGTGCACCGACGACGCGCGCAGCGCTTTCGCATGCTCGATGAGCGCCCGGCCCGCCCTATCCAGCAAGGCCGCCCCGTCGGCGCCCGGCGCCAGCAGCAGGCGCGGCCCAGTCACCGGCGTGAACGGCACCGCCACCACCAGCTTCGGGTAATAGCGCAGTCCGGCGCGCTGGTAGGCATTGGCCCAGGCCCAGTCGAACACGTACTCGCCGTACGAATGGTCCTTCGCATACACCGGCGCGGCGGCCAGCAGGCGGCCGTCCTGCTCGATCAGCAGGTGCTGGCTGGCCCAGCCGGAGCGCCCGCCGACGCAGCCGGTTTCCTCCAGCGCCAGCAGGAAGGCATGCCGCAGGAACGGATTGCCGTCCGTCTGCAACGCGTCCCAGGCCGTGGCCGGAATGGCTTTGAGGCTATCGACGAAGCGGGTGGTCGGTCCGGCAGGCATGGGGCGGGGCGGCGACGGGCAATGGCGCAAGCGTAACAGCGGGAGCGGGGCTTGCTGCCCGCAAGCCGGCGCTGGCTTGCCCGTAAGGGCGAGGCGGCCTGCCATCAATATATTGATAGAATCGCCGCCACCTGAGGAGCGCTGCAACGGGTTTGCCCCGCCAGGCTCAGGCCGTCCAACCGCGCTCGTTACCCCGTGACTCACGGCCGGTGCGAGCGACGCCTTTCGAAGTCTTCGCCACACCGGTCGCCCGAAATCCAGGAGTGACCGCGTGAACGCCATCCAGAAACCGCACGACTTCCTCGTCGCCGACCTCGGTCTGGCCGACTGGGGCCGCAAGGAAATCGCCATCGCCGAGAGCGAAATGCCCGGCCTGATGGCGATCCGCGCCGAGCACGCCGCGAACCGGCCGCTGGCGGGCGCCCGCATCGCGGGCTCGCTGCACATGACCATCCAGACCGCGGTGCTGATCGAGACCCTGCAGGCGCTGGGCGCGCAGGTGCGCTGGGCGTCCTGCAACATCTTCTCGACCCAGGACCACGCCGCCGCGGCCATCGCCGCCGTCGGCACGCCGGTGTTCGCCGTCAAGGGCGAGACGCTGGACGAGTACTGGGCCTACACGCACCGCATCTTCGAGTTTGCGGACGGCGCCAACATGATCCTCGACGACGGCGGCGACGCCACGCTGCTGCTGATCCTGGGCGCGCGCGCCGAGCAGGACGCATCGGTCATCGCCAAGCCCGAAAACGACGAGGAAGTGGCGCTGTACAAGGCCATCCGCGAGCGCCTGGCGGCCGATTCGACCTGGTACAGCCGCCAGCTCGCCGGCATCCGCGGCGTGACCGAGGAGACCACCACCGGCGTCAAGCGCCTGTACCAGATGGCCGCCGAGGGCCGCCTGCCGTTCCCGGCCATCAACGTCAACGACTCGGTCACCAAGAGCAAGTTCGACAACCTGTACGGCTGCCGCGAGTCGTTGGTGGACGGCATCAAGCGCGCCACCGACGTGATGATCGCCGGCAAGATCGCCCTGGTGGCCGGCTACGGCGACGTCGGCAAGGGCTGCGCGCAGTCGCTGCGCGGGCTGGGCGCCAGCGTCTGGGTGACCGAGATCGACCCCATCTGCGCGCTGCAGGCGGCCATGGAAGGCTACCGCGTGGTCACCATGGACGAAGCCGCGCCGCTGGCGGACATCTTCGTCACCGCCACCGGCAACGTGGACGTGATCACCCACGACCACATGGCGGCCATGAAGAGCCAGGCCATCGTGTGCAACATCGGCCACTTCGATTCCGAGATCGACGTCGCCAGCCTGCGCCGCTACCGCTGGGAAAACATCAAGCCGCAGGTCGATCACATCGTCTTCCCGGACGGCAAGCGCCTGATCCTGCTGGCCGAGGGCCGGCTGGTGAACCTCGGCTGCGCCACCGGCCACCCGAGCTTCGTCATGTCGAACTCCTTCACCAACCAGGTGCTGGCGCAGATCGAGCTGTTCGGCCACGGCGAGCGCTACGACAGGCAGGTCTACGTGCTGCCCAAGCACCTCGACGAGAAGGTGGCCGCGCTGCATCTCGGCCGCATCGGCGCGCAGCTCACCCGGCTCACCGACAAGCAGTCGGCGTACCTCGGGCTGTCGCAGGACGGGCCGTTCAAGCCCGAGCACTACCGCTACTGAGGCCCGCCGTGAGCCACGCCGGCAGTTTCAGCTTCGAGTTCTTCCCGCCGCGCAGCGACGACGCCGCCGCGCGCTTCGCCGAGGCGCGGCAGGCGCTGCTGCCGCTGCGGCCGGGCTACGTGTCGGTCACCTTCGGCGCCGGCGGCAGCACGCGGGATCTCACGCTCGACACCGTCGCCGCCCTGCAACAGGGCGGCGACGTGCCGGTGGCGCCGCACATCTCGTGCATCGGCGCCACCGCGGCCAGCCTACGCGAGCTGCTGGACGCCTACCGGTCGCTCGGCATCCGCCGCCTGGTGGCCCTGCGCGGCGACCTGCCGTCCGGCATGGGCGACGCACCGGGCGAGTTCCGCTACGCGAGCGATCTGGTGGCCTTCATCCGCCGCGAGACCGGCGACTGGTTTCACCTGGAGGTCGCCGCGTATCCCGAGGTGCACCCACAGGCGCGCGGCGCGCGGGCTGACCTCGACGCCTTCGTGCGCAAGGTGCGGGCCGGGGCCGACGGCGCCATCACGCAGTATTTCTTCAACGCCGACGCCTATTTCCGCTTCCGCGATGCCGCCACTGCCGCGGGCGTGACGGTGCCGATCATTCCGGGCGTGATGCCGATAACCAACTACACGCAGCTGGCGCGCTTCTCGGCCGCCTGCGGGGCCGAGATCCCGCGCTGGCTCAAGGCGCGGCTGGAGGACTTCGGCGACGATCTCGACGGCCTGCGCGCGTTCGGTTTCGACGTGACGCTGGCGCTGTGCCGGCGGCTGATCGACGGCGGCGCGCCGGGCCTGCACTTCTACACCCTGAACCGCGCCGAACCGACCGCCGCGCTGTGGCAGGCGCTCGGACCGGGCGGCCGCTGAGGCTGCCGCCGCGGGGGCCGCCCCGTGCAAGCCGGCCGTGAAACATTCGATGACATGCCGACGGTGTATCTTTTGACCGTTGTCGGGTGCGCACCGGCTGCGTTCGGCGCGGTGCGATCCCACCCGCGCCCGTTCACGATCCGCTTGGGTCTGCCGCCGCTTTTCCCACCACGGTACTGGCTTTGATCATCATCCCCGTCATCCTGTCCGGTGGTGCCGGCACGCGCCTTTGGCCGCTGTCGCGCGAGCTTTATCCCAAGCAGTTCCTGCCGCTCGCCGGCGAGCACAGCCTGTTGCAGCAAACCGTGCTGCGCTTGCAGGGGTTGCCGGACATGGCGCCGCCGCTGGTGGTGTGCAACGAGGAGCATCGCTTTCTGGTCGCCGAGCAGTTGCGCGCGGCGGGCGTGGAAGGCGCGGCGATCGTGCTGGAGCCCGCCGGGCGCAACACGGCGCCGGCGGTGGCTTTGGCGGCCCTGCATGTGAACGCCCGCCACGGCGGCGATGCGCTGATGCTGGTGCTGCCGTCGGATCACCTCATCGCCGATGCGCAGGCCTTCCGGCGTGCCGTGCTGGACGGCGTGCCGGCGGCGACGACCGGGGCGCTGGTTACGTTCGGCGTTCGGCCGACGCGGCCGGAGACCGGCTACGGCTACATCCGCGCCGGCGACGCGTTCGACGCCGGCGCCGCGCGGCGGGTGCTCGCCTTTGTCGAAAAGCCGGATGCCGAGCACGCCAAGGCCTATGTCGCGAGCGGCGAGTATCTGTGGAACGGCGGCATGTTCCTGCTGGGGGCGGGCAGCTACCTGGCCGAGCTGGAGCGGCATGCGCCCGCGATCGCCGGCGCCTGCCGGGCGGCCTTCGATGCGGTGAGCGCGGATCTCGACTTCGTGCGCGTCGCGCGCGCGGCGTTCCTGACTTCGCCGAGCGATTCCATCGACTACGCGGTCATGGAGCGTACCGACCGCGCCGCGGTGGTGGCCCTCGACGCCGGCTGGAGCGACGTCGGTTCCTGGGATGCGCTGCTCGACGCGCAGCCCGGCGACGCCGCCGGCAACGTCCTGTCGGGCGACGTGCTGGTCGAGGACGCCAGCGGCAGCCTCATCCGCAGCGAAGGGCGGCTGGTGGCCGCGCTGGGTGTGAAGAACCTGATCGTGGTCGAGACCGCGGACGCCGTGCTGGTTGCCGACCGCGCCCGCGCGCAGGACGTAAAGCGCCTGGTCGAGCGGCTCAAGGCGCAGCGCCGCGACGAGCCGCTGGTGCACCGGCAGGTGTTCCGACCCTGGGGTTCGTACGAGGGGCTGGTGCAGTCGGGCCGTTTTCAGGTCAAGCGCATCGTGGTGAAGCCGGGCGCGAGCCTGTCGCTGCAGATGCACCACCACCGAGCCGAGCATTGGGTGGTGGTGAAGGGCACGGCGCGGGTGACCTGCGGCGACGATGTGCGACTGCTGGCCGAGGACCAGTCCACCTACATTCCGATTGGCACCGCGCACCGGTTGGAAAATCCGGGCCGCATCGATCTCGAAATCATCGAGGTGCAGTCCGGCAGTTATCTGGGCGAGGACGACATCGTTCGCTTCGAGGATCACTACGGACGCAGCGATAAATGATGTCGACGGTCGAGCGACCGTTGCGGGTATTGCATCTGTGTCCGGATACCCGATACCTGACTGAACTGTTCACCCTGTATCGGGACGCGCTGGACAGGCCGCCGTTCGAGAGTACGGTCGTTTTTCTGCGCGGCGAACCGGACGCCGCACTGGCGCGGCATCCGGGCGGGCGGGTGCGATTCCTGGGTCTGCCGCGCGGCGCCCTGGAGGGCCTGCGCCTGCGGGCGCTGTGGCGACTGTGGCGGTCGTGCCGCGGACAGCGCTTCGACCTGGTGATTGCCCATCGCTACAAGGCGCTCACGCTGGCGCTGGCACTGCGCCGGCTGGGGATGGTGCGGCAGGTGTTCGGCGTGGTGCATGAGATCGGACAGTTCAAGGGCCGCCGGCGGCGGACCCTGGAACGCGCCCTCGGGGCGCCCTTGACCCTGATTGGCGTTTCCGACACGGTGCGGTCCGATCTGGCGCGGCGGTTTCCGGCCTTTCCGCCCCAGCGCATCGTCGTGCTCCCGAATGCCGTATCCGCTCCGCCGTGCGTCGATCGGGCGCAGGCCCTGGCGGCACTCGATCTTGACCCGCGTTGGTTCTGGTTCGGGTCGGTTGGCCGCCTGGAACGGGTCAAGGGTTACGACGTGCTGCTGCGCGCCTTTGCCCCGCTGGCGCGGGAAATGCCGCAGGTGGGCCTGGCCTTGATCGGCAGCGGACGCGAGGAACAAGGCCTGCGCGCCCTGTGCGGCGAGCTGGGCCTTCAGGAACAGGTCAGCTTTTGCGGCTGGCGGCCGGGTGCGCGCACCCTGTTGGCTGCCATCGATGCCTGCGTCTTCCCGTCGCGAAACGAAGCCTTTGGTCTCGCCATCGCCGAGGCCATGGCCGCCGGCCGGCCGGTGATTGCCTCAGCCGTTGGCGGTGTTGCGGACGTGGTCGCCGATGCGGCGGTGCTGGTGCCGGCGGACGATGTCGCGGCCCTGACCGCCGCGCTGCGCCGCGTTCACGCGGATGCCAACCTGCGCCAGTCGATGGGCGCCGCGTTGCACGCGCGCTGGCAGGCGCAATTCTCGCCGCAGCGGTTCGTGCAACGCCTGCAATCCCTTGCCCATGCGGCAACCGCCGTGCCGCAATGAACCTCGGCGACTGCTGCCTCGCCTGGCGCTGCGGCCGGTCAGCCGGCATGGCGATTCGCGTTGCTGTTCTCGTCGCGGCGCACGTAGACCGACGGCGACCGACTGCTGAACTCCCCAAGGGCGATCGGGTCGTGATCCCTGCTTGGCGGTCGGCGTCCTGATCACGCAGCACGTCGGCGCCGGCGCGGTGCGGCACCCGCCGCGGCCGCCAGCGACCGGCTAGGCCAAGCGGCCCATCCTCGCCCAAAATAGACGCGCGCGGCAAAATGAAACGCCGTGCGGCACGCATGGTGTCATGCGTACGTGAATTCTTCGTGACGAGGCCCTGAAGCGGGAAAAGACCCAGATGCCGGAAAAAATAAGGATCGCAATCGTCGGCGTGGGCAACTGCGCCAGCTCCCTGCTGCAGGGCATCCAGTACTACCGGGAGGGCGATTCGCAGGCTGCCATCGGCCTCATGCACTGGGACATCGGCGGCTACGCCCCGGGCGACATCGAGGTGGTCGCCGCCTTTGACATCGACCGCCGCAAGGTGGGCCGTGACCTTGCCGAGGCGATCTTTGCCCCGCCCAACTGCACCACGGTGTTCTGCCGCGACGTTCCGGCCAGTGGTACCGCGGTGCGCATGGGCCGCGTGCTGGACGGCTACTCCGAGCACATGTCGGAATATCCGGATGCGCGCACCTTTCTGGTGGCAGACGCCGCGCAGCCGGATCAGGCCGAGGTGGTGCGCGTGCTGCGCGAGGCCCGCGCCGAGATGGTGCTCAACTACCTGCCGGTCGGCTCCGAGGAGGCGACACGCTTCTACGCCGAATGCGCGCTCGAGGCCGGCTGCGGCTTCGTCAACAACATGCCGGTGTTCATCGCCAGCGATCCCGCCTGGGCCAAACGCTTCGAGGCGGCCGGCCTGCCCATCATCGGCGACGACATCAAGGCGCAGCTGGGTGCCACCATCACCCACCGGGCCCTGACCGACCTGTGCCGCAAGCGCGGCGTGACGGTGGACCGGACCTACCAGCTGAACACCGGTGGCAACACCGATTTTCTGAACATGCTGAACCTGACGCGCCTGAAGTCCAAGAAGCGCTCCAAGACCGAGGCCGTGCAGTCGGTGGCGGCCCAGCGCATCGCGGACGAGAACATCCACGTCGGGCCGTCCGACTACGTGCCGTGGCAGAACGACAACAAGGTGTGCTTCCTGCGCATCGAGGGCCGCATGTTCGGCGACGTGCCGTTCAACCTGGAACTGCGCCTGTCGGTGGAGGATTCGCCGAACTCGGCCGGCGTTGCCATCGACATGATCCGCTGCTGCAAGCTGGCGCTCGACCGAGGCGAGGGCGGCGTGCTGTATCCGCCGTCGGCGTTCTTCTGCAAGCATCCGCCGGTGCAGTACACCGACGACGATGCCTACCGCCTGACCGAGGCCTTCATCGACGGCGTGTGGAAGGACAAGCACGCTGAAGTCGTCGCGCAGCGCGCCAGCGTGAAGGCCGGCGGCTAAGGAAGCGCTGATCTATTCAGCGCTTCCCGTCCGGGGCAGGACGCCCCGGCCTGGATCAATGGCGCAAGCCATTGATCCAGGGAGCGCATCGCGGGCGTGCACCGCGATGCGGTGAGCTGAAAAAGATCAAGGATGGGATTTTTCAGCTTCTCCCTAAGATCGGCCCGCCGGTGATGGCGGGCTCAGGAAAGCGCTGAGCTATTCAGGGCTTTTCGTCCGGGGCAGAGCGCCCCGGTCCGGATCGATGGTGCAGGCTGTTGGCCCGTGGGGCGCATGGCGGGCATGTGCCGTGCGGCGCTTCATCAGGGCCCGGCGAGGATGGCGTCGGCTTCGATCTCGACCAGCACGTCGGGCTCGAACAGGGCGCTCACGCCGATCAGGCTGCTGGCCGGCGGGTGCTCGGCAAAGGCCTCGCAGTGTGCCTTGGCCACGGCTTCCCATTCGCTCATGTCGACCACGAACACGCGCGTGCGGATCACGTCCGCCAGTCCGCCGCCGACCGCGGCCAGCGCGGTTTGCAGGTTTTCGATTGCCTGACGTGTCTGGGCATAAGGCCCGCCCGGCACGATGCGGCCATCCACGTCGCGCCCGGTGCTGCCGGACACCGCCACGTGTGGACCGCGGCGCACTGCCTGACAGAAGCCGAAGGCTTCTTCGCCGGGGCTGCCGATGGCGTAGCGACTCAGTTGCATGGCTTTCTCCGCGGAGTCCTTTGCGGGCCTTGCGGCGATCGGCATGGCGGAAGGCCGCTCGCGCCCACTTCAGGGGCCATGGTAGCGCCGCCGGCTGAGTCGTCCCAGATGCGTCAACAGCTCGTAGCCGATGGTGCCGGCGGCCCCGGCCAGCGCGTCCACGTCGTACTCGGTCCCGAGCAATTCGACGGCGTCGCCGGGCTGCGGGCTGCCGGCCGGCACGGCGCTCACGTCCAGCATGAGCAGGTCCATCGAAAGGCGGCCGATCAGGGGCACCCGCCTGCCGCCGACCAGCGCCAGGGCCCGATTGCTGGCGGCGCGCGGGTAACCGTCCGCATAGCCGCAGGCCACGGTGGCGATGCGGCCGGGTGCTTTCATCCGATAGCTGGCGCCGTAACCGACGCTGGTGTCCTCGCGCACGTCACGCACCTGCAGCACCGGCGCGGTCAGCCGCACCACAGTGCGCAGCGGGTTCGGCTGCTGGGGGGTCGGGTTCAGGCCGTACAGACCCGCCCCGGGGCGCACCAGGTCGAAACGCCAATCGGCGCCGAGCAACACCCCGGATGAGTTGGCGAGGCTCGCCCGCGGCCGCCCGAGTGCCTGCCGGGCGGCGGTGAAGCGCTCCAGCTGCGCGCGGTTGAGGGGGTGCCGGGGATCCTCCGCGCAGGCGAGGTGGGACAGCAGCAAGGCAGTGCTCCCCGGCTGGCGCCAGCGCGGCCCGAGGGCCGACAGGTCGCCGATGTCGAGGCCCAGACGCGTCATGCCGCTGTCGATTTGCAGCGCGGCGGGCGTGCCGGGCGGAAAGTCGGCCTCGAAAGTCGCCACCTGGCGCGGGTCATTCAGCACCGGCAGCAGGCGCGCGGCGCGCAGGGTGGGCAGCTCCGGCGGCAGGTAGCCGTTGAGGACGTAGATCACTGCGTCCGGCAGCAGTTCCCGCAGCGCCGCGCCCTCACCGACACTGGCGACGAAGAACTCGCGGCAGCCGGACTGCCACAGCGTGCGTGCCACCGGCGCCAGACCAAGCCCGTAGGCGTCTGCCTTGACGCAGGCGGCGCAGGCGGCCGGGCCGGCGGCATCGACGAACCAGCGGTAATTGGCGGCAACGGCGGCGAGGTCGACGTCGAGCGTCGCGGCCCGCAGGGGCGGTTCAGCGGGGAACGTAGAATCCATGGCGCAGGGCCGATTGGGCGGTGCGGCATTTTGCCATTGTCGCCCGCCGGCCCGACGCCCGGTTGCCGCCGATGAACGCCCCCGCGAACCCCATGCTGAGCATCGACTGGCTGATCGCCGACGACGGCGCGCGCCTGCGCCTTGGCCACTGGCGGCCGGCGGCAGCGCGCGGGCGGGTGCTGTTGCTGCAAGGGCTGTCGGAGTTTCTCGAGAAATACACCGAGGTCGCCGCCGGTCTCACCGCGCGCGGGTTCGAGGTGTGGAGCTTCGACTGGCGCGGGCAGGGGCGCTCCACCGATGGCGAGCGCTTCACCTCCGACGTGTTCGAGCGCCACCTGGCGGACCTCGCCGCCGTGTTCGCGGCGCTTCCGCCCGGCGAGCCGCCGCGCTTGCTGGCGCACTCCATGGGCGCGCACCTGGCGCTGCGCCACCTGCACCGGAACCCGCGTGCCGTGAGTCGGGCGCTGCTGTGCGCACCGATGATCGGCATCCGCACCGGACGCTGGCCGCAGCGCCTGGCGCGCCGGCTGGCGCGGCTCATGATCGGCCTCGGCCAGGGCCGGCGCTGGGTGCCGGGCCGCCGCAACTACACGCCGCTGACCATTCCGTTCGCCGTCAACCCGCTCACCTCGGACCGCGATCATTACGAGCGCCTGTGCCGGCGCATCGAGCTGGAGCCCGGCCTCGGCTTCGGCCGGGTGGACTGGTACTGGCTGGCTGCGGCCTTCCGGTCGCTGGATCGCTTGCGGGCACCCGGCGTTGCGCAGGCCATCGACACGCCGATCACCCTGCTGCTGGCCGGCCAGGACCTGGTCGTCGACAGCCACGCGGCGGCGAGCTTCGCCACCCAGCTGCCGGCCGCGGAAGTCACCTGGATTGCCGATGCCCGGCACGAGCTGCTGCAGGAAGCGCCGGCCATACAGGCGCAGGTCTGGGCCGCCATCGACCGCGTGCTGGCCGGTGACCGTTGAGCGGCCAATGGGGCCCCGTCAGGGGTCAGACGGATACGGGTGCCATAATCGGCCGCTTGCGGATGACCGATGGAGGAGATCGGCATGCTGAAACGTCTCGACCACGTGGAACTCATCCCCAGCGACTTTGAGCGCAGCCTCGACTTCTACACCAGCGTACTCGGGGGCAGCCTTGCCCAGCGTTACGCCGTCGATGTGCCGGGTATCAGCGAAGTCGCCTACATCAAGCTCGGCGACTCGGCCGTGGAACTGATTCACGCGCCGGACGCGCAGGCGCACGCCAAGGACGGCGAACGCATCGGCTACCGTCTGATGGCCTTCGAAGTCGGCGACATGTTGCAGACCCTGGCGGCATTGTCGGCGCACGGCGTGACGCCGAGTTGGGGGCCAATGGAAACCCCGGCGTTCATTCGCACCGAGATCAACGATCCGGACGGCAACGCCATCGAACTGCGCGAATGGAGGCAAAGACCATGAGCGACACACCGCAGCTGGCGGTTCTCGGCCTGGGTATGGGCCGCACCGGCACGGCCAGCCTCAAGCTGGCGCTGGAACAGCTCGGCTTCGGGCCGTGCCACCACATGCTGGAACTTTTCTCGCGCCCCGGCGATTCCGCCCGCTGGCAGGCCCGTGCGCGCGGCGAGCCGGTTGGCTGGGATGAGTTGCTGGGCGGCTTCCGCTCCACGGTGGACTGGCCGTCGGTCTGGTTCTGGCGTGACCTGGTGCGCGATTTTCCAGACGCCAAGGTGATCCTGACCGTGCGCGATCCAGACCTCTGGTACGACAGCATCGCCAACACCATCTTCGGGGCGCTGGAGCAAGCACTGCCTGAGCACGATCTTGCCGCGCGCGGTCAGCGCATCATGGCCAAGGACATCATCGTCGAACGCCATTTCGACAATCGTCCGCACGACAGGGCGCACGTGCTGGCCCGCTACGCCGAGCACAACGCGGAAGTGCAGCGCACCGTGCCAGCCGCGCGCCTGCTGACCTACGACGTGGCGCAGGGCTGGCATCCCCTGTGCGCGTTCCTTGGCGTGGCGGTGCCGGATACGCCGTTCCCGACCGTCAACCGGCGCGGCGAATTCCACCACGGTCCCGGCCGCGCGCGCGACTGACGCATGACGCTGTACGGCATCCCAAACTGCGACACGGTCAAGAAGTCGCGCGCCTGGTTCGCGGCGCGCGGGGTGGAAATCGCCTTTCACGACCTGCGCCGCGATGGTCTCGACGCCGCGCGCCTTGCCCGCTGGCTGGACGCGCTCGGTGTCAACCGGCTGGTGAACCGTAGCGGCAGCACCTGGCGCAAGCTGAGCGCCGGCCGGCAGCGCGCGGCCGACGCCGAGGCGCCGCTGATCCCGCTGCTGCTGGAGCAGCCCACGCTGATCCGTCGCCCGGTGGTGGAGATCGGCGTTCGCGTCACGGCCGGTTTCGTGCCCGATGCCTGGCTGGCGCAGCTCGGAGGCGAGGCATGAGCGCGGCGCTCGACCTCGCGCGGACGCTGATCCGCCGGCCGTCGCTCACGCCGAATGACGCCGGCTGCCAGGCTCTGCTGGGCGAGCGCCTGGCGGCGCAGGGCTTCACGCTCGAACCGATGCGCTTTGGCGCCGTGGACAACCTGTGGGCGCGGCGCGGCACGGCCGGGCCGCTGTTCGTGTTCGCCGGCCACACCGACGTGGTGCCGACCGGCGATCGCGGCGCCTGGAGCTGTGACCCCTTCGCCGCCGAGTTGCGCGACGGCCTGCTGATCGGGCGTGGCGCGGCGGACATGAAGGGCGCGCTCGCCGCCATGGTGGTGGCGGTGGAGCGCTTTCTCGCCGCCTGCCCGCAGCCGGCGGGTTCCATCGGCTTTCTCATCACCAGCGACGAGGAAGGGGACGCCGTCGACGGCACCGGGCGCGTGATGGACGCGCTGCGGGCGCGCGGCGAGCGCATCGACTGGTGCCTGGTGGGCGAGCCGTCCAGCGACCAGCGCCTGGGCGACGTGCTGCGCATCGGCCGGCGCGGCTCGCTCACGGCGCGCCTTCGCGTGCTCGGCGTGCAGGGCCACGTCGCCTACCCTGAGCGCGCCCTCAATCCCATCCACGCCTTCGCCCCCACGCTGGCCGCGCTGTGCGGCGAGCACTGGGGTGGCGACGATGCGGCCTTCCCGCCGGTGAGCTTTCAGGTTTCGAACGTGCACGCGGGCACGGGCGCCGGCAACGTGATTCCGGGCGAGCTGGTCATCGACTGCAACTTCCGCTTCCCGCCACGACCCGGCGCCGAGGCGCTGAAGGCGCGTTTCGAAGCCATCCTCGCCGCCGGCGGCGCGCGCTGCGAGGTGCAATGGACACTCGGCGCGCAGCCGTTCCTGACCCAGGGCGGCCGGCTGGTGGACGCGGTTCGCGCCGCGCTCGACGCCACGCTGGGCGTCGCGCCCACGCTGTCCACCGGCGGCGGCACATCGGATGGGCGCTTCATCGCGCCGACCGGCGCCGAGGTGGTGGAGCTCGGTCTTCGCAACGCCAGCATCCACAAGATCGACGAGTGCACGCCGGCGGACGAAATCGACCAGCTCGCCGACGTGTACGAGGCGCTGTTGCAGCGCCTGCTTGGCGGTGGCGTGTGAAGATGCCCGATGCTTTCTTTCGCACGCTGGGCTTTGCCCTGCTGCTTGCCACGCTGGCCGGTTGCGCGGGCTGGGGGCGGCAGCGCGAGGCGCTCGCGCCGCCACCGCCGCCACCCGAACCGTTTGCGCTCAACACCTACGAGCTGGGCGACGACACCGACGTCGTGGGCCGCCTGCGCTACACCACCGTGCAGGGCGAGGAGACGCTGCTCGACATCGCCCGCGCCTACGATCTGGGCTACGACGAGATTCTCGCCGCCAACCCGGGCGTCGACCCGTGGACGCCGCCTGTCGGCCAGCGCGTTCTGCTGCCGACGGCGCACGTATTGCCGGATGCGCCGCGCGAGGGCCTGGTGATCAATCTTGCCGCGCGGCGGCTCTACTACTATCCAGCGGCCAGCCCGGGCCAGCCGCGGCAGGTGGTGACCCACCCGATCGGCATCGGTCGGGAAGGCTGGGCCACGCCGCTCGGTCGCACCCAGGTGGCCAGAAAACACGCTTCCCCGGCCTGGACCGTGCCGGCGTCGATCCGCCGCGAGCACGCCGCCAAGGGCGACCCGCTGCCGGCCGTGGTGCCTGCCGGGCCGGACAACCCGCTCGGCAGCCACGCGCTGCGCCTCGGTTGGAGCAGCATCCTGATCCACGGCACCAACAAGCCGGCGGGCATCGGCATGCGCGTGAGCCATGGCTGCATGCAGCTGTACCCGGAAGACATCACGCGATTGTTCGACGCGGTGCCGGTCGGTACGCCCGTGACGGTGGTCGATCAACCCTATCTCGCCGGGCGCGGGTCAATCGGCCTGCTGCTCGAAGCGCACGTTGCGACCCGGCCACTCAGTCCGGCCGGGCGCGAACAGGCGGTCACCCGTGCCATCGAAGCTGCGATTGCCCGTCACGGGCTCCAGGATGATGTGCTGGTTGATCTGGCGCTGGCCCAGACGCAGGCCCAGCAGCACCGGGGTTACCCGCTGCCGGTCGAGGCCGGCGCACCGGCGCTGGATGCGTATCTTGCCGCCTTGCCGGCGGCACCGCTGCTGCCGAGCCCGCGCCTGACGCCGGTCGGCCGCGGCGAGTGGTATGTCGATCTCGGCCGCTTCAGGTCCGCGAACAACGCCCGCCGCCTGGTGGCCATGCTGGCCCACCAGGGGCCGCCGATTCCGGCGCAGCGCGTCGACCGGGACGGACAACACGCGGTTCTCGCCGGGCCGTATCCGTCGCGGGCCGCCGCCGTTGCCACCGCACGGCGGATCGAGAGCGACCTTGGCGAACGCGGCCAGGTGGCGCATCGCCCGCCGTCGCTTGCCAGCAGCGTACCGCCGGCCGAGCCGATGCCCTGACGCGGCCGGCGCGGCACAATCACGCCCACAAGATCGACCCGGAGGAGCCGCCCATGAGTCACGCCATCGCCTACCAGAACGCCGCGCCCGCGCCTGCCCAAACCCCGGCCGCCGCGCGTGCGCTGTACCTGTCCGAACGCGATTTCATCGGCGCGGCGCTGCCGAAGCCGATCGAGAAGGTGTTGCCGCCGGCGGTGATGGCGCCGCAGGACGGGCCAATTGATCTGAGCGCGGAACTCGGTCTGCCGTACCCGGCGACGCTGCCGGCCATGCTCGCCGGCACCCATGCCGTCAAGGCCGGCGCCAGCGTGCCGGTCGGCGAGGCGGCGGGCGGCGTCATCGTGCTGGTGCTGGAAGGCACGGGCGAGTTTCGCGTCGCCGGTGAGGCGGCAACGGTGGCCGCCGGCGATATTCTGGCCGTGCCGGGCAGCGTCGGCGCCAGCGCCCACGGGGGTGCCGATGGGCTGCGCTTCTACTACGTGGACGACAGCCCCATGGCGCGCTACATGGGTTGGCAGGTACAGCCGACCGCGCGCATCGCCTTCACCCACTGGCCGGCGGCCTTGCTGGCGGCCAAGCTTGCGGAAACCCGCGCCGAGGGTATTACCGCGTCCGGCGTGTTCCTGGCCCACACCGGCATCGAGCGGGAAAAGCTCGCGACGCCCAACCTGTTCGCGCACCTGAACCGGCTGGCGCCCGGCGCGGCCAACACCGTGCACGGCCACGCCGCCGCCGCCATCACCTACGTGATCGAGTCAAACGACGCGAGCTATTCGCTGCTCGGCGAAACCTTGAGGGACGGCGCCATCGTCGACCCGGTCCGTGTCGACTGGCGACCCGGCCAAGTGTCGCTGACGCCGCCGAACCTCTGGCACGGTCATTTCAACCAGGGCAGCACCGACATCCTGACGCTGGTGGTGCAGCTGTCCGGCCTGTACTACAACGACCGCACCATGAACTTCCGCTTCGCGGCCTGAGCGCCGCGGTGACTGATCGCGCCGGAGCGATCAGGCCGACACTGCGCTCGCCGGTGGCGTCTCGCTGGTCCCGGGTGCGCCATCCGGGCCACGCCGGCGATCGATGTAAAGGGCGCCGCCCAGGGTCTCGCCGCGGCGCAGCTTGGCCTGATGCTTGGCCTCGGCCGCCAGCGCCGCCACGTCGTGGTGGGAACGGCAGCGGCCGGGGTCCGGCAGCACCACGCCGATCGACAGCCCGAGCAGCGGGAAGAACTGCGCCTGGCCGCGTCTATCCTCGTCCCACACGCCCCCCGCGGCGCGGTCCTCGTCGCTGTAGAACGCGGCCGCCGCGGCATTGAACGCCGTCAGCAGGCGTTCGCAGCGGCTGGCCCAGTCGTCACTGCCCAGCACCAGCACGAAATCGTCGCCCCCGATGTGGCCGACCAGGTCGCGCTCGCCATCGCAGTGCTGTACCGCCAGTTCCGCCAGCCGCTTGATCACCTCGTCGCCGCGGCTGTAGCCATAGACGTCGTTGAACGGCTTGAAGTGGTCGATGTCGCAGTAGGCGACCGCGAACTGCGCCGGCCGGCGCAGCAGGTCGTCGATGCACTCGTAGACCGGCACGTTGCCGGGCAGCAGGGTCAGCGGGTTGGCATGCCGGGCAGCGCGGACCTGCAAGTCGGTGATGCGCCGCAGCAGGTCGAGCACGCGGACCATGCCCAGGTACTGCCCGCCGCGGGTGACCACGAACTCGTGCTCCACGTGCCCCGCGGCGACATCCGTCAGCAGCCGGCTGACGTCGGCCAGCTGCAGGCCGTGCTCGACCGTCAGCGGCTCGGCCTGCATGAACCATTCGACCGGCTTGCGACCGTACAGGTCGCGCCCGTAGCGGCTGAGATAGATGTCGCTGAACGGGATGCGCTGCACCGCGCCGGCCACCCGGCCGTCGGTAACCACCGGCAGCGTGTTCAGATCCGGTCGCTGACGGAACAAGGCTCCCACCGCGTCCATGCTGGTGTCCGGCGTGATGGTCGGATTCGGGCGCGCCAGCTCGCCCACCGTCTGTCCCCGCTGCCAGCGCCAGGCCTCGCGCAGCAAGGGCAAGTCGCGTTCGAACAGCCCCACCGGCAGCGCCAGCGGCGGCTCGGCCAACGGCCGGGCCAGGTGGTAACCCTGCGCCAGTTCGATGCCAAGCTCGGCCAGCACGTTCAGTTCGCCAGCGGTCTCCACCCCTTCGGCCACCAGCTGGGCGCCAACGCCGCGGGCGATCTCGCCCATCGAGCGCACGAACTCACGCTTGACCGGGTCGTCGTCCAGCCCACGCACGAAGTGCTGGTCGACCTTGACGTAGGCCGGCCGCAGCTGCGACCACAGGCGCAGGCTGGCGTAGCCGGCACCCAGGTCGTCGATGGCGATGGCGTGACCCGCCTGCGAATAGGGCTCGAGCGCGCGGCGCAGGCCCTGCGCATCCTCGAGTGGGTAACGTTCGCTCAGCTCCAGCACAACGCGCTGCGGCGGCAAGCCGGAGGCGCCCAGCTGGCCGATGAGGCGCTCGGCGTGGTCGTCGTTCTCCAGCAGCAGGCTTGGCACCATGTTCAGGAACAGCAGCCCCGGGAGTCCCATGGCGAGGAACCGCGCGGTGGCCAGGCGCTGGCACAGCCGGTCGAGCTCGGCCAGGCGCTGGCAGCGCTCGGCCGCGCTGAACAGCACCAGGGGGTTGTGCAGGGCGCTGTCCGCCGGCCCCCGCACCAGGGCCTCGTAGCCCAGCACCGAGCGGCCGCGCAAGGAGGCGATCGGCTGAAACAGGATGGTGAGACGCTGCTGCTCGAGCACGGCGTCGAGCTCGTGGCACAGCCGGTGGGTGTCGTCGGGGGACCAGGGCGACATGCAGCGCGACCCATTGTTTGGCTATGGGAAAACCGCTGAATGCTCGATTCCGGACATGACGTATCTGTGACATGCGTCAGCCACAGTTGCAGCGCGCCCGGCCCCCGCCATAATCGGCGGGACCGGAGTTGCCCGAGCGCAGGAGGACCCATGAACGCACCGACCATCACCGGAATGCCGGACCTGATCTGGCCGAAGGAAGGCTTCACCCGCGTTCCGTACCGGGTGTATCAGGACCCCGCCATCTACGCGCTGGAGCAGGAGCGCATCTTCCGCGGCCGCACCTGGAACTACGTGGCCCTGACCGCCGAGTTGCCGAACGCCGGCGATTACAAGACCACCTTCGTCGGCGACACGCCGGTCATCGTCAGCCGCGACGCCGCCGGGGAATTTCACGTGCTGGTGAACCGCTGCGCCCATCGCGGCGCACTGGTGTGCCGCGACCTGCGCGGCAACGCCGACACGCTGACCTGCGTCTACCACCAGTGGGCCTATGACGCGAAGGGTGACCTGATCGGCGTGCCATTCCGCAAGGGACTCGGCGGCAAGGGCGGCTATCCGGCCGACTTCGACATGAAGCAGCACGGCCTGCGCAAACTGAGCGTGCAGGTGTTCGGCGAGTGCATCTTCGCCAGCTTTGCCGAGGACATGCCATCCGTCGAGGACTACTTCGGCCCGCGCATGGCGGACTACCACCGGCGCATGTTCAACCGGCCCGTCGAGGTGCTGGGCTACCACCGCCAGTTCGTGCACAGCAACTGGAAGCTCTACGCCGACAACACGCACGATCCGTATCACGCCAGCCTGCTGCACCTGTTCCATGCGACGTTCGGTCTGTACCGGGCGTCGCAGATCTGCGGCACCGAGATGGGCGGCTACGAGGGCATGCACAACTGCATCCACTCGCGCGCCGGCACCGACGAGGGCCGTATCGACGGCTACAAGAAGGAAGGCGGACGCTCGTACCAGGAAAACTACGCGCTGGCCGACCCGAGCGTGCTCAAGGGCTGGCCGGAATACGCCGACGGCGACACGCTGTGCATCCACGTCATCTTTCCGAACCTGGTGGCGCAGCAGATTGCCAACACGCTCGCCACGCGGCAGATCGTCACCCACGGTCCGAACGCTTTCGAACTGGTGTGGACGTACTTCGGCTATGTCGACGACTCCCCGGCCGAGCGCGCCATGCGCGTCAAGCAGATCAACCTGATCGGCCCGGCCGGGTTGATCTCGATGGAAGACGGCGACGTGTGCGAGCTGGTGCAGAACGCCATCGTGCGCGACGGCGAGGCGGCGTCGATCGTCGAGATGGGTGGGCGCGACATCGCCGACATCGACAGCACGCTGACCGAGGTCGGCATGCGCGGATTCTGGAAGGGCTATCGCACGATCATGGGCCTGTAGCCGCCGGGCGTCCCGGGGACACGCCGGGCCCGCCAGGCCGTCGAAATCGGTCGGCGGGATAGACTAGTTCGTTACGACCGCAGCCGCCCGTTCCGTCTTCGATGCCCAAAACGCGCCCCCGTTCTGTCCGTCGCCGCTGGCTCGGCTGGCTGTTGCCGCTGGCCTTGGCCGCTGTCGCCGGGCTGGCGCTGTACGCGGTGCACCTCGATCGCGTCATCCGCGACAAGTTCGAGGGTCAGCGCTGGGCCCTTCCGGCGCGCGTGTTCGCCCGGCCGCTCGAGCTCTACACCGGCCTGCCGCTCGACCCGCCGCGACTGGTCGAGGCGCTCGATCGTCTGGGCTATCAGCGCGGTGAGCCGACCGGTGTCGGCACGTATGCCGTGCGCGGGCCGCGTGTGCTCGTCTACACGCGCGGGTTCCAGTTCTGGGACGGTGCGGAGCCACCGCGCAAGGTGCAGATTCGCTTCGATGGCCGGCAGGTGGCGGGCATCGACGGCGACCAGGGCGAGCTGCCGCTGCTGCGGCTGGAGCCGGAGTTCATCGGTGGCTTCTACCCCGACAGCAACGAGGACCGCCTGCTGGTCCGCCTGCCGGAAGTGCCGCCGGCCCTGATCCAGGCGCTGCTGACGCTGGAAGATCGGGATTTTTACGAGCACCACGGCGTGTCGATGCGCGCCATCGCCCGGGCGCTGTGGGCGGATGTACGCGCCGGCGCGGTGGTGCAGGGCGGCAGCACGCTCACCCAGCAGCTGGTCAAGAACTATTTCCTGACCGCCGACCGCACGGTGTGGCGCAAGCTCACCGAAGCCATCATGGCGGTGCTGCTGGAAACGCACTACACCAAGGACGACATCCTGGAGTCGTACCTGAACGAGGTGTTCCTGGGCCAGGTCGGCTCGCGCGGCGTGCACGGCGTGGCGCAGGGTGCGATGCTGTACTTCGGCCGCCCGCTGAGCGAACTCGACACCGGACAGCTCGCGCTGCTGGCCGGCATGGTGCAGGCGCCGTCCTATTACGACCCGCGGCGGCACCCCGAGCGCGCCACGGCGCGGCGCAATCTGGCGCTGCGCCTGCTCGGCGAGCAGGGGCATCTCAAGCCCGAACAGGTGGCGGCCGAACAGGCCAGGCCGCTCGGCGTGGTGCAGCGCAGCGCGCTCACGATGGCCCGTTACCCGGCCTTTCTGGACATGGTGCGCCGCCAGTTGCAGCGCGATTACCCCGAAGACGTGCTGCGCAACGACGGGCTGCGCATCTTCGCCACCATGGACCCGGCGGTGCAGGTGGCGGCCGAGGCGGCCGTCAGCACGCAGGGCGACGCGCTCGCCAAGCAACGCCGGCTGCCCAAGCTGCAAATGGCCGCCGTGGCGGCCGACGCCGCCACCGGCGAGGTGCTCGCCCTGGTCGGCGACCGCGATCCGCGTTTCGACGGCTACAACCGGGCGCTCGACGCCCGCCGGCAGATCGGCTCGCTGGCCAAGCCGGCGACTTATTTGGCGGCCCTGTCGCAGCCGGCGCGCTTCAACCTTGCCACGCCGCTCGACGACCTGCGCATGTCGGTGCGCCTGCCGAACGGCAAGAGCTGGCAACCGCGCAACGCGGGCAACGATTACGCCGGGCGCATCCCGCTGCTGCGCGGTCTGGCCGAGTCGCGCAACAGCGCCACGGTGGGGCTCGGCCTGCAAGTAGGCGTGCCCGAAGTGCTCAAGACATTGCGTGCGCTCGGCGTGACGCGCGACCTGCCGCAGGTGCCGGCGGTGATGCTGGGGGCGGTCGAGCTGACGCCGTTCGAGGTGACGCGCATGTACCTCACGCTCGCTGCCAACGGCTTTCGGCTGCACCTGCGCAGCATCCATGCCGTCACCGACAAGGACGGCAAGCCGCTCGCCAGCTACCCGCTGTCGGTGGAACAGAAGCTCGACCCGGCGGCGGTTTTCCTGGTCAACACGGCCCTGCAGGAGGTGGTGCGCAGCGGCACCGCGCGCGGGCTGGGGCGCGTGCTGCCGGGCCTGAACGTGGCCGGCAAGACCGGCACCACCAACGACAGCCGCGACTCCTGGTTTGCCGGCTTCACCGGCAACACGGTGGCCGCCGTGTGGGTGGGCATGGACGACAACAGCGAGACCGGGCTGTACGGCGCCAGCGGCGCCATGCGCGTCTGGGCGGACCTGATCGGCCGCCTTCCGGCCGTGCCGCTCACGCTCGCCCAGCCACCCGGCATCCACTGGGTGCAGGTTCACGACGGCCCGTGGTTGCCGACGGCGCAGTGCCCGGGCGGCTTCGGCCTGCCGATCCTGGCCGGCGGCGCTCCGCCCGGCGCGGTGCCATGCGACGGCGCCCCGCTGCCCGCTCCCGACGACAAGGACGACGACACATGGCGCTGGCTGCGCAGACTGTTTTGAATGCCCGCCCGCCCAGCTGGCGCTACCTGCCGGCGCTGCTGGCGGTTCTGCTGGCCGGGTGCGCAAGCGCCCCACCGCCGCGGCCTGCGCCGCCGGCTCCGGAGGCGCCACCGGTGCGGCCGGCGCCGCCCGCGCCGGTGCCCCCGGCGCAGCCGCTGCCCCGACCGGTGCCGCCACCGGCGGTGAGCCGTCCCGGCCCGCCGCCGTCCGCGCCGCCCGCTGCGCCCATCGCGGCGCCGCAACCGCCGGCCACCGATTCGCTCGTCGCGCTGGCCGACCGGCAGGCCGCGGCCGGCGACGTGGCGCAGGCCGCGGCGCAGCTCGAACGGGCGCTGCGCATCCGCCCGCAGGATCCGGTGCTGTGGCAGAAGCTGGCCTGGCTGCGCCTGAAAAATGGCGACTTCGAGCAGGCCGCGGCGCTGGCCGCGCGTTCCGACTCGCTGGCCGGCAACAACGCCGCCCTGCGCGCCGAGAACGTGCGCATCACGAACCTGGCGCGCGCCCGTCAGCGGCCGTAGGCGCATCACATTCAGCCGGGGCAAGCCGTCAGTGCAAGAACACAGCGACGCACCGGGCACCCTGCCGGCCAGCTTCCAGGACGCGACGTTTCTGGACGCACTGCGCCGGCAGATGCTGAATTTCGCTCGCCTGCAACTGCGCGATGACGATCTGGCGCAGGACGTGGTGCAGGAGTCCTGGCTGAGCGCGCTGAAACACGCCGGCGCGTTTCGCGGACAGGCGGCGTTCAAGACCTGGATGTTCGCCATCGTCAAGCACAAGGTGGTCGACGCGCTGCGGGCACGTCGGCGGTGGGCGCAGCCGGCCGACACGATGGACGGCGAGGCCGACGACGGCGAATGGGTGGACCGCCTGTTCGACCAGACCGGTCACTGGCAGCCTGGGCAGCAGCCTGCGCGCTGGGCCGATCCGCAGCGCAGTTTCGAGGACGAGCGCTTCTGGCAGGTGTTCTCGGTGTGCATGGACCGCCTGCCGGCCCGTCAGGGGCGTTTGTTCATGATGCGCGAGCACCTCGGCCTGGAAGCGGACGAGATTTGTAAGATTGCCGGCCTTACGCGGACTAACCTGTACGTGATCCTGCACCGCGCCCGATTGCGCCTGCGGGAGTGTCTGGAAGATGGCTGGTTTGGCGGGGCCGCGTGATGCTCGATTGTCGTGATGCTACCGGTTTGATGTCGCAGGGGCGCGAGCGCCGGTTGACGCTGCGCGAGCGCGTGGCGCTCCGCCTGCACTGGACGGCGTGCAGCGCGTGTCGCCGCTTCGACCGGCAACTGGATCTGTTGCAGGAGGCGACGCGGTGCTTTGCCGCCCGCGACGATCGCGTCTTCCTGGACAGGGACGACACGCCGCCGCGGTGACAGCGCCGCCTCAGCGCGCCGACCCGTAGCGGCGCGCCAGCCAGGCGTCGATCGACACCGCGCCCGGCCCCTTGGCGATCAGGTACAGCAGCACCGCGGCCCACACGCCGTGTGTCGCGTAGGCACCCGGGTAGACGAACACCTGGATCACCAGCGTCATCACCAGCAGGCCGAGCGCCGACAGGCGCGTGGCGAAGCCGAGCAGGATCAGGATCGGCAGCAGGTGCTCGGCGGTGGCCGCCATGATCGCCGCGAACTGCGGCGGGATCAGCGGCAAGCCGTATTCGTGCTCGAACAGAAAGACCGCCGAATTGGCCAGGCGCGGCAAGCCCAGTTCAAATTTCCCCTGCACCAGATCGATGGCCAGTCCCTGGACCTTGGTCTGGCCGGACAGCCAGAACACCGCCGCGATCGAGAAACGGCCAAGCAGCGCGATCAGGCTGTCCGGGATGCGGCCGAATAGCGCGATCAACCGGGTGAGGGCCAGCACTGGCGCGGGCAGGGATGAGGTGGGTTGGGTCTGGTTCATGGCGATGCTCCTCCGAAGGTCAGGGAAATCAGCGCGCCGCAGCTGATCAGCTGGGCCAAGGTGGCCGGCAGGTCGAACGTGGCGTCTGTGCGCACGGCCGCCTCGGCTGCAGCGCCAAGCGGCTGCTCGTCCAGCACGGCGGCGGCGAACGCGCCGGCCGCAGCATCGACCGGAATCAGCGCGACCGAGAGGTCCGGGCGCAGCACCCAGGCGGCTTCGGCGCGGGCGAGGTCAACGGCGGACAAGTCGCCCGCGTTCTGATGGGCGGCCCAGAGCGACACCACGGCGTGAGCCGAGCGCAGCAGCGCAAACGATGGGTGCAGGCCCAGGCGCGCGGCGGCGAGGTCGGCCCCGCTGGCCAGCACGGCAGCCAGGCGCTCTTGATCGAGCGGTGGTGCATCCGCGGCGTGCAGCGCCCGCAGCCGCAGCCATTCCAGGCGTGCCACGTCGGGCAGGTAGGGCAGGCCGCGCGCCGGCTCGAACGCGGCGACGAAATCGGCAAAGCCCACGCCGTACTCGGCCATGACCGCGCTTCGCGGCGGTGACTGGCGCACGAAGCACTGCCCCATGGCGTGAAAGAAATCCTCGCCGACCAGCGCGCGGGTGACCGGAAAACTGTCCGCCAGCACGCCGAGCAGGGACACCATGACGTTGTTGCGATAGATCGCCAGGCGCGTGGCCGGGTCGGAGCCGTTCCAGGCGAAAAGGTCGGCCGGTGGCGGCAGCTCGGGGTCGAGCAGCGCGCGGGCGAAGGCGGCCTGATCGTTCATGCCGGCAGCGCCGTGCGCGTGGCGTCTTGCAGAACCCGCTCGGCTTGTCGTGCCTCGGCCAGCAGCACATCGAAGGCGGGGATTTCATTGTCGCGCTCGATCAGCGTGGGCATCCGGCCCAGCCGTTCGGCCGCATGCCCATACAGCGTCCACACAGCCTGCGCGACCGGTGCGCCGTGATGGTCGATCAGCAGCGGATCGCCGGCGCCGTCCAGGGTCTCGGCGTGGCCGGCGAGGTGGATCTCGCCCACCGCGTGCAGCGGCAGGGCGGCCAGCTCGGCCAGCGGGTCGCGCCGGTGGTTGACGCAGGACACATACAGATTGTTCACGTCGAGCAGCAGGCCGCAGCCGGCGCGGCGGACCACCTCGCCGATGAAGGCCGCCTCGGGCAGGGTCGAGGCCCGGCTTTCGAGGTAGGTGGCCGGATTCTCCAGCAGCATGCGGCGACCCAGCCGCTCCTGCACGCGGTCGATGTGCTCGCAGACCCGCCCGAGGGTGGCTTCGTCGTAGACCACCGGCAGCAGGTCGTTCAGGCACACCGCGCCGTGGCGCGACCAGGCCAGGTGTTCGGAGAACCAGCGCGGCTGGTAGCGCTCCAGCAGCATCGCCAGACGGTCGAGATGGGCGGCATCGAGATCGCTGCCCCCGATCGACAGGCCCACGCCGTGAATCGACAGCGGGTAGTGTTCGGCGATACGAGTGAGGTAATGGTGGAACGGACCGCCCGCGCCGAAGTAGTTCTCGGCGTGAACCTCGAAGAACCCGAGCGCCGGGCGGCGCTCGAGGATGTCGCTGAAATGCCGGGGTTTCAGCCCCAGCCCGGTCAGGGAATCGGCCGGGCAGGCGCGCGCCGTGGGTCGGCTGTCCGCCGTTGGGGACGGCACCGTCATGGCCGCGCCTGTCCGTGGCGCGGGCTTACTTCTCGGTGAACTCGGCGAGCTGGCCGAAGCCCGTCGGCGAGGTGGGCGAGGCGGTCTGCTCGCAGCTGCCCTTGGGCACCAGCTTCCAGGCGTTGCCCTGGTGGTCGCGCACGGAGGTGCCGGCGCAGGTGGTGCCGGGGCCCGCGGCGCAGTCGTTCTGGCCCTTCAGCGCAACGCCGAAGCATTTTTCCTGATCGGCCGCCGCGCTCGCTGGCGCAGCCGCCAGCGTCAGGGCAAGGCCGAAGGCGGCGGCGAGACCGGCACCGGTGAGCTTCAGGGTCGGGTTGTCGAGTTTCATGGGCGTACTCCTGAGGGGGATGAACCACGGCGGCCGGCGCACGATTGCGTCGGCCGCTGAGGTTCAGACGCGGCTCGTGCCGATTCCTTACACCCAGGGATTTCCTTTGGATTTTCGCGGCGGTCAGGCGATCCACCCGCCCCACGCAGGCACCCGCGCAGCCGCGCCTAGGCCGCCAGGAAACCCTTGCCAGCGGCGAACTGCGCGCACTGGTTCAGCGCCGCCAGGATCATGGCGTGGCTGGCGATGCCCTTGCCGGCGATGTCGAAGGCGGTGCCGTGGCCGACCGTCATGAACAGGTAGGGCATGCCGATGAAGCCGCCGCAGTTGCCCTCGAAGCCCCAGGTCTTGAGCGCGATGTGGCCCTGGTCGTGGCACATCGCGACCACCACGTCGTAGCGGCCGTCGATGCAGTGCCGGAACACGGTGTCGGGCGAAATGGGACCCGTCACGTCGATGCCGTCGGCGCGCGCCCGCGCCACGCCCGGGGTGATGGCGGCGTCCTCCTCGGGGCCGTGGGCGTGGGGGTTCAGCCCGGCCACGCCGATGCGCGGGTTCTTCACGCCCCAGCCGCTCAGCGTGTCGTGCGTCAGGCGGATCGAGCGGGCCACCAGATCGGCCGTCAGCCCGGCGCATACGTCGCGCAGGTAGACGTGGTCGAAGATGTGCGTGATGCGCAGCGGCCCCGAGAACAGCGTCAGCAATCGCTCGCCGGGCTTCGCATTCATCAGCGCGCCGAGCGCGCCGGCGGCCGCCATGGCCTCGGAGTTGATCGGCCCCATCACCAGCCCGCCGACCTGGCCCGCTGTAGCCAGCGCCTGCGCCTGGCCGATCCAGCGGCCGACCGCGGCGCCGCAGGCGGCGCGCTCCTGGCCGTAAACGATCTCGGCCGGGTCGAGCTCGCCGTCGTCGAGGATGCTGATGACGCGCGGGTCGTCCTGCACGGCGTCGACCGACGCCACGGTCTGCACGGCGAGATCGGCGCCCGCCACCGCCACGCCGCGGCGCATGGCCTCGGCGCTGCCGATGAACGCCAGGCGCGCCAGACGCTGCGGCTGCCCGGTCGCCACCGCCCTGGCCAGAATCTCCGGCCCGACGCCGCAGGGATCGCCGATGGTCACGGCGAGAGTGGGTTTGCTCATGGGGTCTCCTCCAGTTATTGGCGCCAAGGAAACGCTGATTTATCGGCGCTTCCCGTGCGGGGCAGGATGCCCCGGCGTGAATCAAGCACGAAGTGCTTCATTCACGGAGCCCGTCGCGGGCGTGTACCGCGACGAGGCGAGCTGAAAAATTCCACGGAAGGAATTTTTCAGCGTCTTTCCAAGCGTCCCACGGCGGGACGCGCGCGGGCAATAAAAAACCCCGGGCGCCGGATGGGCACCCGGG
>JBMOQH010000015.1:0-290791 GCA_049322795.1 Pseudomonadota bacterium | reverse complement strand
CTTGCGATCCTGCGTCGTTACCATCAACTCGATTGCCGGCCTTCCCATCAATGCGTGCCTCCCGTGCCGAGGATACGGGTTGGACCACGCAAAGAATGGAAAGTTACATGCGGGACGCTACACTAGGGAGATGCTGAAAAATCCCGTCCCTGGGATTTTTCAGCTCGCCGCATCGCGGTGCATGCCCGCGATGCGCTCCCTGGATCAATGGCTTGCGCCATTGATCCAGGCCGGGGCGTCCTGCCCCGGACGGGAAGCGCTGAATAAATCAGCGCTTCCTTAGCGCCTGGGTCCCAGGTCGGTATGCGGGTGGCGCGCCCGATCGTCGTCGCCCCCGGCATGAGCGTTCCAGGGCGCCGGATCAGCCTACAACTGTCGGTGCTGAACCGCCGGGAAGCGCGCCCGCAGGCGACCCATGGCGGCCAAATCGATGTCCGCGCAGGCGATACCCTCGCCGGTGTCGGTGTGTTCACCCAGCACTTCGCCCCACGGGCCGGCGATCAGGCTGTGGCCGTAGGTGCGCCGGCCGTTGTCATGCAGTCCGCCCTGTCCCGGCGCCAGCAGGTAGCACAGGTTTTCCACCGCCCGCGCGCGGCACAGCAGATGCCAGTGGGCGGCGCCGGTTGTTTCGGTGAAGGCCGACGGCAGCACGAGAATCTCGGCGCCGTCCGCAAGCAGCGCCCGGAACAGCTCCGGAAAGCGCAGGTCGTAGCAGACGGCAAGGCCGATGCGGCCCAGGTCCGTGCCCACCGTCACCACGGCGTCGCCCGGTTCGATGCTGGCCGATTCCCGGTAGCGCTCGCCGCCGTCCGCCCCAACGTTGACGTCGAACAGGTGAATCTTGTCGTAGCGCGCCAGGCGCCGGCCGTCGGGGCCGTGCAGCAGGCAGGCAGCGCGCACGCGCTGCGGGTCGGCGCCGCGCAGCGGGATGGTGCCGCCGACCAGGTGAATGCCGTGCCGCGCGGAGGTGTCGGCCAGAAAATCCTGGATCGGCCCCGTGCCGTCGTTTTCCGCCACCGCCAGCTTGTCCTGCTCGCGCCGGCCGAGCAGGGCGAAGTTCTCCGGCAGCGCCACCAGCCTGGCGCCAGCCTCTGCCGCGCGCGCGATGAGGCGCCCGGCGCTCGCCAGGTTGGCGGCTACATCGCTCCCGGACACCATCTGCACGACGGCGGCGGTGAACGCATCGGTCATGAACTCACTCCGCGCGGTCGTGGTCGAAGCTCGCCGAGTCGGGGCGCGCTCATTCATGGGCGCGTCCCGTCCGGGGCAGGATGCCCCTGCATCGGTGAGCGACGCAAGCCATTGATTCATGGCGCGCCGCGCGGGCATGCACGGCGACGCAGCGAACTGAAAATTCGAAGGAAGGGAATTTTCGGCGTTTCCGGGGTCGCTGGCTCGCGCCTGCGGCCATGTGGCTAGAATGCCCGGCCTTTGTCATGGCGGCGCGGGCAATCGCTTTTGAGGGGAAACATGCAGCCAGGGGTCGCGGTCAGGCATCTGACCAAGGATTTCGGGCCGCTGCGCGCGGTGGACGATTTGTCGTTCAGCGTCGGCAGCGGCGAGGTGGTGGGCTTTCTGGGGCCGAACGGGGCCGGCAAGTCGACCACCATGAAGATGATCACCGGCTACCT
This sequence comes from Pseudomonadota bacterium, assembly GCA_049322795.1. Classification (GTDB taxonomy): domain Bacteria; phylum Pseudomonadota; class Gammaproteobacteria; order Immundisolibacterales; family Immundisolibacteraceae; genus Immundisolibacter. The sequence continues at coordinate 289,160 of JBMOQH010000015.1, read as the reverse complement.
TGCGCCGACCGCCGGCGAGGTCGAGGTGTGTGGCATGGACCTGGCGCGGGAGCCGCTCGCCGTGAAGGCGGCGATCGGTTATCTGCCCGAGGGCGCGCCGCTGTACGGCGACATGACGCCGCGCCGGTTTCTGGATTTCGTCGCCAGCGTGCGCGGCCTCGAATCCACGGCCCGCGCCCGACGCGTCGAATCGGTGGTCGACCGCATGGCGCTCGGCGGTGTCATGGATCAGTCCATCGAGACGCTGTCGAAGGGCTTCAAGCGCCGGGTGGGCCTGGCGCAGGCCATCCTGCACGACCCGCCGGTGTTGATTCTGGACGAGCCGACCGACGGTCTGGACCCGAACCAGAAGCACGAGGTGCGCGAGCTGATCCGCGACATCGCCGCCGACAAGGTGATCATCGTCTCGACGCACATCCTCGAAGAGGTCGAAGCCATTTGCAGCCGCGCCGTCATCATCGCCGGCGGACGGCTGCTGGCCGACGGCCGGCCGGCGGAACTCGCCAGCCGCTCGCAATTCCACAACGCCGTCGTACTGGTGATCAGCGGCGGCCCGGCGGACCTGCCCGAGCAGCTCGCCGCGGTGCCGGGCGTGGCCCGCGTCGAGGTGCTGGACGAGGCCGACGGCCAGCGGCGCCTGCGCCTGCTGGCGAGCCGCGGCCAGAGCCTGCTCGAAGCGGTCGGCGACCGGCTGCGCAGCGCCGGCTGGCAGGCCGACGAGCTGTACGTGGAGCAGGGGCGGCTCGACGACGTGTTCCGTCAGTTGACGCTCGAGGTGGCCGGCCGGGAGACGCGCTCATGAATGCCATGCTGACCGTGCTGCGGCGTGAGCTGGCGGCCTATTTCTACACCCCGCTGGCCTATGTGTTCATCGTGATCTTCCTGTTCCTGAACGGGATTTTCACGTTCTATCTCGGCCAGTTCTTCGGCCGCGGGCAGGCCGACCTGCTGCCGTTCTTCCAGTTCCACCCCTACCTTTACCTGGTGCTGATTCCGCCGGTGGCGATGCGCCTGTGGGCGGAGGAGCGCAAGAGCGGCACGCTGGAACTGCTGATGACGCTGCCCATCACCACCGGCCAGGCGGTGGTCGGCAAGTTCCTCGCTGCCTGGCTGTTCACGGCGGTGGCGCTGGCGCTGACCTTCCCGATCTGGATCACGGTGAGCTATCTCGGCAACCCGGACCACGGCGCCATCCTGGCGGGGTATCTGGGCAGCCTGCTGATGGCCGGGGCGTATCTGGCCATCGGCGCCTGCATCTCGGTGCTGACCAAAAGCCAGGTGATCGCCTTCGTGCTGTCGGTGGTGGTGAGCTTCCTGTTCATCGTCAGCGGCCTGCCGATCGTGCTCGATTTCTTCGGCGCCTGGGCGCCGACCTGGCTCATCCAGGCGGTCGCGTCGCTGAGCTTCATGCGGCACTTCGAGGCGCTGCAGACCGGCGTCATCGAGCTGCCGGACATCGTCTATTTCGCCAGCATGATCGGCGTGTGGCTGTATGCCAACACGGTGCTGGTGGAAGCCAAGAAAGCCGCCGGCTGAGGGGAGTCATCCATGAGACGCGGAGTTCTTTCGACCGGCAGCCTGCTGCTGGCGGTGGTGGTGCTGCTGGCGGTCAACATCCTGGCCGCCACGGTGTTCGGCGGCTGGCGGCTCGACCTGACGCAAAACCGCCTGTACACGCTCAGCGACGGTTCGCGCGCCGTGGTCGGCAAGCTCGAGGAGCCGATCACGCTGAACCTGTTCTTCTCGCAAAAGGCGTTGCGCGACGTGCCGCAGTTCCAGGCCTACGCCGCCCGCGTGCGGGCGCTGCTCGGCGAGTACGCGGCGCAATCGCAAGGCAAGTTGCAGCTCAAGGTGATCGACCCCGAGCCGTTCTCGGACGCCGAGGACCGCGCCGTGCAATTCGGCCTGCGCGGCATGCCGCTGGGCGGGCCGGGCGGCGAGAGCGCCTATTTCGGGCTCGCTGCCACCAACAGCACCGACGGGGAGGAGGTGATCCCGTTCCTGTCGCCGTCCAACGAGGACACGCTCGAGTACGACCTGACGCGCCTCATCTACAAGCTCGGACAGGGCAAGCGGCCGGTGGTGGCGGTGATGAGTTCGCTGCCGGTCAACGGCTCCGTGGCGCCGATGACGCAGCAGCAGGCGCCGGCCTGGGCGGTGATCGAGCAGCTGCGCGAGCTGTTCGAGGTGCGCGTGCTGGCCACCTTCGAGAAGAAGATTCCGGACGACGTCGAGCTGCTGATCCTGATCCACCCGAAGGATCTGTCGCCGGCGACGTTGTTCGGCATCGACCAGTTCGCGCTGCGCAAGGGCCGCGTGCTGGCGCTGCTCGACCCCTACAGCGACGTGGAAGCGCCGCCGCGCGACCCGATCATGCCGAGCATGACGCTGCCCAAGATGCCGTCCGATCTCGGGCCGCTGCTCGGCGCCTGGGGCGTGGAGATGGCGCCCGACAAGGTCATCGGCGACCGCGAGGCGGCGCGCCTGGTGAGCTTCAGCGAGCAGGCGCCGCCGCAGGAATACCTGGTCTGGCTGGACCTGCAGGCGCCGCGCTTCGACCGCAAGGACGTGACCACGGCGCGCCTGACGCAGATGTACATGAACACCGTCGGCGCGCTGTCCAAAAAAGACGGCGCGACGACCGACGTCACGCCGTTGATGAGCTCGAGCCGGCAATCCATGCTGATCAGCACGGATGGCCTCGACAAGCCGGACCCGGCGGCCCTGCTGCGCGAGTTCAAGCCGTCCGACCAGAGCCATGCCTTCGCCGCGCGCGTGCAGGGTCCGCTTAAGACCGCGTTCCCGGACGGGCCGCCGGAGGGCGCCGAGGCGCCGGCGCAGGTGCTGAAGGAATCGGCCGCGCCGGCCAACCTCATCCTGATCGCCGACGCGGATTTCATCTACGACCGCTTCTGGGCGCAGGTGGCCGACATGCAGGGCAGCCGCCTGGTGCGGCCCTTCGCCGACAACGGCGCGTTCTTCATCAATGCCGTCGACAACCTCACCGGCAGCGGCGACCTGATTGGTGTGCGCTCGCAGGGCACTTACGCACGGCCCTTCACCGTGGTGCAGGCCATGAACCGTGCGGCGCAGGAGCAGTTCCGCGCCGCCGAGCAGCGCCTGCAGGGCGAACTCGAACAGACCGAGCAGCGGCTGGCGCAACTGCAACAAAGCCGCGGCGAGCAGGCCGGTCCGCTGATGAGCGCCGAGCAGCAGCAGGAGATCGCCCGCTTTCAGGCCGAGCGCGTGCGCCTGCGGCGCGAACTGCGCGAGGTGCAGCGCAACCTGCGCCAGGACATCGACCGCCTCGAAACGCGCCTCAAGTTCGTCAACATCGGTCTCGTGCCGCTGCTGATCGGCTTCGCCGCCGTTCTGGTGGTGCTCACCCGCGGCCGTGGCCGCCACGGCACGGAAGCACGTCATGTCGCGGGCTAAGTGGATCCTGGCCGGCGCCACGCTGGCGCTGGTGCTGATCACGCTGTGGGCGGTGCGCGATTTCGGGCAGCGCACGGGCTACGTTGCCCGGCAGGAAAAGCTGTTCCCGGAGCTGCCGGCGCAGGCTGCCACCGCGCGGCGCATCGAAATCCGCTCGGCGAGCGGGCAGGTCACCCTGCACGGCAAGGATGCCGATTGGAAGATCGCCGACAAGCACGATTACCCCGCCGACGCTGCCAAGGTGCGTGCCCTGCTGGAAAGTCTGGCCGGCCTCACGCTGATCGAGCCGCGCACCGCCGACCCGGCCCGCCACGCGGCGCTGGACCTCGAGGCACCGGACAAGACCGGCGCGCGTGGCGTGCTGGTGCGCGTACTTGGCAAGGGCGAGCGGGAGCTGGCCGCGGTGCTGATCGGCAAACCGCGCGCCGCCGCCGGGCAGGGCCCAAGGCAGACCTACGTGCGCCGGCCGGGCGAGGACCAGACCTGGCTGGCCGAAGGCGCGGTCGACGTGCAGCGCACGCCACCGCTGTGGCTGCCGGCGCAAGCCTTCGACCTGCCGCAGGCCACGGTGCGGCAGGTGAGCGTGCAGCACCCGGAACAAATGCCGCTGCTGATTGCGCGCGACGAGCCGGACGCGGGCTTCAGCCTGCTTTCCAAACTGCCTGACGGTCGGACGGTACAGGCGTCCACCGTTGGCGCGGTGGCTTATGGTCTGCAACGCCTGCCGCTGCAGAACGTGTTCAAGCTGGACGAAGTGACCGGCGACTGGGCGCAGGCCGTGAACGTCGTGTTCGATACCTTCGACGGCGTCAGCGTCACCGCCACGGTGCTGTCGCTCAATGGCGTGCCGCATGTGCGCCTGGCCGCTGCCATGGTGGCCGACGCCAGCGACCCCGCGCGCGCCGCGGCCGAGGTCGAGCGCATCAACAGGCAGGTGGCCGACTGGGTGTTCGTGGTGCCGCCGCACACGGCCGGCACCTTCACGCCGCAGCTCGACGCGCTGCTGGAGCCGCTGGCGCCACCGCCCGAGGCCGCGCCAAACGGGCCGCCCGGCATGCCAGGCATGCCGGGCATGCGTCCGCCGGGGATGTGAGACGGCGCGGCGTTGCGGACGTCGTTGTTCGCGGCGCCCCATGGCCAAAGGGCGGCCCGGGTCGGTCGCCTACAATACGGCCGATCCTTCGCCACGCCCCTTCGCCATGCCCCGCGCTGCCTCTGACCCGCTGCATCTCGGCTTCGATCTGCCGGCCGACGTTCTCTACGACGACGCCGGACTCATCCGCATCGATGAGGCCTTCACGGGCTGGTTGTCCGGCGCCGACGCGGCGCTCGCCGCGCGCCTTGCCGCCGCCCGCACGGCGCGTGACGCGCTCGACGACAAGGCCCACAGCGAGCTGTTGATCGAGCTCGGGCCGAATCTCGAAGACTTCATCGGCGAGCTGTTCGGCATCGGTGCACAAGTGCGGGCGATCGCCCAGCGCCTGGACGCGCTCACGCCGCTGTCCATCTGCAAGCGGCAGTTCGTGCAGCGCCAGGCGGCGCGCAAGCTCAGCCCCGAGCAGGCGGCCGGCGAGGATGGCCCGGCGCTGGCGGCGCAGCTCGAACAGCGGTTCGCCGAGCCGCTCTCGGAGCTTGCCTTCGCCCGCCACGTCAACGCCTGGTCCGACGCCGCCGAGCAGCACGCCGAGGCGCTGGACCTCGCGCTGCGCTACGCCGCCTGGGCGCTGCACACGCCGGCCGGGCAGGCGGCGCATGCCGCCGGGGTGCTGTTTCGCGAGCTGCACAAGCCAGACCCGCAGCGGCTGGTGCCACTCGACACCGCACGCGAGCAGATCATCACCCGCCATCGCCTCGACGGCCCGCTGCGCCGGCGCGAGGGTTTTGCCCTCACCGACGCCGGCGGCAGCGACGCCTACGTGCAGGATCAGGCGCATTACTGCATCTGGTGCCACAACCAGGGCCGCGACTCGTGCTCGCACGGCCTGCGCGAGAAGACCGGCGCCTTCAAGTCGAGCGCGCTCGGCGTGCCGCTGCAGGGCTGCCCGCTCGACGAGCGCATCTCGGAGATGAACTACCTGCGGGCGCACGGCAGCGCCATCGGCGCGCTGGCGGTGGCGGCGGTGGACAACCCCATGCTGGCCGGCACCGGGCACCGCATCTGCAACGACTGCTCGAAGGCCTGCATCTACCAGAAGCAGGAGCCGGTCGACATCCCGCAGATCGAGACGCGCACGCTCCGCGACGTGCTGGAGCTGCCCTGGGGCTTCGAGATCTACAGCCTGCTGACGCGCTGGAACCCGCTCAATCTCGAACGCCCGTTGCCGCGCCCGGCGAGCGGGCGCAAGGTGCTGGTCGCCGGCCTGGGGCCGGCCGGCTACACGCTGGCCCATCACCTGCTGAACGACGGCCACACGGTGGTCGGCGTCGACGGCCTGAAGATCGAGCCGCTGCCGGCCGACCTCACCGGCGTCGAGCCTGACGGCACGCGCCGCTCGCCGCGCCTGATCCGCGACGTGCACGAGCTGTTCGAGCCGCTCGACGCGCGCGTCATGGCCGGTTTCGGCGGCGTGGCCGAGTACGGCATCACCGTGCGCTGGGACAAGAACTACCTGAAGCTGATCCGCCTGCTGCTCGAGCGGCGCGCCGGCTTCGCCCTGCACGGCGGCGTGCGCCTGGGCGGCACGCTGACGCTCGACGACGCGTTCGAGACGGGCTTCGACCACGTGGCGCTGGCCATGGGCGCCGGCCGGCCGCGCTACGTGGACGTGCCGAACGGCCTCGCCTGCGGCGTGCGCCAGGCGTCGGATTTCCTGATGGGCCTGCAGCTGACCGGCGCGGCGCGGCGCGATTCCATCGCCAACCTGCAGCTGCGCCTGCCGGTGCTGGTGATCGGCGGCGGGCTGACCGCCATCGACACCGCCACCGAGGCGCTCGCCTACTACCCGCTGCAGGTGGACAAGTTCCTCGCCCGCTACGAGACGCTGTGCGCCGAGCGCGGCGAAGCGGCGGTGCGCGCCGCCTGGGATGCCGAGGAGCGGCAGATCGCCGACGAATTCATCGCCCACGCCCGCGCCATCCGCGCCGAGCGCGCCGCGGCGGCGGCCGAGCGCCGGCCGGCGCGCGTGCTGGAGCTGCTGCACGGCTGGGGCGGCGCCACGCTGGTGTACCGCCGGCACCTCACCGAGGCGCCCTGCTACACCCTCAACCACGAGGAAGTGCACAAGGCGCTGGAGGAGGGCATCGGCTTTGCCGAGTGCCTGGCGCCGGTAGCCGTGCAGGTGGACGCCTGCGGTCATGCCGCGGGGCTGGAAGTGGAGCTGCAGGCCGTGGGCGACGATGGCCGCCTCGCGCCGACCGGGCAGCGCCAGGTGCTGCCGGCGCGCGCGATTCTGGTGGCCGCCGGCACGGTGCCGAACACCGTGCTCGCGCGCGAGGCGCCGGATGCGCTGGCGCTCGACGGCGGTTTCTTCCGGGCGCTCGACGAGCACGGCGAGCCGCAGGCGGCGCCGCGTCTGGCCAAGTCCGGCGAGGTGCCCATGCTCACCGAGCGCCGCGCCGACGGCCGGGCCGTGAGTTTCTTCGGCGACCTGCATCCGAGCTTTGCCGGCAACGTGGTCAAGGCCATGGCGAGCGCCAAGCGCGGCTATCCGGTGATCAGCCGCCTGCTGGCTACGCGCGCACCGGCGAGCGCCGAGTCCGCCGCCGACTTCCACGCCCGCCTGCACGGCCTGCTGCGGGCGCGGGTCGAGCGCGTGGAGCGCCTGACGCCAACCATCGTCGAGGTGGTGCTGCACGCGCCGCTGGCGGCACGGCGCTTCGAGCCCGGCCAGTTCTACCGTCTGCAGAACTTCGAGACCCTGGCCCGGCGCGACGCCGGCACCACGCTGGCCATGGAGGGCCTGGCGCTCACCGGCGCCTGGGTGGACCGCGAGCGCGGCCTGGTGGCGCTGATCGTGCTCGAGATGGGCGGCTCGTCGGACCTTTGCGCGCATCTGGAACCGGGCGAGCCGGTGGTGCTGATGGGCCCGACCGGCGCGCCGACGGAAATCCCGGCCGGGGAGACCGTGCTGCTGGCCGGCGGTGGTCTCGGCAACGCGGTGCTGCTGTCCATCGGCAAGGCGCTGCGGGCGGCGGGCTCGCGCGTCGTCTACTTCGCCGGCTACAAGCAGGCGGCCGACCGCTACCGGGTGGCGGACATCGAGGCCGCCGCGGACGTCGTCGTGTGGGCCTGCGACGAGGCACCCGGCTTCACGCCGGGCCGGGCGCAGGACCGGGCCTTCACCGGCAACATCGTGGCCGCCATGCTGGCCTATGCGGACGGCACACTCGGTTCCAATGACATCGCGCTTTCCGAGGTCGACCGCGTCATCGCCATCGGCTCGGACCGCATGATGGCGGCCGTGACCGCCGCCCGGCACGGCGTGCTGGCGCCGCACATGAAGTCACACGTGGCGATCGGCTCCATCAACTCGCCGATGCAGTGCATGCTCAAGGAAATCTGTGCCCAGTGCCTGCAGGGCCGGCGCGATCCGGCCAGCGGCCGGCCGCTGGCGCCGGTGTTCACCTGCTTCAACCAGGACCAGCCGCTGGACGAGGTGGACTTCGCCTGCCTCGGTCAACGGCTGCGCCAGAACGGCGTGCAGGAAAAGCTCACCGCGCAGTGGATCGACCGCAGCCTGCGGCGCCTCGGCCTGCGCGGGGCCGAGGCTGCGTAGGACACCAACCGCAACTCGAAAGGCCCGACGGCGGCCTACGGGTGCGTGCTCGTCAGGCGGTCCCCGCCTGCGCCACGGGCTGTGCTCTCAGTTCCGGGATGCTCGCGCCGCGCAGGCGCTCGAGCGCGTAGCGCCGCCAGGCGAGCTGAAAGCCGTCCGGCCGGTACAGCGGCGCCGGATCGTTGCTGCCGTGGCGCAGTGCGTATGTGTGCGAGTCCTCGGTCATGCCGAGATCCTGCGCGTTGAAGCGCACCATGCCGGCCCAACGGCCCCAGGCGAAGAAGCGCGTCAGCCAGGACGCGCGCTCGAGCAGGTTTTTCGGATACCCGCACGCGACCTGGAAGTACAGGTAGTGGTCGGCGTCGGTCTGCACGAACCATTCGTAGTAGAGCGCGCCCTCGATCGGGAACCGCGCCACGCGCACGATCCCCGGCAGGCGCACCGACACGATGGTGCGCACGCCGAGCGGCCCGCCGGCGAAATCGCCGATCGGGATGAACTCACCGAAGCGGTGGCGCGGCCAGCGGCCGAGGCCGGGATAGTCCCGATTGGCGCCCATGGCCTCGAATTTCTCCATCAGCCATTCGCCGTCCTCGCCTTCCTCGCCGAGCACCGCGTGCGGCCCCTGCGCGTAGCCGAACATGTCGACGATGCGCATGTAGGCCGAATCGCGGTGCAGGAAGGTGGCGTGGCCGAGACCCGGGTTCTCCACATGCCAGCGCCAGTTGCCGGGGGCGACGCGGCGCACCGTGTGCACCTCGCTCGCTGTCAGCAGGCCGCGTGGAATGTCCTGCTCGACCGCCACCGGCGGGCCGTCCGCCATCCACACCCAGACGATGCCCTGACGCTCCTCGACCGGGTAGGTGCGCACGCGCACCTTGCCGACCACCGGGCTGTCCGGGCCGTCGGTCAGCGCCGCCACCAACCGGCCGTCGCCGACATCGAAGGTCCAGCCGTGGTAGCGGCAGGTGAGCGTGCGGCTGCCGGGGAATTCGCAGGTGCCCTTCGACAGCCGGGTGCCGCGGTGCGGGCATTCGTCGCGCACCGCATAGGCCCGGCCCTGGCGGCGCACGAACACCAGCGGATCGCCCATGATGGTGCGCGCCAGCGGCCGCTCGCCCACCTCGCGCGACAAGGCCACCGGGTGCCAGTAATTGCGCAGGCCCATGACCGGGATGTGTTTGTAGAACAGCGCGTTGATGCGCGCCGTATCGGCCCGCGCGTCGATCACCTGCATGCTCCGTCCTCCTCGTCCCCGCTCCGCTTTCCGGCGGGGTTGCCGGCAGCGTAACAAGGCGCGGGGGTACCAACAACAGCCCCCGGCGACGGCCGCTGCGGGCGGTCGCGTGAAGGGTTCGTTCCCGTTTACGATGGGGTCACGACAAGCGACTGCACCCGGCGCGACAGCGGGTGGACAAGGTCGCGGCGCGCCAGACGGAGGAGGAGCATGGCCGAGATTCTGGGCCTCACGGTCTCGGATTTTCCGTTTCTGCGGATGAAGCCCGCCAACATGCCGTGGGTGCTGTGGGGCAACCTGGCGTGGGGCTGGCGCGACAAGCCGCAGCTGCGCGACTGGCGCAACTGGCCGGCGCCGATGCAGGCCGAGTGGGGCTCGGACCAGGATCAGGGCCGGACCGCCGGCGCCGCGCACCAGCTGCGCCAGCACGCCCAGTTCCGCATCCTGCGCCAGGCGCTCGATGCGTTTCGGCCGGACCTGCTGCTGGTGCTCTACCGGGACGTGCACGAGACCTTTGCCGGCGCCGAGCGCCCGCAGTGGTGGCTGCACACGCATGAGGCCATCCGCGTGCAGCCCTACAACCTGTGGACGTTTTTCCGCGACAACTGGTTCGAGGAGGATCCGAGCCGCAGCGACGTGCTGCGCGGTCACCCGCAGGCGGCGGCCACGCTGGCGCGGCACCTGGAAAGCGTCGGCCTGGCGCCGCGCCTGGTGCCGCAGTCGCCCCACCCGGCCGGACTGGGGCACAACCTGATCGCCGGCGCGGTGCATCTGGACTTCGACCGGCGACAGCTGGACACGCCGATCCTGCCGCTGGGCATCGACCCGTTCCGCTTCGGGCGCGTGCGCGACGAGGAGGGCCTGACGCCGCTCGACCTCGGCCGCGACGATCCGCCGCTGACGCCGCGGCAGGCCTTCGATCTTGGCGTCGAAATCGCCCGCGCGTTCGCGCCCTCGCCGTGGCGGGTCGCCGTGGTCGCCGCCAGCGACTGGTCGCACGCCAACGACGCCGGCAAGGCGCTCGAGCGCATCCACCCCGACGTCGAGGCCGACCGTGCGCGGTTCGAGCAGTGGCGGGCCGGCGACTACGCGCGCTGGCCGGACACGCTGAGCTTCGAGCAGTTCGAGGCCCATGCCCAGTGGGAGCTGTTGATCCCGACCGTGCTGGCCGGCGCCATGAGCGAGCTCGGCGCCGGGGCGCCGCGTCATGCCGACTTCCAGCCCACCTGGGTGTGCAACGACAACTTCGTCACCACCCTGTTCGAGCCGCGCTGAGGACACGCCATGGGACGTTTGCAGGATCGCGTCGCGCTGGTGTTCGGCGCCAGCCCCAACATCGCCGGCACCACCGCGCACTGGTTTGCCAGGGAAGGCGCCCGCGTGGCCGTGGTGGACATCAGGGCCGAGGCCGCCGAAGCGTGCGCGGAGTTTCTGCGCGGCAAGGGCCACGACGCCCACGCCCTAGTCGGCGACCCCACCGACGAGCCGGACACCGAGCGCCTGGTGGCCGAGGCCCTGGCGCGCTACGGCCGCATCGACATCATGTTCAACCAGGTCGGCAACCAGTACCGGCACACCGTGCTCGACTACAACCTGCACGACTGGAACCGGCAGCTTGGGGGTTACCTCACCGGCGGCATGCTGACCACCAAGCACACCGCCCGCGCCATGGTGAAGCTGGGCAACCCGGGTTCGATCATCCACATCGTGTCCGACGCCGGGCACCAGGGCGAGGCGGGCAACACCGGCTACAACGCCGCCAAGGCCGGGCTGCTCAATTTCTGCCGCGGCGCCGCGCTGGAACTGGCGCGCCACCAGATCCGCGTCAACACCATCAGCCCGACCTTCATGGACCACCTGCTGTGGCAGTACCCGGCGAAGATGCTGAACCCGCAAATCCACGGCCCGGAAACGATGTCGGCCGACGATTTCCTGAAGGGCATTCCGCTCGGGCGCTTCTGCAACGCCCGCGACATCGCCAATGCGGCGGTCTTTCTGGCGTCGGACGAGTCGGCCTTCATGACCGGCCAGGACATCCTGCTCGACGGCGGCGCGCGCGCCGGCTACTTCTGCTGGCAGCCCGGCGCCTGGAGCGGCATCACCACGGAAGACGCCATCGGCCGCCTGCAGCCCCACCGCTACGGCGAGCCGGCGGACGACATCCGCATCGACTACTGAGGCCGCGACCGGCCCGCACGACACCCCCCGAGGAGAACGCCATGACCGACAGCCCGCGTTTCGTATCGCGCTTCGTGCGCGTCGGCCCCTACAAGACGCACTACGTCGAATGGGGCGACGGCCAGCCGCTGCTGCTGATACACGGCGGCGGGCCGGGCGCCGCCGGCGAGTTCGGCTGGGGCAACAACATCCGGGCGCTCGGCGAGCACGGTCACGTCATCGCCATCGACCAGATCGGGTTCGGGCTCAGCGACAAGCCGCTGGACCGCGAGCTGTCGCACGAGTTCATGGCCGAGCACGTGGCCCGTTTCATCGACACGCTGTGCCTGGACGAGATCCACATCGCCGGCAACTCGATGGGCGCCTACATCGCCGCCCGCTACGCGCTCGACCACCCCGGCCGGGTGAAGAAGATGCTGCTGGTCAGCAGCGGCACCATCGGCACCGCCATGGGCATCGAGATGGGCATGACGCCGGGCATGAAGCGCCTGGTCGACTACGACGGCAGCAAGGAGAGCCTGCGCGGGTTTCTGAGCGGGATCATGCATCACCCGGAACGGCTCAGCGAGGAGACGATCGAGAAGCGCCACCGCTACGCCCAGCAGCCCGGCATCCGCGAGGGCCAGGCGTCGTTCCTGAACTACTTCCGCAAGCGCCGGGTCGAGGATCCGGCCGTGGCGCAGTGGTTCGACCTGCGCCACCGCCTGCCGCAGCTGAACATCCCCATCCACTTCATCTGGGGCCGGCACGACATCTTCGCCACGCCGGACATGGCAGACCAGCTGCAAGGCATGCTGCCGAATGCCAGCTTCGAGTGGTTCGAGGACGCCGGCCACATCGTCCAGCACGACGAGGCGGAGCACTTCAATCAGGTGGCGAGCCGGTTTTTCTTCGGGTAGTAAACGTCGGCGCAGCCGGGCGTCGTCACAGCGGAGTACGGCATGGCAGACATCGTCGGCGCCTTTGGCGTGAGTCACGCCGCCGTGATGGTCCGGCGGTGGGACCAGGCGGACCCGGCCCACACGGCAGCCGTGCGCGGTGCCTTCGACGAGATCGCCGCGCGGCTGCGCGCCGCCCGGGCAGACGTTTTGCTGGTGGTCGGCAGCGACCATTACCGCAGCTTCTTCCTCGATCACATGCCCGCGTTCTGCCTCGGTCTCGGCGAACGCAGCGTCGGCTGGGGCGATGGCGATCTGCCGCGTCACGAACTGAAAGTGCACGGCCGCCTGGCCGAGGGTCTGCTCGACGGCCTGCTGGCGCGCGGCTTCGATCCGGCCTTCGCGCGCGACCTGCCGCTCGACCACGCGTTCATCACGCCGCTGCACCTGCTGTTCGGCGGGCCGGAACTGCCGATCGTGCCGCTGTTCCAGAACTGCGTGGCGCCGCCGCTGCCGACGCTCGGCCGCTGCCTGGCGCTGGGCGCGGCCCTCGGCGAGGTGCTGGCCGACATCGAACCCGGCCTGCGCGTGGCGCTGCTCGGCACCGGCGGCCTGTCCCACGAGGTGCCTCTGCCGGACTGGCGCGGCCTGCCGGACGACGCCGACGGGCATCGCTGGCTGCGCTTCATGGCCGCCGGGCGCGGCGGCGCCGACCCGCAGACACTCGCGGATATCGGCGCCGAGGTCGATCGCTGGGGCCGCCAGGGGCTGGGCTTCATCGACGCCGCGTTCGATCGCGAACTGCTGGACTGGATGCAGGCCGGCGACTACGGCCGTTTCGCCGGGCTGGATGCCGACACGCTGCGCCGGCGCGGCGGCAACGGCGCGCAGGAAATCCGCAACTGGGTCACGGTGATGGGCGCCGTGCCCGGCAGCCGCGGCGAGGTGCTGGCCTACGCCGCCGAGCGGGCCTGGCTCACCGGCGTCGCCGCGGTGGCGTTTGCCTGAATCGCGGGTCGCGCCTGCGGACAGGCGCTCCCGATCAGCCGCGCCAGTCGAAGGCGTTCAGCTGGCCGTAGGAATGCTCGTGGTGAAAGTCGAGCGGCAGCTCGCCGAACAGTTGTATCGACACCGTGTCGGCCATCTCGGCCTCCTGGTACTCGAAACCATCCGGCAGCACGATGCGCGCCCGATGCTCGGCGCCGGTGATGGGGTTGCGGATCGGCTCGACGCGGCTTTCGGCGAAACCCTCCACGCTCAGGCGCGCGGTGCGCGCCTCGCGGTCGCATTCGATGTCGATCTTGGCGATGCGCGGCGGGCGCAATTCCGCGCACACGGTGGCGAAGATGGAAAACGCCCCGCCGCCCCCGGCCTGCCCGGAACCGATGGCGGCCAAGGCCTCGCGCTGCGCCGGGGTGGTGCTCTCGTCGAAGGCGAACTGCATGGTGCCGCCGCCCTGGTGGATGGCCCCCGGCCAGGCTGCGGCGACCGCAAAGCGCACGCCGTCCAGACGCGTGCTGCCGTAGTGGCCCTCGCGCACGGCAAAGCCGATCAGCGCCTGGCAGTAGCCGTGCGTCGGCAGCGCGTTGAACTGGCACGGACAGCCCCAGTCGCAGCTGCAGCCGTTGACCTCGTCGCCGGCCAGCCGCCAGCCTGTCGCGGTGCTCGTACTCATGGATGCGCCTCCGTGTGTCGTTGCGCGGGCGGCCCGCCTCGACATTGTCCACCGCCGCGGACGGCCGTGAGGCTACCGTGCGCTCCTCATCAATACACCGCCTGCTCGCGGAACCGCGCCGGCAGGTCCTGCGGCCGCCCGTGGGGCACGATGTTGGCGCTGGCGTAGAACGCCTCGAGGATGGGATTCATCACGCGCCGCCACAGCGGCGGCACCATCACCAGCCAGATCATCGTCATGTAGCCGTAGGGCAGGCGCGGCGCCTCGTCGCGCACGCGCAGAATCTGGTACGGCCGGCTGGTCTTGGCGTGGTGGTCCGAGTGACGCGTGATCTGGCACGAGATCATGCTGCTGACGATGTAGTTGTCGTCCCAGGCGTGTTCGGCGCGGATCGGTTCGTAGGTGCCGTCCGCCAGGCGCCGGCGGCCCAGGCCGTAGTGTTCCAGATAGTCGACGAAGGCCAGGAACAGCCGCGGAAACAGCCAGCAGCCCAGAAACACCGGCAGCGCCACCCAGCCGAACAGCGCCAGCGTGGCGGCCAGCCACGCCAGCGGCGCCGCGAACAGCCACAGCGCCTGGTTGCGCCAGTGCCACGCCGGCAGACCGCGCACCGCCATGCTGTCGCGGCCGATGCGCCAGGCCAGACGCGACTTGTCGACGATGCAGCGCAGCACGAACGGGTACACCGGCTCGTTGTAGCGGGCCGACGCCGGATCCTCGGGCGTGGCGACCAGGTTGTGGTGGCCGATGTTGTGGTAGAGGTGGAAGTCCGCCATGTTGGTGGGCGTGAACAGCAGCACGCCCATGAAGCGGTCGAACTTTTGCGCGTGGTGGCACAGCTCGTGCGCCACCACCACGCCGATGCCGACCGACACCGACAGGCTGGCGATCAGTCCGATCATGGCGCTGGTGGTCAGCGGCTCATTGCTGAGCAGGTACAGCCCGAACAGCGCCACGCCCCACTGCACCGGCACGCACAGCCACAGCATGAACCGATACCGCAGGCGCCGTTCGAGTTCCGGCTCGAAGCCAGCCGCCGCGTTCAGCCGGTCGGGCCCGATCAGGTTGTCCAGCAGCGGCAGCACCGCCATCCACGCCACGGCGCCGATCCAGTACCAATTGCCGCCGCCGAGCGCCCACGCCAGTACCGGCAACAGCATGAAGCCGATCAGCGGCCAGGTGCTGACGCGGGCCAGAACGCTGCGCTCAGCACCGGTGCCTTCGATCGAAACGGCCATGATCCACTTCCGTTGTGGAGATCAGGGCGCCGAATGATAACGAACGACCGTTCTGCTTTCCACGCGCGGTCATTCGCCGGTTGCAGGCCCCTGCGGAGCGCGTCGACCCGGCCCGCTCGGGTCCGCCCACGCCCACGGACCGCTGCGCCCGCGCGGACCCGACCGGACGCCGACATGGATACGGCCCGGGCACTGGTCAAACGATCGTTCGGGATGCGAGGATACGGACCGGGACGGCACGACTCACCCGGTCGGACCGAAATCCCGAGAAGCCTCTGACCCACAGTCAACGCTTCCGCTCGCCAGGGATGGCCCGTTCCCGGATCCAGCACGCCAGTGCGCGATCCGTCGCAGCCGGGTCCGGACGCGTGCCGGGCCCGGCGAGTCTGAACCCGGTCTGGGATGGACCGGCTCAGACCTTCCCCGGCAGGCAGGAGGAGCGATGAACCATTCCGTGACCACGCGCACGCTGGCCGGCGTGCGCGTCAGGCTGATGCGCGGCCCGGCGCCGCCTGGCGGCGGCGCGCCGCTGCTGTTCCTGCACGGCGCGGGCGGCGCCAGCCAGTGGCTTCCGTTCATGGACCGGCTGGCGCAGCGCTTCGACCTGTGGGTGCCCGAGCACCCCGGCTTTGGCGATTCCGACACGCCGGCCTGGCTGCGGCGCGTCGAGGATCTCGCCTACTACTACCTCGACGTGCTGGCCGAGCTCGACCTGACCGGCGTGCACCTGGTCGGCCACAGCCTGGGCGGCTGGACGGCGGCCGCGCTCGCCATCAAGGACTGCTCGCGCCTGGCCTCGCTCACGCTCGTTTCCGCCGCCGGCGTGCACGTGCACGGCGTGCCGCGCGTCGACAACTTCATGGGCAATCCGGAGCAGACCCTGCGGGCGCTGATCCACGATCAGCGCGTCGCCGACCAGCTGCTGGCCATGGAGGTGCCGCCCGAGGAGCGCGAGCGCCAGCTCAAGAACCGCTTCACCACCGCCCGCCTGGTGTGGCAGCCGCGCTCCTACGATCCGTATCTGCCGCCGTGGCTGCACCGCATCCGCGTGCCGACGCACGTGGTGTGGGGCGAGCACGACCGTTTGTTTCCGCTGCGCATCGGCGAGGAATACGAGCGCCTGATCCCGGGCGCGCGGCTCACGGTGCTGCCGGGCTGCGGTCATCTGCCGCCCATCGAGCAGCCGCAGCCCTGCGCGGCGGCGGTGTTGCAGTTCCTGGACACCGTGGAGGGCCGGGCATGAAGTTCTTCAATTTCCACCTCATGCCCTACGCGGACATGGACGTATCGC
The DNA here is from genome assembly GCA_049322795.1 of Pseudomonadota bacterium. Lineage (GTDB taxonomy): Bacteria > Pseudomonadota > Gammaproteobacteria > Immundisolibacterales > Immundisolibacteraceae > Immundisolibacter. The sequence continues at coordinate 272,513 of JBMOQH010000015.1, read as the reverse complement.
TGATCCGCGAGCACGGCAGCGCCTGGGTCACCTTTCCGAACCGCCACTACGATCCGAAGGTCGGCGCGGCGCTCTACAACCGTTACCTCGACGAGCTCGAGTACGCCGACCGGCTCGGCTTCGACGGCGTGTGCGTCAACGAGCACCACCAGACCGCCTACGGCCTGATGCCGGTGCCGGGCGTGATGGCCGGCGCGCTGGCGCGGTCGGTCAAGCGCGCCAAAATCGCCGTGCTCGGCCGCGCGCTGCCGCTGGTGAACAACCCGCTCACCATCGCGGAGGAATTCGCGATGCTGGACAACATCTGCCACGGCCGCTTCATCGCCGGCTTCGTGCGCGGCATCGGCGCCGAGTACCACTCGACCGGCGTCAACCCGGCGGAATCGCTGGCGCGCTTTCAGGAGGCGCACGATCTCATCCTGCGCGCCTGGACCGAGCCCGGGCCGTTCGAGTTCGACGGCGAGTACTACCACTACCGCTACGTCAACCTGTGGCCACGGCCCTACCAGGCGCCGCACCCGCCGGTGTGGGTCCCCTCGCAGGGTTCGGCCGAGACCATCGCCTGGGCGGCGCGCCACCGCTATACGTACTGCCAGACGCTGGGCGCCATCAAGACCGTGGCGGGCTTCTTCGACAAGTACCGCGAGGAGGCCGACAAGGCGGGCTACGCCGCCACCTGGGATCAGTGCGCCTGGTCGACCACCATCTACGTGGCCGAGACCGACGAGCAGGCGCTGCGCGAGGCCGGGCCGCACGCCGAGGCGATCCAGAACGAGTTTCTGCGCATGCCGTTCGAGATGCTGCTGCCGCCCGGCTACACCTCGCTCGAATCGTACAAGCACATCCAGCCGGACATGATCGGCAAGCCGCAGACCGTGCACTCGCTGAACGACGCCGGCGTCATCATCATCGGCAGCCCGAGCACGGTGCGCGAGCGCCTGGCGGCGTACCAGGAACTCGCCGGCTTCAACACCGTGCTGGTCAAGACCCAGTTCGGCACCCTGCCGGCCGATATGACGCGGGCCAACATGGAGGCGATCGCCCGCGAGGTGCTGCCGCATTTTCAGGATGCGCGGACGGCGTGATGTGCGGGCGCGGGCGCGGCATCATTACCGGCTTTCGCCTCCAATGGGCAAACGCCCGCCGTCATCAGGTCAAGCCGTGCCAGCCGCCGCGATATTCGACGCCGAACCTGCCTTTGCCGAGCTGCTCGAGCACGCCGGCCTGCACGATTTCGATGCCTGCTGGCGGCTGCAACTGCCGACGGTCGAGCCCGGCAATGCGGGGCGGGGAGGCTGGAGCACGGTAGGGCGCCTCATCGTGAGCGCGGCCGACGGCTCGCGACTCGGCCTGTACATCAAACGCCAGCAGGACCATGTGTGCCGCTCCTGGCGCCATCCGTGGCGTGGGCGTCCCACGGGCGAGCGCGAGATGCGCACGCTGCGTCGTTGTCGCGAGCTTGGCATCCCGACCGCAGAGCCCGTGCTCTACGCCCGGCGCCGGCAGGGCCGCCACCTGCAGGGCGTATTGGTGATCCGCGAGCTGGCAGGTTACCGGGCACTCGACGACCTGCTCGTCGACTGGCGGAGCGGCGGCCCGCCGCCGCGCGCGCGCCGTCTGCGCCTGTTGCAGCTGCTGGCGCGCCAGGTGCGGGTCCTGCACGGCGCGCGGCTGGAGCACAACTGCCTGTACCCCAAGCACCTGATGGTGAGAGCGGCTTGGCTGGCGGGCGACGGGCACGACGCCACGGCGCTTGCGCTGATCGATCTTGAAAAATGCAAGCGGCGCTGGCGGCGGTCGACCTGCACGCTGCGCGATCTCGATACCCTGAACCGGCGCAGCGTCGGTTGGTCGCGTACCGATCGACGCCGTTTCCTTGGCTGGTATCTGGGCGCCGGGCCGCGGCTGTCGCGGCAGGGGCGGCGTCTTTGGAAACACTTGGTGCGCCGGGCCGCATCGGCCGGCGAGGATCGTCAGTCGACGTCGGCCACCTCGTCCACGGCATAGGGCAGACCGAGGCCGGCGAGCGGCTCCCCGCCCGGCAGGCGCAGCGCCGCGGTGCCTTTGCCGCGCTGCAGGACGGCGAGCAGGTGCGCGCCGTCGGCTGCCGGCTGGGCGTCCACGACGGTACCGACCTCGCGACCGGCTTCGTCCAGCACCGGCGTGCCGGGCAGCGGTGCGGTGGCTGCATGCCAGCGATACATGCGCCGCGACGGCTTGCCCAGGTAATGCATGCGCGCGACGATTTCCTGGCCGGGGTAGCAGCCCTTCTTGAAGCTGACGCCGCCGATCAGTTCGAGATTCACCATCTGCGGCACAAAGGCTTCGAGCGTGGGCGCGTAAATGCTGGGCAGGCCGGCGTCGATGTCGAGCCGGCGCCAGACGGCGGCGGGTGCCGGCCGCGAACTGGCCGCCAGGGCCGCCCAGCAGGCTGGGGCCGCATCGTCGGGCACGCAAATCTGGAACCGCGGCTGCGCGCCTGGCCAGCGCAGCACGCTGGCTTCGCCGCGGACCTCGACTGCGTCGACGGTCTCCGGCGCCGGCAAGTCCGCCCGGCGCAGGCACTCGGCCGCACCGTCGCCGACCACGCCGATCAGGGTGACGTCGTCGCGCAGGGCGAGGGTGACCTTGCTGCGCAGCACGAACATGCGCAGACGCTTGAGCACGGTCTGCGCGACCTCGGCCGGCAGGCACAGCCGCCAGCGCTCGCCTTGCCGCCACACGCGCGGCAGAGCGTAAAGGCGGCCCTTGGCGTTGCAATAGCCGGCCAGCAGGCTGCGACCGGCTGGCAGGCCCTGCACGTCGTTGCTGAACTGGGCGTGCAGGAAGGCCGCCGCGTCGACGCCATCGGCCTCGATCAGGGCAAGATGGGACAGCGGCATCGACAGGCAGTCGCCCGACCCTGGCAGGGTCGGGTCGGTTTCAGGTAGAACCGGCATCCAGCTCACGACCAGGCCTCCATCGGCGGCTGCCCGCAGCCGTCGCCGGGGCAGCAAGGGGAACATCATTCATGCTAAGCGATTCCGCACTGCGCTGGCGCTGCCGCCGCGGCAAGAAGGAACTCGATGTCCTGCTGGGCCGCTTCCTGGAGCGGCACCTGGCGACGATGAACCCGGCGCAGCGGCTGGCGCTGGAGCGCCTGCTGGCCCTGGAGGACGATGATCTGCTCGACCAGGCCCTTGGCCGCGCGGCGGCCGCGGATGCCGACACCGCCGCCGTACTGACGCTGATCGGCCACGGTGCATGATCTTGCGCGCGGCCGCTCGGCAGGGCTGACGACGCTCGCCGGCGTGCTGCATCTGGGAGGCCTGCTGGGTGCGCTTTACGCCCTGCCGCCATTGGCCTGGCCGGCGGCCGTGGCGCTGGTCGGAATCGCCTTGTGGCGGGCGCTGCGCGACAAACCCGGCGATGTGATGCGCGTTCAGGGCGCGCTCGAGGGCGAGTGGACGCTGACCCTGCGCAACGGGCGGCGCGAGCCCGGCTGGCGGGTGGACACCGCGCGCTCGTTCTGTCATCCGTGGCTGGTGATTCTGGCGCTGCACCGCGATCGGCGCCGCCTTTGGGTGCCGCTGGCCGCCGACGCGGTGAACGCCGACGCGCTGCGCCGCCTGCGCGTCAGCCTGCGCGCGGCGGGCTGAGCAACGTCGCCGCGGGGGGCAAGCCCCCATCCGGCTGCGGGCAATCCAGGCTGTAATGCAGGCCCCGGCTCTCGCGCCGCCGCTGCGCCGAGCGCACGATCAGCTCCGCCACCTGCACCAGGTTGCGCAGCTCGATGAGGTCCGGCGTCACGCGGAAATTGGCGTAGTACTCCTGGATCTCCCGCGCCAGCAGTTGGACACGGTTCAGCGCGCGGGCGAGGCGCTTGTCCGTGCGCACGATGCCGACGTAGTCCCACATGGCGCGGCGCAGCTCCTGCCAGTTGTGCGTGACCACCACTTCCTCGTCGGAATCGGTGACCTGGCTCTCGTCCCAGGGCGGAATCACGACGTCTTCGCCCGTGCGGGCCGGGCTGGCTAGGATGTCCGCGGCGGCCGATTCGGCGAACACCAGGCATTCCAGCAGCGAGTTGCTGGCCAGGCGGTTGGCGCCGTGCAGGCCGGTATAGGCCGCCTCGCCGACGCTGTACAGGCCCGGCAAATCGGTACGCCCGGACAGGTCCGTGACGACGCCGCCGCACAGGTAATGCGCCGCCGGCACCACCGGGATCGGTTCACGCGTGATGTCGATGCCGAGCTCGAGGCAGCGCGCGACGATGGTCGGGAAGTGCTCGCGGATGAATTCGGCCGGCTGGTGGCTGATGTCGAGGTACACACAGTCGAGGCCGAGGCGCTTCATCTCGCTGTCGATGGCCCGCGCCACCACGTCGCGGGGCGCGAGCTCCAGGCGCTCGTCGTAGCGGTGCATGAAGCGCTCGCCACCCGGCAGGCACAGGCGGCCGCCCTCGCCGCGCAGCGCCTCGGAGATCAGGAAAGTCTTGGCCTGCGGGTGGTAAAGGCAGGTCGGGTGGAACTGGATGAACTCCATGTTGCCGACCCGGCATCCGGCCCGCCAGGCCATGGCGATGCCATCGCCCGTCGCCACATCCGGGTTGCTGGTGTACAGGTACACCTTGCCGGCGCCGCCGGTGGCCAGCACCACCGCGCGGCCGCCGAACACCTTGACCTCACCGCTGCGCCGGTCGAGCACGTAGGCGCCCAGGCAGTGGTTTTCGCCGGCCAGGCCCAGCCGCGCGGTGGTGATCAGATCGATCGCGATGTGGTGTTCGTGCAGCGTGATGTTCGGGTGCGCCCGGACCTTGTCCTCCAGCGTGGTGGTGATGGCCCGGCCCGTGGAGTCGGCGGCGTGGATGATGCGCCGCTGCGCGTGGCCGCCTTCGCGCGTCAGGTGGTAGTCGTCGAACGGACCGTTGCCGCCCGGCTCGGTCAGGCGGGTGAAGGACACGCCCTGATCGATCAGCCACGCGATGGCGCCACGACTGTGCTCGACGGTGAAACGCACCGCCGCCGCGTCGCACAGGCCGGCGCCGGCCACCAGCGTATCGGCAACGTGCGAGTCGATCGTGTCCTGATCGCCCAGCACGGCGGCGACGCCGCCCTGCGCGTACAGGCTCGAGCCCTCGGTGAGCGGCCCCTTGGCCAGGATGCGCACCGGCGCGTGATCCGCCAGGCGCAGCGCCAGGCTGAGTCCCGCCGCGCCACCGCCGATGATGAGTACCTGCGCGCTGTTGTCCATGGACGAATCGAGATGGGCGGCCTTGGGGGAGCTGTTAAAATCGCCGGCACTGTAACAAAAGCGCAATCCCGCGCTCGACGCATCGCTCCGGGGAGGCTCGCTTGGTTCGCCACGATCGGCGCGCGCCCCCGCGTGCGCAGTTGTCCGCGCTGGTCAGCTTGCCGGCAGGCGTGTTGATTGCCTTGGTTTTCCGCCCGACATGAGCGACAGCGACGGCGACACCGCCAAGCCGAGCGACGACAGCGCCATCGACCTCGCCCTGGTACGCCGCGTGCAGCGCGGCGACAAGCGGGCCTTCGACCTGTTGGTCAGCAAGTATCAGCTGCGCCTGCTGAAGTTGGTCGGGCGTCTGGTGTCCGATCGTGCCGAGGCACAGGACGTGGTGCAGGAAGCCTTCATCAAGGCCTACCGGGCGCTGCCCAACTTTCGCGGCGACAGCGCGTTCTACACTTGGCTGTATCGCATCGGCATCAATGCCGCCAAGAACCATTTGGTGGCAAGATCGCGCCGCCCGCCGGGCGACGATGTCGACATCACCGACGGCGGCGTGGAGGAGGCCGGCGTGGTGGTGGCGGATCTGGCGACGCCCGAATCGTATGCCGCTCGCGATCAGCTGCAGGCGGCCTTGTCGCGGGCGCTCGACGAACTGCCCGAGGATCTGCGGACCGCGTTAACTTTGTGCGAAATGGAAGGTCTTAGCTACGACGAAATCGCCCGCGTGCTCGATTGCCCCATCGGTACGGTGCGCTCGCGCATATTCCGCGCGCGTCGCGCCCTCGACGCGAAACTGAAACCGTTCCTGTAGTCTGGTGGAGACCTGAATGGCGGAGCCACAACACCCCATGCTGTCCGAGTTGATGGATGGCGAACTGGACGCGCAGCAGGCGGACGCCACCATCGACGCCTTGTTGAGCGACCCGGACATGGCCGCGGAATGGCGCCGCATGCACCAGTTGAGCGGCCTGCTGCGGGGCGACGTGGAAACCCCATTCGACATCACCGCCGCCGTGCGCGATGCGCTCGCGGATGAACCCGCCTACCTGCTGCCGGGTATTGCACCCGCACGTTCGCCGCGACGCTGGCCACGCTACGCAATGGGCGGCGCCCTTGCCGCCGGCGTGGCACTGGCCACCGTGGTCGGCCTGCGGCCGTGGCAACTCGGCGCGCAGCCGCCGCAGCTGGCGACGGCCACACTCACGCCTGCCGTCGGCGTGGCGACCCTGGCCGGCGCCGAGCAGGACGGGGCCAGCCAGGCCGCCTACCAAGCCAATCGCCTCGAAAGTTACTGGGCCGTGCACGCCGACAACGCGCTGCTGGCCGGGACGGAATCGCTATCCCCACTGGTGCACAACGTCAGCGCCGAACGCCGGCAATGAGGCGTGCCCTGGCGCTGCTGGCGTTCACGCTGGCCGGTCCGCTGGCAGCCGCCGAGGCGCCAGCGATCATCGACCGCATGATCGAAGCGGCCCGCACGCTGAACTTCCGCGGGCACGTGGTGCAGATCGAGGGCACCCAGGCACAGACGCTCGTGCTGCTGCATCGCGCCGGCCGCGAGGCGGGCGAGGACCGCGCCCACAGCCTGCAGGGCGCCTACTGGGAGCTGCGCCGCGCGGGCCCGTATTGCAAGGTCGCGATGACCAGTGCGCGCTTGGCCCACGATGACGCGATCGTGGCGGCCGCCTTCCCGAGCCTGGTGCCGCAGCGCTTGGCGCGTTTGGCGCAGTTCTACGATTTCGCGCCCATCGGCAGCGGGCGCTTCGCCGACCGGCCAGCAGACTTCACGCTGGCCAAGCCTCTGGATGCGTTCCGTTTCGCCTACCTGCTGGTCACCGACAGCGCAACGGGTCTGCTCTTGAAAACAGGTCTGGTCGATCATCGCGGCCAGATCCTGAGGCAAGTGTTCTTTGTCGACCTGCAGGTGCTGCCGCGGGTGACCGATGCCGAATGGCTGAGGCCGACGCCAGGCGCGCCAGCGCCGCTGAATTGGACCGAACGCACCGTGACGCCCGAGCCTGTCGTGGCCGAGTTGCCATGGCCGGTGGGGGGGCTCCCACCCGGCTTCAGCGTCAGCGGCCATACGCGGCGGCGCATGCCCGGTGGCGAACACGAGGTGGAGCAGATCACGCTGTCCGACGGTCTCGCCACCGTGTCGGTGTTCATCGATCCGCAGGCCGCGGCCGAAAATGCAGCCGATACGGCGTCCAGCGGGGCGCGGCATGTGGCGGACATGCCGGTGTTCGGGACCGTGGTCGATGGCCGTCAGGTCACGGTACTCGGCGCCGCGCCGTTCCCGGCCTTGCGTCAGATCGCCGCCGCGCTCACCACGTCGCCGGCCGAAACCACATCCGTTGCGCCGAACCCACATCCCGAGCCTTGATGACTACGCTGCCCCGTCTCCTGCTGCCGGCCGCATGGCTCGGCAGTCTCGTCCTGTCCGCCTTGGTCGGTGGTCACGCGTTCGCCGGCGAGCTGCCGGATTTCTCTGGCCTGGTCGCCGCCAACGGCCAGGCGGTGGTCAACATCAGCAGCGAGCAGAAGCCGGCCAGCACCCAGGCGTCCCGCCCCAAGCTGCCGTTCGAGCTGCCGGAGGGCATGGAGTTGCCCGACGGCATGCCGCTCGAGGAATTCATGCGGCGCTTTTTCGGCGAGCTGGGCGAGCTGCCGCAGCTGCCTAGCGAGTCGCTGGGCTCGGGCTTCATCATCTCCGCCGACGGCTATGTGCTGACCAACCACCACGTGGTCAGGAATGCCGACGAGATCATCGTGCGCCTTGGCGATCGCAGCGAACTGGCGGCCAATCTGATCGGCTCGGACGAGCGCAGCGACATCGCGCTGCTGAAGGTGGAGCCGAAAAACGGACCGCTGCCGACGGTCAAGATCGGCGACCCGGCGCGACTGAAGGTCGGCGAGTGGGTGCTTGCCATCGGCTCGCCGTTCGGCTTCGACCATTCGGTCACCGCCGGCATCGTCAGCGCCAAGGGCCGCGCCCTGCCGCAGGACACCTACGTGCCGTTCATCCAGACCGACGTGGCCATCAATCCCGGCAACTCGGGCGGGCCGCTGTTCAACATGGACGGCGAGGTGATCGGCATCAACTCGCAGATCTACAGCCGCACCGGCGGCTTCATGGGGCTGTCGTTCGCGGTGCCGATCGACGTCGCCATGGACGTGGTCGGGCAGCTCAAGACCAGCGGCAAGGTCACGCGCGGCTGGCTGGGCGTACTAATCCAGGACGTGACGCGGGAGCTCGCGGAATCGTTCGGCATGGCGCAGCCGCGCGGCGCGCTCGTCGCGCGGGTCATGCCCGACGGGCCGGCCGCCAAGGCGGGCCTCGAGGCCGGCGACGTCATCCTGCGTTTCAACGGCGAGGACATCGTTTACTCGAGCGACCTGCCGCCGCGGGTGGGGCGCACGGCAGTCGGGCGCACCGTGGCGGTCGACATCCTGCGTGCCGGCAAACCGCGCACGGTGAAGCTCGCTGTCGAGGCGCTGCCGGCGCAGCCTGAAGCCGCGGCCGGAAAACCGGCGCCGGCCAAGGCCAGCGCGGACCGGCTGGGCCTGCGGGTGACCGACCTGACCGAGCGGCAGCGCAAGAATGGCGCGTTCTCGCAGGGCGGCGTGCTGGTGCAGGGGGTCGAGGCGGGTCCGGCGCAGGACGCCGGCGTGCAGCGTGGCGACGTCATCCTGTCCGTGAACAGCGAGACGGTGAAGGACGCAGCCGGCTTCAGGCGCCTGGTCGAGCGCCTGCCGGCCGGCAAGGTCGCGCGCCTCCTGGTGCAGCGCGGCGACAACCCGCTGTGGCTGGCACTGCGGGTCCCCAAATAGCGGTCCGGGCCAAAAAAGGGCGCGTGCTACACTGCGCGCCACTCTCGAAGGGGCGCCGCGGCGCCCCTTCCGTCGTTATGGAGCGGGCGCGCCAGCGGTGAAGATCGACCCTCACGGCCAGCCGCTGTCGCCCGCCGCAGCCTGCGTTCCGCACCTTCGTTTCCGCCCGGTTCGCCGATGACCCCGCTCGACCGCATCCGCAATTTTTCCATCATTGCCCACATCGATCACGGCAAATCGACCCTCGCCGACCGCTTCATCCAGCGTTGTCAGGGCCTCACCGAGCGCGAGATGTCGGCGCAGGTGCTGGATTCGATGGATCTCGAGCGCGAGCGCGGCATCACCATCAAGGCGCAGAGCGTGTCGCTGCGCTACACCGCTTCGGACAAGACGGAATACCAGCTGAACTTCATCGACACGCCGGGGCATGTCGATTTTTCCTACGAGGTATCGCGCTCGCTGGCCGCCTGCGAGGGCGCGCTGCTGGTGGTGGATGCCGCCCAGGGCGTCGAGGCGCAGACCGTCGCCAACTGCTACACCGCCATCGAGCAGGGTCTCGAGGTGCTGCCGGTGCTGAACAAGATCGACCTGCCGACCGCCGAGCCCGAGCGCGTCAAGCGCGAGATCGAGGAGATCATCGGTATCGACGCCGAGGACGCCGTCACCTGCAGCGCCAAGACCGGCCAGGGCGTGGACGACGTGCTGGAGGCCCTGATCGCGCGCATCCCGCCGCCGAAGGGCAATCTCGACGCGCCGCTGCAGGCGCTGGTGATCGATTCCTGGTTCGACAACTACCTGGGCGTGGTCGGTCTGGTGCGCGTCATGAACGGCGCGCTGCGCGTCGGGCAGCGCATCCGCATCCTGTCGAACGGGCGCGTGTTCGGCATCGACCGGCTCGCCATCCACACGCCCAAGCGGCGTGACGTGCCGGAGCTCGGCCCCGGCGAGGCCGGCATCGTGATCGCCGGCATCAAGGACATCGACGCCCTGCCGGTCGGCGACACCATCACCGAGGATGCGCGGCCGGCACCGGCGCCGCTGCCGGGCTTCCAGCGCGTCAAGCCGCGCGTGTTCGCGGGCCTGTTCCCGGTCGACTCGTCCGACTACGAGGGCCTGCGCGAGGCGCTGCGCAAGCTGCGCCTGAACGACGCGGCACTCAGCTTCGAGCCCGAAACCTCGCAGGCGCTCGGCTTTGGCTTTCGCTGCGGGTTTCTGGGCATGCTGCACATGGAGATCGTGCAGGAGCGCCTCGAGCGCGAGTACAACCTCGAGCTCATCACCACCGCGCCCACCGTGCTGTACGAGGTGCGGACGCGCGCCGGCGAGGTGCTGCTGGTCGACAATCCGGCCAAGCTGCCGGACCCGTCGGCGCTCGACGAGATTCGCGAGCCGATCCTGGCCGTCAGCATCCTGGTGCCGCCGGCGTATCTGGGCGCCGTGCTGGCGCTGTGCGAGGAAAAGCGCGGTCGCCAGACCCGCATGAGTCACCTGGGTGGCCAGGTGTCGGTGCAGTACGACATCCCGGCGGCCGAGGTGGTGGCGGATTTCTTCGATCGCCTGAAATCGGTCAGCCGCGGCTTTGCCTCGTTCGACTACGAGTTCACGCGCTTCGAGCCGGCGGATCTGGTCAAGCTCGACGTGCTGGTCAACAAGGACAAGGTCGACTCGCTGTCGGCCATCGTGCACCGTCACAGCGCCGCCCAGCGCGGCCGCGAGTTGGTGTCCAAGATGGTGGAGCTGATCCCCAAGCAGATGTTCGAGGTGCCGATCCAGGCCGCCATCGGCTCGAAGATCGTCGCCCGCGAGTCGGTGCGGGCGCTGCGCAAGAACGTCACCGCCAAGTGCTACGGCGGCGACATCACGCGCAAGCGCAAGCTGCTGGAAAAACAAAAAGAGGGCAAGAAACGCATGAAGCAGGTCGGCAACGTACAGATTCCGCAGGAGGCCTTCATGGCCGTGTTGCACACCGGCAAGGACAAGTAAACGTGGACTTCGCGCTGCTGCTGTTCGTGCTGCTGGTGGTGAGCGGCATCATCTGGGCCGTGGACTCGATCTGGCTGGCGCGCCACCGCACGGCGGCCGGCACGCCGCCGGAAAAAATGCCCTGGTGGGTGGAGTACGGGCGCTCGTTCTTCCCGGTCATCCTGGCCGTGTTCCTGCTGCGCTCGTTCCTGGTCGAGCCGTTCCGCATCCCGTCGGGCTCCATGCTGCCGACGCTGCACGTGGGCGACTTCATCCTGGTCAACAAGTTCACCTACGGCATCCGCCTGCCGGTGATCGACAAGAAGATCATCGATCTCGGCAGCCCGCAGCGCGGCGACGTGGTGGTGTTCCGCTACCCGCCGGACCCGTCGACCGACTACATCAAGCGCGTGGTCGGCGTGCCCGGCGACCGCATCGGCTATTTCGACAAGGTGCTGTACGTGAACGGCGAGCCGGTGACGCAGCGCGATGCCGCGCAGCCGGCGCAGGACGACGGCGTCGAATTCCTGCGCCTGCCCGAGCACCTGGGCGAGCATCGGTACGAGGTGCAGTGGATGCCGCAGCGGCCGAGTCCGCAGGGCGAGGTGGTGGTGCCGGACGGGCAGTATTTCGTCCTGGGCGACAACCGCGACAACAGCAAGGACAGCCGCTACTGGGGCTTCGTGCCGGACCAGAACCTGGTCGGCAAGGCGTTTTTCATCTGGATGAGCTGGGACGGCGGGCGGTTTGCCGTCAACTGGCGGCGCATCGGTGACAGCATTCCGTGAGCCCGGCGTCTGGACACCGGGCGGTTGATAATGGCAGCGGCCGCGCGATGGCGGCCCAGCACAGGGAGGACTCGTTCATGCAATGCCGCGCTGCCACCCGCCAGGGAGGCTGGTCCATTTTTTCCATGGCCATCGCCCTCGCTGTCGCGGTGGTGTTTTTCATGATCGGTCTGGCCATGTACCCGGGCTATTACGAGGCCTTCGCCGTGCGCAAGGCGGTCAACTCACTGGCCGAGGATTCGACCATCGGCCTCATGGGCAAGCCGGCGGTGTGGAGCCTGCTCGAGAAGCGCTTCGACATGAGCGGCCTGTACACGCCAACGCCGACCAGGGACAGCCTGAAGCTCGGTTACGACAAGAAAACCGGCAAGAAGAGCATCGTGGTCGAATACGACTACACGAAGCCGGTGTTCTTCAACATCAGCGTGATGATGCATTTCCGGCACGAGCTGCAAGTCGAGGGCACCGTGCCCGGGGACAGTTGACGACGCCGCTCGACCTGCTGCAACTGCGCCTGGGCCATCGTTTCAACGATCCCGCCCTGCTGCGCCGGGCGCTCACCCACCGCAGCGCCCGGCGTCAGCACAACGAACGGCTGGAGTTCCTGGGTGATGCGCTGCTCGGCTTCGTGATTGCCGAGGCGCTGGTGCAGCGTTTCCCCGACGCCAGCGAGGGTGAGCTGACGCGGCTCCGGGCCCGGCTGGTGAACGGCGCGGCGCTGGGCGCGACGGCCGCGGAGCTGCGTCTTGGCGAGTTTCTGGAGCTTGGCCTTGGCGAGCGCAAGACCGGCGGCCAGCGTCGCCTGTCGATCCTGGCCGATGCCTTCGAGGCGGTGCTGTGCGCCATCTATCTCGACGCCGGCATCGAGGTGTGCCGCGAGCGCGTGTTGCAGCTGATGCAACCGGCCCTCGACGCCCTGAAACCCGGCGAGACGCTCAAGGATCCCAAGACCCGCCTGCAGGAGTGGCTGCAAAGCCGCGCCCTGGAGCGTCCGCATTACCATCTGGTCGAAGAGCAGGAACGCGCGGGCGTGTGGCAATTCGCGGTTGAATGCCACGTGGCGGCGCTGCCCGAACCGTGTCGCGGCACCGGTGGCACGCGGCGCGGTGCCGAGCAGGCGGCGGCGGCGGTCGCGCTGGAGCAATTGCAAGGACATGACTGAATCAGCATCGCACCCATCTCCCGTCGAGCGGGCGGGCACCGTCGCCATCGTCGGTCGACCGAACGTCGGCAAGTCGACGCTGCTCAATCGCCTGGTCGGCCAGAAACTCGCCATCACCTCGCCCAAGCCGCAGACCACGCGCCATCGCCTGCTCGGCATCCGCACCGAGGGCGGCGTGCAGGCGGTGTTCGTCGACACGCCGGGCATCCACCCGGGCGAGGGCCGGGCGCTGAACCGGTACCTGAACCGCACCGCGGCCGGCGCGCTCGAGGGCGTGGACCTGGTCATGATGCTGGTGCAGGGCACGCACTGGACTGCCGACGATCAGCGCGTGCTGGAGCTGGTCAAGGCCAGCGGCCGGCCGGCGCTGGCGGTGATCAACAAGACCGATCTGGTGCCGGACAAGACGGCGCTGCTGGCGCAGATGGAACGCCTTGGGGCGGCCGGCTGCTTTGCCGAGATCGTGCCGGTGTCGGCGCGCAAGGGCCACAACGTCGATCGTCTGGTCGAGGTCGTCGGCCGGCTACTGCCGGCCGGCGGGCCGCTGTTCCCGGAAGACCAGGTCACCGACCGCAGCCTGTCGTTCATGGCATCCGAGCTGGTGCGCGAGAAGCTGATGCGCCACCTGCACCAGGAGCTGCCCTACGTGTGCACGGTGGCGGTCGAGAGCTTCGTCGAGCAACCGGAACGCACCGAAATCAGCGCCATCATCTGGGTCGAGCGGCCCAGCCACAAGGGCATCGTCATCGGCAAGGGTGGCGCCATGCTCAAGCAGATCGGCAGCGAGGCGCGCGCCGACCTCGAGAAGCTGCTCGAGACGCATGTGTTCCTGCAGCTGGTGGTGCGCGAGAAAAGTGGCTGGACCGACGACGACGTCGCGCTGCGCACGCTCGGCTATCAGGGCGACTGACCGCGCCACGACATGGCAACGGCCCGTTCTACCGGTCAGGCGCCGGTGCTGCTGCAGGCAGCGTACGTGTTGCACCGCCGCCCGTACCGCGACAGCAGCCTGCTGCTGGAGTGTTTCAGCCGCGAGCACGGACGGCTGGGTCTGGTGGCGCGCGGCGGGCGCGGCAAGCTGGCCAGCGTGCTGCAGCCGTTCACGCCGCTGCTGCTGTCCTGGTCCGGCGCGGCGGAGCTCAAGACCCTCACCCAGGCCGAGCCCGACGGCTACGCCGATCCGCCGCGTGGCGCCGCGCTGGCGGCCGCGTTTTATCTGAATGAACTCCTGCTGCGCGCCTGCGCGCGCCTGGACCCGCACCCTGAGGTTTATGACGCCTACGTGGCCGCGCTGCCGACGCTGGGCACGGCTGCCATCGAGCCCGCGCTGCGGCGCTTCGAGCGCAATCTGCTGGCCGGGCTGGGGTACGGCCTGATGCTGGAACGCGATGCCGGCGGGACGCCTATCGATGCCGTCGCGCGCTACGACTATCGCCCCGAACACGGCGCCGTGCCGGCGCCGGACGGGGCGCTGCCGGGCGCGGCGCTGTTGGCTTTGCACGCGGATACGCTCGACGATCCCGCCCACTGGCCGGCCCTGAAGCGCTTGCTGCGCGCCCAGCTCGCCTGGCATTTCGGCGACCGGCCGCTGAAAAGCCGGGCGCTGTTCCGGGCGCTGGCCGGGCGCGGGCACCCCGAAGCTGACTCACCATGACCACAAGCACCGCCACTCCCGCGCCGCTGCTCGGCGTCAACATCGACCACGTCGCCACGCTGCGGCAGGCGCGCCACACACCGTATCCATCGCCGATCGAGGCCGCCTTCGAGGCGCTGGCCGGCGGCGCCGATTTCATCACCGTGCACCTGCGCGAGGACCGCCGGCACATCCAGGACGCCGACGTGTGGGCGCTGCGCGAGCGCCTGCCGTGCCGGCTGAACCTCGAAATGGCGGTCACCGACGAGATGGTCGCCATCGCCGCGCCGCTGCGCCCGTCCGACTGTTGCCTGGTGCCGGAACGGCGCGAGGAACTGACCACAGAGGGCGGTCTCGACGTGGCCGGTCAGGAGGCGCGCGTGGCGCAGGCGGTGGCCCGACTCGCCGCGGCCGGCGTGCAGGTGTCGCTGTTCATCGACCCCGACCCGGCCCAGCTCGACGCGGCGCGCCGCTGCGGCGCGCCGCTGGTGGAGCTGCACACCGGGCGCTACGCCGAGGCCGACGATGCCGCGGAGCAGGCGGCGGAACTCGAGCGCATCCGGGCGGCCATCGCCCACGGCCGCCGTCTTGGCCTCACCGTCAACGCCGGGCATGGTCTCAACCTCGACAACGTGGCCGCCATCGCCACCCTGCCCGGCATCGCCGAGCTCAACATCGGCCATGCGCTGGTGGCGCGCGCGGTGTTCGTCGGCCTGCGTGCGGCGGTGGCCGAGATGCGGGCCGCCATCGCCGGGGCGCGGTCGTGATCGCCGGCATCGGCGTCGACATCGTGGCCGTGGCGCGCATATCGCGCGTGCTGGAGCAGCACGGCGAGCACTTCGCGCGCCGCCTGCTGGCGGAATCGGAGCTCGCCGACTACCGCGCCGCGCCGGCGCCGGCCGCCTTCATGGCCAAGCGCTTCGCCGCCAAGGAGGCCTTCGGCAAGGCGCTCGGTACCGGCATCGCCCAAGGCGTGACGCTGCCGCAGATCGCCGTGCGTCACGACGGGGCGGGTCGTCCGTTGCTGGAGCTGTCCGGCGCCGCCGCCGAGCACTGCGCGCGTCGGGGCATCGTCGCCTGGCATTTGAGTCTTGCCGACGAGCAGGAGAGCGCGGTGGCGATGGTGGTGCTGGAGAGCGCCTGAGCACGCGAGCGGCCGGCCTGCGTGGCGCCGGTCGCGGTGCGGTGCCTGTCAGGCCTCGCGCGTCTCCAGCAGACGATCGCGCTGCGCGCGCTCGGCGTCGCCTGTCTCGCCGGTGATGAGGTCCACCGCTTCGGCGGCGGCGTCAGCCATCGGCAGCAGGATCAGGTCCACATCGCGGTTGTAGAGCGCGCGCATGTCCTCGGGCTGCTGGATGGCGACCGCGATGCGTTGCCGGTAACCCTGATTGCGCAGGGCGTCCACCAGAGCCAGGCGCGGGTCATCATGGGTGAGGCTGCCGCCGTGGACAGGGATGGCGCACACCACCCACTTGGCGCTCGCCAGCGGCAGTGCCTTGCCGAAGTCCGGGTCGGCGGCATCGCCGTAGTGGGCGTCGAGTCCGCGCGCCCGCCAGCGACTGACCATCTGCGGGTCGAAATCCACACCCAGAACACTCAGGCCGCGCGCGTTCAGGCCCTCTGCGATAAAGGTGCCGTAGCGGCCGAGGCCGAACAGGATCACGTCGGTCGGTGCGAGCGCCTCGCTCGGCGCCTCGCGGCGCGACGCCTCGCCGCCAAACCGCGCCAGCCACGGGTCGACACGGGCGTACAGGCCGCCCGAGTAGGTGATGAGGTAGGTGCTGAGGCCGATGCTGACCAGGCCGACCACGGTCACCAGCGCCTGGGCGGTGGCGTCCAGCAGGCCAGCCTGCAGGGCCAGCGCGGTCAGGATCAGCGAGAACTCGCTGATCTGCCCCAGCGTCGCGCCGGCCATGAAGGCCGTGCGCCGGCCGTAGCCGGCCGCCATCAGGATGGGCAGCACGATCAGTGGCTTGCCGATCAGCACGAAGGCCGACAGCACCAGCGCTGGAACCAGCTGCCCGTGCAGGGCGCCGAAATCGAGACTGGCACCCAGGCTCACAAAAAAGAACAGCAGCAGAAAGTCGCGCACGCTCGCCAGACGCGAGGCGATCGCCTCGCGAAACGGCGTCGCGGCCAGCGCCACACCGGCCATCAGGCCGCCCAGCTCCTTGCCAAGCCCGAAGGTATCGGCGAAGCCGGCCAGCAGCGCCGCCCAGGCCAGGGCGAACGTGACCAGCAGCTCCGGCGAACGTGCCACGCGTGCCAGCAGGCCTCTGGCCAGAAAGCGCATGAACACCAGCACCACCAACAGCAGCCCGATTGCGCCGAGCGCCGCCAGGGCAAGGCCGCCCCCTGCGCCACCTGCGGCGCCGCGCATGCCGGCGAGCACGCCCATCAGCACCACCACCAGCAGATCCTGGGCGATGAGCAGGCCGAGCGCGACGCGGCCGTGCAGCGAGTCCACCTCGCCCTTGTCCCACAGCAGCTTGATGACGATGATGGTGCTGGAGAAGGTCAGTGCGAGGCCGATCGCCGCGGCCGTCTGGGGTGGCTGGCCGAGCGCCATGGCAAGGCCGGCGCCGATGAGCGCCGTCAGCAGTACCTGCGCGCCCCCGGTGAGCAGCGCCACCGGCCCCAGCGTACGCAACAGGCCGGGGTCTAGCTTCAGGCCAACCAGAAACAGCAGCACCGCGACCCCGAGTTCCCCCAGAAGCTGCACCTGGGCGGGGTCCGACATCACGCCGAGCACGTTCGGGCCGGCGATGATGCCAGCCACGATGAAGGCAGCGATCAGTGGCTGGCGCAGCCACTGCCCGATGAAACCCAGTGCTGCCCCCAGCACCAGCAAGGCGGTGATTTCGTGGAAAGCCGTGTGGGTGGCGGTCATGATCCGGTGGGGTGGCGTGCCTGCTCGCGATTGGCGCCAAGCAAATCACGTACCACATATTGGCGCAACACAGTGGGCAGCGGATGTCAGCCATCGCTACCCGGTCAGCGCTACCGGCTGTCGGACGCTCGCCCGGGCCCTAGAACGGCTTGATGATGGTCAGGCACACCACCGCGATCAGGATCAGCGTCGGGATTTCGTTGAAGACGCGAAAATAGCGCGCGCTGCGCGTGTTGCGGCCATCGCGCAATGCCAGGCGATGGCGTCCGCACAGCCAGTGGTATACGACCAGCAGCGCCACCAGCGTGAGCTTGGCGTGCAGCCAGCCCGCGCGGGCGTACAGGCCCCACGCATAGCCCACCAGAAGACACAGACCCGCCAGCACGGTGACCACCGCCGCCGGGGTCATGATGGCTTGATAGAGGCGGCGCTCCATGAGCTCGAAGCGTCGGCGTCCCGCCTCGTCCGCGCAATCGACGTGGTACACGAACAGCCGCGGCAGGTAGAACAACCCCGCGAACCAGGCCACCATGGCGATCACGTGCAGCGCCTTCAACCACAGCATTCGCGGTTCTCCTCAGCCGTTTTGCTTGTCGAGCAGTGACTCGATTGCCGCGCGCAGCTGCTTGATCGGCCACACGCCATTGTGCACGGCCACCACGTCGCCGGTGGCGTCGATCAGCAGGAATTGCGGCGTCTGGGGTGGCACGCCGAGCCGGCGCACCAGCGCCGCGTTGACGTCGATGGCCACCGGGAAGGGCATTTCCAGCACCTCGCGGGCGGCCAGTACCCGGTTCGGCGGGTCGTAGGGCATGGCGAGCGCGATCAGCTCGAAGCCCCTGGGGTGCAGGTCCTCGTACAACGCCACCAGGTCCGGCATCTCGGCGATGCAGGGCGCGCAGGTGCTGGCCCAGAACACCACCAGCAGTGGTTCGCCCCGCAGGGCCTTGGCTTCCAGCACGCGGCCATCGACCACGGTGAAGCTGACGTCCTCCGGCAGATGGTCCACGCCAGCCTGTGCCGCCGCGCCCAGACCAAGGCTCAGAGCAAACAGGCAGGCCAGCAAGCGGTGCATGGTTCATTGTTCCAGAATGAGGGTGCGCGCATTGTGCCAGCCGCGTCATCGCCGGGTCCGCCGCAAGTACAACGGGCGCCTTGGAGAACGCCGGGGCAATGGGCAAGGGCGCGTAAAATCCACGCTTCGTTTGATTTCAGGTATCCCGCCGTGTCCGCGCCGCGCATTTTTCTTTACGACAGCACGCTGCGCGACGGCCAGCAGACGCAGGGCATCGACTTCTCCGTCGGCGACAAGCTCGCCATCGCGCATGAGCTAGACCACCTCGGCATCGATTACATCGAGGCCGGTTGGCCGGGCGCCAACCCCACCGACGATGCGGTGTTCGCCGCCGCCCCGAGTTTCAGGCGCGCCCGCCTGGTGGCGTTCGGCATGACGCGCCGGCCGGGCCGCACCGCGGCCGACGACCCCGGCCTGCAGCGACTGCTGGGCAGCGGCGCGCCGGCCATCTGTCTGGTCGGCAAGACCTGGGACTTTCACGTCACGGTCGCCCTGCGCACCACGCTAGACGAGAACCTCGCCATGATCGAGGACAGCCTGGCGGCGTGCGTCGCGGCCGGGCGCGAGGCGATCTTCGACGCCGAGCATTTCTTCGACGGGTACAAGGCCAACCCGGATTACGCGCTCAAGTGCCTGAAGGCCGCCCAGCGCGGCGGCGCCCGCTGGATGGTGCTGTGCGACACCAACGGCGGCACGCTGCCGCACGAGGTCGAGGCCATCGTCGGTGAGGTGGCGAAAGTCATCCCGGGCGAACGGCTCGGCATCCACTGCCACAACGACACCGAAAACGCCGTCGCCAACAGCCTGGCTGCCGTGCAGGCCGGCGTGCGGCAGGTGCAGGGCACGCTGAATGGCTTGGGCGAGCGCTGCGGCAACGCCAATCTCATCTCGCTGCTGCCGACGCTGATGCTGAAGCTCGGCTATCAAACCGCCCTGGGCGCGGATGACCTCAAACACCTGACGCACGCCTCGCGCTTCGTCGACGAGCGCCTGAACCGCCCGCCCAATCGCCACGCGCCCTACGTCGGCGAGAACGCGTTCGCCCACAAGGGCGGCCTGCACGTGTCCGCGGTGGAAAAGGACCCGCGCAGCTACGAGCACGTCGCGCCGGAGCTGCTCGGCAATCACCGCAAGATTCTGGTGTCGGACCAGGCCGGCCGGGCCAATGTGCTGGCGCTGCTGGACGAGGTGGGCCTGAAGCTGCCGCCCGACGACCCGCGCGTCGGCCAGCTGGTGGAACAGGTCAAGGCGCGCGAGCTGGAGGGCTACACCTACGACGGCGCCGAGGCCAGTTTCGAACTGCTGGCGCGGGGGCTGCTGCAGGGCCTGCCCGGCTATTTCGAGCTCGACAGCTTTCGCGTCATCGACGAGCGGCGCTGGGTGGACGGCCGGCTGGTGACGCTGTCCGAGGCGACCATGAAGGTGCGCGTCGGCGGGCAGGTGCACATGACCGTGGCCGAGGGCAACGGCCCGGTCAACGCGCTGGATCTGGCGCTGCGCCAGGCATTGGCGGCCGCCTATCCGGACCTCGCCGGCCTGCTACTGACCGACTACAAGGTGCGGATTCTGGAATCGGGCGCCGGCACCGGGGCGGTCACGCGGGTGATGCTGGAGTGCAGCGACGACAGCCGGCGGCGCTGGACCACCGTGGGTGCCTCCACCAACGTCATCGAGGCGTCCTGGCAGGCGCTGTCGGACGCCATCACGTACAAGCTCTGGCACGACGGCGTGAACGCCTGAAAGCGGGTCCGCAGGACTCGCCGGGATGGCGCAGACAGGCTTTGTGGGAGGCCCGCCCGCGGGCCGAACGAGCGGAGCCGGGGAGATTTCGCGGCGGGGGCGCCGTAGCGGACGCCTGTTCGCTACCTACACCTTCAGCAAATGCTCGCGGTAGTGGCGCAGCTCGCGGATCGAGTCGTGAATGTCGTCGAGCGCCAGGTGCGAGGCGCGCTTCTTGAATGCCGCCGGCACGTCGGGCGCCCAGCGCATGGCCAGTTCCTTCAGCGTGCTGACGTCGAGGTTGCGGTAGTGGAAGTAGGCTTCCAGTTCCGGCATCAGGCGCGCCATGAAGCGGCGGTCCTGGCAGATGCTGTTGCCGCACATGGGCGACTCGTTGCGCGCCACGTGCCGGCGCAGGAAGTCGATGGTCTGGCGCTCGGCCTCGGCTTCGGTGATGGTCGAACTGCGCACCCGTTCCACGAGGCCACTTTTGGTGTGCTGGCGGGTGTTCCACTCGTCCATGCCGGCCAGCATGTCCTCCGGCTGGTGGATGGCCAGCACCGGACCCTCGGCGATGATGTTGAGGTCGGCATCCGTGACCACGGTGGCGATCTCGATGATGCCGTCCCAGGCCGTGTTCAGACCGGTCATTTCAAGATCGATCCAGATCAACGGACCGGCTTTGGCTGCGGGCATCGGGAATCCACGGCGGGCGTCGGCCGGCCTGCAAGGCGGCGGCGCGGGGCAATCGGGGGGCGCGGACTATAGCACGCAGGCCCCAGCCGCCTTGCGGGAGGCACCTCAGGCGCCGTAGTCGCGCCGGCCGAGCAGGGCCTGGCGCAGCGTGCCGCCGTCGACGAATTCAAGATCGCCGCCCAGCGGCACGCCGTGGGCGATGCGCGTGCTGCGGATGCCGCGGGCGCGGGCGAGCTCGGCGATGTAATGGGCGGTCGCCTCGCCTTCCACGGTGGGGTTGGTGGCGAGGATCAGCTCGCGCACCTCGCCTGCGTCCAGGCGCGCTTCGAGCCGCTCGAGCTCGAGTTCCTCGGGGCCGATGCCGTCCAGCGGCGACAGATGCCCGTGCAGCACGTAGTAGAGGCCCTGAAAACCGCTCGCCTGGTCGATGGCCTGCACGTCGGCCGGGCTCTCGACCACGCACAGCAGGCTGCGGTCGCGCTGCGGCGTGCTGCACAGGCCGCAGATGTCGAGCTCCGTGAGATTGCGGCACTGCTGGCAGCGGCCGACACGCGCCATGGCGTCCAGCAACACCTGCCCCAGCCGGCGGCCGCCGTCGCGGTCGCGCACCAGCAGGTGAAACGCCATGCGCCGCGCCGACTTGGGGCCCACGCCCGGCAGGCGCTGCAGGGCGGCCGTCAGGGCTTCGACCAGTCCTTGCGCCACGCCGGCGTCAGAACGGCAGGTTCATGCCCGGCAGCTTGAAGCCGCCGAGCGCGCCGCCCATGTGCTCCTGCGTGGCCTGTTCCACCTTGCGCAGGGCGTCGTTCACGGCGGCGGCGACCAGATCCTCGAGCATGTCGCGGTCATCGCCGACCAGGCTGGGGTCGATGGCGACCCGTCGCACCTGGTGATTGCAGCTCATGGTGACGGTGACCAGGCCGCCGCCGGCGGCGCCGTTGACCTCGATGGAGGCGAGCGCCTGCTGCGCCTTCTGCATGGCTTCCTGCATGCGCTGCGCCTGCTGCATGAGCTGGTTCATGTTGCCTTTCATGGGCGTTCCTCCGGGTGCTGTTGCGGCGCAGTGTACCGAGGGCGTCAGTCGGCGCTGGCGGAGCCGTCGACGAGGCGCGCGTCGAGCGTCTGCATCAGGCCGCGCACCACCGGATCGCTTTCCAGCGCTTCGCGCGCCTGCGCCGCGCGCGCGGCATCGGCGCGGGCGGCCTGCTGCGCCGGGGTATCGACCGCCTGAGCTTCGGTGCCGAAATCGACGCGCACCGGTCCGCCGGTCAATTTCGACAGCGCCTCGATCAGCGCCTCGCGCGTCGCGGGCGTCAACAGGCTGCGGCTTCGGGCGTCCACCGCAAGGTCGAAATGCTCGCCCTGACGTCCGCGCAGGACGCAATGCTCGGCGAGTTGCCGCGCCGCGCCGCGCAGGCCGAGCCTGGGCACGATGACGGCCCAGTCGTCACCGGTGCCGCCGGGTGCCGTGCTGGCGGGCGCGTCGGTTGTCCGCAGCACGGCAGGGGCAGATTCGGCCGCCGGAGCGGACTTGGGCACCGCCTGTGCCACAGGCGGCGCGGCGGGCTGGGGCGCCGGCACACGGCGCGCGGCCGGTGGCGATGCGCTGGCTTCGCTGCCGCCTGCCGGGCGGAATACGAGCAGACGCAGCAGCAGCATTTCGAGCCCGCTCGTGGGGTCGGGCGCGAGTGGCAGGTCACGCCGGCCAAGCAGCGCCATCTGGTAGTAGAGCTGCACGTCCTCGGCCGGCATCCGCGCGGCGAGCGCGTGCACCACCTCGGGGTCGGCATCGGCGGCCAGCGTGGCGCCGGGCACGGCCTGGCACAGGGCGATCTGGTGCAGCAAGCGCAGCAGGTCGTCGAGCACCGCACCCGGATCGGCCGCCTGCGCGCTCGCTTCGGCAAGCGCCGCCAGCAGCGCCGGGCCATCGCCGGCGGCGAGCGCGTCGAGCAGGCGCGGTGCATGGCTGCGGTCGAGCGTGCCCAGCATGGCGCGCACCGCATCGGCCCGTAATTCGTCGTTGCCATGCACCAGCGCCTGATCGAGCAGGCTGAGTGCATCGCGCATGCTGCCGGCGGCGGCGCGGGCAAGCAGCTCGACCGCCGCCGCGTCGGGTGTGATCTGCTCGGCGTGCAGGATACGCGTGAGCTGGCCCGCCACCTGCTCCGGCGTCAGCGCGCGCAGGTTGAATTGCAGGCAGCGCGACAGGATGGTCGCGGGAATCTTCTGCGGGTCGGTGGTGGCCAGCAGGAACTTGATGTGCGGCGGCGGCTCCTCGAGTGTCTTCAGCAGCGCGTTGAAGCTGCTCTTGGAGAACATGTGTACCTCGTCGATGAGGTACACCTTGTAGCGGCCCTGCGTGGGTGCGTACTGGACGTTTTCCAGCAGGTCGCGGGTGTCGTCCACGCCGGTGCGCGAGGCGGCATCCACCTCGATCAGGTCCATGAAGCGCCCGGCGTCGATGGCCGTGCAGGCGGCGCACTCACCGCACGGCTCGGCGCTGACGCCCTGCTCGCAGTTGAGCGCCTTGGCGAACACCCGCGCCACGGTGGTCTTGCCGACGCCGCGCGTGCCGGTGAACAGATACGCGTGGTGCAGGCGATCGCCGGCCAGGGCGTTGCCCAGCGCCCGGCGCACGTGCTCCTGGCCGACCATGTCGGCAAAGCGGCGCGGGCGCCACTTGCGGGCGAGGGCCTGGTAGCTCATGGGCAGTCAGGGGAGGGTCGTTTCCGGCGCGCGAGGTCCGGGACGGTGCGCCCCGGCGTTGAGCGAGCGCCCGTGCTCCCAATCGATGGAGCGCAGCGCAGGCGTGCACCGCGCGGCAGCCAGCTGGACGATTGCCTGACGGCATTGTCCAGCGGTTCATGAATGGCGGCGGAACCTGCCAGCCGGACCCCGGCACCTGAATCGCTCGCTACCGTTGCTCCCTTCCGGGCCTGGCGGGGTTCACGAGCTATCACCGCGGGGAGACTGGCAGGCCCGCCATCGAAGCGACGGAAATGGCGGAGAGGGAGGGATTCGAACCCTCGATACGCTTTTGACGTATACACACTTTCCAGGCGTGCTCCTTCAACCACTCGGACACCTCTCCGGGATGCGGTGCCGGCCGTGAGGAGCGTGGAGCACGGCCGGTTCGGGCGCGGCCGGGCCGCGCGCCAACATAACGTTGAAAACGGGCTGTCCGGCCCTTTTTCAATTCGGCCTGTCGCGTGTCCGCGACGGCCTTCGAGCATCGGGCTCGACATGCCCGATCGCCGGGCAAGCCATTTCTGGCTTGCTCCATCAGATCAGCTGACGCGCGAGTAGTACTCGACGACGAAGTTTTCCTGCACCTCGAGCGGAATGTCGGCGCGCTCGGGCAGGTGCCGGAAGGTGCCGGCCATCTTGCCGGCGTCCAGATCCAGATAGTCCGGCAGGCTCAGCGAGGGCGACTGCAGGGTCTCGACGATCACCGGGTGCTGACGGCTGCCCTCGCACACACCGATCGTGTCGCCCGGGCGCAGCGGGTAGCTCGGCACGTCCACGCGGCGGCCGTTCACCGTGATGTGGCCGTGCTTGACCACCTGGCGGGCGGCCGGGATGGTCGGCGCGAAGCCCAGGCGGAACACCACGTTGTCCAGGCGCGACTCGAGCAGCGCCAGCAGGTTCTTGCCGGTGTCGCCCTTGCGACGGGCGGCGGTCTTGAAGTAGTTGCGCAGCTGGCGCTCGCCCAGGCCGTAGTTGTAGACGAGCTTCTGCTTCTCGTCGAGGCGCAGGCGGTAGTCGCTGGCGCGGCCCTTGCGGGCGCCGTGCTGGCCGGGCGGGTTGCTGCGCACGCCGTCGGTTTTGCGCGTGAGGCCGGGCAGCTGCTGCTGGAAGCGCCGCACTACTCTGAGCCGGGGACCGGTATACCGTGCCATCGATGCTGTGTCCTGACCTGAAAAAAACGCCGGGCAGGGCCCGGCGGTTTGAAAGTAAGGGGCGAATCTTACCTGCGCCCGCGTGGCCGTTTCAAGCCGGCTGCGTCGGGACGCCGGCTCGGCCGCGGCGCGGGTGGCGGCGCGAGGCGGGACAGCTCCGCCGCAGTAGCGTCGCGAAAACGGCCGCGTGCCAGCGCGCGCGGCAGTTGCAGTGGGCCGAAACGCACCCGCAGCAGGCGGCTTACGACGACGCCCTGCGACTCCCATAGCCGACGCACCAGACGATTGCGACCCTCGTCCACGATGACCGTGTACCAGCGGTTGCGGCCCTCGCCACCGGCCGCAGCGATGCTCAGAAAGCGCGCCGGACCGTCATCGAGCTCGACGCCATGCGTGAGGCGGTCGAGCATGGGGCCGTCCACCTCGCCACTGACGCGCACCGCATACTCGCGTTGCAGGTGCCCGGACGGGTGCATGAGACGGTTGGCGAGCGCGCCGTCGGTGGTCAGCAGCAGCAGGCCGGAGCTATTGATGTCGAGCCGGCCGACGGTGATCCAGCGCCCACTCGGCAGCGGCGGCAGACGGTCGAACACGGTCGGCCGGCCCTCGGGATCGTGGCGCGTGCACAGCTCGCCTTCCGGCTTGTGGTACAGCAGCAGGCGCGGCTTGGGCGGCGCCACACGGCTTATCGGCTGACCGTCGACGGCGATGCGGTCGGTGCTGCTCACGCTCTGGCCGATGACGGCGGTTTCGCCGTTCACCTGCACCCGCCCGGCGCGGATCCAGTCCTCTATCTGCCGGCGCGAGCCAAGACCCAGCGTTGCCAGCACCTTGTGCAGCCGCTCGGCGGCGGCAGGTTTGTGGTCACTGCGCATGGTCAATCCGTCTCGGGCAGCATGGACAGTTGCAGGTCGCCGATGCGCTCGTCGTCCGGGTTGGCCAGGTCCGCCAGCGCCGGCAGATCGCCGAGGCCACGCAGGCCGAAGTGGTCCAGAAACGCCTTGCTGGTGCCGAACACGGCCGGGCGGCCCGGTACCTCGCGGTGGCCCAGCAGGCGCACCCAGCCACGGTCGATCAGCGTCTTGATCATGCCGCTGCCCAGGCTCACGCCGCGGATGTCCTCGATGTCGGCGCGCGTCACCGGCTGGCGGTAGGCGATGATGGCGAGCGTCTCCAGCACGGCGCGCGAGTAGCGCGGCGCCCGCTCGGCGAGCAGCGCCGCGACCGTGTCGGCATACGCCGCGCGCACCTGGTAGCGGTAACCGCCGGCGGTGTGGGCGAGTTCGAGGGCCCGCCCGGCGCACTCGAGCGTGAGCTCGTCGATGGCGCGCAGCACGTCCTCGCGGCTCACCGTCTGCCCGGCCGGCGCCAGACCGCGCAGGCGCTCCACGTCGAGCGGCTCGCTCGCCACCAGCAGCGCGGCTTCGATGATGCGCGTCAGGTCCATTCAGGCGGCCCGGCGCAGATAAATAGGCCCGTAGGCCTCATGCTGGGCGAGATCGATCAGGTGCTCGCGCGTCAGCTCCAGGATGGCGATGAAGCTCACCACCACGCCGGGGCGGCCTTCGGCGGCGTCGAGCAGCGTGGCGAGCGCCGTGAATTCGTCTGCACCGAGGCGTTCCAGGATCAGGCTCATGCGCTCGCGCACCGACAGCGGCTCGCGGCGCACGTGGTGGTGGGCGCTGAGCGCGCTGCGCGAAAGCACCTCGGTCATCGCCGCCAGCAAGTCGGCGAGACTCACCTCCGGCTGGGCAGCAGGCCGTTCATCCTGTGGCGGGGCAACTGCCAGCGGCAGCACGTCGCGCCCGAACTGTGGGCGCAGCGCCAGCACTTCGCTGGCGTGACGAAAGCGCGCGTAGTCCTGCAGGCGGCGCACCAGGGCGGCGCGCGGGTCGTCTTCTTCGGCGTCGCCCTCGGGGCGTGGCAGCAGCATGCGCGACTTGATTTCGGTGAGCACCGCGGCCATCACCAGGTAATCCGCCGCCAGCTCCAGGCGCAGCTCGCGCATGAGTTCCACGTACGCCATGTATTGCTCAGCGACCTGCGCTACCGGGATGTCGAGAATGTCGAGGTTCTGGCGGCGGATCAGCCACAGCAGCAGGTCGAGCGGGCCCTCGAAGGCTTCCAGGAACACTTCAAGCGCGTCGGGCGGGATGTAGAGGTCTTCCGGCAGGCGCAGCAGCGGCGCGCCGTGCACGCGCGCCAGCGGCAGTTCCTGCTGCGCGGGTTCGGTGTCCACGGCGCTCAGCGGTAGCCCAGCCCCATGACCTGGCGCACCTCGTCCAGGGTCTCGCGCGCTACTTCGCGCGCCTGCTGGCAGCCGCCAGCGATGATCTCGCGCACCAGACCCGGGTCGTCCTCGAACGGCCGCGCGCGCTCGCGAAACACCGCGAGCTCCGCCTGCACGGCGTCGATGAGCGGCTTCTTGCAGTCCAGACAACCGATGCCGGCGCTGCGGCAGCCGTCCTGCACCCAGGCGCGTCTAGCCTCGTCCGAGTACACCTGATGCAGGGCCCACACCGGGCATTTGTCGGGATCGCCGGGGTCGCTGCGGCGCACCCGCGCGGGGTCGGTCGGCATGGTGCGCATCTTCTGGGCGACGGCATCGGCGTCCTCGCGCAGGCCGATGGCGTTGCCGTAGGACTTCGACATCTTGCGCCCGTCGAGCCCCGGCATCCTGGCGGTTTCGGTCAGCAGCGGCTGCGGCTCGGGCAGGACGATGATGCCGGAGCCCTCGAGGTAACCCAGCAGGCGCTCGCGGTCGCCGATGCTGATGTTGGCCTGGCCGCGGATCAGCGCCTGCGCCACCGCCAGCGCCTCCTGGTCGCCGCGTTCCTGGTAGGCGCGGCGGTTGTCCTCGTACAGTTGCGCCTGCTTCTTGCCGGTCTTGCGCAGCGCGGCCTGCACCTTGGCCTCGAAGTCGGGCTCACGGCCGTACAGGTGATTGAAGCGCCGCGCGACCTCGCGCGTGAGTTCCAGATGCGCCACCTGGTCCTCGCCTACCGGCACCAGCGTGGCCTTGTAGGCCAGGATGTCGGCGCCCTGCAGCAGCGGGTAGCCGAGAAAGCCGTAGGTCGCCAGATCCCTGTCGCGCAACTGCTCCTGCTGGTCCTTGTAGGTGGGTACGCGCTCCAGCCAGCCGAGCGGCGTGATCATCGACAGCAACAAATGCAGCTCGGCATGCTCGGGCACGCGCGATTGCACGAACAGCACCGCGCTGCCCGGATCGACGCCGGCGGCCAGCCAGTCGACGAGCATGTCCTGCGTGTGCGCCGCCACCAGCTGCGGGTTTTCGTACTCGGTGGTCAGCGCGTGCCAGTCGGCGACGAAGAAGAAGCAGCGGTGCTGGTGCTGCAACTGCACCCAGTTCTTGAGCACGCCGTGGTAGTGCCCAAGGTGCAGGCGTCCGGTCGGACGCATGCCGGACAGAACCCGATCGTCAGCGTTCAAGCGGACCCTCCCAGGCCAACCAGCGTCAATAGTAGTTCGTTCAAAAGGCCGATGGCCGGTTGCAGCAGCCGGCCGAGCACGCCGGTCAGCAGCAACGCCAGCACGATCATCAGCCCGTAGGGCTCGATGGCCGCGAAGCGCGCCGCCTGCGGGTTCGGCAGGATGCCGGTCAGCACCCGCCCGCCGTCGAGCGGCGGCACCGGGAGCAGGTTCAGCACCATCAGGATGAGGTTGATGGCGATGCCGGCCTGGGCCATGAAAAACAGCGGCTGCGCCGCCCACGGCAGCGTCTGCAGGAACGACACCGACAGGCGCAGCAGCAGCGCCCAGCCCAGCGCCATGAGCAGGTTCGACAACGGCCCGGCGGCGGCCACGATGGCCATGTCGCGCTTGGGGTTGTGCAGGTTGCGGTAGCCGATCGGCACCGGCTTGGCCCAGCCGAACAGAAAGCCGCCCGGCAGCAGCAGCATCAGCAGCGGCACCAGCACCGTGCCGACCGGATCGACGTGCTTGAGCGGGTTCAGCGTGAGGCGGCCCATCATCTGCGCCGTGCGGTCGCCAAGGCGACTGGCGACGTAACCGTGCGCCACCTCGTGCACGGTGATGGCGAACAGCACCGGCAGCGCCCAGATGGCGATTTTCTGCGGCAGGGAAAAATCGAGCATGGTGTGGCCGCCTCCGGGCGGCCGGCTCAGTGGCCCTGGTAGCGGCCCGGCCGTTTTTCGAAGAAGGCCGTCAGCGCCTCGGCGTGGTCGGCGGTGCCGTGGCAGGCCGCCTGCAGCGCGGCGCAGTAATCGAGGAAGTGTTTGAGGTCCATGGCCTGCCCGGCGCGCAGCAGACGCTTGCCCAGACGCAGCGCCTGCGGCGGCTTGGCGGCGATCTGCGCGGCAAGATCGCGCGCCCGGGCCATGAGGTCGGCCGGCGGCAGCACTTCCAGCACGATGCCCAGGCGCAGCGCTTCGTCGGCATCCACCAGACGGCCGGTGAAGGTCAGCTCGGCCGCCCGCTGGTGCCCCAGAGCCCGCGGCAGGAACCAGGCACCGCCGTCGCCGGGGATGATGCCGAGGTTCAGGAAGGTCTCGCCAAAGCGCGCCGTGCTGGACGCCAGACGCATGTCGCACATCATGGCCACGTCGAAACCGGCGCCGACGGCGGCGCCGTTGACGGCCGCGATCACCGGCACCTCGAGCTCGTACAGCGCCAGCGGAATGCGCTGGATGCCGAGCCGGTAGGACTGCTGGATGTCCATGGCGCTGCCGGCGAAGATGCCGTCCTTGGCCTGCATCTTCTTGACGTTGCCGCCCGACGAGAAGGCCTCGCCGGCGCCGGTGACGATCAGCACCGAGATGTCCGGGCGGGCGGGAATGTCCGACAGCACGGACACGATCTCGTTGATCATGCCCTCGTCGCTGATGGCGTTGCGCGTTTCCGGCTGGTTGAAGGTGAGCGTGGCGACGCGGTCGGCCACCTCGAACTGGACGTGCTGGTAGCTCATGACGATCCTGGCGGCGGGCGGGGTTACAGGGTGCAGCGGCCGGCGTCGACCACGTGCGCGGCGATGCGCTGGCGCAGCGCCAGCACATCGGCGGCCGGGCGCGCGACGGCCGGGGCGGCGATGCCAAGGTGCGTGGCCGCCTCGGCGGCCAGCTGCGCCACCTGCGACGCGGCCTGCGCCAGCACCAGTTGCGCGATGTCGTCGTGCACCGGCTGGCGGCGCGGGTGGCGGGCGACGCGCAGTGCGGTCGATTCGGCAAGGTAAATAGCCGTCATCATGTCGGCCAGATGCGCCATGAGTTCCTGGTCGGCATCGAAGCCCTTGCCGCTGCCGTGGCGTTCCACGGCGGCATTGAAACAGGCCGCGTGCGCCGCCTTCAGGCTGGCCAGCGGGCCGTCCCCGGGGCCGTCACCGCTGTCGGCGCCGAGCGTCAGCTCGCCGGCGGCGAGCTTCTTCAGCAGCGTGCGCGGCATGACGATGCGGTTGATCTCGTTGGTGCCCTCGTAGATGCGGGCGATGCGCGCGTCGCGCAAATACTTGGCGGCCGGGTATTCCTCCAGGAACCCGTAGCCGCCGAACATCTGCAGCGCCTCGTCGGCCACCCGGCCGAGCAGCTCCGAGCCGGCGATCTTGGCGATCGAGCACTCGAGCGCAAAATCCTGCAGCGCCGCGAGCTTGGCCTCGCCGGTGCGCCCGCCCGCGTTGGCCAGCGCGTCGATGGCGCCGCCGGCGCGGTAGATGGCGCTCTCGACGGCATAGATGTCGGCCGCGGCCTGGCCGATCTTGCGCCGGATCATGCCGAAGTCGGCGATGCGCTGGCCGAACTGCCGACGTCCGGCGGCGTAGTCGAGCGCCGCGTCGAGCGCGCATTTGGCGCTGCCGAGCGCCGTGCCGCCCAGCTTGTAGCGGCCGTTGTTCAGGATGTTGAAGGCGATCACGTGCCCGCGGCCGATCTGCCCCAGCACGTTGCCGCGCGGGATGCGCGCGTCCTGCAGGATGACCTGGCGCGTGGACGAACCGTACATGCCGAGCTTGTGCTCCTCGGCGCCCAGGCTCACGCCCGGCGCGTCGAACGGCACGATGAAGCAGCTGAAGCCGGTCTGCCCGTCCACCTCGCCCTGCACCCTGGCGAACACGAAGCCGACGTCGGCGATGCCGGCGTTGGTGATGAACTGCTTGGTGCCGCTGAGCACCCAGTGGTCACCGTCCAGCACCGCCGTGGTGCGCGCCGCCAGCGCGTCCGAGCCCGAGCCGGGCTCGGTCAGACAATAGCAGCCGCGCCGCTCGCCGCTGGCAAAGCCGGGCAGCCATTCGGCCTTCTGGGCGTCGGTACCGAACAGCGCCACCGGCAGCGAACCGATGCCGTTTTGCACCATCAGCGTCAGCATGAAGGATTGCTCGCGCCCGGTGCTCTCGAGCACCCGCATCGACACCGGCAGCGGCAGGTCGAGCCCGCCGTGCTCCTCCGGCAGGTCGAGCATGGTGAGGCCCAGTTCCGACGCCTGCTGCATCAGCCCTTCGAGCACACCGGGGGTCTTGGCCTCGATGTCGGCCAGCCGGGGCCACACCTGCCCATCGCAAAAGCGCCGGGCGGTGTCGAACAGCGCCTGCTGCTCGGCGTCGAAATCCTCGGGTGTGAAGATGGCGTCCGGCGCCTGCGCCGGGTCCAGAAAGGCGCCGCCGTGGGTGTCGCTCATGGTGGGATACGCGCGGTGAGTGGGCTGCGGGCTTACTTGGGCGCCAGGCGAATGGCACCGTCGAGGCGGATGGTCTCGCCGTTCAGCAGCACGTTCCCGACGATGACCTCGACCAGCGATGCGTACTCGGCCGGGTCGCCCAGGCGGGCCGGAAACGGCACGCTGGCGCCAAGACTCTGCTGCACCGACTCGGGCAGCGATTCTAGCATCGGGGTCTTGAACAGCCCGGGCGCGATGCTGACCACGCGGATGCCGTGGCGGGCGAACTCGCGCGCCAGCGGCAGCGTCATGCCAACCACGCCGCCCTTGGAGGCGGAATAGGCCGCCTGGCCGATCTGCCCGTCGAAGGCGGCCACCGAGGCGGTGTTGACGATCACGCCGCGTTCGCCGTCGGCGCGCGGCGCGTTGTTCTGCATGTGCGAGGCCGCCAGGCGCACCAAATTGAACGTGCCGATCAGGTTGATTTGGATCGTGCGGGCGAACTGCTCGAGCGGCATCGGGCCGTTCTTGCCGAGCGCGAGCCCGGCGCCGACCACACCGGCGCAGCTGACGGCCAGATCAAGCCCGCCCATGGCCGCCACGCCGGCGGCAAGCGCCGCCTCCAGCGCGTCCCCATTGGTTACGTCCACGGCCGCGAACTGCGCCCGCGGGCCGAGTTCGCGCAGCGCCGCGGCGCCGGCCTCGGCGTTCACGTCCAGCAGCAGCGCCCGGCCGCCGGCCGCGATCACGCGCCGCGCGGTGGCAAGGCCAAGCCCGGACGCACCGCCGGTGACAGCCGCCCGAATGTCCTGAAACTGCATCTGAACCTCCTCGCCAAGCAGGGGCGGCGCGGTCACCGCGCCGCCGGATCGACCTTACCGCGTGAGCAGCCAGTGCCCGGCAAAGCCGATCACCACGCCGACGACCAGCCCAAGAATGAACGGTATCGCCCCGCTCTTGCCCGTTGCAGCCGGCGCGGCGGATGCCCGGTCGGCCTTCGGCGGCCGCGGCGCCCGTGCCGGGCCCGGCGTGCCGCCCGGCAGCACCACGGCCACCGCGCATGGGCCCTTGTCGCCCTGCTGTGGCTGGAACTCCACCGCGAGCCCGGGGCGCAGGGCGTCCTTGTCGCCGGTGAAATCGCTGTAATGGAAAAAGTACTCGGTGCCCTGGTCACCCTCGATGAAACCAAAACCCTTGCGGAAATAAAAACGCTTGACGGTGCCTTTCATGAACCTGAACAGTCAGTGGAGTGGCTGCGCCGCATGCCGGTGCAAGGACTGGCGCAGGTCGGAACGGGGGCCACGCGTCGCGCGGTCCGGCGCACATGGATGGGCGCCGGCACCGGGCGTGAGACGCCTTGCGGGCGTGCGATGGCCGGGGGACCACCCGTTGCGGGTGGCGCCACAGTATAAGCGGGCGGGCGTGGCCGGACGATCGGCCTCATCGCCTGGGGGCGCCGCCGATCCGGTCTAGCCAGTCGCAACTCTCGCGGGCGCGAGGCGCAGCAGGCGCCACGCCAGCGCCAGCTGCAAGGCCGCCACCAGCAGGCTCGCCACGAACACCGCACCGACGGCCGCCTGCACAACGGCGCCATCCACCTGCCCGCTCAAGCCGCCCAGGGTGGCGATGACGCCGGCCAGCGCCGACCCGAACGCAATGCCGAGCGTGCGCACCGTGGGAATGCTGCTGGCGGTGATGCTCTCCTCGCCGGGCTGGGCATGCTGCATGGTGAAGGCGATCAGGTGGATGCTGAGGGCACCCACTCCGAAGCCCAGCACGACCAGCAGCACGCCCATCACCGCGGCGGGCAGTGCGCCAAAGCCGGCCAGCAGCGCGCCGGTCATCGCCAGGATCAGCAGCGGTCCGCCGACGATGGCGCGCCGCTCCGCGCGGCCGTGCCAGTGCGCCGTGGTCAGCGAGGCGGTGGTCCAGCCGACCGCCAGCAGGCTGGCGAAATAGCCGGCGTGCAGCGGTCGCAGGTGGTAGACCTGCTGCATCAGCAGCGGCACGAACACCGTGATGCTGGTATGCAGAATGGACGATGTCACGAACAGGCCGTAGGCCACCCCGACCGGCGCGCGCAGGGAAGCGGCCCGGCGCGGAAATACCCGCACGGCACTGCGCCGGTCGCGGGCAAAGGCAGCCGTGACCAGGGTCAGGGCCAGCATCAACGCGATCAGGCGCCAGGCGAGCCCGGGCAGTTGCCCGATGGCGGCCACACCGAGCACCCCGCACCCCAGGAGACCAATGCGGTCAAGCGGAAACGGCTGCCGCGCGCGCTGTGCCGCGGCTCGCGGCAGATGGCGCGCCGCCAGCAGGCTGAACAGGGCGATGATCGGCACATTCACGCCGAAGGCGCCGCGCCACAGGCCGAGTTCCGCGAACAGGCCGCCCAGCGCCGGGCCCGCCAGCGCGGCCGCCGCCCACATGCCGGAAATCGACGCCAGCATCAGCTTGCGCAGCTCGGCCGTGTACAGCTCGCTGACCAGCGCCATCGACTGCGCCACGATGAGCCCGCCGCCGAAACCCTGCACCGCGCGCGTCGCCAGCAGCAGCTCCATGCGCGGCGCCGCCGCGCAGGCCAGCGAGCCCGCCAGGAACAGCCCACCGGCCAGCAGGAAGGCGTGCCGCGACCCGTAGGCGCCGCGCAGCGGCCCGGCGCTGGCGGCGCCGACGATGGAGCCGACCATGTACAGCATCGACACCCAGGCGTAATAGCGCACGCCGCCGAGGTCGGCCACCACGCTCGGCATCACCGTCGCCACCAGAAACACGTCCATGGCGTGCAGGCCGATGCCCAGGCCCAGCGTCACCGACAGCGGCGCGCGGCCATCCCGCAGCAGATCGGCGAATCCGGCCACCGTCAGATGCAGCGGGCGTAACCGCCGTCCACCTGCAGCGTGGTGCCGGTGATGTAACTGGCCGCCCCGGAGCACAGAAACACCGCCGCGGCGGCGATTTCTTCCGGCTCGCCACCCCGGCGCAGCGGCACGTGCGCCAGCTGTTCGGCCTCGAGCGCCGCCACGCTGATGCCGCGTTCGGCCGCCTGGCGCTGCATCAGGCTCTGCCAGCGGGCGGTGCGCACTGCCCCGGGGTTGATGGCGTTGACCAGGATGCCGTGCGGCGCGCCCTCGTCGCCCAGCGCCTTGGTCAGGTTCATGAGACCCGCGTTGGCGGCCCCGCCGGCCAGATACCCCGCGCTCGGCTGGCGGCCGGCGCCGCCGACGATGTTCAGCACCCGCCCGCCGCCGCGCTCGACGAGCCACGGCCAGACCGCCCGCGTGAGTCGCACATAGCCCCAGAACTTGAGCGCGAAATCCTCCTGCCACTCCGCTTCCGGCTTGGTGATCAGGGATCCCGCGCGGATCGAGCCGGCGTTGTTGACCAGGATGTCGAGGGCGCCGAAACGCGCCCGGTGCGCGCCGGCCAGCGCCTCGACCCCGGCCTCGGTGGACAGATCGGCCGGGACCGCCAGCACCGGGACGCCGTGCTGGCGCTCGAGCGCCGCGGCCCGGTCCTGCAGCGGCGCGGCGCGGCGGGCGCATACGCAAAGGTGCACGCCCTCGGCCGCCAGCGCCTCGGCGATGGCGCGGCCGATACCCTCGCTGGCGCCGGTGACCAGCGCGATCTTCCCGCTCAAGGCAAGTTCCATGGCAGCTCTCCTCCACAGCCGGCCGGCGAGTGTAGCGGCTGGGCACCGCGCAGCCCGCCCTTGGAAAAAACGCCAGTCACAGGCCGATAATCCGCCCCAGCCCCATCGCCCACCGTCCCGACCGAGGTTCCCGGATGAGTCAGGCGCTCGATTACCTGCTGCAGGCCCGCCCGGATGCCATGCAGGCCTACTTCACGTTCCTGAAGAACGCCGGCCGGCGGCTGGACCCCAAGACCCGGGCGCTGATCTCGCTGATCGGCAAGGTGCACAGCCAGACCGAACGCGGCTTTCGCCAGTACCTGACGCGGGCGCTGCGCAGCGGCGCCAGCGCCGACGAGATCCTGGACGCGCTCCTGATGGCCTTTCCCATGCTCGGTCTCACGCGCGTGGTGTGGGCGGTGGACCAGCTGCTGGCGCTCGACCTGCCGGAGTTCCGGCTCGAACAACTCGGCCACGTGCCCGAGTGGCACGCGCTATTGCCGCTCGCCGAGCTGCCGGCAAACGGCACGGTGCGGTGCGTGTCGGACGGCCGCGCCGTGTTCGTGAGCCGCCACGGCGAGGACCTCATGGTCTACGACGCCCGCTGCCCGCACCAGAGCACCGAAATGCCGGAGCTTGCCATCGACGGCGACTGCCTGAGCTGCCCGCGCCACGGCTGGGTGTTCGACCTTGCCAGCGGCACCTGCATCGCCAAGGGCAACCGGCCGCTGCGCGCGCTGGCCAGCCGCGAGCAGGACGGGCAGCTATGGGCGTTCTGGTGAGGCGCCGAGGGGGCACGGCCCCGGCAGTCAATGGGCTCTGAGGATCAGCCCGCCAGCGCCCCCGGCACCGGGGACGGCGAGCTATCCAACAGGTGGGTGACCATCGCCGCTGCCAGCTCAAGCTCGCCTTGGAACACCCGCGTGTGCTCATCGGTGGCCACCGGTTCTGCACCGGCCCGCCGCAGAATCGCCACGGCCGGGTTCAGACGCCGCGCGGCCTCGTGGACCAAATCCATGTCGCGTGCGCCGGATCCGGTGAGCACCAGCGCCGCCGCACCGTCAATTCCGGCCGTTCTGAGCACACTGTCCATCGCCCCCTCGCCATGCACCGCCGGCACGCCGGCCTGTTCGAGTTCCTCGATCATTTCGCGCCGGAAATCCACAACGGTGACGGCGACCCCGGCGCCTGTCAGCAATTCGGCAACGCGTCGGCCCACCCGCCCGTAACCGACCACAAGAACGCGCGCTCGCGCAGGGGGCGCCGCGGGGGCGACCAAGCTGCGCTGCTCAACCCAGCCGGAGACGACTAGTGCACCGTGGAACACCAGTGGGTTGATGGCAATCGACAGCAACGCGCCGGCCAGGATCAGGTCGCGCGCGTGGGCGTCGAGCAGGCCGAGAGAGACGCCCATGCCGGCCAGGATGAAGGAGAACTCGCCGATCTGCGCCAGGCTCGCCGATACCGTAAGCGCGGTACGCCGCGGATACCCCATGGCGGCGACAATGCCCAGCGCCGCCAGTGACTTGCCGACGACGATTACGCCCAGCACGGCGAGCACCTCGAGCGGGCGCTGAGTGACCACGGCGGGGTTGAAAAGCATGCCCACGGAGACGAAAAAGAGCACCGCGAAGACGTGCTCCAGCGCCTCGCCCTGGTGCTGGATGCGCGAGCCGATGCCCGCCTCGTTGACCACCAGGCCGGCCAGGAAGGCTCCCAGCGCAAACGACACACCAAATCCCAGCGCCGCGCCATAGGCCACGCTCACCGCCGCGACCGCCACGAACAGCGTCAGCAACTCGCGCGACCCGCTGCGCACCAGCTCACCGAACAGCCACGGCAGCACGCGCACGCCGAGGCTGTAGAGCAGCGCGAAAAACAGGCCGATTTTGGCCAGCGCAAGCCCAACCTGCCCGGCCACTGCCGGTCCCTCGGAGCTGCCGTCCGCCAGCACCGGCAGCACCACCAGCGCGAGCACCATGACCAGGTCTTCGACGATCAGCCAGCCGACCGCGATGCGCCCGGCCTGACCATTCAGATAGCCGCGATCCTGGAAGGCGCGCACGATCACCACCGTGCTGGCAACCGCCAGGCACAGCCCGAAAATCAATCCGGCGGTCAGGCTCCAGCCCCAGAGCGATGCGAGCAGGGCACCGAGCGCGGTCGCCACACCGATCTGCACGACGGCGCCGGGCACGGCGATGCGCCGCACCGCCCACAGGTCGCGCACCGAAAAATGCAGGCCCACGCCAAACATCAGCAGGATCACACCGATCTCGGCCAGCTGCGCGGCGATGTGCGGATCGGCGACAAAGCCCGGCGTGAACGGACCGATCGCAACGCCCGCCACCAGGTAGCCGACAAGCGCCGGCAAACGCAGGCGCACGGCCACCAGCCCGGCCAGAAAGGCCAGCAGCAGGCCCATGCCCATGGCGCCGATCAGGGGCAGATCGTGCAAGTGGTCCATCAACGCTCCGACGAGAGGCCGCGGGTCAGCAGTCCGCCTGGCGCGAAGTCAGGCTGACAAAGAAACGCGACCCGATGGGGTCAGGGTAACCGGAGTTCCTGCCCGGGCGGGCGTTGGTGAATGCCCGCTGCCCGTGCGAAGGCGGACCGCCTAGAGGCTGACCTTCGCCCGCAGCAGCGCATTCACCTGCGCCGGGTTGGCCTTGCCCTGGGTGGCCTTCATCACCTGCCCGACCAGGAAGCCGAGCACCTTGTCCTTGCCGGCGCGAAGCTGCTCGACCTGATCTGGGTTGGCGGCCAGCACGGCATCGACGGCGGCCTCGATGGCACCGGTATCGGTGATCTGCTTGAGGCCGCGCGCCTCGATGATGGCGTCGGCGGTGCCCTCGCCCTGCCACAGGGCGGCGAACACGTCCTTGGCGATCTTGCCGGAGATGGTGTCGTCGGCGATGCGCGCCAGCAGCCCGGCTAGCGCCGCGGGGCCGACGGGCGAGGCGGTAATAGGCAGGCCGTCGCGGTTCAGGGCGGCGGCGAGCTCGCCGTTGATCCAGTTGGCGGCGAGCTTGGGCTCGGCGCCGGCCGCCAGCGTCGCCTCGAAGTAATCGGCCACCTCGCGTTCGGCGGTGAGCAGGCCGGCGTCGTAATCAGACAGACCGAACGCCTGCGCCAAACGCGCCCGCTTGGCGTCCGGCAGCTCCGGCAGGCCGGCACGCAGCTGCTCGACCCAGGCTTCGGACACCTCCACCGGCAGCAGGTCGGGGTCGGGGAAGTAGCGGTAGTCGTTGGCTTCTTCCTTGCCGCGCATGGCGCGCGTGGTGTTGCGGTCGGCGTCGTACAGGCGGGTTTCCTGCACCACCCGGCCGCCGCTTTCCAGCAGGTCGATCTGGCGCTCGATCTCGACCTCGATGGCGCGCTCGACGAAGCGGAACGAGTTGATGTTCTTGAGTTCCGCGCGGGTGCCAAGGCGCGTCTCGCCGCGCCGGCGCACCGACACGTTGGCGTCGCAACGGAACGAGCCTTCCTGCATGTTGGCGTCGGAAATCTCCAGATACCGCACCAGCGCGTGCAGTTTCTTGAGGTAGGCCACCGCCTCGGCGGCGCCGCGCAGGTCGGGCTCGGAGACGATCTCGATCAGCGGCGTGCCGGCGCGGTTCAGATCGATGCCGGTCGCGCCCGGCAGGTTGTCGTGCAGCGACTTGCCGGCGTCTTCCTCGAGGTGCGCGCGGGTGATGCCGATGCGCTTCTCGGTGCCGTCCGGCAGCGTGATGTCGAGGTGGCCGGCGGCGACGATGGGCAGCTCGTACTGGCTGATCTGGTAGCCCTTGGGCAGGTCCGGGTAGAAGTAGTTCTTGCGCGCGAACACCGAGCGCGGCGCGATCTGCGCGCCGATGGCAAGGCCGAAGCGAATGGCCATGGCCACCGCCTCGCCGTTCAGCACCGGCAGCACGCCCGGCAGGGCGAGGTCGACGGCGCAGGCCTGCGTGTTCGGCTCGGCGCCGAAGGCGGTGCTGGCGCCCGAGAACAGCTTGCTGCGCGTGGCGAGCTGGCAGTGGACCTCGAGCCCGATGACGGTTTCCCAGTCGCTCATGATTGGCTCTCCGGCGGCCGGCGCAGATGCCAGTCGGTCACCTGCTGGTAGCGGTGCGCCACGTTCAGCAGGCGGGCCTCGTCGAAATCGCGCCCGATCAGCTGCAGGCCGACCGGCAGGCCCTGCACCTGCCCGCAGGGCACCGACAGCGCCGGCAGGCCGGCCAGGTTGGCGGCGATGGTGTAGATGTCCGACAAATACATGGCGACCGGATCGTGCTGTTTTTCGCCCAGCTTGAAGGCCGGCTGCGGCGTGGTCGGCGCGGCGATCACGTCCACCTGCCCGAAGGCAGTCAGGAAATCGTCGCGGATCAACCGGCGCACGCGCTGGGCCTTCAGGTAATACGCGTCGTAGTAGCCGGCCGACAGCACGTAGGTGCCGATCAGGATGCGCCGCTTGACCTCGGCGCCGAAGCCCTCGCTGCGGCTGCGCTTGTACAGGTCCTCGAGATCCACCGGATCGGCGGCCCGGTAGCCGTAGCGCACGCCGTCGTAGCGGGCGAGATTCGACGACGCCTCGGCCGGCGCCACCACGTAGTAGGTCGGCACCGACAGGGCCGTGTGCGGCAGGTCGATGTCCACCAGCCGCGCGCCGAGGCGTTCGAGCTCGGCGAGCGCCGCGCGCACCGCATCGCCCATCGCCGGGTCGAGACCGGCGTCGAAGTACTGCGCCGGCAGGCCGATGCGAAGGCCCGCGAGCGGCTGGTCCAGCGCCGCCGTGTAGTCCGGCACCGGCCGGTCGATGCTGGTCGAGTCGCGCGGGTCGAAGCCGGCCATGGCCTGCAGCAGCAGCGCCAGGTCGGCCGCCGAGCGCGCCATGGGCCCAGCCTGGTCGAGTGAGGAGGCAAAGGCGATCATGCCGTAGCGCGACACCCGGCCGTAGGTGGGCTTGAGGCCGCAGATGCCGGTCAGCGCCGCCGGCTGGCGGATCGAGCCGCCGGTGTCGGTGCCGGTGGCAGCGCTGCACAGGCCCGCCGCCACCGCCGCCGCCGAGCCGCCGCTGCTGCCGCCGGGCACGCGCTCCGGATCCCAGGGGTTGCGCACCGGGCCGTAGAACGAGGTCTCGTTCGACGAACCCATGGCGAACTCGTCCATGTTGGTCTTGCCCAGCATCACCGCCCCCGCGGCGGCCAGACGCTGCACCACGGTGGCGTCGTAGGGCGCGATGAAGTTGTCCAGCATGCGCGACGCGCAGCTGGTGCGCACGCCGTCGGTGCAGAAGATGTCCTTGTGGGCGATCGGGATGCCGGTGAGCGGCGGCGCATCGCCGGCGGCCAGCGCCGCGTCGGCGGCATCGGCGGCGGCGCGCGCGGCCTCGGCGGTGACCGTGACATACGCGTTCAGCGCCGGGTTGCTGGCGCCGATGCGGGCGAGGTAGGCGTCGGTCAGCTCGCGCGCCGAGCAGTCGCCCCGGCGCAGCGCGGCGACCTGTTCGGTCAGGGTCTGATCAAGCATGGGAAGGGGTGCCTTGCGGTGTAAACTGCGCTCACTCGATGACCTTCGGCACCCGGTACAGGCCGTCCTGCACCGCCGGCGCGATGGCCTGGAAGCGGCGCCGCTGGTCGGTTTCGGTGACGGCGTCGGCACGCAGGCGCTGGCTGGCCTCGATCGGGTGCGCCAGCGGGGCCACGTGTTCGGTGTCGGCGCCCTCGAGTTGCGCCACCAGCTCCAGAATGGTGCTCAGCTCGCCGGCGTAGGCGTCCAGACGGTCGCCAGCCACCTCGATACGGGCCAGATGCGCCACCTTGCGAACCTCATCGCTGCTGATCGACACGCTGCTTCCTCGCCGCTGGTTGTGATCGCCGGGCGCCGTTGCTAGATTGCGGCGTCACGGCACTTTCGTCGCCCTTCCAATACCTTAGAGGCCGGTCGGACCCACCGATGTTCAAAAAACTGTTCGGGCTTTTTTCGAGCGATCTTGCCATCGACCTTGGCACCGCCAACACGCTGGTGTCGGTGCGCGGACGCGGCATCGTGCTTCAGGAGCCGTCGGTGGTGGCCATCCGCCACGGCGCCAGCACCAACGGTCGCAAGGTGATCCAGGCAGTCGGCATCGAGGCCAAGCGCATGCTGGGGCGCACACCCGGCAACATCACCGCGATCCGCCCGCTCAAGGACGGCGTGATCGCCGATTTTTACGTCACCGAGAAGATGCTGCAGCACTTCATTCGCAAGGTGCACGAGCGCGGCTTTTTCCGCCCGAGCCCGCGCGTGGTGGTGGGCGTGCCGTGCGGCTCGACCCAGGTGGAACGCCGCGCCATCCGTGAGTCCGCGCTTGGCGCCGGGGCGCGCGAAGTATATCTGATCGAGGAACCCATGGCCGCCGCCATCGGCGCCGGCCTGCCGGTGAGCGAGGCCACCGGGTCGATGATCATCGACATCGGCGGCGGCACCACCGAGATCGCCGTCATCTCCCTGAACGGCCTGGTCTATTCGGAGTCGGTGCGCATCGGCGGCGACAAGTTCGACGACGCCATCATCAACTACGTGCGCCGCAACTACGGCACGCTGATCGGCGAGACCACCGCCGAGACCATCAAGCACCAGATCGGCTCTGCCTACCCCGGCGACGAGGTGCGCGAGATTCAGGTCAACGGCCGCAACCTGGCCGAGGGCGTGCCGCGCAGCTTCACGCTCAACAGCAACGAGGTGCTCGAGGCCCTGCAGGACCCGCTGCACGGCATCGTCGCCGGCCTGCGCAAGGCGCTCGAACAGATTCCGCCGGAACTGTCGGCCGACGTGGCCGAGCGCGGCATGGTGCTGACCGGCGGCGGCGCGCTGCTGCGCGGCATCGACAAGCTGTTCTCGGAGGAAACCGGCCTGCCGGTGGTGCTGGCCGACGAGCCCATGCTGTGCGTCGCCAAGGGCGGCGAGATGGCGCTCGATTTCATCGACCAGGTGACCGACATCTTCGACGAGGAGTGAGGCGCCAGGCGGTCGCTGCGGCCGCTCGGAGCCCCCGCATGACGCATGCCTAGCCTGTTCCGGCGCCGCCCGTCGCTGGCGCTACGCTTGTTGCTGGCCGCGCTGGCGGCGCTGCTGCTGTTGTTTCTGGATCAGCGCGGTCCGCGCCTGGTGCCGCTGCGCAGCGCGCTGCTGACCGTGCTGCACCCGGTGCAGCAGGCGATCGACCTGCCGTTCCGGGCCTGGGCCTGGAGTGCCGACAACCTGCGCGAGCGGTCCACCTTGCGCGAGCAGACGGCGGCGCTGCGCGAGGAAAACCTGCGGCTGAAACTCCGCGCCCAGGCAGTGGATGCCCTGCAGGCCGAAAACCAGCGTCTCAAGGCTTTGCTCGACTCGCTCGCCCGCACCCCGCAGCCGCTGCGGGCGCTGATCGCGAGTACCGTCAAGGTTGGCCTCGACCCGTACATCGGGCAGATTCAGATCGACAAGGGCTCGGTGCAGGGTGTGTTCGCTGGCCAACCCGTGCTCGACGCCACCGGCGTGGTCGGCCAGGTGCTGCACGTGGCGATGCAGACCAGCCAGGTGCTGCTGATCACCGACAGCCGCCACGCCATCCCGGTGAAGTCCGTGCGCAGCGGGGTGCGCGCCATTGCCGTTGGCCGCGGGCCGGTCGGCGCGCTCGATGTGCCCTACCTGCCGAACCATGTCGACCTCGAAGTCGGTGACACGCTGGTCACGTCCGGCCTGGATGATGTGTTCCCGCCCGACTTGCCGGTCGCCACCGTGAGCCGTGTCAACCGCACCGGCGAGGGCGAGTTCGCCGCGGTGCAGGCGACGCCGACCGGGCGCCTCGATCGCATCCAGGAGGTGCTGCTGGTGTGGCCGCCCGCCGACCCGGAGCCGCCGACTGAGGACGCCCCGGCACCGCTTGACGCGCCGCCGGCCGCGCCCACTGGCGAGACCCCAGCCGAGCCTGTGCGGTGAGCACGGCACCGGCGGCGCCCCGATCGGCTGCCATCGCCGGCAGCCTGCTGGCGGCCGGCCTGTTGCTGTCGGCCCCGTTGCCGGGCTGGGCCAGCGCCTGGCAGCCGCCGTGGCTGACGCTGGTAGTGGCCTACTGGTGTCTTGCCCAACCCGATCGCGTGGGCGTCACCGCCGGTTTCACGCTTGGTGTGTTGCAGGACGCGCTCACCGGCGCGCCGCTCGGTCAGCACGCGTTGGCACTGGCGCTGGTCGCGGCGGCGGTGCTGGCCGAACACCAGCGCCTGCGGGTGTTGCCCCTGTGGCAGCAGGCTTTGCTGCTGGCGCCGCTGCTGGCGGTGCACCAGCTCGTTCTGGCGCTGGTCAGCGGCAGTGGTGGGCGGCCGGTCTCGGCGGCCATGCTGTTGCCGGCGCTCAGTGGCGCACTGGTGTGGCCCTGGTTGTTCCTGACGCTGCGCGACCTGCGCCGGCGCGCCAGCCGCTGAAGCCATGCGGCGCCGGCATCAGGCCATCAAGGATCCGCCTGCCGAACTGCGCCTGTTCCGGCGGCGCGTGGCCTTGCTGCTGATCGTGATGGCGCTGGCGGCGATCGGGCTGCTGGCGCGGCTCGCGTTCCTGCAGGTGGCGCAGCACAAGCGTTACGCCACCGCGTCCCGCGACAACAGCATCCGCGCCGAGGTGATCGCCCCGGCACGCGGCGTCATCACCGACCGCAACGGCGAGTTGCTGGCCGAGAACGTGTCGAGCTACAGCCTGTATGCAACGCCGGAGAATCTGGTCGACGGCGACCGCACGCTGGCGGCGCTGGGGCAGGTGATCGAGCTGCGTCCGGCGGACCTCGAGCGTTTCGCGAGCCTGCGCCGCAGCCGCCCCCGTTTCGAGGCGCTGCTGCTGCGACGCCATCTCGACGACACCGAGGTGGCGCGCTTCGCCGCCCAGCGGCACCGATTTCCGGGCGTGGAGCTGCGCGGGGACCTGTCGCGCCACTACC
Source organism: Pseudomonadota bacterium (assembly GCA_049322795.1). Lineage (GTDB taxonomy): Bacteria > Pseudomonadota > Gammaproteobacteria > Immundisolibacterales > Immundisolibacteraceae > Immundisolibacter. The sequence continues at coordinate 228,451 of JBMOQH010000015.1, read as the reverse complement.
CGCAGGGCACGCTGACCGCGCACGTGGTCGGTTACGTCGGTCGGGTGAGCGAGGCGGAACTTGCCACCGCGAGCGCCGCGCAGCGAGCGACCGACGCCGTCGGCAAGAGCGGGGTCGAGAAGTCCTACGATGACCAGTTGCAGGGCCGGGTCGGGTACCAGCAGCTTGAGGTGGATGCCCACGGCCGGCGCCTGCGTGTGCTCGATCGCACCCGGGCACGCCCGGGAACGCCGCTGCGCCTGAATCTCGACGCCGGCCTGCAGCGCGCGGCGAGCGCGGCGCTGGCCGGGCGCGCCGGCGCGGTGGTGGCGATCGAACCGGCTACCGGCGCGGTGCTGGCGATGGTGAGCGAGCCGACTTTCGACGCCAACCTGTTCGTGGGCGGCATCAGCACGGAAAACTACCGCCGTCTGATGGACGACCCGCAGCGTCCGCTGCTGGACCGCGCCCTGCGCGGTCTGTATCCGCCGGGCTCGACCATCAAGCCGTTCATGGCGCTGGCCGGCCTGCATGCCGGCGTCATCACGCCGACCGACCGCGCCTGGTGCCCGGGCTGGTTCCGGCTGGGTGGTTCGGCGCACCGCTACCGCTGCTGGCAGCGCCACGGGCACGGTGGGGTGGACCTGCTGCGCGCGGTGGCGCAGTCGTGCGACGTGTACTTCTACGAGCTGGCGCTGCGCCTGGGCATCGAGCGCATGCACCGCGAGCTGGGCCAGTTCGGCTTTGGTGCGCCGACCGGGGTCGACCTGCCGGGCGAGCAGGCCGGCATACTGCCCTCGGCCGACTGGAAGCGCCGCGCGCGCAAGGCACCCTGGTATCCCGGCGAGACGCTGATCGCCGGCATCGGCCAGGGCTACAACACGGCCACCGCGTTGCAACTGGCGCAAGCGACGGCGCTGCTCGCCAGTCGGGGTGCGGCGCCGGCGCCCCGACTGGTACCGCCCCCGGAGCCGCCCGCGACGCGTGCCGACGACCTGCCGCCGATTCGCGCCGAGCAATGGCAAGCCGCCATCGACGCCATGCACGCCGTGGTGTCACCGGGCGGCACCGCCTACAAGGCCTTGGCCGGCGCGCCCTACAGCGCCGCCGGCAAGACCGGCACGGCGCAGGTCTACGCGCTGTCGCAGCGGGCCGATGACCGCGGGCGGAACGCCCCGCGCCACTTGCAGGACCATGCACTGTTCATCGCGTTTGCACCGGTCGAGGCGCCGCGCATCGCGCTCGCCGTGATCGTCGAGAACGGCGGCTCCGGCAGCGGCACCGCGGCGCCGGTGGCGCGCCAGGTGCTCGACGCCTGGCTGGACCCGGGAGTCGCCCCATGAACCGCTGGCTCGCCGTGCTGCGGCAGGTGAACGTCGACTGGCCGCTGCTGGCCGGCCTGCTCGGCCTGTGCGCGATCGGCCTCATGCTGGCCTACAGCGCCGGCGGCGGCGCCATGTCCGCCCTGCACAGCCAGGGCCTGCGCATCGGCATCGGTGTCGCCTTGCTGCTGCTGGCGGCACAGGTGCCGGTCGGCTGGCTGCAGCGCCTGGCGGCGCCCCTGTATGTGCTGACCGTGCTGCTGCTGGTCGCGGTGGACGTGGTCGGCGCCATCGGCCAGGGTGCGCAGCGCTGGCTGGATCTGGGCGTGGTGCGGTTTCAGCCGTCGGAGCTTGCCAAGATCACGGTGCCGATGATGGTGGCCCGCTATCTGTCGGATCGGGCGCTGCCGCCGGCGCCGCGCGACGTGCTCGCCACCGCCGTGCTGGTGCTTCTGCCGGTGGGGCTGATCGCCGCCCAGCCCGACCTTGGTACCTCGCTGCTGGTGGCGGCGGCGGGGCTGTCGGTGCTGTTTCTGGCCGGCCTCAGCTGGAAGTTGATCGGCACCTTCGCGGCGCTGGCCGCCGCCGGCGCGCCCCTGCTGTGGCTGTTCGGCATGCACGATTACCAGCGCCAGCGCGTGCTGACCTTGTTCGACCCGCAGCGCGACCCGCTCGGTACGGGTTATCACATCATCCAGTCCACCATCGCCATCGGCTCGGGCGGCTTTTATGGCAAGGGCTGGCTTGAGGGCACGCAGACCCGCCTGCACTTTCTGCCGGAGAGCGCCACCGATTTCGTGTTCGCCGTGTTCGGCGAGGAGTTCGGCCTGCTCGGCGCCATCGGCCTGCTGCTGCTGTACGGCTTTATCATCGGTCGCGGCATGAGCATCGCCATGCAGGCCGCCGATGGCTTTGCGCGCCTGTTCGGCGGCGGCCTGGTTTGCACGTTTTTTGTTTATGTTCTGGTCAATATCGGCATGGTCAGCGGCATTTTCCCGGTGGTCGGGGTGCCGCTGCCGCTGGTCAGTTACGGAGGCACGTCCATGGTTACCCTGATGCTTGGTTTCGGCATGCTCACGGGCATCCGCGCCCACCGCAAGCTGTGGCCGGCATGAGGCGCCTGGCCACCGCGCTGCTGGCGCTCGGCATGGCCGCCCCGGCGGCGGCCGTGCCGCTGGCCGAGCACCCGCCGCTGCAGACCCTGGTCGACGATCTGGTGAGCACGGAGGGTTTCGATCGCGCCGTGCTCGAGCAATTGCTCGCCGGTGCCACCTTTCAGCAAGGCATCATCGACGCCATCACCCGGCCGGCCGAGAAGATGCCCTGGCACCGCTACCGGCCGATCTTCATGACCGAGCAACGCATCGCCGGCGGCGTCGAGTTCTGGCACGCCCATGCCGATCTGCTGGCGCGCGCCGAGCGCGAACATGGCGTGCCGGCGTCGGTGATCACCGCCATCATCGGCGTCGAGACCCGCTACGGCGCGGTAACCGGTCGTTGGCGGACCATCGACGCGCTGACCACGCTGGCCGTGGCAGGCCTGCCGCGCAGCGCCTTCTTTGGCCGCGAACTGCGCGAGCTGCTGCTGCTCGGGCGCGAGGAGCAGCTGGATTTGAGCGGACTGAGCGGCTCCTACGCGGGCGCGCTCGGCCTGCCGCAGTTCATCCCGTCGAGCTATCGCGCCTACGCGGTGGATTTCGACGGCGACGGCCGGCGCGACCTGCTCGCCAGCCCGGCCGACGCCATCGGCAGCGTGGCCAACTACCTGCGCCGCCACGGCTGGCAGCGCGGCGAGCCGATCAGCGCGGCGGCGACGGTCGAGCCGGCGGGCGTCGACCTGGCGCAGGGCGATCTTAAGCCCACGCTGACGCTGGCCGAGCTGCGCCAGCAAGGCGTGAGTAGCCCAACGGACAGCGCGCCTACGCTCAAGGCCAAGCTGATCCGTCTGGAGGCCGAGCAGGGCGATGAGTTCCACCTCGGGTTCCAGAATTTCTACGCCATCACCCGCTACAACCACAGCGCGCTGTATGCCATGGCGGTCACGCAGCTGGCGGCGGCCATCGGTGCCCGGCACGCGGCCACGCCCTGACGCCGCGCCCATCGGCGGCTGGCTCGCGCTGCTGCTGGTCGCGCTGCTGGCCGGCTGCGCCGGGCCCGGACCGCGGCCGGCGCCGGATTACCGCCGCGACGGGCCGCCCGCCGCCGCGGTGGACGTCGACGCCATCCCGGACGCGGTGCCCCGCGTGGAGCCGCTGTGTCAGGGCTGCCTCAAGCCCTATCAGGTCGCGGGCGTGACGTATCGGCCGCTGGCCAGCGCCGCCGGCTACCAGGCGCGCGGCATCGCCAGCTGGTACGGATCCGAGTTCCACGGCCGCGCGACGGCGAACGGCGAGTCCTACAACATGCTGGCCATGACCGCCGCTCACCCGACGCTGCCGATCCCGAGTTACGTGCGCGTCACCCACCTGGCGAACGGGCGCAGCGTGGTGGTGCGCGTCAACGACCGCGGGCCGTTCAAGCGTGGGCGGGTGATCGACCTGTCCTACGTGGCCGCCGCCAAGCTCGGCCTGATCGGCGCCGGCAGCGGTCCGGTGGAAGTGCGCGCCGTGCTGCCGGGGCAGCCGGCCTTGCCGATCGCGCCGGTCAGCCAGGTGGCGACGGCGCCCGTGCGCGGCGAGGCGGTTTACCTGCAGGTCGGGGCCTTTGGCGATGCCGCGGCGGCGCGGCGCCTCGCGGCGCGTCTGCGCAGCGAGAATTTGGCGCAGGTCACCGTACAGGCAGACAATAGCTCGCCGCGCGGCATGCACCGCGTGCGCCTGGGGCCGCTGGCGCGGGGTCAGCTCGACACCGTTACCGCACACCTGCTTGCGCTTGGCCTGCCCGCGCTGCGGGTGCCGGCGAATTGACCCGAAATCCCGCTTCGTCGGCCCGTACACCCGGCCGCGTGCCTGTGCCGCGGCCACCGAGAACCCCCGGATATCTCAAGAGTCACCATGTCGATTCGATCGTCTCTCGCCCGCCATGCCGTCGGCCTGCTGCTTGCCGCCGGGGCCGTTCACGCCGCGCCGCCAGTGCCAAGCGCCCCGCAGCTCGGCGCGCGCAGCTATCTGCTTTACGACTACCACACCGGCCAGGTGCTGACCGCCCGCGATCCTGAAACCCAGCAGCCGCCGGCCAGCCTGACCAAGATCATGACCGCCTACGTCGCCTTCGACGCGCTGCACAAGGGCGATCTGAAGCTCGACGACGAGATCACCATCAGCAAGGAAGCCTGGCGCACCGGCGGCTCGCGCAGCTTCATCGACCCGGCCAAGCCGGTGCCGGTGGAAGTGCTGATCCACGGCGTGCTCACGCAGTCCGGCAACGACGCCACGCTGGCGCTCGCCGAGCACATGGCCGGCACCGAGGCCGCCTTCGCCGACCTGATGAACGCGCAGGCCAAACGGCTGGGTCTGACGCAAACCCATTTCGTCAACTCGCACGGCCTGCCGGCCGACGAGCACTACACCAGCGCGCTCGACATGGCGCACCTGGCGGCCGCGACCATCCGCGATTTTCCGGATTACTACCCCTGGTACTCGTTCAAGTCGTTCACCTGGAACAACATCACCCAGCCCAACCGCAACCGGCTGCTGTTCTGGGACAAGACGGTCGACGGTCTGAAAACGGGCTACACCGAGGCTGCCGGCTATTGCCTGGTGACCTCCGCCAAGCGCGACGACATGCGCCTGATCGCCGTGATCATGGGCAGCGACAGCGACAACTCGCGCTTCCAGGAGGCGCAGGCGCTGTTCAACTGGGGTTTCCGCTTCTACGAGACGCACCGCCTGTACCCGGCCGGGGAGAAGCGCACCGACGCGCCGGTGTTCGGTGGCGAGGAGCAGGCCGTTCCCCTTGGCCTGGCCGATGACCTGTACGTGACCGTGCCGCGCGGCAAGTACGGCGAGCTGGCGGCTTCGGTGGAAGTCGCGCCGCGTCTGCTGGCGCCGGTGGCCAAGGGCTCGCCACAGGGCACACTGCGCCTGAAGCTCGGCGACGAGGTGCTGCTGGAACGCCCGCTGGTGGCGCTGGCCGATGTCGGCGAGGGCAACATCTTCCGGCGCGCCATCGACGCCGCGCGCCTGTGGTGGCAGGAATAGCGCCATGCCCGCCACCGCATCCGACGAGGCGGCCGTCACGGTCTATCTCGACGGCGCATTCCTGCCGCTGACGCAGGCGCGCATCCACCCGCTCGACCGCGGCTTCATCTACGGCGACGGCGTGTACGAGGTGATCCCGGCCTACGGCGGGCACTACCTGCGTCTGGACGCCCACATCGCACGCCTCGAGCGCAGCCTGGCCGAGGCGCGCATCGCCAACCCCCACACCGCAGCCCACTGGGCCGGCGTACTGACCGGGTTGCTGCAACGCCACGGCGGTGGCGACGCGTCGGTGTATCTGCAGGTCACGCGCGGCGTGGCGCCCCGCGACCACGCCTTCCCGGACTGCCCGCCCACCGTGTTCGCCATGCCGCGTCCGCTGAAGCCCGTGCCGGCGGCGCAGGTGGATGGCGGCCTTCGCGCCGTGAGTCTGGCCGACATCCGCTGGCAGTGGTGCCAGATCAAGTCGATCTCGCTGCAGGGCGCCGCCATGCTGCGCCAGCAGGCCATCGACGCCGGCGCCGACGAGGCCATCCTGCACCGCGGCCGCTGGGTCACCGAGGGCGCCGCCGCCAACGTGTTCGCGGTCATCGGCGGCGCCGTGGTCACGCCGCCACCGAGCAACTGGCTGCTGCATGGCATCACCCGCGACCTGGTGCTGGAACTCGCGGCGCAGGTCGACCTGCGCGTGGATGAGCGCCCGCTGCGCCTGAAGGAGCTGCTGGCGGCGGACGAAATCTGGCTGTCGAGCTCGACCAAGGAAGTGCTGGCGGTGACGCAGCTCGACGGCGCGCCGGTCGGCGACGGCCGGCCGGGCCCGGCCTGGCGGCGGGTGTGGGACGCCTATCAGGCCTTCAAGGCCGATCTTCGCGCGCAGTGAGCCTGCACCTGCGCCGTCTGGGCACGGCGGACTACGCCGCGTGTCTGACGGCGATGCAGGACTTCACCGACCGCCGGGATACCGACACGGCCGACGCGCTGTGGCTGGTCGAGCACCCGCCGGTGTTCACGCTCGGCTTGGCCGGCAAGCCCGAGCACGTGCTCGACGCCGGCGACATCCCGGTCGTGCGCTGCGACCGCGGTGGGCAGGTCACCTACCACGGCCCGGGGCAGGTGGTGCTGTACACGCTGCTCGATCTCGGTCGCGCCGGGCTTGGCATCAAAACCTTGGTAAACACCCTCGAGCAGGCGGTGATCGACCTGCTGGCGGAGCGGAACGTCAGCGCCGAACGACGCGCCGGCGCGCCCGGCGTGTACGTCGCCGGCGCCAAGATCGCCGCGCTCGGGCTGCGCGTGCGGCGCGGCTGCTGCTACCACGGTCTCAGTCTGAACGTGGCCATGGACCTCGAGCCGTTCGCCCGCATCAACCCCTGCGGCTATGCCGGTCTGCCGGTGACGCAGCTGCGGGATGTCGATCCTGTGGCCGCGGACCCCGGCCGGGTCGGCCTGCGGCTCGCCACGCATCTCGCGGCGCTGCTCGATCAGCCGCTCGTGACGACCGGCTGAAGGTCGAACGCCGGATCGTCCAGTCCGCAGGCGGCGGTCGTGAACAGCCGCTTGAGCGGCGCCGCCCGATCCACCGCCAGCAGCCCCGCCCCGCGCAGTGCGCGAATCGGCGGCGCGCCGGCCGTGAACAGACGGTGCAGGCCGACGATGGCCCGCACCACCGGCAGGTTCCGGCTGCGCCGCGCCCGCTCGTAGGCGCGCAGCAGGCCGTCTGATCCCGGATCCCGTCCAGCGCGCAGCGCGTCGATCACCTGCGCCGCCAGCTGCGCGGCATCGCCCAGACCGAGATTGGCGCCCAGCCCGGCCAGCGGGTGCACTACGTGCGCCGCGTCGCCGACCAGCGCCAGGCGCGGGCCGACGTAGCGCGCCGCCTCGCGCCCGCACAGCGGAATCACCGCCCGCTCGCCGACGGTCCCGATGACGCCCAGGCGCTCGCCGAAGGCGCCGGCCAATTCGCGCCCGAACTCGTCCGGCGGCAGCGCCGCCAGGCGCTGCGCCTCCTGCGGCGTGGTCGACCAGACGATCGACGCGCGCCCGTCCGCCAGCGGCAGGAAGGCCAGCGGCCCGGTCGGCAGAAAACGCTGGCGGGCGGTGTCGCCGTGCGGTTTTTCCGTCACCACGTGGCAGACCAGCGCGCTTTGCCCGAACGGCTCGTCGGCCGCCGCGATGCCGGCGCGCAGGCGCAGCGGCGAGTTGGCGCCGTCGGCGCCGACCAGCAGGCGCGCGGTGAACGTCCGGCCGTCGTCGAGACGCAGGCACGCCCGGTCGGTGTCGATGTCGAAGTCGTCCCAGGCGGCTGGCGCCAGCACGCGCGCGGCCGGCAGCTGCGCCAGGCGCGCGTGCAGCGCGGCGACCAGCGCGCGGTTCTCGACGATGTGGCCGAGCCACGGCTGGCCGATGTCGGCGCTGTCAAAGCCGATGTGGCCGGCCGAGCCCGCGTCCCACACCTCGATGCGGCCGAACGGTGCCCGGCAGGCTGGGGGTATCAGCTGCCACGCGCCGAACCGCTCCAGCAGCCCGGCCGCCGCCGCGTGGATGGCGCTGACGCGCACGTCGAGCGCCTGGCCCGGCGGCGGCAGCCGCGGCGCGGTGGCGCGATCGACGAGCACCACCGGCACGCCAGCTTCAGCCAACACGAGCGCCAGCGCTGCCCCGGTGATGCCGCCCCCGACGATCAACACCTCGGCGTCGGTCATGGCCACAGCCCCCGCTGCAGGCGGTTCTGCGGGCCGGCCAGACCCATGGCGCGGCGCATCAGGCGCCGCTTGATCGGCCCGAGCAGGTCGAGCACGCCAAGGCCCGCGCCACGCGCCAGCGCCCACGGCGGCGAGGGGTTCTCGAACAGGCGCGGCAAGCCGCCGGTGGCGGCGCGGAACACGCGCCAGTCCGGTTCGCGTTCGCGGCGGTAAGCCGCGAGCAGACCGCTCGCTCCCGGATCGCCGTCGGCGCTGTCCGCCAGCAGACCGGCCAGGGTGGCGACATCGCGCAGGCCAAGGTTGAAGCCCTGCGCGGCGATCGGGTGCAGCGTGTTGGCGGCGTTGCCGACGGCGAGCACGCGCTCGCCGGTGGCCTGGAACGCCCAGCTTTCGGCCAGGCGCACGCTGCGCGGCGCGGCGAGCGCGACGAAGCGCCCCGCCCGCCAGCCGAACGCATCCTGCGCGATCGGCGCCAGGTGCCGCGCCGGCAGCGCGGCGAGATCCTCGGCGCGCTCGTGCGGCAGGGTCCACACCAGCGTGTAGTCCTTCGGCCCCGGCCCCGGCAGCAGCGCCATCGGGCCACCGGCGCCAAAGCGCTCGTGGGCGAGACCGGCGTGCTGCCGATCGCAGGTCAGCTGCGCCAGCAGCACGCTGTCCGGCAACAGGCGCTCATGGCGCGGCAGACCTGCCAGCCGGCACACGGTCGATTCGCTGCCGTCAGCGGCCACCAGCAGGCGCGTCTGCACGAGGCCGTCGCCCGCGGCGCCGCTGAGCGTCACGGCGAGCATCTCGCCGGCCGCCGCCAGCGCGCTTACCGCCGCCGCGCGGCGCTCGATGCCGCAGTCCGTGGCGCGCGTCAGCAGCGCGCGCTGCAGCACGCGGTCGCCCACCACCCAGCCGAGCGCCGGGGCACCGACTTCGCTCGCCGCCATGCGCGTGACGCCGGGCGCGCCGCTTTCGGTGACTTCGAGCCGCCGGATGGCGGTCGCCTGCCCGGCCAGTGCCGGCCAGACGCCCAGCCCGTCGAGGACGCGCTGACTGCCGAGCCCGAGCGCCAGCGCCCGTCGGTCGGCGCCGTCCGGCGCCGGTGCGGCGTCGGCCAGGACGACGCGAAGACGCAGCGGCGCCAGCGCCACGGCGAGCGCCGCGCCGGCCGGTCCGGCGCCGGCGATCAGCACGTCGCAGTCGGCGTTCACTCGCCGGCCATCAGGGCTTCGATGTCGGCCACCGCCTTGGGCACGCCGCCGGTGGTGATCTCGTGCCCGCGGCGGGTGACCAGCACGTTGTCTTCGATGCGGATGCCGATGTCCCACCACTGCCTGTCCACGCCCGGCGTGCCGGCGGCGATGTACAGCCCGGGCTCGACGGTGGTGACCATGCCGGGCTCGAACACCCGCCAGGCGTCGCCGAGCTTGTACTCGCCCACGTCGTGCACGTCCATGCCCAGCCAGTGGCCGGTGCGGTGCATGTACATGGGCCGGTAGGCGCCCTCGTCGATCAGCTGTTTCAGCTCGCCGTTCAGGATGCCCAGGCGCAGCAGGCCGGCGGTGAGCACCTCCACCGCCGCCTCGTGCGGCTCGTTCCAGTGGTTGCCGGGGCGCACCTTGTCGATGGCGGCGTGCTGCGCGTCCAGCACGATCTCGTACAGCGCCTTCTGCTGGGGGCTGAAGCGGCCGTTGACAGGGAAGGTGCGCGTGATGTCGGCGGCGTAGCAGTCGAGCTCGCAGCCGGCGTCGATCAGCAGCAGCTCGCCGTCGTTCAGGCGCGCGTTGTTGTCGACGTAGTGCAGGATGCAGCCGTTGGCGCCCCCGCCGACGATCGGCTCGTAGGCCGGCAGGCGGGCGCCGTGGCGGATGAACTCGTGCCGCAGCTCGGCCTCGATCTCGTACTCCCCCATGCCCGGCCGGCACACGCGCATGGCGCGGCAGTGCGCCGCGGCGGAGATGTCGGCGGCGCGGCGCATCACCTTCATCTCGGCGGCGCTCTTGAACAGGCGCAGGTCGTGCAGCAGATGGCCGAGATCGACGAACTCGCCCGGCACGTGGATGCCCGCGCGCACCTTGCCGCGCAGGCTGTTGAGCCAGCCCAGCACGCGCTGGTCGAACTCGCCGTGCGCGCCCAGGCTGTAGAACACCTTGGCCCGGTTCTCCAGCAGGCCCGGCATGATGTCGTCGAGATCCGTGATCGGGAACGCATCGTCGGCGCCGAACTTTGCCTTGGCGCCTTCCAGGCCGGCGCGGCGGCCGGTCCAGGTTTCCTTGGCCGGATCGCGCTCGCGGCAGAACAGCACATACTCGCCCTGCGGGCGGCCCGGAATCAGCACCGCCACCGCCTCCGGCTCGGCGAAACCGGTCAGGTACTGAAAATCGCTGTCCGGCCGAAACGGGAATTCTGTGTCGCGGTTGCGCGTGTGGTGCGGGTTGGTGGGCACGATGGCGATGCCGTCCCCCATCTGCTGCATCAGCGTGCGGCGGCGGGTGGCGAATTCCTTGGCGGATATGGCGGGAGTGGCTTTCACGGTGATGGCGCGTGGCAGGTGATGGGGCGCGGCGGGCAGCCCGGCGATGGCCGGAACGACACTTGCAAGATACTGTCCGGCAGGTGGTAGATCATAGCTGGGCCACTTCGCGCCGGGGACGCCGGGAGGACATCGATGGCTGAGCAGGACGACGCGCTGACGGCACTGGAACAGCGCCTGCAGACCGCCGTGCAGAAGGTGGAGAGCTTTGTTCTGGAGTACCGCGCGATGCGGGCCCGGCACCAGCAGCTGATCGGCGAACGCGCCGAACTGATCGACAAGGCAAGCGCCGCCCGGGCGCGCGTCGAAACCATGATCGCGCGCCTGAAGAACATGGAGGAGCCATGAGCCGGGACAGCGGCGTCGCGGTGCAGGTGCTCGACCGCGAGTACCTGATCGCCGCGGGCGAAGACCAGCGCGCCGCACTGCTGGCGAGCGCCGATTTCCTCAACGGGCGCTTGCGCGAGCTGCGCCGCGGCGGGCGCGTGGCGGGCAACGAGCGCCTGCTGGCCCTGGTCGCGCTCAACATCGCGCACGAGCTGCTGCAGGAACGCGCGGCCCGGCAGCAGCACGGCGCGACCCTCGAGCGGCTGAGCGCGCTCGAGGGTCGCCTGACTGCCGCCCTGCAGACACTTGAGTCGCCGGCCCATTCCGGGTAATCATGGGCACGGGTTCCACTGCGGTGTTCGCGAGTGGGTCAATCATTTTCTTGAACCACAAAGCGCAAGCTTTGGGCGCTGTTCGCTGGCCCGTGTGCAAGCCCACCTGGAGTGGGAAGCCTGACGGCCACGCTTCTGCACCCGCCTTGAACCATCCGGTTCAAGAGTGACGAGCCATAACGGCACAAGTGGTGGAACCCCTCATTTCAAAGGCCGCTGACGCGCTCGCATCGGCGGCCTTTTCCTTGTCCGCCGTGCGACGCGAGTTACGCGCCGCGCGCCGCCAGATCGGCCGCGCCGAACGGCGTGCCGCCGCTGCCATGCTGTCGCGGCGGCTGGTCACGTTGCCCGCGTTTGGGCGGGCGACCCGCCTCGCCGCCTACTGGCCGACCGACGGCGAAATCGACCCGCTGCCCGCGCTGACGCGCGCCCATGCGGCCGGCAAGGCCTGTTATCTGCCGGTGCTCTGTCCGCTGCGGGATGGCTATCTGCACTTCGCGCCGTGGCGGCCGGGCGCGGTCCTCGTGCCCAACCGCTACGGCATCCCCGAACCGGCCTGCCCGCGCCGGGCATGGCTGGCCCCGCGCATGCTGGACCTGGTGCTGCTGCCGCTGGTTGGCTTCGATGCGGACGGCCGCCGCCTGGGCATGGGGGGCGGCTTCTACGATCGCAGCTTCGCGTTTGCGCTGCGCCATGCCTGGCGACGGCCGCGCCTGGTTGGCGTGGCGTTTGCGTTCCAGCGTGTAGACCGCTTGCCGCAGCGACCCTGGGATGTGGCGCTCGACGCGGTCGTGACGCCGCAGGCCAGCCATGCCGTGCGTGCGCTATGAGGCGTCAAACCGCTATGGTCTAATGCCGGCCCTTCCTTACGCCCCCAGCTATCCGACCCACGGGGATTCGCCCATGTCCGACAGTTACCTGTTCACCTCCGAGTCGGTGTCCGAAGGGCACCCGGACAAAATCTGCGACCAGATCTCGGATGCGATCCTGGACGCCTACCTCGAGCAGGACCCCGACGCCCGCGTTGCCTGCGAGAGTCTGACCAAGACGGGCCTCGCGATGGTGGCGGGCGAGATCAAGGTCAGGAAGGGCGTCTACATCGAGACCGAGGATCTGATCCGCGGCGTCATCCGCGACATCGGTTACACCAGCTCCGAGATGGGTTTCGACTGGGAAACGTGCGCCGTCTTCAACGCGCTCGGCAAGCAGTCGTCGGACATCAATCAGGGCGTCGACCGGGCCGACCCGGAGCACATGGGCGCCGGCGATCAGGGCCTGATGTTCGGTTATGCGTGCCGTGAGACCGACGTGCTGATGCCGGCACCGATCACCTATGCCCACCGGCTGGTGCGCCGCCAGGCCGAACTGCGCAAGAACGGCACGCTGCCGTGGCTGCGCCCGGACGCCAAAAGCCAGGTCAGCTTCCTGTATGAGGACGGCCGCCCGGTGCACATCGACACCGTGGTGCTGTCCACCCAGCACGCGCCGCAGATCGGCGAGGTGGAGCTTCGCGAGGCGGTGATCGAGGAAATCATCAAGCCGGTGCTCGGCGAGTGGCTGGCCGACAAGCCGACCATCCACGTCAACCCGACCGGGCGCTTCGTGATCGGCGGGCCGATGGGCGACGCGGGCCTGACCGGGCGCAAGATCATCGTCGACACCTACGGCGGCATGGCCCGCCACGGCGGCGGCGCGTTCTCCGGCAAGGACCCGTCCAAGGTCGACCGCTCGGCGGCGTATGCCGCCCGCTACGTGGCCAAGAACATCGTCGCCGCGGGTCTGGCCGAGCGCTGCGAGGTGCAGGTGTCCTACGCCATCGGCGTGGCCGAGCCGACCTCCATCATGGTCGACACCTTCGGCACCGGGCAGGTGAGCAACGCCACGCTGACCGGGCTGGTGCGCGAGCACTTCGACCTGCGCCCGGCCGGCATCCTGCGCATGCTGGATCTGAAGCGCCCGATCTACCGGCCCACCGCGTCGTACGGCCACTTCGGCCGCGACGAGGCGCAGTTCACCTGGGAGCGCACCGACCGCGCCGAGGCGCTGCGCGCCGCGGCGCGCTGATCGGAGCCCCACCCGTGGCGCCCCACGATGGGGTGCCGCGGGCGGTAGTGCTCACCGCAGCCGGCGCAGCAAACGACCGGCGAACAGCAGAATGCCGGCCGGCAGCAACAGGGCCGTCAGCGGCGCCGGCAGGTGCAGCAGCAGGCCGAGATAACCCACCGTCTGGGTGACGAAATACAGCCCGATGCCGGCCACCGTGCCGGCCAGCACGCGGCGGCTGAGCGTGCTCGACCGGTTGCTGCCGAGCACCAGCGGAATTGCCACCAGCATCATGGCCAGCGTGACCACCGGCTGGGCGAGCTGTTGCCACAGGCGCAGCTCCTCCTGCGGCACCTGCTCGCGCCGGCTGCGCTGGTCGCGCACGTAAAAATAGAGATCGAGCGGCGACAGCGCGTGCGGCGGCACTATCAGCACGCCGAGCTGGGTCGCGTCCAGGAAGGATGGCCAGTCGAGCCGATCCAACTGTTGTGCGCGTGCCGGGGCGGGGAGCAACTGGCGCACCACCACGTCCTGCAAGCGCCAAAGCCGGTCGGCCCCGAGCTGCGCCCGCTCGGCGTGCACGTAACGCTGCAGGCGGCCAGCGTCGTCGAATTCGTACAGCGCCACGTCGGCCGGGGTGCGCCCCCGCTGCATGCGCCCGACATTGACGAAGCTGCGGCCGTCGCGGGACCAGAAGCCGCCGCGAAAATCCACCGACACGTCCTCGGCCAGGGCCGCGGCGCGCATGCGCTCGGCGCGCATTTCGAGCGGAGGCGCCACGAACTGCGCCAGCAGCAACATCAGCACCAGCAGCAGCAGGCCGGGCATCAGCACCATGCGGATCAGCCGTCGCAGCGGCAGGCCGGCCGCGCGCATGGCGAGGATCTCGTTGCCGTCCGACAGCAGGCCCAGCGGCACCAGCGTGCCGAGCAGCGCGATCACCGGCGTCGTGTCCAGCAGCCGGCGCGGCAGCAGCATCAGCACGTACAGAAAGGCGTCGCCGAGCCGGTAGGCGTCGCCGACGTCGTCAAGCTGCTGGATCAGTTCGATGAAGCTGAACAGCGCCACGAACACCAGCGCCACCATCAGGTAGCCCTGCGCCATGGCGCGCCCGATGTAGCGGGTCAGAATCATGCGCGGCGCCGCCGACGCCACTGCGGCAATGCGATCAGCGCCGCCAGCAGCACGGCGCCGAGCAGCGGCACCAGCAATACGCCCGGCCACACCGGCAGCCTGCCGTCCTCGACCGCCTCGGTCACCACGGCGAGCAGGTTGTAGTAGACGATGCAGCCCAGCAGGCCGGCGGTGAGTTTGCTCGAGCGGCTGCGCCGGGGCGGCATGCGACTGATCGGCACGCCCAGCAGGCCGAGCAGCACGGTGGAAATCGGCGCCGTGATGCGCCACTGCAGTTCGGCCGTGTCCTCCGGATTGGCGGAGGCGGCCAGTTCGCCGTTGTCGGTGGCCTTGCGGCGTTTGCGGACTGTTTTCTGTTCCTCGTCCAGACGCAAGGCCAGCGTGCGGTAGCTGATCACCAGGTCGCCGCCGGCCTCGGCGCCGGTGCCGGGATCGATCTGGTAGTAGTGGCCATTGATGAATTCGACCACCTGGCGGCCGTCGGCGTCCGTGAGTTGGCGCGCGCGCTCGGCGAACACCACGCTGTCGGTATCGCCGCTGTCGGCGTGCGTGAAGACCTGCAGACGTTCGTCCCCGTCAGCGGCCTCGCTGAACATGACCAGGCCACCGGCGAAATCGGCGTAGAACCGTCCCGGCGGCAGGCGCGCGAGGTCGAAGCGACGCTCGGCGTTCGCCTCCAGGCGGTACACGTTCTGGTAAAGCTGCGGACGCACCACCAGCGAGGCGGCGCCGACCATCGCCGCCACCGGGAGCGCCAGCCACAGCACGGCGCGGAACAGCCAGCGTTCGCCGAGGCCACAGGCCGCCAGTGCGGTGATTTCCTGGTCGCGCTGCAGGCGACCCAGTCCCAGCGCGACCGACAGCATGAGCGCCATCGGCACGATGGCGTCCAGGCTGATGACGAGCTTCAGGCCGATGAGCACCGCCGCCAGGCTGCCGGGCAGGGCGCCGCTGGCCGCCTCGCCAAGAAAGCGCGCCGAGCTGTAGCCGGTGAACACCAGCAGCAGGCTGCCGCACACCACCGCGAACGGGCTGGCCAGCTCACGCAGCAAATAGCGTCGCAGAATCATGACAAAACGGCGCCGGACAGGGCTCGACAGCAATCGCGGGCCGGCAGTCTAGCAGGCCACGGGGGCGTGCCGGGCGGCAAGGGGCGCTGTGTTAGGCTTGCCGCCGCCCAGGGCTGCCGCCGCGCCGGCGCAAGTCCGTCGTCAGGCCCTGTGGCAGGCTTTCCCCGCGCCGTCAGCTGGCGGCGCCGTCCGTACCGCGGAGTTCCGTTCTAGCCATGCAGGCTGTCATCCTGAGTGCCGGCCAGGGCCGGCGTTTGCTGCCCCTCACCGCCGATCGCCCCAAGTGCCTGATCGACCTGCACGGCAAGACGCTGCTGCAGTGGCAACTCGACGCGCTGCTCACCGCCGGCGTCGGGCCGATCACGGTGGTCACCGGCTACGCCAGCGACGCGGTCGAGTCGGTCATTGCGCGGCACTACGCGGGCCGGCCGGTGCGCGTGCAGTACAACCCGTTTTTTCAGGTCGCGGACAACCTTGGCAGTTGCTGGATCGCCCGCGGAGCCTTCGATGGCGAGGTGCTGCTGCTCAATGGCGACACGGTGTTCGAGCCGGCCGTCGTGGAGCGCCTGCTGACGGCCGCGGTGGCGCCGATCCGCCTGGCGACGGACTGCAAGAGCGGCTACGACGACGATGACATGAAGGTGATCACCGAGGGCACGCGCCTGCTGCGCATCGGCAAGCATCTGCCGGTCGACGCCGTGGATGCGGAGTCGATTGGCATGCTGCGCTTTTCCGCAGATGGCGCCCGGCGCTTTCAGGTCGCCGTCGAACGCGCCCTGCGCGAGCCGGACGGCCTGCGCTGGTGGTATCTGTCGGTCATCGACCGACTGGCCGACGAAGGCCTGGTCGAAACCTGTTCCATCGCGGGCCTGCGCTGGGGCGAAGTGGATTTTCCGCGCGATCTCGACACCGCCCGCGCGGTGGTGGCGGGCGCCTGAGCCGCGCTCAGCTGCCCGCCGCGAGAATCGCCTGCACCAAGTCGAAATCGGCGACCGAATCGACGTCGACCGCCGCCCGCGGGTCGTCCAGCAGCACGGCGCCGAGCCGGGCGTCCACCTTGTCCGACAGACGCTCCAGCCCACCGGACAGCGTGAGCCGGCCGCACAGGTAGGCCAGCAGCGTGCCCACACCCAGCGCCGCCGCCAGTCGGTGCGGCTTCTTGCGTTGCTGTTCGATGTGTCGCCAGAAGGCGGGCGCGCGCCTGCCGGCCCGGTTGAGGAAAGCAAACAGGTTGCAGCCGCAGTAGGCGCCGTCCCGAAAGCGCAGCGCGGTGCGCCGTGAGCCCGGAAACGCCGCCTGCACCGCGGCATGACGCGCCAGGCCGACCACCGCATCCTTGCCGCTGGCGCTTGCCTGCGCGCAGAACGCGTCCACCCATCGCGGCTCGAGCAGGGCATGATCGGCCGTGGTGAGCAGCACCGGCTGGTCGACCGGCAAGCGCTCCAGCGCCGCCGAGGCGCTTTGGCTCGGCGAGGGCTGCGGCGGCAGCCACTCCAGCGTACCTGCCGCCAGGCGCGCCGCCAGCTCCGGGCAGCCGGCGAGCTGCTCGCGCTGCGGCCCGACGAGTGTCACCCCGTCGATGGCCGCGCTGGCGGCGAGCGCATCCAGAACGCGCAGCAGCATGGGGCGGCCGGCGACTGGCACCAGCGCCTTGCACGGTGCGCCGACGTGGCGGGCGACCGGGTCGTCCGGCCCGCGGTCACCGGCCAGCACCACGGCGTGAAATGTCGACGTCAAAGCGGCTTGCCGTAGACGCGATAGCGCTTGTAGCAGCGGCTGCCGAGCGACTCGATGATGCTGCGCATGCCGCGGTTGTCTTCCAGGATCCACGACATTTCGGCCTGGGTCGTGCCGCGCCGCAGCGCCGTCTGCCGCGCGGCGTCGATCACCAGCATGGCCAGCGCGCTGCCCAGGCGCGTGCGCTGCAGGCGCTGGCGCACGCCCATCAGGGCGACGCGCACGGCCTTGGGGTGGCGTACCTTGAGCCGCCACAGCAGCTTGGCCCAGCCAAACGGCAACAGCCGCCCGCGCAAGTCGGCGATGGCCTCGTTGAGGTTGGGCAGCACGGCGATCATGGCCACCGGCTCGCCGGCCACCTCGGCGATCTGCACGAAACCCGGGTCGACCAGCCAGCGCACCAGCTGCCCGAGCTGCCTGAACTCGGCTTCGGTGAACGGCACGAAGCCCCAGTTGCCGGCCCAGGCGTCGTTGAAGATGTCGCGCAGGATGGCGATGTCGCGCTCGAGATGCCGCAAGTCGACGGGCCGCAGCGTCACCTGGTCCCGTTCGCGCTCGATGACGCGCTGCGCGGCCGGCGGAAACGTGAAGTCCGTGCTGACGAGATAGGCCAGCAGGTCCTTGGCCTTGCTGTAGCCGAGCGCCTCCACGTGCGAGGCGTAATAGGGCAGGGCGTGCCCCATCATGACCATCGGCGGATGGTCGAAGCCGTCCACCAGCAGGCCGCATTCCTCGTTGATGGACAGATTGAACGGTCCGCGCACCTCGGTCATGCCTTGTGAGCGCAACCAGTCCTCGGCGGTGCCGAGCAGGGCGGCGAATACCTCTGCGTCGTCGTCGGCCTCCAGCAGCCCGAAATAGCCGACCCGCTCGCGGTGGGTCTGCTCGTGCAGCGCATCCACCTGTGCGCTGATCCGCCCGACCGGCACATCTCCCCGCATGGCCAGCCAGGCTTGCAGGCGCAGATGCTCGAACACCGGGTTGCGCGCCGACAGCAATTCGTGTCGCTCGAGCAGCAGCGGTGGCACCCAGTGCGGGTCGCCCCGGTAAAGACGCTGCGGCAGCGCCCAGAACGCGCGCTCAGCGGCTTTTCCCCGCAGCGGCACGACACGCAATCCATCAGGCGGGCTCGCGGGATTTGACGCGTCGCCAGCGGGTGAATACGGGCTGGATTGGCTCTGGGGCACAGTCTGGGGGAATTTTGCACTCATGTTATATAGGATATATTCCGCGTCGATTTCATGACCGGTGCTGGCGTGCATGCGCGCCGCCGTGGTGACAGCAGGAGTCGCCGTGCAGTACGCCCCCGCCCCAATTCGCCCCATGATCACCCGACCCGGCCGCAGTCCGACTGCGGTTCGGGCGTGAGCGCGACTGCACAGAAATTCGGCGACCCGGCCACCCGCATCGCCCGCTGCGGCGCTTGGCGCGTATTGCTGCGGCCGCGTCAGCCGACCCTGGGTTCCCTGGTGCTGGTGTGTGATGAGCCGGTCACGGCGTTCGGGCAGGTCAGCGCGGCGGGATACGCGGACCTGGCCCAGGCGATCGGCCGCGTCGAGGCGATGCTTGGCGCCGCGTTTGCTTACGACAAGATCAATTACCTGATGCTCATGATGGTCGACCCGGACGTGCACTTTCATGTTCTGCCGCGCTACGCGGCGCCTCGACAGTTCGCCGGCCAGACCTTCTCCGATCACGCCTGGCCCGGCGCGCCGGACCTTGGGCACGACCTGGCGCTGGACGTCACAACACAGTCAGCGCTGTTGGATCGGCTGCGCGACACGTGGCAATGACCGCCACCCTTCCCCACAGCACTGACTGCGACACAGATTTGACAGTATCCATGCCGAGTCCAACGCCGACCCGCAACGCGCTGCCGTTGCGTTTTGCCGATTTCGACACCCTGACCGATGCGCTCGACTACGCTGCGCAGGGCAGCACCGGCAGCAATTTTTACAACGCCCGCGGCGAGCTCACCCTGGCGCTCAGCTATGCCGACCTGCGCCGCGATGCGCAGGACCTGGCGCGGCGTTTCGTGGCGCTCGGTCTGCCGCGGCAGGCACGTGTCGCGCTGGTGGCCGAGACCGACCCTGATTTCGTGCGCCTTTTCTTCGCTTGCCAGTACGCGGGTCTGGTGCCGGTGCCCCTGCCGGCGTCGGTGCATCTTGGCGGTCGCGAAGCCTACGTGCGCCAGCTGCGGGCGATGTTGTCGAGCTGCGCCGCGGCGGCGGCGATTGCGCCGGCCGACTTCGCGGACATGTTGCACGACGCCGCCGGGGACCTCGACCTCGCGTTTTGCGGCACGCCGGAAAGCTTTCGCGCCCTGCCGGCGGTGCCCGAGGCGCCGCAGGTGGCGCAGGCCGACGAGCTGGCCTACCTGCAATACACCTCCGGCAGCACGCGCTTTCCGCGCGGCGTGATGATCACCCACCGCACGGTGATGCAGAACCTGCAAGGCATCGTGCGGCACGGTCTGGCCATCCGCGACGATGACCGTTTCATGTCCTGGCTGCCCTTCTACCACGACATGGGTCTGGTGGGCCTGGTGTTCTCGCCGCTCGCCGCGCAGCGCTCGGTCGACTACCTCGGCACGCGTGATTTCGCCATGCGCCCGCGGCAGTGGCTGGCGCTGATGTCGCGCAACCGCGCCAGCATCGCCTTCAGCCCGCCGTTTGGTTACGCGCTGGTGGCGCGCCGGCTGCGTCCGTCGGACGTGGCCCAGTACGACCTGTCCGCCTGGCGCATCGCCGGTGTTGGCGCGGAGACCATTCGCGCCGAGACGCTCGAACAGTTCGCCGCCGTGTTGCGCGGCAGTGGCTTCCGGGACGAGGCCTTCCTGCCCTGCTACGGCATGGCCGAATGCTCGCTCGCGGTGAGCTTTGCGCCGCTCGGCAAGCCGGTCGACACCGACGCTGTCGATGCCGACGTTCTGGCGAGCCAGCGCGTCGCCCGCCCCGCCGAAGAACACAGCCGCGCGGTCAGCCGCTTCGTCAACTGTGGCTCGGTGCTGCCCGGCCACCAGGTGGAGATCCGCGATGCGGCCGGGCGCCGTCTGCCGGAACGCCGCTGCGGCACGATCTTCGTGCACGGGCCGAGCGTGATGTCGGGTTACTTCGGCGATGCCAGCGAAACCGCCCGCGTGCTGGCGGCCGACGGCTGGCTGAACACCGGCGACGTGGGTTATGTCGCCGATGGGCGCCTGTTCATCACCGGTCGCGAGAAGGACCTGTTCATCATCAACGGCCGAAACATCTGGCCGCAGGACCTCGAATTCCTGGCCGAGCAGCAGCCGGAACTGCGCCCGGAGGACGCCTCGGCCTTCGCCGTGCCGGGCGCCGATGGCAGCGACATGGCGGTGCTCGTGATGCAGTGCCGCGAGCAGGACCCGCTGCGCCGGATGGACCTGGTGACCCGCCTGCAGGGCCTGATACAGGCCGAACTCGGCATTGCCTGCTTCATCGAGCTGGTGCCGCCGCACACGCTGCCGCGCACGTCTTCCGGCAAGTTGTCGCGCTCCGGCGCCCGGCGCGATTTTCTCGCGCGCAACGACATGGGCGCCCTCGTGGCGGATCGCACCGCGCTCGGCATTGACTGACGCGCCGCGCGGCGGCATCGCGCTCACCGGCGCCAGCGGCTTCGTTGGCGCCGCCATTGCCCGCCGGCTCGCCGCCGAAGGCTGGCACCTGCGCCTGCTGGTGCGGGCGGGTTCCGAGGCGCGCGTACCGGCGCTGGCCGGCGCCAAGATCGTCACCGGCGCCCTTACCGATCGCGCCGCTCTCATGGAACTCCTGGTCGGCGCGCAGGCGCTGGTGCACTGCGCTGGCGCCGTGCGCGGGGCGGCGTATGGCGACTTCGAGCACGTGAACGTGCAGGGCACGCAGGCACTGCTCGACGCCGCGGCGCCGACGCTGCGTGTGCTGCACATCTCCTCGCTTGCCGCGCGTCATCCCCAGCTCTCGCACTACGCTGCGAGCAAGCGGGCCGGCGAGTTGCGGGTAATGGCTGCGTTGCCCGCGGACCGGCGTGTGGTGCTGCGCCCACCCGCGGTGTACGGACCAGGCGACCGCGAATTGCGGCCGCTGCTGGATGCCATGCTGCGCGGCCTCGCGATCGTTCCCGGGCCGCGTGAGGCGCGTTTCTCGTTGCTCCACGTGGATGATCTGGCGCGTCTGGTGGCGTGCCTGCTGGCGGGCGAGGCCGGCTGGGGCGCCATCCATGAACCCGATGATGGTCACCCGGGTGCCTATACGTGGGCGGATCTGCTGGCGGCGGTCGCGCGCCTGCGCGGCCGCCGTGTTCGCGGGGTGTGTTTGCCCGGAGCGCTCTTGTCCGCGCTGGGGGCGGGCAACGAGCTGCTGTCAGGCTTGCTCGGTCGCGCGCCCATGATCAGTCGCGGCAAGGCGCGCGAGCTGCGATGGCCGGACTGGATGGCCGCCGGGAACGCCAGTCTCGCGGCTACTGCCTGGCAACCCGAGACCGATCTTGCGGCGGGCTTGCGCGACACGCTCGCGCCCGGGCTGTCGACCTGAGCGCTGCATCGCGCTGCGCTGTCGGCAGGCCGGGCCGCTATACTGCGGCCGCCACCGCCGGCAACCCCGTGCCGGGCACCGGCGAGCAGGAGAGATACATGGCAGTCAGCGCGCAGCGCATCCTGGAAATCTTGCACGGGCGCCTGAAGGCCCTGACGGGTGGCAAGGACGTTACGGGTGAAACCGACCTGGTCGCCGATCTCGGGCTCGACTCCCTGCAGGTAATGGAACTGTTGATGGAAATGGAAGACGCCTTCGACATCTCGATTCCGGTCAACGTGATGGCCGACGTACGCACGGTGAGTGAGCTCGCCGATGCGGTGCAAGTCCTGCTGGCCTGAGCGCGCGTTCTCTGCCGTGGCACTGTTCGACAAACTTGCCCATGCCGCCGCCGTGCGGCGTGACGTGGTCAGCGCCGGCGGTCTGGTGCCGTTCGGCGTCACCGTGGAGCGCATCCTGACGCCCACCGAAGGGCTGATCGCCGGCCGCCGGGTGATTCTCGGCGGCACCAACAACTACCTTGGCCTCACCTTCGACCCAGACTGCATCGAGGCCGGCGTGGCGGCGCTGCGCAGCGAGGGCACCGGCACCACCGGCTCGCGCATGGCCAACGGCAGCTATGCCGACCATCTGGCGCTCGAGCGCGAGCTGGCCGATTTCTACGGCTGGCCGGAAGCGATCGTGTTCTCGACCGGCTATCTCGCCAACCTCGGCATGATCGGCGCGCTGGCGTCGCCCGCCGACGTGCTGGTCATCGACGGCGACAGCCACGCCAGCATCTACGACGGCTGCAAATTGTCCGGCGCCGAAGTGATCCGCTTCCGGCACAACAACGCGGCCGATCTCGACCGCCGTCTGGAACGCCTCGGCGAGCGTGCCAGAAATGCGCTGGTCATCGTCGAAGGCATCTACAGCATGCTGGGCGACCAGGCACCGCTGGCCGACATCGTGGCGGCCAAGCGTCGCCATGGCGCCATGCTGATGGTGGACGAGGCCCATTCGCTCGGCGTGCTCGGCGAGCAGGGTCGCGGCCTGTGCGAGGCGGCCGGCGTCATGGATGGCGTCGACTTCGTCGTCGGCACCTTCAGCAAGAGCCTGGGCGGCGTCGGCGGCTTCTGTGTGAGCCCGCACGCCGAGCTGGGTTTGGTGCGCTACACCAGCCGGCCGTACATCTTCACCGCCTCGCCGTCACCGGCGACCATCGCCTCCACGCGTGCGGCTCTCGCCGCCCTGCGGGAACGGCCGCAGTTGCGCACCCGCCTGTGGCACAACGTCAACCGCCTGCACGACGGCCTCACCGCGCTCGGAATGCCGCCGGCCGCCGCGCCAAGCCCCATATTTGCCATCGCGCGCGACAGCCGCGATCAGGCCCTCGCCGACTGGCAGCAGCTGCTCGACGCCGGCGTGTACGTCAACCTCATGGTGCCGCCGGCGACGCCGGGCGGTATCAGCCTGCTGCGCTGCAGCATCAGCGCGGCCCACAGCGACGAGCAGATCGACCGCATCCTGGCCGCTTTCGCTGCCTTGCCGGGCGCCGCGCAATCGACCGCGGGGCAGGTCGCCCTGGGATGAGCCCGGCTGCCGCGCAGCCGGCGGCTGCGCCGCCCGTGCCCTTGCTGCAGCCGGTCCGCTTCGATGTCGAGCCGGGCGTGGTGCCGGTCGGACGCCCGCCCGTGCGCATCTTTCTCGGCACCGAGCCTGCGCAGCACCGCGCCGAGCGGGTGTTCTTCCACTCGCTGCTGAAAGTTCGCGATCCGGCGCGCGTGTACGAGGTGTACCGCATGACGCGCCTGCCGGGCTTCGCCCAGGGCCATTGGCGCACCGGCTTCACCAACTTCCGCTTCGCCATTCCGGATCTGGCCGGGCGGCACGGGCGCGCCATCTACAACGACGTCGACGAGATCTATCTCGCCGACCCGGCCGGGCTGTTCGACCTGCCGATGGGCGAGGCGGGCTATCTGGCCCTCACACCCGCCGACACGGCAGTCATGCTGATCGACTGCGCCCGCATGGCGGACGTGTGGACGCTGGAGCGGGCGCAGCGCCTGGGCAAGAAAACGCTTCTAGAGCTCGCCGCCGACAAGCCGGGCCTGTGGGCGTCGCTGCCGTTGCAATGGCACGCGCGCGACATGGAGTACCGGCCGGGTTTCACCGCCTGCCTGCACTACACGGCGCTGAACCTGCAGCCCTGGCACCCCA
Organism: Pseudomonadota bacterium; assembly: GCA_049322795.1. Taxonomy (GTDB): domain Bacteria; phylum Pseudomonadota; class Gammaproteobacteria; order Immundisolibacterales; family Immundisolibacteraceae; genus Immundisolibacter. The sequence continues at coordinate 204,420 of JBMOQH010000015.1, read as the reverse complement.
CGCCGGAGCAGTACTCCTACCACCCGCACCCGCTGGGCGAGCTGTGGCGGGATCTGGAGCGCGAGGCGGATGCGCAGGGCTACGAGATTTTCTCGGCCTCCGCGCCCAGCCCCGCCTTTGCCGACGCCGCCGCACAGCTGGCCACGGCACCCCGTTTCGCGGCGCCGGCCGGGCTGTCCGAGCTTGCCGGGCCGGGCGGCAGCATGGCGGCCATCGGGCCGCTGGATACCAGCGCGCTCGGCACAGCCGGGGTGAGCACCGCGTCGCTCGACGCCTTGTGTGGCACGCAGGCCGACCTCGTGGCCGCCGCGCGTCTCGACCGGTGCCCGGCGGACGATCTGCCCTGGCTCATCGACGCCCTGTTCGCCGCCGCCCGCCGCGCCGTGTACCTCGCCGTGGCGCCATCCGCGGCGCAGGAGCCGGCGAATACCGAGCACTGGTGGCGGCAGCGCCTGCGCACCGCCGCGCGCCGTCATCCCGGCCGCTTGTGGCGGCTCGACGTGCTGGATGGCGCCGGTCAGCGCACGCACGGTTGGCAGGCCGTCGCGGCGAGCGATACATCGCCCATCGTTTGGCGGCTGCACGGCAAGCATGCCGGCGACAACGCGCAGGTCGACGCCTTCGCTGCCGCGCTTAGGTGGCCGGGACAGGTGCATCGTCTCCGGTTCTCGGCACTATCGCGCCTGCCGGGCTGGCTCAAGGGTGCAAGCCGTCTTGGCCTGACCCATGGCGAGCCGCCATTGGCGCCGCCGTGGCCGGATCTGGTCATCGCCGCCGGCCGGCGCAGCGCGAGCGTGGCGCGCTGGGTTGCCCGGCAAAGCGGCGGGCGTACCCGTAGCGTGCTGCTCGGCCGGCCTCGGGCACCGCTCTCGGCGTTCGACCTGATCGTCACCACGCCGCAGTATGGTTTGCCCGTCCGTGGCAACGTACTGCACCTGCCGGCGCCACCGGCGGCGCCAACTGCCGCCGATGCAGGCGACATCGAGCACTGGCGCCAACGTTGGGCGGCGCAGCCGCGGCCGTGGATCGGCGTCCTTGCCGGTGGTGATCGGGCGCCCTACCGGCTCGATGCGGATGCCGCCTCGCGGTTGGCCTACGCCGCCCAAACGCTTGCCACCCGCCGCGGTGGCAGTGTGCTGGCCACGACCGGGCCACGCACTTCGCCAGCCGCGGCGGCGGCGCTGTTTTCACGTCTCGGCGATGCGGCCTTCCGCCATCGCTACGCGAGTGGAGAATCCGCCAATCCATATCGCGCACTGCTGGCGTTGGCCGATTGCTTCATCGTCACCGGCGACAGCGCCTCCATGCTGGCCGAGGCCGCCAGCACCGGCAGACCGGTCGCCGTGTTCGATCTGCCGCCGCGGCACAGCACTGCCCGGCGTCTGCTGAATTGGGTGGAAAAGCGCCTGGGGCTGGTGGAGCGCGCGGCCGGCAGCCGCGGCACGGCGCGTCAGCAGAACCGGCTGGGCCGGCTGTACGACCGGCTGCTTGCCGCCGGCGTCATCAGCCGCGAACGCGACGTGGGCGCCGTGCAGCAAAGCCTTGGCCTGCCCAGCCTGCCCGCGGAACCGGCGCCTGCGCTGCTTGCGCCCGATCTGCTGGCGCGCGCGCTGGGCGACGCCGCCGCGCGGGCGCGCGATCTGCTGGTGGTGGAACAGCGGCTCGACTGAGGGACGGATCGAAGCCGGAGCGGCGGATCGCCGATCAGGCAGCCTGCCGGCGCACCCGGGCCAGCACCTCGAAGGCATCGTGACGCACGTGATCGCGCGCCATCTCGTCGCGCAGCACGGCCTCGGTCACCAGCCCAAGATCGAGACACTCGCCGAGCAACTGAAAGAAATAGGCCTCGACGGCGGGTTGCGGGTGCGGTTCGTAGGTCGCCCGCGGCGCCTGCTTGCCCTTGATGCGGCGCACCATGCTGCGCAACCGGCCACCGAGGGAGCGATCGAGGTGCCGCGCCGAGGGCGTGAAGTCCACCGGCAGCCCGGTCTTCCACGGCTGCGTGCGGCGCTTGGTGGTGTGCAGCATCTGCGTGGCCGGCGAGAGCCGGTCGAAATCATTCCACTCGGGCTCCAGCAGGCCGATGCTGGCCGGGTCTTCGCAGCGCAGCGAGATCCAGTCCATGTAATCGCGCCGCATGGCGAACAGTTCCTCGAACTGCGCCTCGCAGCGCCAGTGCGTGAGTTTGGCGCAGTCGAGCAGCATCACGCTGGATGCGTACTGCTTGGCGCCGTCGCGGGCGCGGCACAGGATGGCCTTGCCCTGCATGTCGCGCGTCAGCAGCGCGTGCACGTCGCCCACCGCGAACACGTCCGGGTCCACCACCACGGCGCGCCCCTGATAGCCCATCAGCTGCGGCGGCAGGAAACGCAGCGGCGTGAACGACTGCAAATCATCGTTGCGCCAGACGCGCGTCGCGCCATCGCGCAGAAACGACTTGCCCTCATGGGCCGCCAGAAAGGGATGGTCGTCGGCCTTGATGATGCGCACCTCGAAGGCATCCGCCCGACGTGAATTGCGCCTCATCGCATGGGCCGCAACGATGGCACCGATGATCTGCTTGTCGTTGGTGTGAATGAAAACGGTGCCGTCCACGTTCGTCTCCGCAAACCGTACTGGCGCGCATTGGGCCGGCGCGCCTTGCCGGCTGGAAGGGTACTCGCGCCGGGGAGTGCCGCCAATTGGCAGCGGTCAGGCGCGGCGGCCGACGCGGTAGGAACATGTCAGCGCGGCGTGGGTCCAGATGGGCGACTGCTAAACTGCGCACCCTGCCGGCCCGACCGCCGCGGCCATGGCCGGCCAGTCCCGCCGCCGTCTCGAAATCTCGCCAGACAAACCCTGAACGCGCCGCACCATTACCGGCCCGACATCGATGGCCTGCGGGCCGTTGCCGTGTTGCCCGTCCTGTTCTTTCACGCCGGCCTGGGCGTTCCGGGCGGTTTTGTCGGCGTGGACGTTTTTTTCGTCATTTCCGGGTTTGTCATCACCCGTCTGCTCGGCGCCGAGCTGCGCGAAGGGCGTTTCTCGCTCCGGCGCTTCTACGAGCGCCGCATGCGCCGCCTGTTCCCGGCGTTTTTTGCCGTGCTGCTGGTCAGCACGCTCGCCGCCGGGCTGCTGTTCATGCCGCCCGAGTTCGCGCTGTATGGCCGCAGCATGGCGCTCGCTGCGGTGTTCGCCTCGAACATCGGGTTCTGGGACGAAGCCGGTTACTTTGATACCGACGCCCGTTTCAAGCCCCTGCTGCACACCTGGTCGCTTGGGGTCGAGGAGCAGTTCTATCTGGTTTTTCCGCTGCTGTTGATCGGGCTGTATCGCCTGGCGCCGGCCCGCCGCTCGCCGGTGCTGGCGGCACTGGTAGCGGGCTCGTTCGCGCTCAGCCTGCATTGGATGCGAAGCGCTCCGGACAGCGCCTTCTACCTGCTGCCGGCGCGTGCATGGGAGCTTGGCATCGGCAGCCTGCTGGCGATGATGCCGAGGCGGGCCTGTACAAACGCCCGGCTGGCGGCGGGCGGCGCCCTGCTGGGATTGGCGCTGATCGCCACGGCGGCGTTCGGCCTGTCCGAAAAGACCCCATTCCCCGGCGCCGCGGCGCTGCTGCCGTGCCTGGGAGCCGCCTTGGCGATAGCAGCCGGCGGTACGCCGAACCCGACCAGCCGCGCGTTGTCGTGGCGACCCCTGGCGCTGGTCGGGCTGATCTCGTATTCGCTGTACCTGTGGCACTGGCCGGTGATCGTGTTCCTGCAGCAGCGCCTGGGCCACGCCCTGACCCCTCCCGAGGCGGCGCTGGCGATTGCGATTTCCTTCGCCCTGGCGGCGCTGTCGTGGCGCTTCGTCGAGCAACCGGTGCGCCAGGGACGGTGGCCGGCCTCCCGACGCAAGGTATTTGCGACAGCCGCCGCCGCGAGTGCGCTGGCGGCGGCGACCGGCATCGTCATCCTGCGCCTCGACGGCGTGCCGGGGCGCCTGCCGGCACAGGTGCAGGACGTACTGGCGCCGAGGGCCGACCGTAGCCCGTTCTTCAGCGTTGACTGCTTTTCCGACAACCAGACGCTCGCGGCAGGGCAACCGGTTGCCGGCCCGGACTTGGGCTGCGTCATGGGCGACCACAGCCGGCCGCCCACCGGCTTTGTCGTGTGGGGCGACTCGCACGCCGCTGCGATGGCGCCGGCCGTTGACGCTGCCGCGCGACAACACCGCCAGTCGGGCCTGTTTGTCGGACGCGGCGGCTGCCCGCCACTGCTCGATTACGACAACACCAGCTCGCGGGCGGACCGGCGCGAGGCCTGTCGTGAACACAACGCGGCTGCCCTGGCAGTCATTCAGCGCGCGCAGGTCCCGGTGGTATTCCTGATCGCGCGCTGGCCGCGCGAGGTGCTGGGTGGCGAGATCGGCAACGAGGGTCCGTTCTACGACCCGGCGGCGCCGCAGCCGACCACAGACCGATCGTCGCAAGTGAGCGCGGCGCTGGACGTGACGCTGGCGCGTCTGGCCGCGCCCGGGCGACGGGTAGTGCTCGTGATGGACGTTCCGGAGCCGGGCTACGACGTGCCAATGGCGCTCGCCCGCGCCGCCCTGCAGGGCATCGAGGTACGCGTCAATCCCGCTCGCCCGGATGTCGACGCGCGCCAGCGTTCAGCCCGATACCTGCTGCAGGCAGCCGCCGCGCGGCATGCCAGCCTGATCGTCGATCCGCTGCCGGCCTTCTGCGACGACGCGGTCTGCCACGTGGAGCGACGCGGCGTGTCCCGGTACACCGATGCCGACCACCTTACCCGGCGTGCGGCGCGCGAGCTGGCACCATTGTTCGAAGGCGTATTCGAAGCGCCACCGTCTCCCGCAGGGAACATCGCCTCGCTGACCGGGTCGGCTCCGCGCCGTGCTGCCCGCGATCGCTCACTCACGTACTGAGCACGAATCTCCCGCCAACTGCGTAGCCACCCAGGCATCGGTGGTCGTCCACGGCACCATGGCGTGCCCAGCGGGCGCTGATCGCCCGCAACGGTCAGGTCAGCGGGTAGCCGAAGCTTGGATCGAGGCTGGCGCGCACCTGCGCATCGATCAGGGCGACCTGCTCCGGCGTGTAGGCGTCACGGTAGCCGCCCACGCGCCCGCTGCGCACCTTGAACGACTGCGGGTTGTTCACGTCGCGCGGCTTGAGGCGACGGGAGGCCTGCGGATCGTCGGCGTTGCGCCGTTCCAGGCGCTGCATGTTCTCGAACGACCCGTATTCGACCGCTGCGCGCACCGCCGCCGGGTCCACGCTGCCCATCACGAAGTGGATCAGCCGCTCAAGAGTTTCCTGCGGCGCGCGGCGCAGGTCCTCGTAACGCACGCGCAGCACGTCGTCGCGGCCGGCGGTTTCCGCCGCCAGGCGGTTCATGAAGGCAATCAACTGCGCAAGACCGGTGCGCGGGTGCTGGGTGAATTCCCACAGCGACAGCGGCCCCGCCGGGTAATCGTTCACCCAGCGTTTGCCCGGCTTCATGCGGTGCTGCCAGTGCTGGTGGAAGGACACCAACACGTCGCCGGGCTCGCGCACCAGCAACACCAGCCGCTTGCCCGCATGCCAGGGCTGGGGGCCGCGGGCGGTCCAGTCGCGGATGTAGTTGTCGTGGCTGAAGAACACGCCGACGGGTGCTCCCGCCGCGCGCTCGTAGGCGGCCAGCATGGTGGCGAGCCAGGTGCGCCCGCTCTTGGCGTGCGACAGCACCACGGCGTTGGCACGCGCAATGCCGCGCGCCTCGTGCCAGCCCCGGACCCGGCGCGCAAAGCGCTTGCGCCGCGCCTCCGGCAGCAGGCGTCCGGAGCGCAGCAGGACGGCACGCAGCAGGTCATCGGTGCGGGTCGACGACACGTCGGCTCCAGGGCGGGGGCGGCGAAAGGGGGCGCAGTCTAGCGCCCTCGGCGGGCTGGGCGGGGGTCACGCCGGGCCAAGGCCCAGCAGCGCCCGCACACGGCTGCGGATCTCGACCAGCTCGGAAGAAGGGCCGACGCCATCGGACGCCGGCGAGAACCCTTGACCGAGCGGCCGCGCCAGACCCAGCCGGTACAGCACGCGGTGCAGGGCGGTCAGATCGCGCTGCGGGCGACGCCGCACGAGGGCCTGCGCCCGCGCCAGGAGCTGCCGCGGCCCCTGCGCGACGGGCAATTCGAAGATCGACAGCGGCCGCCCCAGGCGCGCCACCTCCACCAGCATGGAGGCGCTGTCGCCGGTTGCGACGAAGCGGTCGGCGCTGCCGAGCAGCGCGAGATAGGGGTTGTCCGACGCTTCCGGAGCCCATCGGAACAGCCGTCCGCCCGGCGGCAACGCCGCCTCCAGGGCATCGACGACGGCCGGCGGCGTGCGCCGGCTGGTGCTGAGGTAAAGCGTACCGGCTCCGCCGCTTGCCGCCAGCGTCTCGGCGATCAGCGCCTGCGCCTGCGCGGGGCCGAAGCGGAACGGCCGCGTCGGTCCGCCGACCAGAACCGCGGTGAGCGGCCGCGTCAGCGCGCTCAGGGCCGGCCGCCAGGCGAGCACGGCCTGCTCGATGGCCGCCCGGGGCGGGATGATGAGCGGCAGGCTCAGGTTGAGCACGTTGGGCCGGGGCGGCAACTGGAACTGCGGCGCCGCGACGATGAGGTCGAAGGCGCGGTCGTGACCGTGGGGACGGCCGACCAACACCAGCCGGGTGCCGGCGGACTGCTCGCGCAGCCACAGGGCGACGTTCATCAGCCGCCGCCCGCTCGCCACCACCAGATCGGGCCAGGGCGGCAGCAGCGGATCGCTCGCACCGGGATCGAGATGCCGCAGGCTGGCACGGATGCGCGGCTTGCCAAGCTGCCAGCGACGGCGCATGCGCAGGCGCTTGACGGTCGCCGGCAGGCCGACCGCTTCGACCAGCGCCTGCATCTGGGCGTTGTCGCCCGATTTCTCGGCCTGCAGGACCCAGATCCGCGGCGGTGCCGGCATTGATCCCTGGTCCTGTTCGCGCTCGCTCAACATCACTCCGGAAACCGTCGCCGCCTCCCCGCGGCCGCGAGCGCCGCTGGCCGGCTTCAGTCCCCGACCACGATGCGCGCGATGTCCGGACTCGGGAACATCAGTTCGAGCCAATTATCCGCGAGCGGCTGGATGACTTCCACGAACAGCCCGGCGAGTGGCTGGCCGCCGTCGAAATAGGCAAAGGCCATCAGGCCGGGGATGCTGGCCGACTGGCCGACCACGATGCCGCGGCCGGCCAGGGTCTGCGCGGCACGCTCGAAATCGGCCGGCGGCGCCAGGGTAACCATGATGTGGTGCACGCACTCGCCGCGCCGGTCGAGCGCGTCGCGGTACACGGTGGGTCCGGTAAGGGGCTCGACCAGCTCGAAACAGGCATCGCCACGGCGGCCGATGGACAGGCGCGCCGTGTGCTCCACCGGCTTGCCGTAGTACTCGCAGCCCGGCATCTGCCCGCTGTCGATGCCGATGTCGACCCATGCCTCGACCCCGAGCAGGGCGCGAAAGCGTTCCTTGGCGGCGGCGAGGTCGCGCACCATCACCGACACCTGGTAGAGCTTTTGCACCGGCAAAATGGCGTCGCCGGGCAGGTGCAGCGGCTCGCCGGGGGCGATCAGCGCGTCGGCATCGGCGAACACCAGACCCAGGCCACCCAGCGCGGCGCGGCTGTCCAGCAAACGGCGCTGGCCGCCGTGCTCGGCATATTCGGCCATGCTCGCCAGGTCGGCGGCGGCCTGTGCCTGGTCGAGCGCAGCCCGGTCGGATAACGGGATCACCACATGGCTCGGCCCCTCGCCGCAGCGGGCGAGCTCGTCGGCCCACACACCCGACCGCGGCTCGATCAGCTCGAAGCCGACGGCGTTGGTGTAGCCGACCGCCTGGCGGTGCGCGTAGTCGCGACCGTCGGCGGTGCGCCCGGCGCAGTCGGCGATGCGCCAGTCGTTGATGCCGAAAAAGCGCGCGTACTCGGCGGCCGTGGCGCGGCAATCGCGCGTCAGCACGCCCACCCGGGCGATGGCGGTAACCGGTAGTGGCATGGGCGTCTCCTGCTCAGGAAGGGTTGCGCGGCGCGGTCACCGGGCTTGGGCGGCGTGCGGGTGACAAGGCAGCGCCGTTGCATTCGGCCCGAGGCGGGCCTCCCACACATATCGGTGTGGGAGCGGCGCCCTCGCCGCGAACAAGCCACGACCGCATTCGGCCCGGGGGTGGGCCTCCCACAACCGACGGTGTGGGAGCGGCGCCCTCGCCGCGAACGACCCGCCACCGCATTCGGCCCGGGGCGGGCCTCCCACACCCGACGGTGTGGGAGCGGCGCCCTCGCCGCGAACGATCCGCCGCCGCATTCGGCCCGAGGCGGGCCTCCCACGCGATATGTGCCGACACCCGGTCAAAGATTCGGCGGAATGAACAGCATGGCGATCATCATCATGATGCCGATCGGCACGCCGACCATGAACGAGTAGCCGGCAAAGCGCCCGAAGCGCACGCCGGTGATGGCGACGATGGGAATGGCCATGTACGGGTGGATCAGGTTGGTCAGCGAGCCGCCGTGCATGTAGGCGATCAGCGTGGTGGTGACCGAAACGCCCAATTCCCGGGCCGCCGGGATTACATAGGGCGCCTCGATGATCCACTTCGAGCCGGCCGAGGGCACGAAGAAATCCATGATCCCGGAGTACACATAGATCACCAGCGGGAACAGCTCCTGGTTGGAGAAGCGCACGAACAGCTCGCTCAGCCAATGGCCGAGATCGGTGCCGGTCATCAGCCCGAAGATGCCGCCGTAGAACGGGAACTGCAGCACCACGCCGTAGGCCGAATCGAGCCCGCGGCGCACCGCCTGCACGAACGACAGCGGGTTGCCGTGCAGCAGCAGCGCGAGGCCCAGAAACACGGCGTTGTAGGCGTTGATGTTCCAGGCGCGGGCGAAGCCCTGATGGACCATGTTGTAGCCGAGCGTGAACAGCACCATGCCGCCGGCGAGCCAGCACCAGAAACGCCGGTTTTCTAGCCAGCTGGCCGGCGTGGCGCGCTCGGGCTCGACACTCGGCGGCTGCGGCACGATGGCGTCCAGGCGCTCGGGGTCCAGCGTCACCACCGGCGTCTTGCCGCGCGGGTGCAGGGCGCAGATGGCGCCGATGCTGATGACCGACAGAAGCGCCAGCAGCAGCAGGTTGAAGTGGGCGAACACGGTCTCGGTGACCGGGTACAGGCGCTCGACGATGGGGTTGCCGACCGCCGGCTTGATCATGGGGTTGTCGGGGGTCGCCATGATCAGCGCCGCCGAGCCCGACAGCGCGGCGTTGGTCACCGTGCCCACGCCCATGAAGGCGGCCGCGCACAGGACGCGGATGTCGGTCTTGGGATTGCGACGCGCCACGAACGGAATCAGCAGCGCGCTGACCACGAAGCACAGCGCCCAGTTGAGCAGACCGGTGACGGTGGTGGTCACCGCCAGCAGCAGCACGGCCTGCACGGGCTTGTCCGGATTGGGCAGGCGCGCCAGGCGATCGAACAGCCAGAAGCCCGGCCGCGACATGACGCAGGCATAGGCGGCGAACACCGAGATGGAGAACTGCATGGTGATCTGCAGCAGCCCCCACATGCCGTTGCCCCAGGCGGTGACGGCCTGAACCGGTGCCGCGTCGGCGCCGACCACCGCCAGCACCAGGGCGATGGCGGTGAGCACCATGCACACCACCCAGGCGTCCGGGATGTAGCGTTCGGCCACGCCCGAGGCGGCGTTGCCGGCCCGGCTGAAGGCGTCCAGCAGTGCCATCTCCCCCTCCTTGTGTCCTGTCCGAAAAGGGCGTCGCCGCCCTTCTTCAACCTATCGCGGCGGAATCTGTCATCGGCGGCTAGTCGTCCCTCGCCGGCCCGGGCGACCCGGCTGCCGCCACGCTGCCGTCAGGCCGGAATCTTCTTCTGCAAGCGGGCGTTGAACTTCCCGGCGTCGATCACGAAACGCTCGTGCGTGCCCTCGGCGATCGTGTCGACGCCGTCGTGGGCGCTGACGGTGAACTTCAGCCGCTTGCCGTCCACTTCGTCGAGCCGCACCTGCACGGTCACGGTCAGACCCGGCGGCGTGGCCGCCAGGTGCGACACGTTGATGTGCGTGCCGACGCTCTGCTCGGCCGGCCAGTCCAGGTGCGGCTTGATGGCGTCGATGCAGGCCCACTCCAGCAGCGCCACCATGAAGCCGGTGGCGAACACCCGCGGCATGGCCTGGAAGTCGGCCGCCTCGGGGTAGATGTTGGGCACCGTCTTGGCGTCGGTGACGGTGAACCCGAACGTGTGTTCGAGGCCGGGTTTGAGGCTGTCCTTCATGTGATTACTCGCCAAAACGCGCCAGGGCGTCGATGAGGGTGGTCGGCGTGCCGGCCGGCGGCACGACGATGGGGTTCAGGTCCAGTTCCTTCAGATCGCCGCGGTGGTCGTAGGCGAACTGCGACAGGCCCACCAGCGTGCTGACCAGGGAGGCCGTATCCAGCGCCGGGCGGCCGCGGTAGCCGTTCAGGATCTTGCGCACGCCGATGCGGTCGATCATGGCCTCGGCCTGGGCTGGCGTGATCGGGCACAGCGCGTGGGCGTGCTTGTCGAACAACTCCGCCAGCACGCCGCCGGCGCCGAGCGTCAGCACCGGCCCGGCCACGTGGTCGTGCACGATGCCGGCCAGCAGCTCCAGGCTGTTGCCGAGGTCCAGCATCGGCTGGGCGATGACCGACCAGGTGTCGAGTTTCTGCTTCTTGGCAATCGCCGCCAGCGCCTTGACCGCCGCCGCGCAGGCCTTGTCGTCGGCGATGCCGACCTTGACCGCGCCGTACTCGGTCTTGTGCGGCAGGCCGGGCGATTCGAGCTTGAGCACGGCCGGGTACGGCGCCTTGCCCTTGCCGGCCTTGCCGCTGCTGTCCAGCAGCGTCACATGGGCGGCGCAGTTCAGGCCATAGGCCTTGAGCGGCTTCACCATGTCCGGGAAGGTGGCCACCGCCGGGCCCTTCCAGCGCTTGGGCTTGTCGGTGCACCAGCCCTGCGGCAGGTAACCCGGCTTGTCGAAGTAGTCGCGCATGGCGGCCAGGCCGCGCGCCAGTGCCTGCCCGCCCTGCACGTTCGGCATGGGGTCGCTGTCCAGCCAGTCGCGGTAGCTGTCCTTGAGCGCGCTGGTCTCGATGCAGCTGGCGACGATCGGCTTCTGGACCCGGCCCTGCCAGGTGGCCACCGGCGCGTAGAAACGCTCGCCGCCATCCCAGTTGCCGAACATGATCGACACGGCATCGAAGCCGTCGTGTTTGATCATCTCGTCGGCCATCTGGTAGTAGACCTCGGAGAAACCGTAGATCTGCGCCGTGATGTCGAACGGGTTGTTGAAGGTGACGTTCTCGACCCAGTCCGGCAGCAGCTTGGTGACTTTCTCGGGCAGCGGCGGGGTGGCGAGGCCCTCGTCGGCGAAATAGTCGCCCATCAGCGCCGACCAGCCGCCGGAGATGCTGACCAGGCCCACCGAGCGCACCGGGCGCCAGGCGCGCGGCGGCGTGACGGCGAACACCGAGGCGCGATCGAGTGCCTCATCGAGCGTGTCGACCGGGATGGCGCCGGCCGCCTCGATGGCCGCCCGCGTGATGGCCCCGGTGGTGGTGATGGCGCCGGTGTGACCCAGCGCCGCGCCGCGTCCGGCTTCGGACCGGCCGATCGCGACCACGATCACCGGCGTGTTGTTGGCGCGGCATTTCTGCACCGCCTCGACAAAATGCGGGTAATCGCCGAACTGCTCGACGTAGGTCACCACCACGCGCGTGTCGGCGTTGGTGGCGAGGAAATTGAGCGCGTCGGTGAGCGCGAAGTTGACCTGGTTGCCGGTCGAGATCTGAAAGCTGATGCCGAGCCCGCGGTCCCAGGTCAGGCAGCACAGCGCGCCCAGCACGCCGCTCGACTGGCCCAGCAGGGCCACCGTGCCGTGCCGGTAGGGGCGGTTGATGGGGCCGGTCCACAGGTGCAGGCCGGCGCCGGCGTTGATGAAGCCGTTGCAGTTGGGGCCGATGATGATCATGCCGAGTTTCTCGGCATGCGCCCGCAGCGCCGCCATCTGGTGCGGCTTCTCGAAACCGGCGGCCAGCACGTAGGCGGCCTTGCAGCCGGTGGCGGCCACCTGCTCCAGCATGCCCGGCACGTGTTTGGCCCCCAGCAGCACGGCGGCGATGTCCGGCTTCTCGGGCAGGTCGGCCACCGACTTGAAGGACTGGTAGCCCAGCACCGAGCTGCGCGACGGGTTGACCACGTACACACGGCCCTGGAAGCCGTGACCGCGCATGCCGTCCAGCAGCTGACGCGACCACAGCGTATCGGGCGAGGCGCCGATGACGGCCACCACCTTCGGATTGAAAAACGTCTCTACTGTGGCGGCATCGTAATGGCCGGCGCGTGCGGCAGACATGGAACCTCCTTGAATCAAAAACACGCGCGCCGACCGGGCACCCTCGGCGCCCGGTCGGCGCGAAATCCCTTACTGAAGTTTGAGTATCGCTTCGACCATCGCCCGTGCCTGGGCTTCCGCCAGCTGCGGGTGGGCGATCATCGGCGTCGGGCCCCACACGCCACCACCGCCGTGGATGATCTTCTGCGTGAGTTTGTCGACCGCCTGCGGGTCGGTGCGGTAAAGCCCGGCCACCGCGCGCAGGGGCGGCCCGATGCGGGCACCGTTCACGTCGTGGCAGGCGTAGCAGCCGTCCGTGATGAGCGTGTCCGGCAAGCCGGCCTGGGCGTACTGCACCACGGAGCTTTCCGGCGGCAGCGCCGGCGCGGCTTCGGCCGGGGCCGTTGGCGCTGGCGCGGGTTGCGGGGCGGGTGCATCGGGCGCCGTCTGCGCGGTTTGTGCTTCAGGCGCGGGGCTTTGTGCCTGCTCGCCTTCCTTCCCACATCCTGCGAGCAGCGCCGTCCCCAAGGCCACCGCCAACTGCCATCGTGCTACCTGTGCCACCAACTTCCCCTCCCGAATCGTGTAGATGCCGCCGATCAGACCGCCAGCAGCCGGCGCTCCATGGTTTCCGACAGTACGTCGAGGTGCTCGGCGCCCAGGCTTTCCTGCACGTCCGGCCCCTTGAAAAGTTCCACGCACACGGCCGCTTCCATGAACATCAGGCCCAGATACAGCAGCGGCTTTTGGGCGGCCGGCAGGTTCTCGAGCGGCCACTGGCTCAGGTGCGCCGCCAGCGCCTCCATCCGGGGCAACAGCGCGCGGTAGTAATCGGTCAGCTCGGTCATGCTGGACGCGAGCCGCTTGCGCATGCGGGCATTCTCGGTGGACAGGGCCCACGGCGCGAAGCGCTGCAGGTCCTTGAACTCGGCCGGCCAAGTCGTGTCGATCATCGGTACTCCTCCTTGCAACGACGCTCAGCGCAGCGCCGGCATCACGTCGCGCGCGAACAGCTGCAGCGTGCGCGACACCTGCCACTCGGCCTGGCCGCCGAAATCCGCCATCACGGCCAGTTCCTGGAAGTCGTAGTACTTCTCGCGGAACCGTGCCAGCCAGGCGATGAATTGTTTGGGCGTGCCGGCGAAGGCGATGTCGTTCTGCAGCACCGACTCGAAGGTGTATTCCTTCATCTGGTTCAGGAAGCCGCCGGCGTAGAAGTGGAAGCCGCCGCCGCGCAGGCGCTCCTTGACTTCCTCGCCGTTGATCGACTCCTGCGGCACCACCAGGTTCGAGTAGCTGCGCATCATCGGCTCGCGCGCTTCGCGCAGCGCGGTTTCCTCGTCGTCGGCGAGGAACACCGGCACCACGAGACCCACCTGAGGTTTCTGGCCGGATTCCGAGCAGGCGGCGGTGTAGGCCGCGACCGCCTCGGTGAACAGCGGCGGCGGGGCAGCGCCCACCACCACGCCGCCCCCGCGCCGGCCGGCATCGCCGAACACGCGCGCGCTGGTGCCGGTCTGGAAGATCTTCAGGCTCGATTGCAGCGGCTTGGGCACGACCTGCACGTCGCTTACGTTGTAGTGCTTGCCCTCGAACGAGAAGCGCTCATTGGCCCACGCGCGCTGCAGGATTTCGAGCGACTCTTCGTAGAGACCAATGCTGTCTGTCATCGGCACGCTGGCCGGGTCGTACAGCCAGCCGTGACCGCGGCCGACACCGACCTCGAGCCGGCCATCGGTCAGGTGGTCGCACTGCGCAATCTCGCCGGCCAGCACCATCGGGTTGTGCACCGGCAGGGTGTGGCACATGGCCCGGAAACGGATGTCGCGGGTGCGCTGGGCGGCGGCGGCGAAGAACGCCAGCGGATTGACCGAGATCGAAAAGGTCTGGAAAAAGTGGTGCTCCAGCGTCATGAAGACGTCGTAACCCAGCTTGTCGCCCAGTTCCACCGCGCGCAGCGACTCGTCGTAGCGCTGCTTGTAGTTGGCGCCGGGCGAGGCCTGGATTTCGTTGTAGATGCCGAACTTCACTTCGTAGCCTCCTTGGCTCCAACCACCAGCCGCTCGACGGTGCGGTACAGGTGCCGCACGGCGGCCTCCTGGTCCGACAGCACGATGCTGCGGATGGCGCCCGAGTTGAGCGACCGCTGGGTCACTTCGTTGGTGTACAGGTCTTCGCGCGACAGGTCGCGCAGCACGATCTTGCTGAACTCCTGGCTGATCATTTCCGCCGCCGATTTCGGCGGCGGGAAGTAGTAGGCCAGCTCGTAGACCGTCTCGTTCGGCCCCACCGGCCAGAAGGCGTCCAGGTAGTACCAGCCGGCGCCCACGTTGATGCGCGAGAACGGAAACAGGATGTTGAGCTCGAAGCCCCAGTCCGCGCTCTTGCCCTGCTGCGTGCCGGGATACGCGCCGCGCCCGCCGGTGCCCTGGGTGAAGGTGGAGCCGAACTTGAAGGCGATCTGCTCGGTGGGCGACAGGTCATGCGCCGGGTTGCCCGGCACCGACAGGTGCTGGTTGCCGTTGCCCTGCAGCTTCATGTAGCTGATGTTGCAGTAGGGGTTGTCGGAGCCGGTGAAGGCGTCCGGCGCCGAGCGCTTGTGCACGAAGGCCACGTGGTAGCCCTCCTGGAAGGCGTTCATGGTCACCTTCCAGTTGGCCTTGACGTGGTAGCGCCAGCGCCCGGCGCAGATCATCTGGTCGAACGGGTAGGGCTTCAGGTCCTGGTTGAAGTCGCCCATCGCCTGTTCCAGCGTCTGGCGCGGCGTTTCGTCGAAATTGACGAACAGGAAGCCGGCCCAGGTGTCGAGGTGCACCGGCGGCAGGCCGTGCTGCGCGCGGTCGAAGTCGAAGAACTGCCCCTCGTCCGGCACGAACTGCAGCGTGCCGTCGGTGGCGAAGGTCCAGCCGTGGAAATCGCACTGCCAACCCTTCACGCAGCCATCGGCGGCACGCACGATGCGGTTGCCACGGTGCGGGCACACGTTGTGAAACGCCCGCACCTGCCCGTCCGGGCCGCGCGCGACGATCACCGACATGCCCAGCACCTCGATGTCGCGCACGAAGAAATCGCCCGGATTCGGGATCTCGTCGGCGCGCTTCAGGAGGTTGAACCACTGGTGGCGGAAGATCGCCTCGCGCTCGCGCTCGAAGAACTCCGGCGTCACCACCGTCGCGGTGCTCACCGGACCCGTGTCGAGACCAAAAGCCTGCGTGTGGCCACACTTGGGCCGGCCGGCGGGTGCGTTCATGTCTCCTCCGTGACGGTCGCGTCGGCAAACGGAAACCGGAAAGGCAGGACGCAGATGCCGTCCGCGCGCCCTGACCGGCCGCTCATTCAGCCAAATCGGCCGGCGAATTTAGCATGCATGCCGCAGTGCGCAGTGCGCAGTGCGCAGTGCAGAGCGCCAATCGGCGCGCGCTCAAGGCAGCAGGGTGTCCGGGCGCACCGCGGCGGCGCGGTGGTTGCCGCTGAGCGCCATGGCCACGTCGAACTCCTGGCGCAGGATGACCAGCACGCGCGCCACGCCCGCTTCGCCGCCGGCGCCCAGCCCGTACAGCGCGGCCTTGCCGATCATGCAGGCGCGCGCGCCGAGCGCCAGCGCCTTCAGGATGTCCGCGCCGCGCCGCACGCCGCTGTCGAGAATGATTTCCGCGGCGCCGCCGACGGCATCGGCAATGCGCGGCAGGGCGCTGATGGTGGACGGTGCGCCGTCGAGCTGCCGGCCGCCGTGGTTCGACACGATGATGCCGTCGGCGCCGGCCGCCAGCGCGTGGCGCGCATCCTCCGGGTGCAGGATGCCCTTGACCAGCAGCGGCAGGTCCCACTCGGCGCGCAGCCAGTCGAGATCGGCCCAGGAAATGCCGGGGTCGATCTGCGTGTTCATGAAGGTGGACAGCGCCACCACGTTGCTGTCCTTCCCACCCCAGCCCACCAGGTTGCCGAGCGTCTGCCCGCGATGCGGCAGCATGCGCCCCAGCCAGCGCGGGTGGCGCAGCAGGTCCGCGGCGGTGCGGCGAGAGAAGCGCGGTGGCACGGTGAAGCCGTTGTGGATGTCCTTCTCGCGCTTGCCGCCACGGGTGAGATCGACCGTCACCACCAGCGCCCGATAGCCGGCGGCGCGCGCCCGCTGCACCAGGCTTCGCGCGAACTCGCGGTCACGGAAGATGTAGAGCTGGAACCACAGATTGCCGGGCGCTGCGTCCATCACCGCCTCGAGCGCGTGGCTGGCGGCGGTGGACAGCGCCAGCGGGATGCCGGCCGCCTTGGCGGCGCGCGCCAGCGCCAGTTCGCCTTCCGGCCGCACCAGCCCGCACAGGCCCATGGGCGCGATCGCCAGCGGCAGCGCGATCGGCTCGCCGAGCAACGTGGTGCCCAGATCGACGCCGCTGACGTCGGTCAGCACGCGCGGCGAGAAGCGCAGCGGCTCGAAATCGGCCGTGTTGGCACGCAGCGTGATTTCCCGCTCGGCGCCGCCATCGACGAAATCGAACACCATGCGCGGCAGATAGCCTTCGGCCGCGCGGCGCAGGTCGTCGACGCTGGCGTAGACGCCGCTCACTGCGCGCGCGACTGCCCGGCGGCGGCCAGGCGCTCGAGGTAACGCTGCCACAGCGCGTCCTGCTCGCGGCCCAGGCGGTACAGGTAATCGAAACCGAACAGACCGCTGTCGTGGCCGTCCGAGAAGGTGATCTGCAGCGCGTAATGACCGACCGGCTCCAGCGCCGTGATGGCGACGTCCCGCTTGCCCGGCACCAGCACCGCCTGACCGGGCCCGTGGCCCTGCACCTCGGCCGAGGGCGAGTGCACCCGCAGAAACTCGGCCGGCAGCGTGAACGCGCTGCCGTCGGCATACCGCACTTCGAGCGCCCGCGTCGCCTTGTGCAGCACGATGTCGGTGAGCTCCGGCGCGCTCACGGTGCGCCCCAGCGTTGGCACAGCGCCGGCAGCTCGGACGGCGCACCGATCACCGCATCGGCGCCCCAGGCGGCGACGTCCTCGTCCGGGCCCAGATAGCCCCAGGCGGCGACCACGGCGCGCGTGCCGGCCGCGCGCCCGGCCTCGACGTCGCGCCGGTCGTCACCCACGAACACACACTGCGCGGGCGTCACGCCCAGAAGCCGGCAGGCGAGCAGCACGCCTTCCGGGTCGGGCTTGGCCTTGGCCAGCCGGTCAGGGGTGATCAGGCAGTCGCCATCCGGCCATACGTCCAACGCGCGCAGCAGCGGCGCGGCAAAGCGCTCGATCTTGTTGGTGACGATGCCAACGCCGAGCCCGCTGCTGCGCAGGGCCGCGAGCACCTCGGGAAACCCGTCGAACAGCTGCGCCTCGACGGCGCAGCAGTCGGCGTAAAGCTCTAGGAAACGGTCGCGCAGCGTCGGGTAGCGCGCATCGTCCGGGCGCAGATCGAGACCGTGGTTCAGCATGCCGCGGGCGCCCTGCGACACGTAAGGCCGCAGCGCGCCCGGCGCCAGCGGCGGCAGCCCGAGCTCGCCGCGCAGCGCATTCATGGCCCGCGCGAGATCGGCCGCCGTGTCCGCCAGCGTGCCGTCGAGGTCCAGCAGCACCGCCGCCAGCGGCGGCGTCTCGCGCGCGGTCGCACTCACGCGGCGGCGGTTTCCTTGTGGAAGCCACGACCGGCGCCCAGGCTCGCCGCGTGGCGGATGGAAGTCAGCAGCATCTCGTGGCTGGCGATGCCCTTGCCCACGATGTCGAACGCCGTGCCGTGCGCCACCGACATGTGGATGTACGGCGTGCCGAGGATCATGGCGCAGTTGCCGACGAAGCCCCAGGTCTTGACGGCGATGTGGCCCTGGTCGTGGAACATGGCCAGCACCACGTCGTACTTGTCCTCGATGCACCAGCGGAACACGCTGTCCGGCGGTGCCGGGCCGGTCACGTCGATGCCCTCGGCCTTCGCCTTCTCCACGCCGGGCGCGATCTGTGTCTTGTCCTCTTCGCCGTAGGCGTGGGCGTTCAGGCCCGCCACCACGATGCGCGGCCTGGGAATGCCCCAGCGCGTGAAGTCGTCGTGAATGGTCCGCAGCGCCTTGTAGACCAGGTCCGGCGCGATGATGTCGCACACCTGGCGCAGCGGGATGTGGTCCGTGAGGTGCACCACCCGCAGCGGACCGGTGATCAGGAACAGGTACGTCTTGCCGACCTCGACGCCGACCACGGCGTCGAACTTGTCGGCCATCTTGAGGGCGTCGGTGTTGATGGGGCCCATGATGGTGGCCTGCACCTTGCCGGCCAGCGCCAGCTCGTCCATCTCCTTCAGCCAGGCCGCGCTGGCCAGGCCGCATTCGGCGTTGGCCTTGCCCAGGGTGATGAACTTCGGATCGAGCTGGCCGGTGTCGTAGACGTCGATGACCTTCGGATCGAGCCCGGTGCCTTCCACGTCGGTAACGCGGCGCACGGCGACGTCGTAGCCGAGCATGTCGACGGTCTGGCGCACCGATTCCACCGAGCCCACCACCACCGGCCGGCAGTCGGCATGGACGGCGTCCAGCACCAGCGACTTGACCACCACCTCGGGGCCGATGCCGCAGGGATCGCCGGTCATGACGGCGACGACGGGTTTGTTTTGCACGATCGTTCCTCCTCTAGGTGCGCCGCCCACCCGTATCAGGGGAGGGGCGCTGCGTGTTGCAGCCAAGCGCCGGTGGCGCCCGCCCCGGTCAGTCGTTCAGCACCAGCGCCTGCTTCAGGAACAGGCCCTTCAGATCGTAGTCGACCTTGTTGTCCACCAGCGTCGCCACGCGGTTCAGCGTGCACACCAGGTTGTATTTCTGGCCGTGAATCATGTAGCCGTCGGCCGGCATCAGGCTGTGCGGATTGCCGGTGCGGTCGCGGTAATAGTCGATTTCCAGCACGCCCTTGATGGACAGGCCCATGGCCTCGGCCGACAGCATCAGCTGACGGGCCCGTTCCTCGCCCTCGAAGCCGAGCGACTCGACCAGCCGCGCCGGGTAGGCGATGGCATTGATGAAGCGCGACTGCTGCCAGCGCAGTGCCGCCACCACGCCGTCCGCTTCCATGAGGTCCTGCAGTTTCAGTGGTTCAGACATGACGCGTGTTTACTCCGCGGGTTGAGTCCGGGCCAGGCGCCGGAACGATGGGATTCTGCGTTGCCGCGAATGGTAGTGCAGCGGGGTGATGGTCG
The DNA here is from genome assembly GCA_049322795.1 of Pseudomonadota bacterium. Taxonomy (GTDB): domain Bacteria; phylum Pseudomonadota; class Gammaproteobacteria; order Immundisolibacterales; family Immundisolibacteraceae; genus Immundisolibacter. The sequence goes on along the minus strand of JBMOQH010000015.1, from coordinate 184,869 downwards.
GCCAGCACAGTGGCCAAGGCACTCCTTTCTGAACGATCGTTATGGTTTAATTCGCCTCCCGCCGCCGGGCGGAACTTCCACTTCTGCGAGCCTCAAGGGGGCCCCATGTCCAAGTACGAGTGCATCAACCTGACCATCGATGGCGACGTCGCCACCATCCAGTTCAACCGCCCCGAAAAGAAGAACTGCATGAGCCCCACCCTGCACAACAACGTGCGCAATGCCCTGGTGGAGGTGGAAAAGGCGCGCGTCAAGGTGCTGGTGATCACCGGCGTGAAGGACGCGTTTTGCGCCGGCATGGACCTCGAACAGTGCTTTTTCGAGCCCTTCGACGATCCGGTCCGCATGGCCGCCATCAACGAGGACGTGTTCACCTGGTTCCAGCACCTGAAGAACTTCCCCGCGGTCACCATCGCCAAGGTCAACGGCTGGTGCTTCGGCGGCGGCATGGAGCTGGCCGGCATCTGCGACATCGCCATCGTGGCCGATGAATCCACCTGGGGCTTGTCGGAAGTCAACTTCGGCATCTTCCCTGGCGGCGGCACCTCCTGGGCCTACGCGCACAACATCCCGGCGCGCAAGAAGGCGCTGTACTACGGCCTGACCGGCGAGACCTTCACCGGCAAGCAGGCCGAGGAAATCGGCTACGCCACCAAGTCGGTGCCGTTGGCCGAGCTCGACGCCGAGACCGACCGCGTGGTGAAGATGCTCACGCGCCTGGGCCGCACCGTGCTGCGCAAGACCAAGGAGGTGTACGAGAAGGTCAAGTGGATGGACTTCGAGGCCGCCATCGACTACGAAATGGCCAAGCTGTGGGAGCTGTCGCGCGAGACCAACGACGACTGGGTGCGCACCGCGCTGGCGTCCTTCAAGCGGCGCGAGTTCAAGCCCGGCACGCAGTCCTACACCCTCACCAAGGACGTCTGAGCCATGGACTTCGAACTGAGCCAGGATCAGCGGATGCTGGTCGATCTGTGCGAGAAGATCGCCCAGCAGTTCGAGGACAGCTACTGGCAGAAGATCGACGAGGAGTACGGCTTCCCGCGTGAGTTCTGGAGCACCCTGGTCGAGCAGGGCATCCTCGGCATCACCATCCCGGAGGCGTACGGCGGCAGCGGTCTGGGCATGGTCGAGATGTGCCTGGCCGCGGAAGCCCTGTCGAGCAACGGCGGCGACTGCGGCGGCATGTTCGTGGGCGGGCCGGTGTTCGGTGGCTGCCTGATCAACGGCGCCGGCTCGCCCGAGCAGAAGGCCAGGTACCTGCCCGGCATCGTCAAGGGCGAGCTGTGGTCCGGTGGCTTCACGGAGCCGAACTCCGGCTCCAACATCACCACCATCCGCACCGAGGCGCGCAAGGAAGATGGGCACTATCTGGTCAAGGGCCAGAAGATGTACATCTCCAACATCAAGGTGGCCAGCCACATCGGCATCATGTGCCGTACCTCGCCCTACGACCCGGCGCGGCGCACGGACGGCGTGTCGCTGCTGGTCGGCGACCTGCCGGGTCCGGGCATCGAAGCCCGGCCGCTCAAGAAGATGGGCAGCCACTTCATGGACACCAACGCGGTGTTCTTCGACGACTTCAAGGTGCCGCAAGAGAACCTGGTCGGCGAGGAGGGCAAGGGCTGGAAGGCGCTGTACGGCGTGCTGAACCCGGAGCGGCTGGCCATTGCCGCCAGCTGCATCGGCACCGGCAACTACCTGATCCGCAAGGCGGTGCAGTACGCCAGCGAGCGCTCCATCTGGGGCAAGCCGCTGGCCACCCACCAGGGCCTGCAGTTCCCGCTGGCCGAGGCGCGCATCCAGCTCGAATGCGCGCGCCTGAAGGTGTACGAAGCTGCCTGGCTGTACGACAAGGGCCGCGAGTGCGGCGTGCAGGCCACGTCGGCCAAGTACGCGGCGGCGCATGCCTCCCTGTACGCCGCCGATCGCGCCATCCAGACGCTCGGCGGTGCCGGCTACATCAGCGAGTCGGGCATCGAGCGGCACTACCGCAACCTGCGCCTGAACCGCATCGCGCCGGTCACCGACGAGATGACGCTCAACTACATCGCCCAGCACGACCTGGGCATGCCGCGCTCGTACTGATCTTGGCCTGCTGATTTGGCGCCCGCCGCAACGGCGGCCCGCATGGCGGCTCACGGACGAGCCGCCGCCGTTTTCCGTCAGGACGACCTGCCGCGACTTTGAGAGGGGACGAGATGACACGCGACGCCAACCTGCGCGACATGCTGCACCGCGCGGCGAAGTGGTTTCCGAACCACGAAGCGGTGGTCGACGACCTGTACCGCTACACCTACGCCGAGCTGAAGGCCCAGGTGCAGCGCATGGCCAAGCTGTTGCACACCCGCGGCGTGCGCAAGGGCGACCGGGTGGCGCTGCTGATGTACCCCTCGGTACAGCACGTGGTGGCGCTGTTCGGCACCTTCGAGCTCGGCGCCATCCCGAGCGCGCTGCATCTGCGCGAGTCTCCGAAGATTCTGGCGTCCGTGCTCGAACGCCTGTCGCCGCGCGTGCTGGTGTACGACGGCGCGCTCGAGGAACTCGCCGGCGAGCTGCGCCGCGCCGCGCCGCTGGTGAGCTTCGGCATCCGCGCCATCTCGGAACTCACCCCGCCGGACAAGCGCCAGGGCGGCGACGACCCGGTCATCCCGCGTGATCTTGGCGAGTACACGCTCGATTTCGAGCCGATGCCGATCTTCGGTCACGACACGTCGATGATCGCGCTGTCGTCCGGCACCACCGGCGTGCCCAAGGGCATCATGCACACGCATCGCACGCAGATCGAGAGCGCCCGCGGCGGCGCCTTCGTGTTCGATGCCAACCCCTATGCCTGCATCATCAACGTGTCCACCACCGCCTTCATCGGCTGGTACAACTGCACCATCCCGTTCCTGAACGCGGCCGCCAAGATCGTCTTCATGGCGCAGTGGGACGCCAAGCGCTTCCTGCAGAAAATGCAGGACGAGCGCGCCACCTTCGCCTTCCTGGTGCCGACCATGTGGCGGATGCTGTTTCGAGAGGATCTCGAAAGCTACGACCTGTCGAGCCTGAAGAAAGCCGGCTACGCCGGCGAGCCGATGGACACCCGCACCATGGGTCTGGTCCGCGACCGCATCTGCTCGAACATCATCAACATCTATGGCACCACCGAGACCGGCTCCTGCGCCGGCGGCACCATGATGTACAACGACGATTACCGCGACCCGAGCAAGCAGGAAAGCGTCGGCAAGCCGTTCCTGAACGCCGACGTGCGCGTCATCCAGCCGGGCGGCGCGGTCACCGACGAGGTGCCGCCGGGCGAGGAGGGCGAGGTCATCATCCGCGGTCTGTCGGTGGCCTCGCACGTGTGGGACCAGCCGGCACTGGCGCGCAAGATTTTCGACGACGGCTGGTGGCGCTCCGGCGACATGGGCACGCTCGACGCCGACAACTACCTGTACCTGCGCGGGCGCATCGACGACATGATCATCTCCGGCGGCATCAACGTGCTGCCGAGCCAGGTCGAGGAAGTCGTGCTCGGCCACCCGGCCGTCAGCGAGTGCGTGGTCATCGGCGTGCCCGACGAGCAATGGGGACAGCGCATCGTCGCCTTCGTGGTGGCCAAGGAGGCGGTCACCGCCGAGCAGCTCAAGGCGCACGTCGAGGCCAGCGACCTTGCCCACTACAAGCGCCCGCGCGAGTACCGGCTGGTCAGCGAGCTGCCGCGCGGCAACACCGGCAAGGTGAGCCGCCGCCTGCTGCGCACGCAGATCGCCGGGAAATAAGCCATGAGCGCAGCAGACCGCCCGGACCTGACGCGCATCGATCTGAGCCGTCCGCCGACCATGGTGCAGTTCGGCGGCAGCATCGCCGAATCGAGCGCCAACTTCGCCCGTCTGGTGTTCCCGTTCGACCTGCGCTGGTGCAACCCGCGCGGCTCCGTGCAGGGCGGCGTGCTGGCGGTGTACGTGGACGAGGCGGTCGGCTACGCCATGATGGCGACCTTCCCCGACCTCAAGACCGTGTGGACCACCACCAGCCTCACGCTGAACTACCTGCGCCCGATCACCGGCGGCGACATCACTGCCATCGGTCGGGTCATCCGCGTCGGCGCCCGCACCGGCTACGTGGAGGGTGAAATCCTCGATTCCGACGATAATCTGTGCGTCAAGGCCGTGTCGGGCTTGCTGCTCCTGAAGCGCCCCGACGCGGCCTGAGACCGCGTGCGACCGCCGCCACGGACGGTTCCGCGGCGGTCGCACCGCACAACAGAAACGGAGGAGAGCGATGGCGCAGCCAATACCCCGGCAACTGGATGCCGTCGTCATCGGCACCGGCTTTGGCGGCATGTATGCCCTGCACCTGCTGCGCGAGCTGGGCCTCGCCGTGCGGGCCTACGACGACGCCAGCAGCGTCGGCGGCACCTGGTCCTGGAACCGCTATCCGGGCGCGCGGGTGGATTTCCCGGGCGGCCCCTACTACTGCTACACCTTCTCGCAGGCGCTGGTCGACGAGTGGGACTGGCCGGAAACGCAGCCGGATCAGCCGTCGGTGTTGGCGTACCTGAACCATGTCGCCGACCGCTTCGACCTGCGCCGTGACATCGAACTGCGCACCCGCGTCAGCGGCGCCCGCTACGACGAAGCGGCCCAGCGCTGGCAGGTCGACATCGCCAACGGCGAGCGTGTCAGCGCGCAGTTCCTGATCTGCGCCACCGGCGCGCTGTCGGCGGCGAACCGGCCGGCGATTCCCGGCCTCGACCGCTTCACGGGCGAGTGCTACCACACCGGCAAGTGGCCGCAGGAGCGGGTCAGCTTCGCCGGCAAGCGCGTCGGCATCATCGGCACCGGCTCGTCCGGCGTGCAGGCCATCCCGGTCATTGCCCGCGAGGCGGCGCACCTGTCGGTGTTCCAGCGTACGCCGCAGTACGCCATCCCGGCGCGCAACCGCCCGCTGGATGAGGCATTCAAGCGGCACACGCGTGAGCAGTGGCCGCAGCTGCGCGCCACCATGCTGGACACGCTGGCCGGCACGCCGTTTCCCACGCCCACGCGCTCGGCGCTGGACGATACGCCCGAGCAGCGCACCGCCACGTTCGAACAGCACTGGCAACTGGGCGGCCTTGGCATCGCCTTTGGCACCTACGGCGACCTCATGAGCAATGCCGAGGCCAACGAGACGCTGTGCGAGTTCGTGCGCGACAAGATCCGTCACACCGTGCACGATCCGGACATCGCCCGCCGCCTGCTGCCGAACTATCCCATCGGCACCAAGCGCCTGATCCTGGACGAGGACTACTTCGAGACCTACAACCGCGCCAACGTCACCCTGGTCGACCTGCGCGAGGATCCGCTGGTCGAGATCACCGCGCGCGGCGTGCGCACCGAGCGCGGCGAGCACCCGCTCGACATGCTGGTGCTGGCGACGGGCTTCGACGCCATCACCGGCGCAATGCTGCGCCTGAACCCGCACGGGCGCGACGGCCGGCCGCTCGCCGACGCCTGGGCCGGGCGCTTCAACACGTACCTCGGGCTCGCCGTGCACGGCTTTCCGAACCTGTTCATGATCCACGGCCCGGAGTCGCCGTCGGTGCTCTACAACATGCCGCTCGGCGCCGAGCGGCAGGCCGAGTGGATCCGCGACTGCGTCGCCTGGCTGCGAGATCAGGGCCTGGGCGCCATCGAGGCCGGCCCCGACGTGGACGTGGCATGGGGCAGGACGGTGGCCGAGATTGCCGACCAGACCCTGTTCCCGCGCACCGACTCCTGGTACACGGGAGCGAACATCCCGGGCAAACACCGCCAGTTCCCCGTGCACCTCGACGCGCCGCAGTACTTCGCCACGCTGCGACAGGCGGCCGAGGCGGGTTATCGCGGATTCATCACCGAGTCGGCGGACGTGGCGAACGCGTAGCGACAACCGGATCCCGCACGGTTCGGCGGACAATCGGCCAGGAAACCCACGGCGATTCAGGCCCGATCGGCCGCCCGGCCGCGCGCGGCACGGCATGCGCAGTTACCCTGATCTGCCTGTATCGAGGCGGAGCGACGACGCGCCATCGTGGTCGCCCCGTTCAGAAATGCCCGTGCAGCGGGGCCAGACACACAGCGGAGCGCACATGGGCACTGTCGACCTGCCGGGCTTTTCCCAATCACCCTACACGCACGCGGGCGACACGCGCACCGTGTACCGCACCGGCGCCGGGCCGGGCGTGCTGCTGATGCACGAGATTCCGGGCATCACGCCGCAGGTAAAGGAGTGCGCGCAGCGCATCGCCGCCGCCGGCTTCACGGTGTTCATGCCGCACCTGTTCGGCACCCCGGACAAGCCAATCAGCATTCCCTACGCGCTCGGCCAGATGGCGCAGGCCATCTGCATCCGGCGCGAGTTCACGTGTCTCGCGGGAGGGCAATCGAGCCCGATCACCGTTTGGCTGCGGGCGCTCGCGGCGGACATCCACGCCGAACTCGGTGGGCCGGGCGTGGGCGCGGTCGGCATGTGCCTGACCGGCGGCTTCGCCCTCACGCTGATGCTCGATTCGGCCGTGATCGCGCCGGTGCTCAGCCAGCCCTCGCTGCCCATGCCGCTGCCGGGCCTGGCGCGGCGGAATGGGCCGCAGATCGACATCAGCCCGGCGGATCTCGATCGCGTGGCCGAGCGCCTGGAGCAGGAGAACCTCAGCGTGCTCGGCCTGCGCTTCACGGCCGATGCGTTCTGCCCGAAGGAACGCTTCGATGGTCTCCGCGCGCGGCTCGGCCCGCGCTTCGAGGCCATCGAGATCGACTCCCACCCCGGCAACGCCTACGGCTTCGGGCGCATGGCCCATTCAGTGCTCACCACCGAATTTCGCGACGAGCCCGGCTTCCCGACCCGCGTAGCGATGGATCGCGTGATCGGGTTCTTTCGCGAGCGGCTTATGATCATCAAGCATGAATAGCGGCGCTGGAACAAAGCCGCCAGTTAAGGAGATGCTGAAAAATCCCGTCCCTGGGATTTTTCAGCTCGCCGCATCGCGGTACACGCCCGCGATGCGCTCCCTGGATCAATAGCTTGCGCCATTGATCCAGGCCGGGGCGTCCTGCCCCGGACGGGACGCGCTGAATAAATCAGCGCTTCCTTAACGCGCCGAGGTAACCCTATGGAACAGATCGTTAATTTACATATTGAACACTTGCCGGAAAGCGTCTACCTGGCGACATCGGATGACATTCCCGGCTTGGTGGCCCAAGGGCGCACCGTGACCGAAACGCTGGAGATCGCCCGCGATGTCGCCAAAAAGTTGCTGGAAGCCCAGGCCGAACGCCAAGGGCCGCCCAAGCTCCGGGAAACAGGGGATTCGTTCGACTATCCGCTGGTGGTGAGCGGCTGAATGGGGCGGCTGGCCAGCCCGTGTTGGGCTGACGCAGGAAGCCCATCATCAAGGTGACGCGAGAGAACCATGCGCTACCGGCGGTCCGACACGGCGGGTGGAACGTACTTCTTCACGGTCAACCTGGCCGAACGGAATTCCGACGCGTTGGTGCGCCACATCGCCGACCTGCGGGAGGTGATGAACAAGGTCAAGGTCACGCACCCGTTTACGGTGGTGGCGATGGTGGTGTTGCCCGAGCACCTGCACGCCATCTGGCGCCTGCCGCCGGGGGACGCCGGCTATCCGATGCGATGGTCGTTGCGCAAGGCCGACTTTTCACGACGCTTGGACAAGACAGAACGCCTGCGACCGAGCCGCGTGGCCAAACGCGAGCCCGTGTAGGGTGGGCAAAGCGCAGCGTGCCCACGCGCAAAAAGGGCGAGTGACCGGCGTTATTGAGAACAAGTCATCGAAACCGCGTGGGCACGGCCTGACGGCCTTTGCCCACCCTACCGCTCGCTGCAGCGAATGGTTATGCAGCGTCGAGATTAAGACGCTGAACACCAGACAGCTTGACTGTCTTCTTGGCCACCCAAAGGTCATAGGCATCCTGCATTGCCAGCCAGCTCTCCGGAGAGCGGCCCAATACCTTGGAAAGGCGCAGAGCCATCTCCGGACTCACGCCACTCTGCTCCTTGAGGATTCGGTTCAGCGTAGAAGCCGCCACATTGAGGTGCTCCGCCAGCGACCGGCAGCTAACCCCAAAAGGCTCCATGTACGTAGCCTGGATGAACTCGCCGGGATGCGGAGGATTGTGTATGGCCATTAGTGATAGTCCTCGTAATTGACGATGTAAGCATTGCCGTCCGTGAACTCGAACGTAACGCGCCAGTTCCCGTTGACCGTAATGGACCAAAGCCCCTTGCGATCGCCCTTCAACGGGTGAAGGCGATAACCGGGGATGTTCATGTCTTCAATGACCGTGGCGGTATCGAGGGCGACCAACTGCATTCGCAGTTTCTTGGCGTGGGCCGCCTGAATGCCCCGGGGTGTGCCGGAGTTAAAGAACTCCTCCAGCCCTTTGTGCTTGAACGACTTGATCATGGGCGCCAGTGTAGCGCGTTGCGCAACACTGTCAAGGCCGGGGTAGCCGCATAACGTGAAGTAGGCACCTGCGCCAGTGTATATCGAAAATCCATGAAAGCCCGTGTAGGGTGGGCAAAGCGCAGCGTGCCCACGCGCAAAAAGGGCGAGTAACCGGCGGTATTGAGAACAAGTCGTCGAAACCGCGTGGGCACGGCCTGGTGGCCTTTGCCCACCCTACCGCTCGCTTGCAAACACTTTACCCGTCGGGCGACGGGTTAATACAAGGGTGGGCAAAGCGCAGCGTGCCCACGCGCAAAAAGGGCGAGTAACCGGCGTTATTGAGAACAAGTCATCGAAACCGCGTGGGCACGGCCTGACGGCCTTTGCCCACCCTACCGCTCGCTAACGCCGTGTTCAGCCGACGCATTCGCATACAACGCGAAGAGGTCGCTTGAAAAACATAGTTCGATTTCATCCGGGATGTCGACCGATCCACCCCACGATGATACGGGTTGTTTTCGGCTCAAATTCGAAGTAGATGCGCACACACTTGTCCGGAGAAATGCCGTCGCTTGGTTTCAGATGCTTCTCGAATTGCTGTTGTCCGTTTGGCCCAGCCCATGTCCGTTTCTTCATTTCTCTATCTGAGTTAAGAATTGTCTCCGATTCCCCGGAGGCGTGAATCCCGCGGTCCTTCAGCCATTGGATTTGCGTAACACCAAGAGGCCCCTTCGCCTGTTCGGCGACCATTTCCTGCAGCGCTTCAAGATAGTCAAGCACTTTATCAGGAGGCCCCGCATCGGGTGAGAGAGTGACGACACCGCGATCTACATCGTCACCGAAATCGACGCGGGTAAGTGACGCGCGAGCGCGATCCACCGCTTCTGCGACAGTGGTTGGGGGCGGTTCCTGCCGCGGCGCGACCTCAGACTCAATCGTCTCCTTCCATTGCAGAGCACCTTGCAGATTAGCGAGTTGAATGCGGAGGTCGTTGATGTCGGTTTCTGCGGCACCTAAACGCTGCTTTAGATCGCTGTTTTCAACCGAATAACTGTCAGCAAGCTTTTCCCAATCGGAAGTGCTTTGCATTTGTGTGCGTTGCCGCTCAATCTCTTCCGATGCGCTCTTGTCACGAATCTGCCTCAGATCGCTTGGTTCGCTTACTGAGAAGGCCGAGAGCCCGAGAATTCGCCTCCTGAGCTGTTGCCTAATTCTACGCGAAGCGTCGGCCGCCGATCCGGCGTCTCGAAGCAAAGAGAACTTTGTCCACAATGGGTGGTTCAGAGGATTCGATCCGCTCACCCTAGGCCAATAAAGCCGAATCGCGCCGCTGAAACAGGACCATTCCTTGCCACGCAACTTGGTAATCGTCCATGAGGCATCGGAATCTATCTGCGCCACGACGGCAAGGCCGCTGAGATCCGCGGCCATTTGATCCGCGATATCCGCAGTCAGGGGGCCGTCATCGTCCTCGGAAATGCAGACTACTGGCAGATTGCGGTCGGCGTGCCAGATCACTGCTTCGAGGCTGTCGGCATCTGCTGCGCCGCGGAACATGATCGGCTTGGTTCCGAGCGGCGTCTCACCCAACCTCCAGTCCCTGCTTCCATCGAGGATTGTGCGCACCACCCGTGGACAGCGGATATCGAGATTGACCGGGCCTACCCAGTTTAAAGGGGCACCTGCCCTGAGTTCTACGTAGGCAAGAACCTTTCCTTCGACGACTCCAATCTTGATATCAGTTTGGAGTGGGCCACCGTCGGTAGGTTCTTGGAGGAGGTGCTCCGTTAGTTGCGCGCCATCAAGCGCTATCGTGACCTTTCGGTACTGGCCCTTGCGGCCATCACGAAACGCAAAAGCTCCGGTTGCTTGGTCTGCAGCGCCCTTCTCTGTGAGCCACGTTTCAACCGCCGCCAAGGCCGAAGCGGCTCGAGTCTTGCCATCTTCGGGGGACGTCGAGCTTTGCTCGAACGAGTAGCCAGCCACTTTGCGCATTGCTTTCCCTGAAATTTAGCGTGAACTAGTCACAAACCTCTTTTGATGGGCGGATCCCGCCGGGCCGTTACCTATCGTCCCCCGCCCACCTACCCGCCTGTATAAGCGATGCTCCAAACTGGCGACCAATGCGCCAATGGCCACACGGCATCGATGGGCTTCGCCGGGCTCCACCCTTCCTGCCTATTCCGTCGGGGCCCTCACGTCACCCCGCCCGTATTCTCGTCCGTCGCCTTCACGCGCCGCAGTTTGGCGGCCTCGCCGATCTCGTAGTGCCGGCCTTCGACGGCCATCTGGGCCTCGGTTTCGCATTGTTCGGACCAGAAGCCGAGGTCGTAGCCGTGCCAGGGCTTTTTGAGCTCCAGCGGCGGCAGGCCGAGTTCCTGCCAGCGGGCGATGGCGTTTTCCATGAAGTCCTTGCGCGGCAGCGCCACCGGCGGGTAGGCCCACGGCCGGCAGGCGTTGATGAGGATGGCCGACGAGCCGTTCGGCTCCATGTACTTGAAGCCCTCGGCCTCGCTCGCCTGGATGGCGGAGAAGTCCATGGCGGACATGCGCCCGTCGATGGTGCGCATGTCCCGGTGCGGCATGGCGCGCGTGGCCACCGCCCACAGCATCATTTCGGCATCGTGGATGTCGACGTCCTCGTCGGTGACCACGAACACCTTGATGAAGGTGTCGTACGCCGCCGCCGCGTAAAGCGCCTGCCAGGGGTCGGCCTTGGTGTTGCGTTTGATCTTGATGAAGCAGGTGTAGTACGCGCTGGTCTGCTGCGGGAAGTGCACGTCGAGCACGCCGGCCAGGTTGCAGTCGTACTTGAGGTGCTTGTAGAAGGACGCCTCCATGGAGATGGAGCGCAGGCGCGTGCTCTCCGACGGCGGGAACTGCGACAGGATCGAGCACCAGGTCGGCCGCTTGCGATGGGTGATGGCGGTCACTTCCATGAAGTACGCGTTCACCGGCTGCGACATGAAGCCGTGCGTCTCGCCGAACGGCGCCTCGGGCTCGAGCTCGGTGGTGGAAATGCGGCCCTCGATGACGATCTCGGCGTAGGCCGGCACCAGCAGGTCCACCGTCTTGGCGCGCACCACCGGCAGCGGCCGGCCGGACAGGGCGCCCGCCACCTGGAGTTCGTCCGACTCGTAGGGAATCTTGGCGTTCGCCGCGTAGGACACATACGGCGGCACGCCGATGACCAGCGCCGCTTCCAGCGGAATGCCGAGGCGCTTGCACTTGACCCAGTGCAGGCCAAGGTGCTGCGGCGGGTAGGTGAAGCAGCCGATGCGGTCCGGCGCCTTCACCTGGCCGCGGTAGTTGCCGATGTTGTAGATGCCGGTCTCGGGGTCCTTGGTGACCCAGTGCGAGAAGGTGGTGTAGGGGCCGTTGTCGTAGCCCGGCGTCGAAATCGGGATCGGGAATTCGCCAAGCCCGCCGTGCTCGGTGAGCGTGGCGCCCATGTGCACTTCTTCCTGGCAGGGCGCCGAACTCAGGATCTCCGGCGCCAGCGGATTGCGCAGCGCGTGGGAGACGATTTCGAGCAGGTTGTCGCCGGGCTGCATGCCAAGCCCGGTCTCGAAGATGCGCCGCGAGGCGGCCAGGCAGCCGATGGCGAGATCGCCGCCGAACTGCCGCCCGTCCACGCTGCGCGGGTTCCTGATCAGAAACCCGCGCCGCTGGTCTTCCTTGAGGCCGCGGAACTGGAGCCTGACCAGCGGATGGGCTTCGGTCTCGATGGCGAGCGGCGCGTCGATTTCCCACAGCAGGTCGCGGGCGCGCAGGTTCTGGATGTGCTCGCGAAAGTCGATCGGTACGTCGGCGTTGCGAAGCGCGGACTTGAGTACGGCGGACATTGGTGGCCTCCGGCGAAATGGCGTGTTGGACTGCGTGGGCCATCCGTGGCCGTCCGGAGTGTGAAGTATGGATCAGCCGGCTCGCGCCGGCCGCGAGGTGGCACGCTGATAAACTTTCCCCACCTGCCCCGGCCGCCCAAGCGGCCCGCGCATTACCCAAAACAAAGACCGCTCATGCCTCGTTCATTGATTCGCCGTCTGTGGGGCGTCGCCTTGCTGGCCCTTGCCGCGCCGGTTCTGGCGCTCGATTCGGACCGCCGCCAGCCGGTCTACATCGACGCCGACCGGGTGGAGTTCGACGAGGCCAAGGGCCTGAACACCTACACCGGCAAGGTGGTGGTGGAGCAGGGCACCCTGCGCATCGACGCCGACAAGCTGGTCATCCACATGACCAACCGCAAGCCCACGCGCTACGTGGCTACGGGCAATCCGGCCCGTTACAAGCAGCAGCCGAAGCCCAACGAGGGCGACGTGGTCGGCACCGGCAAGGAGCTGGTCTATACGGTCGACAACAAGACGCTGACCATGCGCGGCAACGCCCAGGTCACGCGCAGCGGCGACCAGTTCCAGGGCGATCAACTGGTGTACGACACGGTGCGCGATCTGGTCACCGGCACCGGCGGCAACGGCGGGCGCATCCGCATGATCATTCAGCCGCAGGAGCAGGGCGGCGAGCAGGCGGCTCCATGACGCAGCTCACGGCGCGCGACCTGCGCAAGAGTTTCCGCGGCCGCTCGGCCGTGGCCGGCGTGTCACTTGATGTTGCGCCGGGTGAAATCGTCGGCCTGCTCGGCCCGAACGGCGCCGGCAAGACCACCTGCTTCTACATGATCGTCGGTCTGGTGGCGCCCGACAGCGGCACGGTCGCCATCGATGGCGCGGACATCACGCAGGCCGGCATGCCGGAGCGGGCCCGCATGGGCCTGGGTTACCTGCCGCAGGAAGCGTCGGTGTTCCGCAAGCTGTCCGTGCAGGACAACCTGCGGGCCATTCTCGAAACCCGCCAAGACCTCACGCCGGACGCCCGCGAGGCCCGCCTGGAGCGCCTGCTGGGCGATCTGCACATCGGCCACATCCGCACCAGCCCCGGCGCCGCGTTGTCCGGCGGCGAGCGGCGGCGGGTGGAGATTGCGCGGGCGCTGGTGATCGAGCCCCGTTTCATGCTGCTGGACGAGCCGTTCGCCGGCGTCGACCCGATCACCGTGATCGACATCCAGCGCATCATCCGCGACCTCGCCGCGCGCGGCATCGGCGTGCTGATTACCGACCACAACGTGCGCGAGACGCTCGGCATCTGTCACCGTGCCTACATCGTCAACGAGGGCGAGGTGATGGCGGCCGGGGCGCCGGAAACCATCCTCGCCGACGATCGCGTGCGGGCGGTTTATCTCGGTGACGCCTTCCAGCTGTAGGCGCCCTGATTCATCCGGCGCTTCGCGTGCCCCACGCGGGTTTCCGGCGGGCTGCAAAGGCTTGTGCGAGGGCTTCTTGAAGGCCGTGCTTTGCGCTTGCCCTCGCCTGCGGTACGCTTCTTGCTAACGCATCGTCCTGCGGCCGTCGCATGAAGCAAGGTCTCGAACTCGGCGTCTCCCAGCACCTGGCCCTGACGCCCCAGCTGCAGCAGGCCATCCGCCTGCTGCAGTTGTCGACGCTCGACCTGCAAACCGAAATTCGCGAAGCGCTGGAAGCGAACCCGCTGCTGGAAGCCGAGGAGGACGTCAACGATGGCCTCGGCGAGGAGCTGGCCCTCCCCAGCCCGCCGGAACAGCCGGAACGCGCGCTGGAGTTCGAGACCGCGACCGACATTCCGCAGGAACTGGGCGTCGACGGCAACTGGGAAGACACCTTCATCGACCTTGGCGCCGGCACCGGCGCCAGCAGTCGCGACGAGGACGACAGCGGCGATTTCGCGTCCGTGTCGAGCAAGCGCGAGACGCTGCACGACCACCTGCTGTGGCAGTTGGACCTGACGCCCTTCAGCCCCGACGACCGGGCGATCGCGGAATTGATCCTGGACGCCATTCGCCTTGACGGTTACCTCGGGCAACCGATCAGCGAGCTGTGCGCGACGGCCAGTGAGGGCCGCGCCGAGCCGGTGGACGAAACCGAGTTGCTGTCCGTGCTGCGGCGCATCCAGCACTTCGATCCGCCAGGCGTGGCGGCGCGCGATCTTGCGGAATGCCTGCGCTTGCAGCTCGAGCAATTCGAAGGTCTGGACGACGACGCCCGCGCCGCGGGCTTGGCGGTGGTCGATCACATCGCGCTGCTCGGCGAACACGATTACAGGGCCTTGCAGCGCGCCACCGGCCTGTCGGCCGAGGCCGTGGACCAGGCGGTGCGCCTGATCCAGGCCCTGAACCCGCGTCCCGGCACCAGCCTTGACGCGGAAGAGCCCGAGTACATCGTTCCGGACGTGCTGGTGCGCAAGATTCGCGGCGTCTGGCAGGTGGAACTGAACCCGGCCATCGCGCCCAAGCTGCGCGTGAACCAGACCTACGCCGGCATGATCAAGCGCCGCGACAGCGGCGCCGACAACGAGTACCTGAAAAACCGCCTGCAGGAAGCGCGCTGGTTCATCAACAGCCTCAAGAGCCGCAACGACACGCTGGTCAAGGTGGCGCGGGCCATCGTGCAGCGGCAGGTGGCGTTTTTCGACGAAGGCCCGCACGCCATGGTGCCCCTGGTGTTGCAGGACATCGCCGACGAGCTCGGCCTGCACCAGTCGACCATCTCGCGCGCCACCAACCGCAAGTACATGCACACCCCGCGGGCGATCTACGAGCTGAAGTTCTTCTTCTCGAGCCACGTGTCGACCAGCGATGGTGGCGCCGTGTCGGCCACCGCCATCCGGGCACGCATCCGCGACCTGATCGCCGCTGAGCCGCCCGGCAGTCCGCTCAGCGACAACGACATCGCCGAAACGCTGAACCAGGCCGGTATCAACGTGGCCCGGCGCACGGTGGCCAAGTACCGGGAGAGCATGAACATCGGCTCGACCACCGAACGACGCAAGGCGGCCCGCCGCAAGACCTGAAGCCGCCATGCCACGACAGCGCGTGATCATCGTCAGTGGCCTGTCCGGGGCGGGCAAGTCGACCGCGTTGAACGCCCTGGAGGACATGGGGTTCTACTGCGTCGACAACCTGCCGATCGCGCTGCTGCCGGCGCTTGGGCAGGAATTGGCCCGCAACGACACCCACCCCCCGGCGGCGGTGGGCATCGACGCCCGAAATTTCTCCGATCTGCAGGCCTTCCCGGTCATCCTGCAGGCCATCCGTGCCAGCGGCGCCGACTGTCAGGTGCTGTTCTTCACCGCCGACCGGCAAAGCCTGATCAATCGCTACAACGAAACCCGGCGCCAGCACCCGCTCGGCGGCAAGGGCGGGTCGATCAGCGAAGCAATCGATGCCGAACAGGCCCTGCTGGCGCCGATTGCCGCGCTGGCGGACATGCTGATCGACAGTTCCGGGCAGAACATCTATCAGCTGCGCAACAAGGTGCGCGAGCTGCTCAGCCAGGGCCCGCAGGCGCCGATGCTGGTGTTCCAGTCATTCGGCTACAAGTTCGGCACGCCGCTCGATGCCGACATGGTGTTCGACATGCGCTGCCTGCCGAATCCGCACTGGCAGCCGGCGCTGCGCGAGTTCACCGGCCGCGATGCGCCGGTGTGCGACTTTCTGGCAGCCCAGCCCGATGTCGAGCGCATGTTCCAAAGCATCAGCCAGTTCCTCGAAGCGTGGCTGCCGGCCTTCGCGCACAGCGACCGCAGCCAGTTGACGGTCGGCATCGGCTGCACCGGCGGCCGGCACCGTTCGGTCTACATGGCGGAGCGGCTCGGGCAGCATTTCACGGCCTCGCAGGCGCGCACCCTGCACGGCGAGGTGCTGGTGCGGCATCGGCAGCTCGGCGGCTGACCAGCCGCCTCAGCCAAACGCCTCCAGCAACGCGTCGCGGCCGATCAGGGCCACGCCCTCGCCGCCGTGCTCGAACTCCAGCCACAGTAACGGCAACCCGGGCAGACGCTGCGCCAGCGCCGGCCAGGTGGCGCCCACCTCCAGCACCAGCACGCCGCGTTCGGTCAGATGCGCCGCCGCACCGCGCAGGATGCGCAGCGGATGCTCCAGGCCCTCGTCCGGCGACAGCAGGGCACTCGCCGGCTCGTGGTGGTACTCGGCCGGCAACTGCGCATATTCCGCCTGCGGCACGTATGGCGGGTTGCTGACGATGAGGTCGTAGCGTTGGCCGGCCAGCGCAGCGTAAAGGTCGGAGTGCAGCAGGCGAAGACGGTCCTGCAGGCCGTAACGCGCCACGTTGGTTTGTGCCACGGCAAGCGCGTCGGCGCTGATGTCGACCGCG
Organism: Pseudomonadota bacterium; assembly: GCA_049322795.1. Classification (GTDB taxonomy): domain Bacteria; phylum Pseudomonadota; class Gammaproteobacteria; order Immundisolibacterales; family Immundisolibacteraceae; genus Immundisolibacter. The sequence goes on along the minus strand of JBMOQH010000015.1, from coordinate 168,249 downwards.
TCCACCCGGGCGTCCGGAAACGCCAGCGCACAGGCAATGCCGATGCAGCCGCTGCCGGTCCCGATGTCGAGAATCCGTTCCGGCGGTTCATCGTCGAACCACGGCGCGAAGCCCTGTCCGATCAACTCGGCGATCGGCGAGCGCGGGATCAGCACCCGCGGATCGACCGCGAAGCGCAGCCCGGCGAACCACGCCTCGCCGGTCAGGTACGGCGCCGGCAGGCGCTCGACAACGCGGCGCTCGAACAGCGCCAGCACGGCCGCGCGCTCGCCCACGGTCAGTGCCGCGTCCATGAATTCCGGCGCCAGCGGCAGGTCCAGGTGCAGCGCATGTCCGATCAGCACCGCGGCCTCGTCGGCCGCTCCGGCGGTGCCGTGGCCAAAGAAAATTCCGGCCGCCGCGAAGCGGCTGGCGCCCCAGCGCAAAAAATCGCGCAGCGTGCGAAGTGAGTCCAAGGGCTTGCTCAATCAGGCGGACGGGGGATGGTCGGACGCGGCGCGGCGGCTGTCCGACGCGAGCGTCGGCCGGGGGCCACCCAGCGGGCGGCCAATAGTAGGGCAAACACCGTGAGGTAAATGGCCGGCTCGCGTGTGTCCACCTTCACCTTCCACCAGAAATGCAGCAGTGCCGCGCCGGTGGCGACGTATGCCAGGCGATGCAGTGCCTGCCAGCGGCGGGCGCCAAGGCGCCGGATGGCGGCATCGCACGACGTGGCCGCCAGCGGCAGCAGCAGCAGGAACGCCGCCATGCCAGCGGTGATGAAGGGGCGCTTGAATACGTCGCCGATGATCTGCGACCACAGCAGGCCCTGGTCGAGCACGGCGTAGACCAGCAGATGCAGCAGGGCGTAAGCGGCGGCGGTGAGGCCAAGCAGGCGCCGGTGGCGCACGAGTCCGTTCCATCCCGTGAGGCGGCGCACCGGCGTCGCCGCCAGCGTGAGCAGCAGAAACCGCAGCGCCCACTGCCCAAGCTCGAGCGTGAGTTCCTCCACCGGATTGGCGCCCAGGCGGTTGCCGAGCGTGCGCCCCAGCAGCACCAGCGCCGGCGCCAGCGCGAGGCCCCACAAGGCTGCCTGCCACAGGCGCGCCTGCACCCGGGCGCGGCGCATCGTTCAGAAATCCCGGCGCAGGTCCATGCCAGCGTACAGGCCCGCCACCTGGTCGGCGTATCCGTTGAACGGCAGCGTCGGCTGGCGGGGCGAGAACAGGCCCGTGCCCAGGCGTCGCTCGCGCGCCTGCGACCAGCGTGGGTGATCCACCTGCGGGTTCACGTTGGCGTAAAAGCCGTATTCGTGCGGCGCCACGATGTTCCAGCTGGTGGCCGGCTGCTGCTCGGTGAACCGGATGCGCACGATCGACTTCACGCTCTTGAAGCCGTATTTCCAGGGCACGACGAGGCGCAGCGGCGCGCCGTTCTGGTTGGGCAACACATCGCCGTACAGGCCAACCGCCAGAAACGTGAGCGGATGCATCGCCTCATCCAGGCGCAAGCCCTCCACATACGGCCACGGCAGCACGTCGCGTCGCTGACCGGGCATCTGCTCGGGGTCATGCAGGGTCGTGAATTCGACGAACCGGGCCGATCCCAGCGGCTCGACGTCGCGCAGCACGTCCCGCAGCGGCAGGCCGATCCACGGGATCACCATCGACCAGCCCTCCACGCAGCGCAGGCGGTAAATGCGCTCCTGCAGGCGGCTCGGTTGCAAGAGTCGTTCGACGTCGAGCGTCGTTGGCCGGTGTACCGCGCCGTCGATCTGCACCTGCCAGGGCCGCGGGCGCAGCGTGTGGGCATTGGCCGCCGGGTCGGCCTTGTCGGTGCCGAATTCGTAGAAATTGTTGTAGCCGGTCACCAGCTCGCGCGGCGTCAGCGCCTCGTCGGTGCCGAACGGCCCGCGCGCGACTCCAGCGAGAGGCCCCGGGGGTGTTGTCGCCAGGCCCGGGCGCGGCAGGAGCGCCGCCAGACCCGCGCCGATACCCGCCAGCAACAACTGGCGCCGGGCGCGGTAGACCGGCTGCGGCGTGATGGCCGACGCCTGTTCGTCGCCCCATGTGAAACGTTCCATAAGCGGCTCCGGTCGAGGGTCGGACAATCAGCCGTGCAGGTCGTCAGGGTCCGTTCCGCGGGTCGCGCCCTTGTGGGGTCGGCCTTTTCGCGGACGCAATTCCCGACGCTGGCGGCCTGCAACGTGCGATCGAAGCAAACCGTTCACTTAAGACCATCACAACGGAGAAAGGTCATGTCCATACTGCCTCGCATGGGTTTCGCCGGCTTGCTCACGCTGTTTGCCGGCCTGTCTGTCGCAGCCCCGGTCGATATCAATTGCGCCGACGCCGCGGCTCTGGCCGGTGCTCTCAAGGGCGTTGGTGACGCCAAGGCGGCGGCCATCATCGCCCATCGCACCGAGCACGGCCCGTTCAAGAGCGCCGACGACCTTGCCAACGTGTCCGGCATCGGCCCCAAGACCGTCGAGGAAAATCGGGCCGACATCACGGTCGGCGAGAGCTGCGGGACGCCCGAACAGTCCTGACCCCGCCACACGGCCGCCCCGTGCCGGCGTTGACCGCCGGCACGGGGCGCGCCGCCACCCAGGCGCGGACGGCTCGACGGCTCAGCGGCCCTCGCCGCGCGTCCGGACACAGTGCCATGGTGCGCCGCGGCGCCGATCGCTGACGCTCGGGCGCCGGTTCTGGTCGGCCCGGACCCAGGGACAGCCTGGCGGGCTGCCAGACCGAGGCCCTGCGCGAAGCGAACTAGTACCATCGCGTTAAATGTTTTCAACATCGGTGCGATAACCTTCGTGTGCCGCACGCCGCGCCGCGCCGGCGGGTCTCGAGGTCGCGGCGGACAGGAAACCCACGCAAATTTCTGGGAGTTGGTGATGAACGTGAGCTGCCGGCTGGCGCGACGGGCGCGCGTACTGGGCGCGGTGATCGCGATGGCGGTCATTGCGGGCTGTGGTTTTGGCGGCCCGCCGCGTGCTCCCACCACGGTGGAGCAGGTCGCGGACTACCACTACATCATCGGGCCGGGCGACTCGTTTCAAATCATGGTCTGGCAGAACCCCGAGGTTTCGATGTCCGTCACGGTGCGTCCGGACGGCATGATCACCACCCCGCTGATCGAAGACCTGCCCGCCGCCGGCAAAACGCCGACCCAGTTGGCACGCGACATCGAGAAGGCGCTGGCCGACTACATTCGCGATCCGATCGTCACCGTCATCATGGGCGGCTTCGGCGGGCCTTACAGTCAGCAGATCCGCGTGGTGGGCCAGGCGGCGCAGCCACAGGCGCTGCAGTACCGCGAACACATGACCGTGCTCGACGTCATGATCAGCGTCGGTGGCCTGACCACATTCGCCGCGGGCAACCGGGCGAACATCATTCGCAACGTCGATGGCGCGCAACAGGTTCTGCGCGTGCGGCTGGATGACCTTGTCAACGGCGGCGATATCGATGCCAATGTCGATGTGCTGCCTGGTGACATTCTGGTCATTCCCGAAACGATCTTCTGATCTAGGCCGCGCCGGCGCCGGCGCGGAGTGGCTTCCGCAGCCTCTGCGACGACACCGAACCGCCACCACCACATTCCGAAAGCTATGGAACACCTCATTGAGCAGCTCCTCAGCGCGCTACGCGGCATCGTCCGCTGGCGGTGGGCAGCGTGCGCCGTCGCGTGGATCGTGTCGGTGGCTGGCTGGACCTGGGTGTCCACCCTGCCCGATGTCTACCGGTCCTATTCCCGTATCTACGTCGACACCGACACGCTACTCAATCCCTTGTTGAGCGGAATGACCGTGAGGCCAAACACAGGCCAGCAAGTTCGCTTGATGGCCAGTACGCTGCTAAGCCGCCCGAACCTCGAGGAAATCATTCGCCGGTCCGACCTCGACCACAGCGTCAACAGCGAGCTGGGCATGCAACGCCTCGTCAGTGAGGTGGCCAAAAGTCTTTCTCTGTCCGGCAGCGGACAAAGCAATTTGTACCAGTTGTCTTACACGGCCGAAAATCCCAAGCTGGCGGCTCGTGTGGTGCGCGAGGCGGTCAATCTTTTCATGGAGCGTGGCATGGGTAACACCTCCCGCGACTTGAAAAAATCTCAGGACTTCATCGAGGCGCAGCTGCGCTCTTACCAGGCCCGGCTGGTCGAAATTGAAAAACGGGTCGAACAGTTCAAGCGCGAGCATGTCGGCATGCTTGGCCGTGATGGTCAGGATTACTATGCCCGTCGGGAAGCCGCGCGGGCGGCGCTGGAGTCCACGCAGCTGGAGCTGCAGGAGGCGCGTCAGTCGCGCGATACCTATCGTCGGCAGGCCGAAGGCAGCGAGCCCTTGCTACTGTTCCCGAAAAGCGGCGGCGCGACAACTGACCCTGAACTCGCGCAGCGAATTGCTGCATTGGAGAAACAACTCGATGCATTGCGCTTGCGTTACACGGATGAGCACCCTGATGTCCTTGCCACCCTGCGCCTGATCAAAGAGCTCGAGGCACGTAAAAACACCCCCACGACTGACGCATTTTCAGCGCCGGCTGCCGGTGTCGGCTCTACTTATGCGGAACAAATGGCGGTGGCGTTGGCAGACGCTGACAGCCGGGTCGCTGCGCTTGAAACCCGGGTGGCGGCCTATGCGGCAAAATACAAAGCCATGGCCGACGCGGTTGATCGTGTTCCAGAGGTCGAGCGTGAATATGCCGCCTTGCTGCGGGACCACTCGGTGCTGAAGTCCAATTACGACGGTCTGATTGCCACCCGTGAAAAGGCATCCATCTCGCAGGAGGTGGAAGACAAGACGACAGCGGTCGAATTCCGCATCATTGATCCGCCGACCGTCCCGGTCGACCCGGCGGCGCCCAATCGCTTGATCCTGTCGACTGCGGCTTTACTGTTGGGCATTGGTGCGGGACTCGGCGTCGCTTTCCTGTTGAGCCAGTTACGGCCAACCGTCGATTCGATTCGGATGTTGGAGGAGCTGTCGGGCCGGGTGGACCTGGTCACCGTTTCCGATCATCCCACCGAAACCAGTCAGCGGACGAAACGCCGGGCCATCATGTCCTTTTCGCTGGTTGCTGTGATGCTCGTTGGCGCCTACACGGCAGTGATGACGATTACTTTGATCAGGTAGCACTTGCCCATGAGTATCATCGAGCGCGCAATGCAACGTGGGGCGACTTCGAAAGGGGCATCCGCCACGGATGCCGACGCAGTCGGTGCACCCGCGGCTCCCGGCGTTGCCACTGAAGCAGCGGTCGCTGCGGTTGGTCCGGCACCGAGCGCCGACGCAGCGGACTCCGTCTGGCCGCATCCTGCCAGTGCAGGCCCCGTGCGCGGCACGGCTGCGGACGCTGTGGCGACGTCCGACCCGACGGTTCAAGCACTCAATCTGCCATTGATGAGGCGGCAGGGCCTGCTCATCCCCGACGATGGCCGCAGCGCGCTCGCCGAGGAATTCCGGATTCTCAAGCGGCCGGTCCTGGCCAATGCCTTTGGACCTTCCGGCGAGCGCATCGGGCGCCGCAATGTCGTGATGGTGACCAGCGCCGTTCCCGGCGAGGGTAAAACGTTCACTGCGATCAACCTCGCGATGTCCATCGCCATGGAGTTGCAGCGTACCGTGTTGCTGGTGGATGCCGACGTCGTGCAGCCATCGCTTGCCAGTCGCCTGGGCCTCACGCTGGGGGCCGGGCTGATCGACTTGCTGGAGAGTGCTCGCACCGACTTGACATCCTGCCTGGTCAGAACAAGCGTGCCCAACCTGACCGTGTTGGGCGCAGGTCGACGCCATGGCCGATCGACCGAGTTGCTGGCCAGCGCGGCCATGGCGGCTCTGGTGGATGATCTGGCCAGTCGCTATCCCGATCGCATCGTCTTGTTTGATTCCCCGCCGATGCTCGCCACCAGCGAGTCGAACGTGCTGGCGCGCCACATGGGGCAAATCGTGCTTGCCGTCGAGGCGGGCAGGACGCCCCGCTCCGCGATAAGTCGCGTCGTCAAGATGTTGGATGCCTGCGATATCGTCATTCCGGTCCTGAACAAGGCGACCGGAATCCCCGGGATGAACTATGCCGTCGGGTACTACCTCGACGGAAAATACGGCCGACAATGAAGGGAGACACCTGCGCGGGACTCCTGCGAATCACGCCAGCATTGCTGCTGTGGCCTTTTTCTGCTGTGGCGGCTCAGGCTGCGGATGCCCTGGGCGGGGTTCAGCGATTTTTCGACTTCGAGCCTCGTGTATCCGTCCGTGAAACGTATTCCGACGGTGACACCGATTTCGACGACAATTCACGCGGCTGGGTCAGCGCGCTTACCCCGGGCTTCAAGGTGCTTCGGCAAGCGGCGCGGGTGCAGACCGATATCGATTATTCGTTGAACAATCTTTACTATCACGATGATGGTGAGCTCGACCTGCGGCATCAGTTTGACGGGTCCATCATCGGTGAAATTCTGCAACGGGAGCTTTACCTCGATAGCCAGTTCAGTAAACGCGATCAGATCATTTCACCATTGCGGGCGACCAATATTGACTCCACCCTGCAGCGTGACAATCTGACGTCGAGCACGACCTGGTCTCTCGGCCCGCGCTGGGAGCGGCGCTGGCGCGATGTTGCCTTGTCGAACGTGCGCTATGAAGTCAACAGGGTTGCCTTCAGTGAGGGCGCCGCAGATGACAGCTGGGGCAGCAGCCTGGTGGCGAACCTGAACAGTGGGGCCATGTTCAACGACTGGTTCTGGTCTGCGGAATACTCGAAGGACGATGTCCGGTATTCTGGTGAGGACGGACGCGACGAATTCGAGATTTATTCGGGTACGTTGGGGTACAACCTTACCCGCAAACTCAATGTTTATTTCACCGCGGGCAACGAAAACAATCGCTTCCGCGACTCGATCGGCAGCACCGGCGGGAGCTACTGGAGCGTTGGCGCCGGTTTCTCGCCAAGCGTACGCACCACGCTGAATGGCAGTATCGGCAAGCGCTTTTTCGGGGATACCTACTCGTTCTCCCTGTCCCACACCGGGCGTCGATGGAATGCTGTGGTGTCGCGTTCGGAGACGATTACCACCACCCGGGAGCGGCAGCTGGGTGAGCTGTTCCTGATTTGTCCACCGGAAATTCCCAATTGTACGCCGGCGGAGGCTATTGCCTTTGGCGTCGATATTGGCGTGCGCAACGGGACGTTCATCGAGCAGTCCCTCACTGGGGCGTTCACGTATTCCCTCGCCAAAAGTACCTGGACCGTTTCGCTGTTTGACCAGAAGAGACAATTCCGCGACGGCTCCGGCGGCAATGATCAGTCGTCTGGGGCGACGCTCGGCTGGAATTGGCGTTTTGGGCCCAGAACCAATATGAATTGGAGCACTGGCCTGACACGATTCCAGTTGTTGTCCGGACCGGCGACCGAGGTGGACCGCTGGTTTGTGCGCGCGGGGCTCAATCGCGAGTTGGCGCCCGACCTCAACGGGTCACTCAGTTACAGCTATCAGCGCCGGAGTTCCGACGGCGTCGCCAACGGTGGCGGGAACGGCGGCAATACCGTGTCCGCCCACCTGCACAAGAGTTTCTAGGTGCCGCATGTATGAGGCGTATTTCGGGCTTTCAGGAAAGCCTTTTGCCTTGAGCCCGGATGCGCGCTTTTTCTATCCCAGCAAAGCCCACATGCGGGCCATGTCGTATCTGGAATACGGCGTGCAGTCAGCCGAGGGCTTTATCGTCGTGTCGGGCGAGGTCGGTGCCGGCAAGACGACCATCGTGCAAGGCTTGCTCAAGTCCCTGGGCGGCAAGCCCATTGTTCCCGCGCAGATCGTCAGCACACAACTGGAAGGCGTCGAGCTGCTGCAAACCGTGGCGGCGGCGTTTGGTGTTCCCTATCTCGAGCTTCCCAAACCGCGGATTCTTGAGGAGCTGACGCGTTTTCTCTCGGCGGTGCTGGCTTCCGGGCGTCGTGCGTTGTTGGTCGTCGACGAAGCGCAGAACCTGGGCAAAAGCGCGCTTGAAGAGTTGCGCATGTTGTCCAATTTGCAGCACGGGGCGCAGCCGCTGCTGCAAAGTTTTCTGGTGGGTCAGCCCGAGCTGAAAGACATTTTGCGCGGCGCCGACATGTTGCAATTGCAACAACGGGTTATCGCGGCCTATCACTTGGGGCCGTTGGATGCGCAAGACACGAAAAGCTACGTCGAGCATCGGCTGCGCGTGGTGGGTTGGCAGGGGCGGCCGAGTATCGACGACGATGCCTATGAAGAAATTCACCGGCAGACCGGCGGGGTGCCGCGCCGCATCAATGTGTTCTGTGATCGTTTGTTGTTGGTGGCGTACCTGGAAGACCGTTCATTGTTGACCCGGCAGATGGCGCTGGAAGTCGCCGATGACATCGCGCTCGAGATGGGCGGCGCTGGCGAGCGGCGGCCGGGGCCGCTCGACGTGGCGGTCGAAGGCGATGCGGACGCGGCCATGCGGCAGTTGGATCTGCTCGATGGCCTGCAGCGGGTGATCGCGCAAGGGGCCCGAGTCGAACGCTATGTGTTGTCCACGTTTCGGGAACTCAAACGCCTGAATGAGCTTCTGCACGCCGAGCGCGCCGAAGGGCGCGGCACGCCCCAGGACGACGGCCCACCGGGCACTTCGGCAGGGGGTGATGCGTGACCGCGGTGCCGCTGGCATCGGCCGCCGCGGGAGCGTTCTCGGTCGACGTCGAGGAGCACTTTCAGGTTGCCGCGCTCAGCGGCCGGGTGGCCAAGCATCAGTGGAGCGACCACCCGAGCCGGGTGGAAGCGAACACGCTGCGCTGTCTCGAACTGCTGGCCCGTGCGTCGGCGCGTGGAAGCTTTTTCGTGTTGGGTTGGGTGGCGCGGCGCCATCGCGGTCTGGTCCTGCGCATTGCGGAGGCGGGTCACGAGGTCGCCAGCCACGGCATGGAACACGATCGTGTCGAGGCGCTGGGGCCGCAGCGCTTCGCGAGCGACGTTTCGGACGCGCGACAGCTGCTGCAGGACGCGTGCGGTCAGGCGGTGCTGGGGTATCGCGCGCCGTCCTTTTCGCTCGATCCGGCCATGGACTGGGCCTACCGGGCGCTGGTCGCGGCGGGCTACCGTTACAGCTCCAGCGTCTATCCGGTCCGTCACGACCATTACGGCGATCCGGACGCGCCGCGCCGTGCCTATCGACCGCTGGCGGACGCCGACTTGCTGGAATTTCCGCTCAGCACGGCGCGGCTCGGAAGTCGCAACTTGCCGGCGTCAGGGGGCGGATATTTCCGGTTCTTCCCGTATGCGGTCAGCCGCAAGCTGCTGCGCCTTGCCGGGAGCGACCGCCAGCAGGCGACCATCTTCTATATGCACCCGTGGGAGATCGACCCGGCGCAGCCGCGCGTCAGCGGTCTGCCGCTGCGATCCCGCTTCCGTCACTACGTGAACCTGCATCGCACGGAATCGCGCCTGCACGCGCTGCTGCGCGATTTTTCCTGGGACCGGATGGATCGCGTGTTCGCCCGCGAGCTCGCGCAGCCGGCGGCGGTGGCGGCCATCGGCGGCGCCACGGAGTAGCTGGGCATGCAGGTCAAGGCACTCGAGGACGTGGGGCAGGTGGCGTGGGACGCCTTCGTGCGTGAGCACCCGCAGGGGACGTTCTTTCACCTGAGCGGCTGGCGCGAGGTGTTGCAGCAGGGCGTTGGGCTGCGCGCGCCGTTTCTGTGTGCCGTGCAGGCGGGTCAGGTGCGAGGCGTGCTGCCGCTGGCGGAAGTGCGCAGCATCCTTTTTGGCAGTTCGATCGTTTCCCTGCCGTTTTGCGTCTATGGCGGCATTTTGGCGAGCGACGATGACTCGGCCGCGGCCCTGGACGAGGCGGCGCAGGCACTGGCCCGATCGCGGCGCGTCGGCCACCTGGAGTACCGACTGCGCGCGCCGATGCATCCCGACTGGCCGGCCAAGACGCTTTACGTGACGTTTCGAAAGTCGATCGAGGCCGATCACGAGGCGAACATGGAGGCGATTCCGCGCAAGCAGCGCCGCATGGTCCGCCAGGGCATCAAGGCCGAGCTGGTGAGCGAGATCGATGCCGACAACAGCCGGTTCTATCCGACCTACGCGTGGAACGTGCATCGCCTGGGCACGCCGGTGTTCGGGCGGCGCCATTTCGACGCCCTGCGCCGGGTGTTCGGCGACGACTGCGAGGTGCTCACCGTCAGCCGGCACGGTCAGACGGTCGCCAGCGTCATGAGCTTCTACTTTCGCGACGAGGTGCTGCCCTACTACGGCGGCGGCCTGGCCAGCGCGCGGGAGCATGCGGCCTACGACTTCATGTACTGGGAGGTCATGCGCCGCGCGGCCGACCGCGGCTGCCGGGTGTTCGATTACGGGCGCAGCAAGATCGACAGCGGCTCCTACAGCTTCAAGAAGAACTGGGGCTTCGAGCCGCAGCCACTGCACTACGAATGCCAGCTGATCCGGGCCCGCGCGGTGCCGCAGAACAACCCGCAAAACCCGCGCTATCAGCAGCTCATCAAGCTGTGGCAGCGCATGCCGCTGGCGGTGGCCAACGCGATAGGTCCCCGTCTGGCGCGCAGTCTCGGCTGAGCGCACCGGGCGCGCGCTCGCCATGCACGAAATCCTGTTCCTCGCCCACCGCCTGCCGTTTCCGCCGGACAAGGGCGACAAGATTCGGTCCTATCACCTGCTGCGGCACCTGGCGCGCAGGCACCGGGTGCACGTCGGCAGCTTCATCGACGCCCCGGACGATGCGCGCCACCTGCCCGCGTTGCGCGAGCTGGCCGGCGGCGAGGTATACGCGCCGCGCCTGTCGCCTCGGCTGGCGCGCCTGCGCAGTCTCGGTGGTTTGCTGACGGCACGGTCCTGCACCGAGGCCTACTACGCGCACCGCGGCATGGCGGCCTGGGTGCAGCGCCTGCTGCGCGCGCGGCCGGTGCGGCACGGGCTGGTGTTTTCGGCCGCCATGGCGCAATACCTCCTTGGCGTGCCCGACCTGCGACGGGTGCTCGATCTGGTCGACGTCGATTCCGAGAAGTGGCGCGACTACGCCGCCGCACGGCGCGGTCCGGCGGCCGCCTTCTACCGCCGCGAGGCCCGGCACCTGCTGGCGTTCGAGCGCCGCGCGGCGGCCGATTTCGATGCCACGCTGCTCGTGTCCGGGCCGGAGGCGGACCTGTTTCGGCAACGCGCACCGGAGGTCGCGTGCCGGGTCACTGCGTTGAGCAACGGGGTGGACACCGCCTTTTTCGATCCGGCCCTCGGCGGTGCCGACCCCTACGCGGGGCGCGGGCGCCAGGTCATCGTGTTCACCGGCGCCATGGATTACTGGCCAAACGCGCAGGCGGTGGTCTGGTTTGCCAGCGAAGTTCTGCCGCGGGTCCGGGCGGCGATGCCGGACGTGCTCTTTTACGTGGTCGGTCGCAACCCCGGGCGAGCAGTGCGACAACTGTCCAATTGCCCAGGCGTCACGGTCACCGGTACCGTGCCGGACGTGCGCCCCTACCTGGCGCATGCGGCGGTGGCGGTGGCGCCGCTCCAGCTGGCCCGTGGCATCCAGAACAAGGTGTTGGAGGCAATGGCGATGGCGCTTCCCGTGGTGGCAAGCCCGCAAGCGCTCGAAGGCATCGCCGTCAGGGTGCCGGACGAGGCCTTGATGGCCGTCGATGCCGATGCTTTCGCGCGCCAGGTCGCGGACTGCCTGAACGGACACGCGCCGACCCTGGGCGGCGCGGCGCGGCGCGCCGTGCTGCGCGAGTACGCCTGGGAGACGCGCCTGCGAGGCCTGGATGCCCTGCTCGGGCTGCCTGTCGACAGCGCGGCGCCCGCGGAAGCCTGCCCGTGAAGCCCGACACCTCCACACTCACCCGGCACCGATCCATGCGCATCTATCGTTGGCGCGAGGCCGGCGGCCTGCTGCTGTTGATGGTCGTCCTCACCCTGTGGACGTTCTGGGATTCGGCGGCCAGCCTTGCCGCCATCTGGTGGCGGTCGGAGACCTATGCGCACGGCTTGCTGGTGGTGCCGGTGGCCGCTTATCTGCTCTGGCGGCGCAGGGACCGCGTTCTGCGCGCCCAGCCCCGCGCGCAGCCCTGGGCATTGCTGTTGGTGCTGGCAGCCGGCGCACTGTGGGCGGTCGGGCGCCTGGGCGCGGTGCTGTCGTTCGAGCACTTCGCGCTTTACTTTTTGCTGCTCGGGGGCGCCTGGCTGGTTGCCGGCACGGACGCCCTGCGGCGGTCGGCGTTCCCGGTCGGCTTCGCGCTGTTCGCGGTGCCGTTCGGTGATTTTCTGATCGTGCCGCTGCAGGATTTCACGGCCCATTTCACGGTCGCCGCGGTGCGCCTGGTGGGTGTGCCGATCTTCCGCGAGGGTTATGACCTGACCCTGCCGAGCGGCAGCTGGCGCGTGGCCGAGGTTTGCAGTGGCCTGCGCTACGTGATCGCGTCGGCCGTGCTGGGCGTGCTGTATGCGCACCTCATGTACCGCAGCCGCTGGCGTCAGGCGGTCTTTATCGGCGTCTCGCTGGTGTTGCCGGTGCTGGCCAACGGCCTGCGCGCATTCGCCATCGTGATGATCGGCCACTGGTCCGACATGCGCCTGGCGGTGGGCGTCGATCACCTCATCTATGGCTGGATTTTCTTTGTGGTGGTCATGATGGCCCTGTTCGCCATCGGCGCCGCGTGGCGGGAGGATCAGCCGGTCGCGGCGGCCGCCGGCGCGACGCCGACGGCGGATGACGCGCCACCGCGTGCGCCGCCCGTGTCCGGCCGGCAGACCACCCGCGCGGCCCTGGCGCTGGTGCTGACCGGCGTACTCGCGCTGCTGATGTGGCCACCGGCCGTGAGCTGGCTGGAGGCGCGCAACGACCACGCCGCGCCGATCCTGTCGGTGCCGCAAGTCGCCGGCTGGCAGGCCGTTGAGGCACCGTTCACGGCCTGGGTGCCGTATTTCGAATCGCCGCGGGCGGGGGCGGCCGGCAATTACCTGGCCGCCGACGGCCCGGTCGGCCTGGTGCTGGCCTACTACAACAACCAGGCGCAGCAGGGCGAGCTGGTGTCCTGGCGCAACACGCTCACCGGCCGCGGGACCTTGGCCTGGGGCGAGATTGATCGCGGCACGCGGCGCGTGGCCTTGCCAGGCGGCGAGACGGTGGAAGTGCGCGAAGCCCTGCTGCACGGCGGCGGCCCCCCGGTGTTGGTGTGGACCTGGTACTGGACGCCACTGGGCAGCACGGCGTCGCCGGGCGTCGCCAAGCTGCTCGGCACCGCGGGACGTCTGCTGGGGCAGGGCGACGACGCCGCGCAGGCGGTCCTGTACGTGCCGATCGACCGGCAGCCACAGGACGCGGCGCGGCGGCTGCACGCGCTTCTGGTCGAGGTCCGGCCGAGCATCGACCGCGAGCTCGCCGCCGCGTACCGGCAGGCCTCGGCGCCGTGACCATCCCCGGCGATGGCGCGGCGCCGGTCGGCGAGGCGCCGCTTGTGGTGCACGTCGTGCACAGCTTCGAGATGGGCGGCCTGCAGAACGGCCTGCTGAACCTGCTCGACGGCCTGCCCGCGCAGCGCTACCGCCATGCCGTGGTGAGCCTGACCGGCTTGTCCGGCTTCGAGCGGCGCCTGCGCCGCGACGACGTGCGCTTCCATGCCCTGCACAAGTCGCCCGGTCTGGGGCTGGGCACCCACCTGCGGCTGTGGCGCTTGCTGCGCCAGCTGCGCCCGGCACTGGTGCACACGCGCAACATCGCGGCGCTCGAGATGCAGGCGGTGGCGTTCGCCGCCGGCGTGCCGGCGCGCGTGCACGGCGAGCACGGCTGGGACGTGCACGACCCGGCCGGCCAGTCGGCCCGCTACCGTCGCTGGCGGCGCCTGATGCGCCCGTTTGTGCAGCAGTACGTCGCCCTGTCGCGGCATATCGCGGACTATCTCGCCGGCCCCGTGGGCGTGCCGCGGGGGCGCATCAGCCAGATTTACAACGGTGTCGACACCGCCCGCTTCGCGCCCATCGACGGCGCCGCCCGGCAGACCGGGCCGTTCGATCCGGCCCTGCACTATCTGGTCGGCACGGTCGGGCGCCTGGAGCCGATCAAGGACCAGCTCACCCTGGCGCGGGCCTTCGCGCTGGCCGTAAAGCAAAGGCCCGACCTGCGGGATCGCCTGCGCCTGGTGCTGGTTGGCGACGGGCAGCTGCGCCGGCCGATCGAGCAGGTGCTGCGTGACGCGCAGGTCGAGCCGCTGGTGTGGATGGCCGGCAGCCGCGACGACGTGCCCGCGGTGATGCGCGGGCTCGACCTGTTCGTGCTGCCGTCGCTGGCCGAGGGCATCTCCAACACCATCCTCGAGGCGATGGCGAGCGGCCTGCCGGTGCTGGCGACGGATGTTGGCGGCAATGGCGAGTTGGTGCAGGCCGGCGTCACCGGCACGCTGGTGCCGTCGGCGGATCCGCCCGCCCTGGCGCAGGCGCTGATCGCCTACGCGGACGATCCGGCGCGCGGCCGGCGCGAGGGTCAAGCCGGCCGGCTGCGGGCCGAAACAACGTTTGCGCTGCAGGCGATGACCGGCGCCTATCAGCGCCTTTACGACACCCTGCTGGCCCGGCACCCCGCCCGCCGGGCGGCCCCGGTGGACCGATCAGTGACGGACCGATAAGCAGCATGTGCGGACTGGTAGGCATCTTCGACACGCGCGGCGAGCGCCCGGTGGACCGCGCGCTGCTCGACCGCATGAACGAGCGCCAGCACCACCGCGGCCCGGACGAGGGCGGCCTGCACGTGGAGCCCGGCCTGGGGCTCGGCCACCGGCGGCTGTCGATCATCGATCTCGCCTCCGGCCAGCAGCCGATGACCAGCGCCGACGGCGACCTCGTGCTGGTCTACAACGGCGAGATCTACAACTTCGCCGAACTCGCCGACGAGCTGCGCGCGCTCGGTTACAGCTTTCGCACGCACTGCGACACGGAAGTCATCCTGTACGCCTACGCCGCCTGGGGCGAGGCCTGCGTCACGCGCTTTCGCGGCATGTTCGCCTTCGCGCTGTGGGACCGGCCGCGCCGGCGGCTGTTCCTGGCGCGCGACCGGCTGGGCATCAAACCGCTCTACTACGCGCCGCTCGCCGACGGCACGGTGCTGTTCGGCTCGGAGCTGAAGGCGCTCACCGCCTGCCCGCAGCTGCCGCGGCAGATCGACCCGCTGGCCGTCGAGGACTATTTCGGCTTCGGCTACGTGCCCGAGCCGCGCACCATCTACCAGGCCGCCCGCAAGCTGCCGCCGGGTCACACGCTCACCCTGTGCCGCGGCGAGCCGGTGCCCGCGCCGCGGCAATACTGGGACCTGCCGCTCGAAGCGCAGCCGACCAGCGGCGACGTGACCGGCGAGCTGATCGAGCGCCTGCGCGAGGCGGTGCGCATCCGCCTGGTGGCCGAGGTGCCGCTCGGCGCGTTCCTGTCCGGCGGCGTCGATTCGAGCGCCGTGGTGGCGATGATGGCCGGGCTGTCGCCGGAGCCCGTCAACACCTGCTCCATCGCGTTCGGTGAGGCGGCCTTCGACGAGACCGTCTACGCCAACGACATCGCCCAGCAGTACCGCACGCGCCACCACCGCGAGCGGGTGGCGGCGGACGACTTCGACCTGCTGGACGCGCTGGCGGACGTGTACGACGAACCGTTCGCCGACAGCTCCGCCATCCCCACGTACCGCGTGTGCGAGCTGGCGCGAAAGCACGTCACGGTGGCCCTGTCCGGCGACGGCGGCGACGAGTCCTTCGGCGGCTATCGCCGCTACCGCTGGCACCTGCAGGAAGAGCGCCTGCGCGGCCGGCTGCCGCTCGCGCTGCGCCGGCCGCTGTTCGGCGCGCTCGGCGCGCTCTATCCCAAGGCCAACTGGGCGCCGCGCGTGCTGCGCGCCAAGGCCACCTTCCAGAGCCTGGCGCGGGACAGCCTGGAGGGCTACTTCGACAGCGTGGCGGTGATGCCGGACGCGCTGCGCGGGCGCCTTTTCAGCAAGGAATTCCAGCGCGAGCTGCAGGGCTACCGCGCCATCGAGGTGCTGCGCGCGCACGACCGCCTGGCCGACGCCGGCGATCCGCTGCGCCGGGTGCAGTACCTCGACTTCAAGACCTACCTGCCCGGCGACATCCTCACCAAGGTGGACCGCGCCAGCATGGCGCACGCACTCGAGGTGCGGGTGCCGATCCTCGATCACCCCTTCGTCGAGTGGGCGGCCGGGCTGCCGTCGGCGGTCAAGGTGCGCGGCGGCGAGGGCAAGGCCGTGTTCAAGCAGGCACTCGAGCGCCACCTGCCGCGGGACATCCTGTACCGCCCCAAGCAGGGCTTCGCCGTGCCGATCGCGCAGTGGTTCCGCGGCCCGCTGCGCGAGCGGGTGCGCAGCGCCGTGCTGGGGCCGCAGCTGGCCGGCAGCGGCTGGTTCGACACCGATCAACTGCGGCGGCTGGTCGACGAGCACCAGACCGGCCGGCGCGACCACGCCACGCCGCTGTGGACGCTGCTGATGTTCGAGGCCTTCCTGCGCCGCAGCGGCTCGTCGGCATGAACGAGTCGCTCACGCGCCGCCTGTGGCTGCCGCTGCACGAGCGCCTGCGCGGGCGCGAGACCATTCCCCACTACCACGCGCTGAACGCCCACGAGCGCTGGGATGCCGAGCGTCTGGCGGCGCTGCGGCGGGAGAAGCTCGGCGCGCTGCTCGCCCACTGCCGCGCCCAGGTGCCGTACTACCGCGAGGCGTTTGCCCGCGCCGGCATCGATTCCGGCGCCGCGCCCGGACCGGACTGGCTGGCTAACCTGCCGCCGCTCGAGCGCGACACCGTGCGCGGCCAGGGCCGGTCCCTGCTGGCGGAGCGCGGTTTTCCGCGCCGCCTGCCATCCAACACCGGCGGCTCCAGCGGCGCGCCGCTGGTGTTTGAGACCGACATCGTCAAGGAAGCGCGCCACAAC
Source organism: Pseudomonadota bacterium (assembly GCA_049322795.1). Taxonomy (GTDB): domain Bacteria; phylum Pseudomonadota; class Gammaproteobacteria; order Immundisolibacterales; family Immundisolibacteraceae; genus Immundisolibacter. The sequence continues at coordinate 151,332 of JBMOQH010000015.1, read as the reverse complement.
GCCCACAAGCTGCGCGCGCGCCGCTGGTTCGGCGTGCTGCCCGGCCAGCGGCAGGTCGATTTCTGGGGCTCGCCCATCGAGCTGTCGCGCCAGAGCCGCCGGCGCATGCTCAAGGACCGCTGGCTGCTCAACCAGGTGCTGCTGTCGGCCTTCAACCTCACGCCGCAGCGGCTTGGCGAATACGTGGCGTTTCTGGCGCGCTATCGGCCGCGTCTGGTGTACGGCTACCCGACGGTCATCCACCGGGTGGCGCAGCACGTGCTGGAGCACGGCGGGCTCGGCGACTACCGGCCGCAGCTGGTGTCCTGCACGTCCGAGATGCTGTTCGAGCACCAGCGCGCCGGCATCGCCGCGGCGTTTGGCTGTCCGGTGGCCAACGAGTACGGCTCGCGCGACGGCGGGCTGATCGCGCACCAGTGCCCGGCCGGTTCGCTGCACATCGCCGCCGAGCACGTGTGGCTGGAAGTCGACCAGCCGGACGCCGACGGCGTCGGCGATCTGCTGGTCACCAACCTCGACGGCTACGGCATGCCCTTCGTGCGCTACCGGGTGGGCGACCGCGGGCGCCTGGCCGGCCAGCCGTGCGCCTGCGGCCTGCCGCTGCCGGTGCTGGCCGAGCTGAGTGGCCGCACCAATGACCTGCTGATCGGCGCCGATGGCCGGCAGGTGCACAGCCTGGCGCCCATCTACGTGCTGCGCGAGATTCCGGACATCAAACAGTTCCGCGTGCACCAGAAGGCCGACCGCAGCGTGTCGGTGGAGCTGGTGCTCGGCCGGCCGCTGCCGGCGGCGATGCGCGCCGACATCGTGCGCCGCCTGCACGTGGTGCTGGGCGAGCTGCCGGTCGAGCTGGTGGACCGTGACACCATTGCGCCCGAAAAATCCGGTAAATACCGCTGGGTCATCAGCGAGGCGACGTGAGAATCCTCTACCACCACCGCACCCGCGCCGGCGACGCGCAGGGCATCCACATCGCCGCCCTGTGCGAGGCGCTGCGCGCGCTCGGGCACCAGGTGGAGCTGGTGGCGCTGGTGCGCGAGGCGCGCCCGGCCGCGCCCAAGACAACCGAAGGCGTCGGCAAGCCGGCCCGCGAAGGCGCCAGCCTGTTCGGCCTGCCGGTGCCGGCGTGGTTCTACGAGCTGCTGGCGCTGGCCTACAACGTGCCGGGCTTTTTCATGCTGGCGGCGGCCGTGCTGCGCCGCCGGCCGGACCTCATCTACGAGCGTTACGCGCTGTTCACCCTGTGCGGGTGCTGGGTGGCGCGGCTGTTCGGCGTGCCGTTCGTGCTGGAAGTGAACGCCCCGCTCAGTCTGGAGCTCGGCCGCCACGGCGGGCTCGCCTTCGCCCGGCTGGCGCGGCGCCTCGAAACCTGGCTGCTGTCGTCCACCACCCGCACGGTGGTGGTGTCGCAGGCCATGGCGGACGTGTTCGCCGCCCAGGGCGTGCCGGCCGGGCGCATGGTGGTGATGCACAACGGGGTGGACGCCGCGCACTTCAACCCGGCCATCGACGGCAGCGCCGTGCGCGCCCGTCATGGTCTTGGCGATGCCTGCGTGGTCGGCTTCGTCGGCTGGATGCGGCCCTGGCACGGCGTGGAGCTGCTCATCGACGCCGTCGCCGGCCTGCTGCCGTCCTGCCCGGACCTGCGCCTGCTGCTGGTCGGCGGCGGCCCGGCGCTGGCCGGCCTGCGCGAGCAGGTGGACCGGCTCGGCATCGGGCAGGCGGTGGTGTTCACCGGGCCGCTGCCGGCGCACGAGGTGCCGGCGCACATCGCCGCCATGGACGTGGCCGTGCAGCCGGACGTGACCGGCTACGCCTCGCCGATCAAGCTGTTCGAGTACCTCGCCGTCGGCCGCGCCGTGGTGGCGCCGGCCCGGCCCAACATCCTGGAAGTGGTGCGCGACGGCGACACGGCGCTGACCTTCGCGCCCGGCGACGGGCCGGCGCTGGCGGCGGCCCTGGGGCGTCTTTACCGCGACCCGGCGCTGCGCGCGCGGCTGGGCGCCGCCGGGGCGGCGCTCATCGACCAGCGCGGATTCCGCTGGGCCCGCAACGCGCAGCGCGTGGTCGAGCTGGTGCAGCCCGGCCGCCCGGCGCCGCAAACGCCATGACCCGCGTGCTCGTGCTCAGCAGCCTGTTTCCGCACGCCGGCGCGCCGGGGGCGGGCCTGTTCGTGCGCGAGCGCATGTTCCGCGTGGCGCGGCGGCTGCCGCTCACCGTGGTGTCGCCGCAGCCCTGGTGCCCCGGCCAGGGCGTGATCCGCCGCCGCCGGCCGCACTTTCGCCCGCCGGCGGCGCGGCGCGAAACCCAGCAGGGCATCGACGTGTACCTGCCGCGGTTCTTCTCCCTGCCCGGCGTCGGCAAGACGCACGACGGCCTGTCGATGGCGCTCGCCTGCCTGCCGCTGCTGCGGCGGCTTCGGCGCAATCCGGGCTTCGACCTCATCGACGCGCATTTCGCCTACCCCGACGGCTACGCCGCCAGCCTGCTCGGCCGCTGGCTCGGCGTGCCGGTCACCGTCACCCTGCGCGGCACCGAATCGCGCCTGGCCAAGAGCCCGCCGTTTCGCCGCCGCCTGCGGGCGGCGCTGGCCGGCGCGCGGCACGTCGTCGCCGTGGCCGGCACGCTGCGCGATCTGGCGGTGGACCTTGGCGTGCCGCCCGCGCGTGCGGAGGTCATCGGCAACGGCGTGGACGTCGAGCGCTTCGCGCCGTTGCCGCGGGCCGACGCGCGCCGCGCGCTTGGCCTGCCCGCCGACGCGCCGGTGCTGATCAGCGTCGGCACGCTGGTCGAGCGCAAGGGCTTTCATCGCGTCATCGAGCAGTTGCCGGCGCTGCGCCGCCGGCACCCGGGGTTGGTCTATCTGATCGTCGGCGGCAGCGGACCCGAGGGCGACATGAGCGCCGCGCTGCGCGCGCAGGTGGCGGCGCTGGGGCTGGCGGACTGTGTGCGGTTTCTGGGCGCATTGCCGCCAGCGGAGCTTGCCGGGCCGCTGTCGGCGGCCGACGTGTTCGTGCTCGCCACGCGCAACGAGGGCTGGGCCAACGTGTTTCTGGAGGCCATGGCCTGCGGCCTGCCGGTGGTCACCACCGACGTCGGCGGCAATGCCGAGGTGGTGTGCCGGCCGGATCTGGGCCGCGTGGTGCCGTTTGGCGACGCATCGGCGCTGGTGGGCGCCATCGACGCCGCGCTCGGCACCGACTGGGACCGCGCCGCCATCCGCCGCCATGCCCTGGCCAACGCCTGGGACACCCGCATCGACCGGCTGGTCGCCCTGTTCGAGGCGCTGACGGCGGCGCCGGTGCCGGTCGCCGCGGGGCAGCACCCATGAGTGACATCGCCGTCAGCGTGATCATGCCGAGCTACAACGACGGCGATTGGCTGACGCGCGCCGTGGAATCCGTGCTCGCGCAGGCCGCCGCGGTGCCGGGCCTGGAGTTGCTGCTGGTGGACGACGCCAGCACCGACGCCGCCACCCGCGCCACGCAAGAGCGCCTGGCCGGGGCGCACGCGCCGCATGTGAGCCTGCTGCGGCAGGCGCAAAACGGCGGCCCGGCGCGGGCGCGCAACGCCGGCATCGCCGCCGCGCGCGGGCGGTGGATCGCCTTTCTGGACGGCGACGACTACTGGCTGCCCGGCGGGCTCGCCGCGCGCTGGGCGGTGGTCGCCCAGCATCCGCAGGCCGCCTTCATCGGCACCGATTACCGGCTGGAGAACCTCGCCGGCGAGGCCGAACCGCAGGGCTTCAACGCCAGCCGCCCGCGGCCGCGCGCGCTGCTGAATGCCGCCTACGCCAGCGGGCAGGTGCTGTGCCTGCCGCGCCCGGTCGGCGCCTTCGTCCACGCCATGCTGTGCTGGACCGGCGCCGTCATGGCGCGGGCGGAGCTGATCCGCGCCGCCGGCGGCTTTCCGCTCGACCTGCCGCAGGGCGAGGACGACCACCTGTGGCTGCACCTCGCCCGGCGGGCGGACTTCCACTTTCTGCCGCAGATCACCGCCGCCTACGTGCAGCGGGCAGGCAGCCTCAGCAACGACGGCACCGCGCCCGGCCACTGGAAGCGGCAGTCCCTGCAAGGCCTGCTGGCCGACCCGCAGTTCGCGCCGTGGGCGGTGGACCTGCGGCGGCGTCTGGCCGAGCTGTGCCGTCAGGAAGCGGCGTTTCACCGTCACGGCCGGCGGCGCCGGCAGGCGCTGGCGGCGGCGTGGCGCTCCGTGAATCTGGCGCCGGCGGCGCCGGCCGGCTGGCTGGCGCTTGCCAAGGCCGTGGCGCCGGGGCACTGAATGCGCACGGTTTGCCAGTCAACGGGCGCATCGCCGATGGCGCCAGGCGGCCCCGGTCTGCGCGGCGCGCCGGAAACCCGGCTTGGGCGCGTGGATGGCCGTTTCGGCCGTGTGGCGCGCATGCGTCCGGTTTTCCTGTCCGTCTGGCGGGTGGTCGGCGCCCCCAGCGACGGCTGCCCCGCGCGCCTTCAGGCGCTGGATTGACCGCCCATGGCTTCGGTTCGCAAATCGTTCGCCGTTTCGCTCGCCGAGCAGTACTTCGTGTTCGGCCTGCAATTCGCCAGTTCGCTCGTGCTGGCGCGGCTGCTGTCGCCGCACGACTTTGGCGTGTACTCGGTGGCGGTGGTGCTGATGGGCTTCGTGCACATCTTTCGGGACATGGGGGTCGGCCAGTACCTGGTGCAGGAGACCACGCTCGACCGGGAAAAAATCCGCGCCACGGCCGGCGTGGTGTTTTTGACGTCCTGGCTGCTGGCGCCGGTGGTGTACTTCGCCGCCGTGCCGGTGGCGGACTTTTACCGCGAGCCGGGCGTGGCGGACATCCTGCACGTGCTGGCGCTGAACCTGCTGATCATCCCCTTCGGCGCCACCGTGCAGGCCTGGTTGCACCGGCACATGCGCTTCGGCTCGCTGCTGGTCATGCGCGTCGGCTCGTCGGCGGTGCAGGTCGCCACCAGCATTGCGCTTGCCTGGACGGGGCATGGCTTCATGAGCCTGGCCTGGGGTTCGCTGGCCGGCGTGGCGTGGACGGTGCTGATGGCCAACCTGTACCGGCCGGCCGAACTGCGCGTGCTGCCCAGCTTCCGGCACATGGGCGGGGTGTTCCGTTTCGGCGGGCGGTCGGCGGTCATGGGCCTGCTGACCGAGCTGTCCGCCGGCCTGTCGGAGATGATCGTCGGGCGCACGCTCGGCATGGCGCCGGTGGGCATTCTCAACCGCGCCTATGGGCAGATTCAGTTGTTCACCCGGCTGTTCAGCGCGTCGACGTTTGCCGTGGGGCTGCCGCATTTCGCCCGCCTGCACCGCGAGGGCAAGCCGCTGGCGCCGGACTTCCGGCACGGCGCGGAATGCATGATCGGCGTGGCCTGGCCCATGTTTGCCGGGCTGGCCCTGTTTGCCGAGCCGCTGATCCGCGTGCTGTACGGCCCGCAGTGGGGGCAGGCGGCGGCGCTGGTGCCGATCATGTGCATCAGCGCGGTAGTGTCCATGGTGTTGCCGTTGAGTCACCCGCTTTTGATGGCCACCGGCCGCATCGACAAGGCGCTGCAGCAGGTCGCGCTGCAAACCGCCCTGCAGGCGGTGTTTCTGGCCGTGTTCTCGCGTTACGGGCTCGACGTGCTGGTGCGCGCCGGTGTGGGGCTGAGCGTCATCATGCTGGCGTGGCGCTACGTCACCCTGCGCGGTTGGGCGCTGCTGCCGGGCGTGCTGCCGGCCATGGCCGTCCGTGGCGCGCTGGTCACGGCCTGCGCCATGGCCGGGCCGGGGCTGGTGTGGCTGGCCTTCGGCGCCACGCCGGCGCCGGGCTGGCTGCTGGGGCTGGTGCTCACCGGCCATCCGCTGGCCGGCGAGGCGGCGCGGCTGCTCGCGCGCCTGCACCCGCGCCTGCCGGTGGCCTGGATGTCGCGGCGCGTCACGGCCGGCGGCTGACATGACCACACGCTCAGACCAGGACACGGCCATGATGACGGTGCTGTTCGCCACGCATAACGGCGCGCGCTGGTTGCCGCGCGTGCTGGAGGCATTCACCGCGCTCGCGCCGCCGCCCGGCGGCTGGAAGCTGATCGCCGTCGAGAACGCCAGCACCGACGGCACGGCCGGGGTGCTGGAGTCGTTCGTGCCGCGCCTGCCGCTGACCGTGCTGCGGGCGCCTGGGCCGGGCAAGAACCGGGCACTCAATCTCGGCCTCACGCAGGCGGCAGGCGACCTGGTGGTGTTGACCGACGACGACGTGCTGCCCGCGGCCGACTGGCTGATTCAGCTGCGGACGTGTGCCGACGCAAACGTTGCTTACGACGTTTTCGGCGGCAGCATTCGCCCACATTTCGAGGCCGATCCGCCGGAATGGCTGTTGCGCTGGGCGCCGCTGGACATGGCCTACGGGGCCACTCGCCCGGACCAACCATCCGGCCCGGCAAGTCCTGACCTGGTGTGGGGGGCGAACATGATGATTCGCCGCACGGTGTTCGATGCCGGCCACCGCTTCGACGAACAGGTGGGACCAATCGGGGCCAATTACGGCATGGATAGCGAGACCGATTTCACGCGCCGTCTTGTTCAAGCGGGTCACGCTTGCTGGTTCTGCCCCGAGGCTGTGGTCGGCCACTTCGTGCGGCGCGAGCAGATGACGCGTGACTGGCTGATCGAGCGGACTGCGCGCTTCGGGCGCGGCCTGTACCGGCGCGAGGCGGCGGCTGGCGCCTGGTCCGGGCCGCGGCTGCTGGGCGCCGCGCCGGCGCTGTGGCGCGTGCTGGCCGGCGACGGATTGAGGGCGCTGCGGGCGCAGACCAGCCGGGATGCGCGCTGGCGACTGCACACCCGCCTGCGGCTGGCCGAGACCTGGGGTCGGATTCAGGAGTCGCGCGCGCTGGCCCGTCAATCCCACCACCGCGAGGCGTGAGCCGATGCCGAACCGCGCCGCCATCGTCATCCCCAGCTACGGCCGGCCGGACCTGCTGCGGCGCACGCTGCACAGCCTGGTCGAGGCCGAGTGGCCGGCGTCCTTTACCGGCGTGTGGGTGGTGGAAAACGGCCCGCAGACCGGCCTCGAGGCCCTGTGCCGGGAATTCGCGGCGCGCCTGCCGCTGCACTACGTGCACGAGCCGCGGCTTGGCTTGTCGGCGGCGCGCAACGCCGGCGCGCGCGCCTGCCAGGGCGAGGTGATCCTGTTTCTGGACAACGACGTGCGCGTGGTGCCGGGCGCGTTGCGCGCCTACGCGCAGGCCTTCGCCGAGTACCCGGAGGCCGGGGCCTTCGGTGGGCCGATGAGCCCGGATTACGAAGCGCCGCCGCCCGACTGGTTGCTTTCCTATCTGCCGTGGTCGGCGGTGGGTGTGGATTACGGTCCGGTCGATCGGGTGATGGACGAGCCGCTGCTGATGGGCGGAAATCATGCGGTCAGTCGCCGGGCACTTGAACAAGCGGGTTTTTTTGACCCTATCGGCGCCACCGGCAAGGGGGGCGGGCTGGGCGAGGAAACACGCCTGCAGGAGCGTTTTTTGGCCAGCGGGATGCAACTGGTGTATGTGGCCGGTGCCCTGGTGTGGCACCACGTGCCGGCCCGCGACTGTAGCCCACAGTGGGCGCTCGGGCGCGTGTTTCGGCACGGCCTGACGCTCGGCCTGCTCGATCCGCTGCCGGGCCGCCGCCGCCTGGCCGGCGCGCCGCTGTGGGCCTGGCAGCGCTGGCTGCGGTTGACGTTGCGCGTGCTGGCGCGCCGAGCGCGCGGCCTGCCGCTGGAAAAGCGCTTTCCCCTGGAACACGAGCGCGCCGAGTGGGCGGGGGTGATTGCGGGTTGCCGGCGACAGGGAAAAACGGATGTGTTTTGACGAGTTCAACCACAGCTTTACCGGTGGGCAGAAGCCGATTGGCTTGATCAAAGCTGTGGCGTTCGCATAGTCAATTTATGCCAGTGTCAGGGTAAACGAGAATGACGAACATCTACGGACAGGATTTTTACAAGGATCGTCACCAGAAGACCGTCCACTCGGCGAGAACGGTCTTGTCGCTCGTTCTTGATGTTCTGCCGCCATTATCTTCTGCAGTTGATTTTGGTTGTGGCGTGGGGACATGGCTGTCCGTTCTCAGGGAAAAGGGCGTCGTTGAAGTGCGGGGGTTGGATGGGCCGTGGGTTGATCAGAGCCTCTTGAAGATTCCTCGAGAAAATTTTGGCATCTCTGATTTCACTAAAGTTATTCAATTCGATAAGAAGTATGGTTTGGCCATTAGCTTGGAAGTGGCAGAGCATTTGCCCAGTGAGCTTGCTGGTGTTTTTGTTGACTCACTGACCAATGCCGCTAATTTTGTGCTGTTTTCCGCGGCAATTCCATTTCAAGGTGGTCTGGGTCACGTCAATGAACAGTGGCCGGACTATTGGGTCAATCTGTTTGCTGCCAGAGGATATGTCGCCCTGGACTGTGTGCGGCGAAGGATATGGAATGACAAAGATATCTCCGTCTGGTATCGGCAGAATATTCTCCTTTTCGTAAACAAAAATGAGGTGAAAAGTTTAATCAACTATGGCGCGACCGAATTAGAAAATCATCTTCCCTTCTCCTTAGTCCATCCTGACCTATATCTTCTAAAAATGCGGCATGTTTTGTCCGGCTCATCGGTGCGAGGTAGTTGGCAGATGTTTCTTGAGGCCCTAAAAAGATATCTTAAAAGGAAAATGTCTGACGCCGGCATACTCAGGGGTCCCTAAACTGGGCGATCTGTTCCGTTTTGCAGGTCCAGCGTCCTTGCCCGGGTCGCAGCGTGCGGCCAACGTCTGCATTCTCTGCGCCAATCAAATCGGGGTTGTCAATATGCCAGTGGTGACGGTGTTGATGGCGGTCCACAATGCCGCACAGTTCCTTGAAGAGGCGATCGGCAGCGTTCTCAATCAGACCTTTCAGGAATTCGAGTTTCTGGTAATCAATGACGGCTCGACCGACGCCACCGGTGAAATTCTCTCCGCGTACGCCGATCCACGCCTGAGGGTGATTCGATTGGCCGAAAATATGGGGCTGGCCGCGGCGCTGAATGTCGGCATCCGTGAGTCGCGATGCGATCTGATCGCCAGGATGGATGGTGACGACGTATGCGATCCACAGCGGCTGGCGATGCAGGTTGCCTTCCTGCGTGAGCACCCGGATGTTTTGCTCCTCGGAACGGGCTTCGTCAGGACCGATGCCAACGGCAAAGCGTTCGAACGGGTGCGATATCCGACGGACGATGCGGTTCTGCAGAAACGTCTTCTGGATGGGAACCAGTTTTGCCATCCCAGCGTAATGTTTCGTACCGACGTTGCGCGCCGACTGGGCGGTTATCGGGCCTTGGCCGGTGGTACGGCGCAGGACTACGATCTTTGGCTGCGTATCGCCGAACAGGGAAAAATTGCCAACCTGCCTGAAATGCTGCTGCGCTACCGCTCGCACGAGAGCCAAACGTCGGTCAGCAAGCTGGTGAGGCAGCGGCAGGCTGCGCACCTTTATTTGACGTTGGCTCTGCAACGGCGCGCCGGTAAAGCCGAGGATATCGATGCCGCTCAGCAGGCGAGCGACTGTACCCAACCTGCGGTGGTGCAGGCATTGCGTACGGACTATCTGCGCTGGGCTGAGCGGTTTGCGGCAACCGGGCGCCGTCGGCTCGCAATACAGATGTTGTCGAGCGCGTTTCGGTTGGATTACAAGCATCCAGGTGTGTGGTCTGGCCTATGGCGAATCCTGGCTGGAGAATGGGGGTCCTCTTGGCCAGGAAAACGGGTGCTTTGGTATTCGAAGCGCGTTGCGCAATGGTTGCGTCACGGGTCTGTCAAGTAGCTTTCTTGGAATATCGTCTTCTCTCAATACCTTTTAACCTTGTATGACGGATTGCAAGCCATTTCTATGTCTTCAGCAGAGCCAGACCTGAGCGTCATCATCCCCTGCCACAACGCGGCGCCTTACATCGGCCAGGCGGTGGCGTCGGTGCTGGAGCAGGCTGATCTGCCGGCCGGATTCGAGCTGGAGATCGTGATCGCCGACGACCGCAGCGACGACGGCGCCACACCGGCGGTGCTGGCGGAGCTGGCGCGGACCCACTCACAGGTGCGGGTGGTGGCCAACGACGGTGCGCGCGGGCCGGGGCCGGCGCGCAACTGCGCGGTGCGCCATGCGCGCGGGCGCTGGCTGGCGTTTCTGGACGCGGACGACTGGTGGCTGCCGGGTTTCCTCAGCCGCGGGCTGGCGCTGATTGCCGCCAATCCGGAGGCGCAGTGGGTGGTGGGGCGCTATCACATCGTCTACGACCCCGGCACGCAGCAGCCGGGCCGGGTGGTGGACATTGCGTTTGCCGAGGATGCCGCCATCCAGGCGCGGGCCGAGCCGGTGCCGGCCGGGCTGCGCTGGGTGCGGCCGGTGGGGATTCCGGTGAACGAGCTGGCGCTGCACACGGCGTCGACCTGGGTGCGGCGGGATGTGTTCCTGTCGCAAGGGGGCTTCGACGAGCGCTTGCGCAATGCGGAGGACACCCACCTGTGGCTGCGCCTGTCGGCGGTGACGGACCTGTATCACGTGCCGGACATGCTGTCCGTGTACCGGCGCCGGGCGGGCAGCGAGACCAACAGCGGCCGGCCGCAGAACGACTGGGACGTGCGCGCCCATGCCGATCTGTATGGCGATCCGCGGTTCCGGCCGGTGCGGCGCCAGTTCGCTGCCCGCATCGCCAACGGGTGCGCGGAGGATGCCTGGCGCTACCGGCGCAATGGCCATTTCGGAGACGCCGCCCGTACCGCCTGGCAGGGTTTGCGCTATGCACCCGGCGATGGCCGCCTGTGGCGGAACCTGCTGGCCGCCGCGGCGCGGCGGCGGTGACGGCGGCCGGCGACGTGGACCTGAGCGTCATCATTCCCTGCCACAACGCGGCGCCGACCATCGGCCAGGCGGTAGCGTCGGTGCTGGAGCAGGCCGGTCTGCCGGCCGATTTCGAGCTGGAGATCGTGATCGCCGACGACCGCAGCGACGACGGCGCCACGCCGGCGGTGCTGGCGGAGCTGGCGCGGCGCCATCCACAGGTAAAGGTGGTGGGGAACGACGGCGCGCGTGGGCCGGGGCCGGCGCGCAACTGCGCGGTGCGCCATGCGCGCGGGCGCTGGCTGGCGTTTCTGGACGCGGACGACTGGTGGCTGCCGGATTCGCTGGCGCGGCGCTGGGCGCTGCTGGCGGCAAACGACGAGGCGCGCTGGGTGACCGGCGATTTTCGGCTGGTGTTCGAGGACCGCGACGGCGAGGTGCGCGACGTAGCCCTGTCGCAGCGGCCGGCGTATGCCCAGGCGCAGCCGGTGAGCGGTGGTTTGCGACTGCCGCAGCCGGTCGCCGCCATCGTCGCCGAGCGGGTGGTGGTGAACCCGAGTTCGGTGATCGTGCAGCGGGCCCTGTTCGAGCAGGTTGGCGGCTTCGACGAGCGGTTTTTCAATGCCGAGGACGTGCACCTGTGGCTGCGCCTGGCCCGGCAGACCGATCTGTATCACGTGGCGGCCATCCTGACGGCGTATCGTCAGCGCGCCGGCAGCGAGACCAACAGCGGCAAGCCGCCCGGGCTGTGGGACGTGCGCGTGTACCGGGATCTGCACGCGCGCGGCGAGTTTGCGCCGTGGCGGCCGGCGCTGGCGGCTGGCATCGCCAATCGCAGCCTGCTGGATGTGCGTCACTATCGGCGCCTGGGGCAGCACGGCAAGGCACTGGCGGCCGGCGCGCGGGGCCTGCGGCACGCGCCCGGCGACGGCCGCCTGTGGCGGGCGCTGGTCGGCAGCCTGCTGAGGCGGGACTGATGTTTGTATGGATGGATAGGGCGCCGACGTGGCAGGCGCGGGCCCGATTGGGCATCTCAAGCGCCATGCCGCCCGACCGTAAACCTGACCGGATTCACGCTGCGCGCTGCGGCGTGCGCGGAGCACCGACACCATGAGAGACATTGTGGTCACGGCCATTCTGCTCGGCCTGCTGCCGCGCTGTTTCACGCGCCCGCACGTGGGCGTGCTGACCTGGTCCTGGGTGGGTTACATGAACCCGCACCGGCTGGGTTGGGGCTTTGCCGTCACGCTGCCGGCGGCGCAAATGGTGGCGCTGCCGACGCTGCTCGGTCTTCTTGTCAGCAGGGAGCCGAAGAAGGTTCCGCTCACGCCGGTGACGGTGCTGCTGGGCCTGTTCGTGCTGTGGGGGGCGGTGACGTCGCCGTTCGCCTTGAATCCGGAGGAGGTGTGGGAGGCCTGGCAGCAGCTGTTCAAGATGATGCTGATGGTGTTCGTGACGCTGATGGTGATGCGCTCGCGCGAGCGGCTGCATGCGCTGGTGTGGGTGGTGGTGATTTCGATCGGGTTCTTCGGCGTCAAGACCGGGCTGTTCACGCTGCGCGGCGGTGGGCAGGGGATGGTGGGGCCACCCGGCAGCTTCATCGATGGCAACACCACGCTGGGTCTGGCCATGACCATGACGCTGCCCTTGATGTGGTACCTGCGCCTGCAGGCCGGCAAAAAGTGGATCCGCGTCAGCCTGCTGGTGGCCATGGGTCTGACGGCGATCGCCATTCTGGGCAGCCACTCGCGGGGCGCGCTGTTGGCCATCGGCGCGGCCGGCGTGTTTTTGTGGTGGAAGAGCCGCCACAAGGCGATGCTGGCGGTACTGGTGCTGCTGATGCTGCCGGTGGCGTTTCTGATGATGCCGCAGGAATGGCGCGACCGGATGGCCACCATCAGCGACTATCAGAACGACGCATCGTCCATGGGCCGCATCAACGCCTGGGGCTTTGCCATCAATGCCATCAAGGAGCGGCCGATCGTGGGCGTGGGCTATCAGGGCTTCACGCCGGAGGCGTTTCTGCACTGGGCGCCCGATCCGACGGACTGGCACGACGCGCACAGCATCTACTTCGAGGTTCTGGGCGAGCAGGGCATTCCGGGCCTGCTGATTTTTCTGGCGATCCTGGGCCTGACCTGGCGCAACGCGGGCGTGGTGCTGCGCCTGGCGCGGGGTGACCCCGACTGGCTGTGGGCCGCCGACCTGGCGGCGATGATCCAGGTGAGCCTGATTGCCTACATGGTCGGTGGGACTTTTCTGGGTCTGGCCTACTGGGACATGCCCTACACGCTGGCGGCGATTCTGGTGCTGCTGCGCAAGCTGTGCGAGGAGGCCAAGCTGCCACGGGTGGCGGCCGGGCAGGGGCGGCGCACCTTACCGGCGCGGCAGGGGCCGGCAGTGCCCGCCCTGCACAACCGGGCGTGAGGGACGGCAGGCGAGGGCGGCGCGTCGGCCGGCTGGAGGTGTGCAGCTGCGCCGCGCTGTCGCGGGCCGTGGCGCCGCACGTCGGGCAGGCGCGGCTTGGTCATGTCGCCAACGGCGTGTCCGCCCGGTGCTTGCCCACGTGGGTGTGGGCCGGTGAGTAGGCCGCCGGAAGGCTTCGAGCGGCGCTGGCGTCAGCGCTTCGAGGCCTGGGGGCAGGCGCACGGCAGCGATGCGGCCATCGCCGGCTGGAGCGAGTCTGGTCTCGCCGCGCGGCTGGCCAACTTCGAGCGCCTGTGGTCGCCCGGCGAGGCGCCCGGTCGGTGGCTGGACGCCGGCTGCGGCGCGGGCACTTACGTGGGTTTGCTGGCCGGCCGCGGCGCGGCCGTGGTGGGTGCCGACTATTCCCTGCCGAGTCTGCGCAAGGCGGCCGAACGGCTCGGCAGCCAGGCGCCGCTGGCGACGGCGGACGTGCGGGCCCTGCCATTCGCGCCGGCGAGCTTCGACGGCGCGCTGTGCTTTGGCGTGATGCAGGCGCTCACCGACCCGCGGCCGGCGCTGCGGGAACTGTGCCGTGTGGTGCGGCCGGGCGGCGAGGTGTGGATTGACGCCCTGAACCGCTACAGTGCGCCGCACTGCGCGGCCGGGGTGTGGCGGCGCCTGCGCGGCAAGCCGGCGCACATGCGCTACGACGCGCCATGGCGCCTGGCCCGCTGGCTGCGCGAGGCCGGCGCGGCGCAGGTGGAGCTGCACTGGCTGCCGCTGGTGCCGGGCCGCTGGCGTCTGGCGGGGCGAATCGCCCACGGCGGCCTCGCGCGCGGCCTGTTGCGCCGGGCGCCCCCGCTGGCTGCGCTCGCCAGCCACGCCGTGGTGCTGCGTGGCCGTCTGCCGCCGGCAAAGTGAGCGATGCGCGCCGCCGGCCCGCCCGGCAGGACTGCGCTTTCAACAAATCTTTGGAACTGGAGCCCTGAATGCCCGAGCTGACCGTGGTGGTGCCCACCTTCAACGAGGCGGCCAACGTGCCCGCGGTGGTGGCGGAAGTCGACCGGGCGCTGGCGGGCGTCGATTGGGAGCTGCTGTTCGTGGACGACGACTCGCCGGACGCGACGGCCGACCGCGTGCGCGAACTGGCCCAGACCGACCGGCGCGTGCGCTGCGTGCAGCGCATCGGCCGGCGCGGTCTGTCCAGCGCCTGCGTCGAGGGCATGCTGGCCTCGTCGGCGCCGTATCTGGCGGTGATGGACGGCGATCTGCAGCACGACCCGGCGCTGCTGCGGACCATGCTCGACACGCTGCGCGGCGGGCAGACCGACATCGTGATCGGCAGCCGGCACGTGGCCGGCGGCGGCGTGGGCGATTTTTCCGGCCAGCGGCAGAGCATCAGCCGCCTGGCCACGCGCCTGAGCCGGGCGGTGCTCAAGGCCGATCTCACCGACCCGATGAGCGGCTTTTTCATGCTCACCCGGCCGGCGCTGATGGCGTGCCTGCGCGGCGGCGTGTCCGGCATCGGCTACAAGATTCTGGTCGACCTGTTCGCCTCGGCGCCGCGGCCGCTGCGCTTCGCCGAGTTGCCCTACACCTTTCGCAGCCGCCAGGCCGGCGAGAGCAAGCTCGACAGCAAGGTGGTGTGGGACTACCTGATGCTGCTGGCGGACAAGCTGGTCGGGCGCTTCGTGCCGGTGCGCTTTCTGGCGTTCTCGGCGGTCGGCGGGCTCGGCGTCGGCGTGCATCTGGTCACGCTGGGCGCGCTGTTCCGGGGGCTTGGGATCGAGTTCGTCACCGCCCAGATCGTCGCCACGCTGGTCGCCATGACGTTCAACTATGTGATCAACAACTCGCTGACCTACCGCGACCGGCGCCGCCGCGGCTGGCAGTTCCTGACCGGCTGGCTGTCGTTCTCGCTGGCGTGCAGCGTCGGCGCCTTCGCCAATGTGGGCATCGCGGCGTGGTTGTTCCAGCGGCAGACGTTCTGGGTCGTGTCGGCGCTGTCGGGCGTGCTGGTGGGCGCGGTGTGGAATTACGCCGTGACCAGCGTGTACACCTGGCGAAAATAGGGCGGCCGTCACCAATCCACGCCTGCCGATCGAATTGGCGCCAAGGGAGAACATGCCATGCACGTGGGCGCGCCAATCCGGTTGTCACGACAGGTCGATGGCTGGCGCGTTGCGTTGTGCCTTGTTTTGGCTGCGGCCCTGTTTTTGCACCTCACCCCGCACTGGAGCGGTTTCTGGCTGGATGAGCTTTATACGGTTTATTTCGCCAACCCGGATGTGCCATTTTCGAAACCCCTGTTATGGCAAATCCTGGACGATCCGCAGCCGTTTCCGTACTACCTGTCGATGTGGGGGTGGCACAGTCTTGTCGGCGTAGCGGAGTGGTCCAGCCGCATCGTCGGCGGCGTCGTGCTGGCGGCCTGCCTGTTCGCCACCGCCTTCGTCTTGCGGCCGGCATTGCCGCCGCGTGCCTCGACTCTCATTGTGGCGGTGCTCGCTTTTTCGTGGGCTGGCGTCCAGTTTTCGCATGAGGCCAGAAGCTATGCACTGCTGTACGGCTTCAGCTGTCTTGGCTATGCCCTGCTGATCCGCAGCTTGCTGGTCGGGCCGACCGCACGCGTGACGTGGGGAATGATTCTCACCGCGCTGCTGGCCGGTGCCGTGCACTATTACGGGATGGTCTTGGGCTGTGCCCTCTTTTTGGGGCGCGCTGTGGGTCTTTGGCGCTCGGGTCAGGGCCGGCTGGCAAAGCGCGACCTGTACCGCGTGCTTGCCCTGGCCGCCTTCTATGCGGCACTGCTGTTTCCGCAGCTGCACAGCCTCGCCGATCGGGCCGGCGGGGAGTTCTGGATCCGGAACGATCCGCTGCAACTGATCAACGGTTACCTGTCGCTTTTCACCTTTGGATACGCGGGAAAGATTGGCCTTGTCTTTCTCGTGGCCGGCGCGTTTTTGGGTGTCCGCCGGTATGACTTGATGGTGCCGGTGGCAGTCGCGGCAATCGCCAGTGTTGCCGTGCCAGCGTTGCTTTCCCTGCATACGCCGATGCTGCTGCCCCGTTATCTGATCATTGCCATTCCGCCGCTTCTGCTGTTGCTGGCGCTGACGTCTGGTCTTGGTCGTACTGCTGCGGGTGGTGGGTGCGGATTCGTGGCGGCGTGTTTGTTGTTTCTGGACGCAGGCATTGGGTATTTCAATCTTCAGAAAGACAGCTGGTCTTCGTCTGCTGCCCTGGTGAGCACGGCCGCCAATGCCGGTTGCGCCATTCCCGTGTGGGCCTGGCAGCCCGTGGCCTATGGCTACTATTTGCGCCCCGACCAGCGATCGTCTGTCGTGCGTGTTCCGCCCGCGGGGCCCTTGCCCACGGTGCCCGGCGCGTGTCGGGTGGTGCTGTGGGCCGAGGCTGCCGACGGTTTGCGGCTGTCGCCGCCCAAAGATGTGATGGTCGTAAGACTGGGCGGCGCCCAAGTATGGCTGCGTCATGGCCTGGCCCACCCGTATTGATGCAGTGACGCGGGCGAATTCGAGTGGCTCGCATGCATCGTCGCGAGGTGACGCACGCGGCGCCGTCAAAAGGGTGTCGTCAGGCAACCCCGGGAAACATTTGAACGTCGAAAGTGAGCATCAGGTGGGCTGCGCGCGCATCCCTACAACGGCAGGCCGTACGCGCAAGGCCGCGCGCTACATGCCATCGACGTGTGCGACGGGGCACGGTGACCAGCAACCCCGACAAGACGGTGTCGTTCGTCATCCCGGTCCACAACGAGGAGGCCGCCATCGGCCCGTTCTTCGACGGCATGGCGGACGTGCTGGGCGAGATCGCGGCGCGCGGCTACGGCGTGGAACTGCTGTTCATCGACGATGGCAGCCGGGACGGCACGCTCGCGGCGCTGACCGCCCTGGTCGGCCGCGACCGGCGCGTGCGGGTGCTGGAGTTCTCGCGCAATTTCGGCAAGGAGGCGGCGCTGACGGCCGGCCTCGACGCCGCGCGCGGTGACGCGCTGATCCCGATCGACGTGGACCTGCAGGATCCGCCGCGGGTGATCCTGCAGCTGCTCGACGCCTGGGAGCAGGGCCACGAGGTGGTGCTCGGCCGCCGCACCGACCGCGCCAGCGACTCGCTGCTCAAGCGCGCGTCGGCGCGGTGGTTCTACCGGGTGGTCAACGCCGTGGCCGACACGCCGGTGCCGGAGAACGTGGGCGATTTCCGGCTCATCGACCGCTGCGTGGCCGATGCGCTGAGGCGCCTGCCGGAGCGGCGGCGCTTCATGAAGGGCCTGTTCGCCTGGGTGGGTTTTCGCACCGCGATGGTCGATTATCGGCGCGCGCCGCGCGTCGCCGGCACCACCAAGTTCTCGGGCTGGAAGCTGTGGAACCTGGCGCTCGAGGGCATCACCAGCTTCAGCACCGCGCCGCTGCGCCTGTGGACGTACGTGGGCGCGGCGGTGGCCGTGCTGGCGTTCTTTTACGCGCTGTACATCGTGTTTCGGGTGCTGTGGCTGGGCATCGATCTACCCGGTTACGCCTCGCTGCTGGTGGCGGTGCTGTTCATGGGCGGCGTGCAGCTGATCGGCATCGGGGTGCTCGGCGAGTACCTCGGGCGCGTCTACAGCGAGGTCAAGCAGCGGCCCACCTACATCGTGAGGCGCGAGCATGGAGGCGAGTGAATACCGCTTCATGGCGCAGCACCAGGACCGCCACTGGTGGTTCGTCGGCCGCCGGGCGGTGCTGGCGGCGCTGCTGGACGGCCTCGACCTGCCGACCGGGGCGCGCATCCTCGAAATCGGCTGCGGCCCCGGCGGCAATCTGCCGCTGCTGGGGCGCTACGGGCAGGTGGCCGGACTGGAGATGGACGCCTACGCCCGCGCCTTTGCGCGCGACAAGACCGGCGTCGACGTGCGCGACGGCCGCCTGCCCGACGCGCTGCCGTTCGATGGCGAGCGCTTCGATCTGGTGTGCCTGTTCGACGTGCTGGAGCACGTGGCGGACGACCGCGCGGCGCTGACGGCAATCGCTGGCCTGCTGGCGCCCGGCGGCCGCCTGCTGCTCACCGTGCCGGCGCATCAGTGGCTGTGGAGCGTGCACGACGAGAACCTGCACCACCAGCGCCGCTACGCGCGCCGCGCGCTGCGCGACGTGCTGGCGGACAGCGGCTTCGCGGTACAGCGGCTCAGCTTTTTCAACACGCTGCTGTTTGCGCCCGCGGTCGCGGCGCGTCTGCTGGATCGCTGGCGCGGTGGCGCCGCGGCGTCCGGGGTGAGCGTGCCGGCCGCGCCGGTGAACCGCCTGCTGACCGCGCTGTTCGCGGCCGAGGCGCCGTGGCTGCGGCGCCGGAATCTGCCGTTCGGTCTGTCGCTGCTGGCCTTGGCGCGGGCGAGATAAAGCCGGCTCGCCAGCCTGCCTCCGCTTTTGCACTCCCGTTATGCGCAAAGCGTGCGCGTTCGGCTATCGTCCGGGCGGTGGCTGATTCGCCACGGACGAGGAGGAGAAAAGGACATGGCACGGTTCGATGGCAAGTCGGTGATCGTCACCGGCGGTGGTTCCGGCATTGGCGCCGCCACGGCGCGGGCCTTCGCCGCCCAGGGCGCGGCGGTGATGATCGGGGATATCGACGCCGCCCGCGGCGAGGCGGTGGCGGCGGACATCCGCGGCACGGGCGGCAAGGCCGCCTTCACGGCGGTCGATACCACGCGCAAGGCGAGCGTCGAGGCGCTGGTTGCGGCGGCGCTGGCCGCGCACGGGCGGCTCGATGTGCTGTTCGCCAATGCCGGGGTTTTCGACGGCTTCGCGCCGTTTACCGAGATCGACGAGGCGCTGTTCGACCGCGTGATGGCGGTCAACGTGAAGGGTTACTTCTTCGCCTGTCAGGCGGCCTTCGCGGCGCTTGCGAAAACTGGCGGCAACATCGTGATGACGGCCTCGGTGGCCGGCCTTGGCGCCGGCGGCGGCGGGGCGGCCTACACCGCCTCCAAGTACGCGACGGTCGGCCTGATCAACTCCATCGCCGTCGAGGCCGCCGCCCAGGGCGTGCGGGTCAACGGCGTGGCACCGGGCGGCGTGCGCACCGGCATGACCGAGCACCTGATCGCCGATCCGGCGGCGGCCGGCTTCATCGCCCAGGGCACGCCGCTGGCGCGCTGGGCAGAGCCCGAGGAAATCGCCGACGCGGTGCTGTTCCTGGCCAGCAACGAGGCGCGCTACGTCACCGGCACGGTGCTGCGCGTGGACGGCGGCATGCGCTCGAAGTAGGGCTGACGGCCGGCGCCGGGGTTCAGTGGCCGACTTGACGATCATCAAGACGGCCACTGGCCCCGGGCCTTTAATGACCTCCGTGTGATCGATCGTTCGGTCTGTGCCGCACCCCGCCGTCGGACCGTGTCACCCCAGGAGGAGTCATCCATGAATGCCCCGCAGTCGCCGGTCCGTTTTCCGTTCAGCCCGCGCCATGCCATGAAATTCGGCACGCCGGTGCCGGACATGGGTACGGGGCCGATCCCGGCCGAGTCCGTGACCTCGCCCGAGTACTTCGAGCGCGAGCGCGAGCAGATTTTCAAGCAGGCCTGGTTGCAGGTCGGCCGGGTGGAGGAAATCCCGAACGCGGGCGACTACTTCACGCGCGAGCTGCACGTGTTCAAGAGCAACATCGTGGTGGTGCGCGGCAAGGACGGCGCGGTGCGCGCCTTCCACAACATGTGCACGCACCGCGGCATGGCGCTGACCACCGAACCGTGCGGCCACACGCGCGGTTTCACCTGCGAGTTCCACGGCTGGGGCTTTGGCCTGGACGGCAGCCTGCAGGCGGTGCCGGCGATCGAGTCGTTTCCGGGGCTCGATCGCTCCAGGCTGGGCCTCAAGGCGCTGGCCTGCGACACCTGGAACGGCTTCATCTTCGTGCACTGGAACCCGCAGCCGGCGCAGTCGCTGGCCGAGTTCATGGGCCAGCTGGCGAAGGACATGGACGGCTTCCCGTTCGACCAGTGCCAGCACATCGCGCACTACACGGCGCGCGTGAAGGCCAACTGGAAGCTGTGCATCGACGCCTTCCAGGAGGCCTACCACGCCACCTATCTGCACCGAAAGGCGATTCCGGGCGCCGGCGACATCGAGCTGGCGCTGCCGACCTCGGTGCGCTTCTACGGCCCGCACCGCTCGGTGTCGTGCTGGCTGAAGACCGACATCCAGCCGACGCCGGCCGAGGCTGTTGCGTACAAACATGGCAACTTCGGCTTCGTGAAGGCCGACGAGGGCGACAGCCGCGGGCTGAACCCGTCCGGCGACGAGTCGTGGTGGTTCGACATCAACGTGTTCTTCCCGAACTTCTTCTGCGATCTGGGCCGCGGCTGGTACTTCACGTACAACTTCTGGCCCGTGTCCGAGAACGACACCATCTGGAACATGAACATCTACCAGATGCAGGCGGCCGACGCCGGCGACCGGCTGGCGCAGGAGTTCACGCGCATCGTGCTGCGCGACACCGTGTACGAGGACATGAGCACCATGGAGTACTCGCAAAAGGCGTTCGACTCCGGCGTCATCACCGAGCAGACCATCGGCGACACCGAGATCGCCATGCGCCACCAGTACTGGGTGGCCGACGAGTGGGTGGCCGGCCGCCGGCCTTGAGGTGTCGAACTGCCGAGAAATTCCGTCCCTGGAATTTTTCGGCTCGCCGCGTCGCGGTGCACGCCCGCGACGCGCTGCGCGAAACCCAGTTTCGCGCCGGGGCATCCTGCCCCGGACGGTCATCGCCAAGACATGGAACGCTGACCCGACCCAACCGGAGTACCAATCATGAGCAACCGTCTTCCCGCCGCCTTCGCCGACCTCGAGCCGCTGTGCGAGTACTGGCTGCACGACACCGAGGCGGCGCGCAACCGCGCCCGCATCAGCGCAGACATGGGGCGCATCCGCGCCTTCTACGACGCGGTGATGCCGCGCTTCGAGGCCATGATCCAGCACCTGAACCGGTTCCCGCTGGGCGCCCTGCCGGCGGCCGAGGAGAACCTGCTGAATCTCGCGTTTTCCTTCGTGGAAGCCTCGGCGCCGGTGGAGCGCTTCAACTCGCCCATCGTCACCAGGACCTTTCCGCCGGAGCGCTTCGTCATCCACGAGGACCTGGGCCGCAGCGGCGGCTGGTGAGCATCGTCCTTGGGGAAGCGCTGGATTCATTCAGCGCTTCCCGCCCGGGGCAGGACGCCCCGGCCTGGATCAACCGCGCAAGCCATTGATCCAGGGAGCGCATCGCGGGCCTGCACCGCGCTGCGGTGAGCTGAAAAATCCCGGAGACGGGATTTTTCGGCATTTCCTTCAGGCGTTTTCGAGCCGCGCCGGGGTGGCGCCGATGACCGGCACGGTGGCGTCGATCACCGCGCCGCCCAGGCACACGCGGTCCCGGTAGAACACCACCGACTGCCCGGGCGTGACGGCGCGCTGCGGGCGGGCGAAGCGCACCGTGCAGCGGCCGTCGTCGGCCACCGCCACCTCGCAGGCCTCGGCCCGCTGGCGGTAACGCGTCTTGGCGGTGCAGGTAAAACGGCCGGCCGGCGGGCTGCCGGCGATCCAGCTGGCGGGTTCGGACCGAAGCGCCGTGCTCAGCAGCAGCGGGTGCTCGTGCCCCTGCACCACGACCAGCACGTTGCGCGCGGCATCCTTGCCGGCCACGTACCAGGCCTCGCCGCTCGCGCCATGGCCGCCGCCGATGCCAAGACCCTGCCGTTGGCCGAGCGTGTAGTGGGGCAGGCCGACGTGCCGGCCGACCACGCGCCCGGCGGCGTCCAGCATGTCGCCGGGCTCGGCCACCAGATAGCGGCCGAGGAACTCCCGAAACGGCCGCTCGCCGATGAAGCAGATGCCGGTCGAGTCCTTCTTTTGCGCCACCGGCAGACCGGCCTGCGTCGCCAGGGCGCGCACCTGCGGCTTGCCAAGATCGGCCAGCGGAAAGCCGGCCGGCGCGAGCTGCGCCTGCGTGAGCGCGTGCAGAAAGTAGGTCTGGTCCTTGTCCGGGTCGGCCGGGCAGAGCAGCTCCACCGCGCCGCCCGTGCGGCGGATGGCGGCGTAATGGCCGGTGGCGATGGCCCGCGCGCCGAGCGCCAGGGCGTGCTCGCGAAACACGCCGAACTTGATCTGCCGGTTGCACAGCACGTCCGGATTCGGCGTGCGCCCGCGCCGGTACTCGGCCAGGAAGTGCGCGAACACCTGCTCGCGGTACTCGGCGGCGAAATTCACTACCTGCACCGGGATGTCGAGGCGCGCGCCGATGGCCTGCACGTCGGCGATGTCGGCCGCCGCCGGGCAGTCGCCGAAGGCGTCGTCGTCTTCCCAGTTCTTCATGAAAAGGCCGACTACCTCGTAGCCGGCGCGCTTCAGCAGCAGCGCGGTGACGGCGGAGTCGACGCCGCCGGAAAGCCCCACCACCACCCGCGCCGGCGGCGGCACCGGCAGGCCGAACGGCGCGTCCATCAGGCCTGCGTCAGCAGCGCCAGCGGGTGACGGGCGCCGGCGAGGTAGTCGTCCAGGCAGCGCATGACCAGCTCCGTGCGATGGCGCCCGGTGCTGGCCAGCAGCTCTTCCCGGCTGAGCCAAAGCGCGCGCTCGATGCCTTCGTCGAGCGGCCGGTCCGGGTCGTGGCGCAGCGCACGGGCGCTGAAGCACACCCGCAGCGTGGTGATGCCGGTGGTCGGCTCGATGCGCCGGTACAGGCCGACCACCGCATCGGGCTCGACCTGCCAGCCGGTTTCCTCCAGCGTCTCGCGCCGGCAGGCGTCGATCAGGCTCTCGCCGTGTTCGAGGTGTCCCGCCGGCTGGTTCAGCACCAGCTGGCCCTGAGCGAGCTCCTCGACCAGCAGGAAACGGCCGTCGTTCTCGACGATGGCGGCTACGGTGACGCGGGGTGTCCAGACCATAGGGGAACGCTCAATGACTGCGGGCGGTTTGGCCCGTGACGAGGTGTTGCACGGCCGCGGCGAGCGCCGCGTCGCCGGCCTGCGCGGCGATGCCGATCGGGCCGGCGTGGCCGCGTGCGCGGGCGTGTTCCGCCAGCGCCGGCGCCAGCACGGCAAGCGGCAGGGCCGTGAGCCGGGAAGCCTGCGCGCCGGCCAGCTCGAGCAGCGCATCGTAGCCGGCGCGGCTGGTGGCGGTCAGGACGGCGATGGCGCCCGCGGCCAGCCAGGCGGCGAGCCGGGGCGCCTGCCCGGTGTCCGTACGGCGCCGGTAACAGACCACCTCGTGCAGTTGTGCGCCCCGCGCGGCGAGCGTCTGCGCCAGCAGGCGCCGGCCCTCCTCGCCGCGAAAGATCACCACCCGCCGGCCGGTGACCTGTTGCAGTTCCGGCAGCGCGAGCAGACCCTCGCTGTCGAAGCGCGTATCGGGCACCAGCACCGGGTCGAAACCAGCCGCGCCCAGCGCCGCAGCGCTCGCCGCGCCGACCGCCGCGACCGTGCACTGCGCCGGCAGGCCGCCCGCGGCGGCGATCACCGGCAGCGCGTGGCGCACGGCGTTGGCGCTGATGAAGATCGCGATGTCGCACGGCGGCGCCGCGCGCAGCGCGGCGGCCGGGACGGCGCTGTCGAGCGGCTCGATGGCCAGCGTGGGCAGCAGGAGTGGCGTCAGGCCGGAGGCTTCCAGCAGTCGGCACAGTTCCGTCGATTGCGCGGCCGGGCGGGTGACCAGCACGCCCGCGCGAGACGCCTCAGCCATGGCCGGCGAGCAGCTCCGCCGCGCCCTGCGCGATCAGCTGCTCGGCGAGCGCGAGACCCAGCGCCTCGGGCGCCTGCGCCGGCCCGCTGGCCGATTGGCGCAGCACGCGCCGCCCGTCCGGGCTGCCGACCAGGCCGGTCAGGTGCAGCTGCGGGCCGTCCAGCACCGCATGGGCCGCCAGCGGCGTGTGGCAGCCACCGCCCAGGCGCGCCGCAAACGCGCGCTCGGCCCGCACGCGCAGCGCCGTGTCCGGCTCGTGCAACGGTTCCAGCAAGGCCATGACGACCGTGTCGCCGGCGCGGCATTCCAGACCCAGCACGCCCTGCGTCACCGCCGGCAGCATCACGTCGATCGGCAGGCGCGCGGCGATGCGATCGGCGAGACCCAGCCGGTCGAGACCCGCCGCGGCCAGCAGCAGCGCGTCGCAGTCGCCGCGGTCGAGCTTGGCCAGGCGCGTCTGCACATTGCCGCGGGTGAGCACGAGCCGCAGGTCCGGCCGGCGCGCCAGCAGCTGGCAGCCGCGGCGCAGGCTGGCGGTGCCGATGCGCGCACCCGGCGGCAGGGCGTCGAGGCTGCCCGCCACGCCCGACACCAGCGCGTCGCGCGGGTCGGCGGCGGCGCAGAACACGGGCAGATCGAAACCGGGCGGCAGCTCGGCCGGCACGTCCTTCATCGAATGCACGGCCAGATCGGCGCGGCCGTCCGCGATGCCCTGCTCGAGTTCCTTGATGAACAGGCCCTTGCCGCCCTCCGCGCTCAGCGCCCGGTCCAGGATGCGGTCGCCCTCGGTGACCATCTTGACCAGCTCCACCCGCAGGCCGGGGTGGTTTGCGGTCAGCAGGTCCGCCACGTGCTCGGCCTGCCACAGGGCAAGCGGGCTCTGGCGGGTGGCGATTCGCAGCAGGGTCATGGACGGAGTGGGCGCGGTGATCGGGCGGGCAGTCTAGCAAGCGGGGCAGGGGCCGCATTTCGGCCGCTGTCGGCCGGATGGCCCGCGCCGCGCGGCAGGCGTCGATGACGCGCCATCGACGCCTGCCGGGGCGTCCTGCCCCGGACGCGATGAAGCGCCGATAATCCAGCGCTTCACCACGTTGCGGTATTCCCATGTCCCGGCTCACCGACCAGCTTGCCTGCCTGCCGTCGTGGCTGCTGCCGCAGCACACGGCCTCACGCGCCATCTACCACCTGGCGCGCGCGCGCCGGCCGTGGCTGAAGCAGCTGCTGATCGACGGCCTCATCCGCGCCTATCGCGTGGACCTGTCCGATGCCGCCGAACCGGACCCTCGCGCCTACCCGGATTTCGTCAGCTTCTTCACCCGCGCGCTGCGCGAGGGCGCCCGGCCGCTGGCCGGTGATGCGCACACGCTGGTCAGCCCGGCCGACGGGGCGCTCAGCGCGTTCGGCGCCATCACCGGTGATGAACTGCTGCAGGCCAAGGGCCGCACGTTTACCGTGGCGGAACTGCTGGGTGGTGATTTCGCGCTGGCGGACGAATTCACCGACGGCGCCTTCTGCACCGTGTATCTGGCGCCGCGCGACTATCACCGCGTGCACATGCCGCTGGCCGGCACGCTGCGCAGCATGACCCACGTGCCGGGGAAATTGTTCTCGGTACAGGGCGCGACGGCCCGCCAGGTCGACCGCCTGTTTGCCCGCAACGAGCGCCTGGTGTGCATTTTCGACACCGCGCACGGACCGCTGGCGGTGGTGCTGGTGGGCGCGCTGCTGGTGTCGAGCATCAGCACCGTGTGGGCGGGCGAGATCAACCCGCACGGCCAGCGTGCCGGCCTGTGGCGCAAGACCTATCCCGCAAGCGGCGAGGGCAGCGTGCAGTTGGACCGTGGCGCGGAGCTTGGCCACTTCGCCATGGGCTCCACCGTGATCCTGCTGCTGCCGCCGGGGGATTTCGCCTGGGACGGCAACCAATATGAGGGCGCAACGCTGCGCTGCGGGCAGGCGCTCGGCGCATGGCCACCGGCGGCGGAATGACGGGCATGAGCCGGCGGCTCGACCGGCGGTGACCGACAATCACGGCGGGTGATGCACGCAGGACGATAACGACTCGCAGCGGCGACCACGCCGCGCCAGCAGGAGGAGCGACGGATGCGCGAAATGCTGTTTCAGGGCGCGCTGGTGTTCATCATGTTCGGGCTCGGCATGGAGCTCACCGTGGCGGATTTCAGGCGTCTCGCGGTCATGCCAAAGCCGGTGCTGGTGGGGCTGCTCGGGCACATGTTCATCCTGCCGCTGGTGGCGCTGGCGATGATCGGCCTGTTCCCCATGCCGGCGGCGTTCGCGCTCGGGCTGATCGTGGTGGCGGCCTGCCCCGGCGGGGCGGTGTCGAACCTGTGGACGCACCAGGCGCGCGGCGACGTGGCCCTGGCGGTGACGCTGACCGCGCTGTCCGCGGCGGTGGCCGTGGTGTGGGTGCCGGTGCTGCTGAATCTCTCGGTCAAGTACCTGCTGGGCGAGAGCGCGGACATCCGCCTGCCGCTCGGGCCCACCATGGTCCACATCGCCATCCTCACCGTGCTGCCGGTGTCGTGCGGCATGCTGGTGCGGCGTCTGGCGCCGGCGTTCGCGCAGCGCATGGATCGGCCGATGCGCCTGTTGTCGCTGCTGTTTCTGGCGCTGATCGTGGTGGCGATCCTGGTGCGCGGGCGCGGCGAGCTCGCCAATCTGCTGGTCACCGCCGGACCGCCGGTGCTGCTGTACAACTTTCTGGTGATGGCGATCGGCCTGGCGCTGGCGCGCCTGACCCGCCTGACGCCGCGGCAGGTGATCACCATTCCGATCGAGGTCGGCATCCAGAACGTCATCATGGCCGCCACGCTCGCCACCGCCCCGCAGTTCCTGAACCGCCCGGAAGCGGGCCTGGTGCCGAGCATCTACGGCTTCACCATGACGATCATGGCGATTGTCTGGCTGCTGGTGATCCGATGGGCGCCGGGCGTGCTGGGGCGCGAGCCGGGCGACGTGGCGCAGCCGGCGCAAGCGCGCGCCTGATCCGCGCCGGCCCAGCCGGTGGCCGTGGGCCACGGGATTAGAATGTGCCACCCAAGGCCGGTGAGCGACGCTGGCCCGCCATCCGTCAGGTGCTGCCATGTCGAGCCAAATGCCCGAGTTCAAGCTGGAAACGAACGACCTCTACATCGAGGAGACCTTCACTGACCGTCGCGTGGGCAGCGTGCGCCGCCTGCAACCCGTGACCCCGGACGGCGCGCCGGATGCTGCCCGGCCGGTGCTGTTCATCGGCCAGACGCAGATCATCACGCCGATGGGCGCGTTGCCGCTGAGCTTCGAGATCGAAGCCGCCACGCTTTCCGAGGCGCTGGAGAAATTTCCGGCCGGGGCGCAGCAGGCGCTGGAAGAAACCGCCCGCGAATTGCAGGAGATGCGCCGCGAGCAGGCGTCGTCCATCGTCGTGCCGGAGGCCGGCATGGGTGGGCTCGGCGGCGGGCGGCCGGGCGGCGGGCGCATTCAGCTGCGTTGATCCGGTGCGGCCCCGGACGCCACTCGCGCTGTCAAAGGCCGTGACAAAGATTTAAAGTTGCCCGTCTACGCTGGCGAGCGTAGACGGGTCGGTCGACGCCGTTCGCGCGCTTGTCCCTGTTATCTGCCCTGCCTCTGGAGGACTCCCCCATGGCTCTGACTGGCATTCTTCGCCCCGGCCACGTGCAACTGCGCGTGATGGAACTGGGCCCGGCGCTGCACCACTACAAGGAAATGGTGGGTCTGATCGAGACCGCGCGCGACGCCGACGGCCGCGTGTACCTGAAGGCCTGGGACGAACACGACCTGTTCAGCATCGTGCTGCGCGAGTCGGACCGTCCCGGCATGGACTTCTACGGCTTCAAGGTGCGCGACAAGGCATCGCTGGAGCATTACGCCAAGCGCCTCACCGACTACGGCGTGGCCATAGAGCGCATCCCGGCCGGCGAGCTCAAGGGCACCGGCGAGCGCGTGCGCTTCGAGACGCCGTCGGGGCACCTGATCGAGCTCTACGCCGAGAAGCAGCACGTCGGCAACGGCCTGCCGGACGTGAACCCGGACGTGTGGCCGGATGGCCTGAAGGGCATGCACCCGACCCGCTTCGACCACTGCCTGCTCAACGGCGATAGCATCCCGGAGACCGCCAGGCTGTTCCAGGAGGTGCTGGACTTCGACCTCAGCGAGCGCATCGTGGCGCCGGACGGCAGCATGGTCGGCGCGTTCCTGTCGTGCTCGGACAAGGCCCACGACGTCGCCTTCATCCACGAGGACTCGAAGGGCCGCCTGCACCACGTCAGCTTTTACCTGGAGTCCTGGGACGAGATCCGCCACGCCGCGGACATCATGTCCAAGAACTACATCCCGGTGGAGTACGGCCCCGGCCGCCACGGCCTCACGCGCGGCCTGACCATCTATTTCTTCGACCCGTCCGGCAACCGCAACGAGACCTTCCACGGCGGCTACATCCGCTACCCGGACAACCCGGTCATCACCTGGACGCACGAGGAGACGCCCAAGGGCATCTTCTATTACGGCCACAAGATGGTCGAGAGCTTCGTCACCGCCAACACCTGAGGCTGCCATGACCAAGACCGTGCAACTGACCACCCTCACCTGGGAGGCGTCGCTGGCCGTGGTGCGCGGCGCGCTGGCCAAGGGGCAGGATCTCGGCATCCGCGTGGCGGTGGCGGTGATGGACCGCGGCGGCAACCAGCTGGCTTTCGCCCGCGACCCGTCGGCGCCGTTTCACTCCACCGGCATCGCCCAGGACAAGGCCACCACCTCGGCCGGCTTCGGCCTGCCGACCAAGCAGTGGTGGCCGGTGCTCGAGGGCATGAACTCGCCCGGCCTGCTGGCCGGCATTTCGGCCGTGCCGCGCATGGTGGTGTTCGGCGGCGGCGTGCCGGTGTACGTGAACGGCGAGTGCATCGCCGGCGTCGGCGTGTCCGGCGGCAGCGAGGAAGAAGACGAAATCTGCGCCCGCGCCGGCATCACGGCGGCCGGCCTGTCGGCCGAGCCCGGCCAGCGCTGACCAAAACGCCAATGCCCGATGGCTGACGGCCGGCGCCGAACCGGCCGTCAGCCGCAAAGCCCCATCCCGGCCGTGGCTGGGGCGCCAACCATCCGGCCTTCCCCACTGCCGGCCATTCCGTCAACCTTCCGCAAGCGTCCGACCATGAAAGAGATCAAGCACTTCATCAACGGCGAGTTCGTTGGCTCCGCCAGCGGCCGCACCTTCGACGACATCAATCCGGCCACCGGGCAGGTCATCGCCAAGGTGCACGAGGGCGGCAAGGCCGAGATCGACCAGGCGGTGGCCGCCGCCCGCGCGGCGCTCAAGGGCCCGTGGGGCAGCCTGCCGATGGCCGGGCGCATGGACCTGCTGATGAAGCTCG
Organism: Pseudomonadota bacterium; assembly: GCA_049322795.1. Taxonomy (GTDB): domain Bacteria; phylum Pseudomonadota; class Gammaproteobacteria; order Immundisolibacterales; family Immundisolibacteraceae; genus Immundisolibacter. Next base: position 122,022 of record JBMOQH010000015.1, on the reverse strand, counting down.
CCGCCGGCATCCAGGCCCGCGCCGAGGAATTCGCGCAGGCCGAGGTGGCCGACAACGGCATGGGCATCACGCTGGCGCGGCACGTCAACATCCCGCGCGGCAGCGCCAACTTCGTCCAGTTCGCCGAGCACTTCAAGTACGTCGCCACCGAGTGCTGGGAGATGGAAGGCGCGCTCAACTACGCGCTGCGCCGGCCGCTCGGCGTGGTCGGCATCATCTCGCCGTGGAACTTCCCGCTGCTGCTGACCACCTGGAAGGTGGCCCCGGCGCTGGCCAGCGGCAACACCGTCATCATCAAGCCGTCCGAGGAGACGCCCGCCACCACCGCGCTGCTGGCCGACGTGGCGAAGGACATCCTGCCGACGGGCGTACTGAACGTGGTGCACGGTTTCGGTGCCGACTCGGCCGGCTCGGCGCTGACCGAGCACCCGGACGTCGACGGCATCACCTTCACCGGCGAGACGACGACCGGCCAGATCATCATGCGCGCGGCGGCGTCCAACCTGAAAAAGGTGTCCTTCGAACTCGGCGGCAAGAACCCGAACATCATCTTTGCCGACGCGGATCTGGACGCCTGCGTCGAGACCACGATGCGCTCGTCCTTCGCCAACCAGGGCGAGGTGTGCCTGTGCGGCTCGCGCATCTACGTGGAGCGCCCGCTGTACCAGGCCTTCCTCGACAAGCTGGTGGAGCGCATCCGCACCACGGTGAAGATCGGCGACCCGACCGATCCCGCCACCACGCTCGGCGCGCTCATCTCCAAGGAGCACCTGGCGCGCGTGCAGACGTTCCTGGATTCCGCCAAGGCCGACGGCGCCACCTTCCTGACCGGCGGCAAGCGCCCGGACGGCCTGCCGGAGCACCTCAAGGACGGCGCCTTCCTGGAGCCGACGGTGATCGTCGGTCTCGGCCGCGACTGCAAGGCGCAGCGGCAGGAAATCTTCGGCCCGGTGGTGTCCGTGACGCCGTTCGACTCCGAGGACGAAGTCGTCGAGCTGGCCAACGACACCAGGTACGGCCTGTCCGCCACCGTGTGGAGCAGCAACCTCGCCCGCGCGCACCGCGTGGCGGCGCAGCTCGAAGCCGGCATCGTGTGGGTCAACACCTGGTTCCTGCGCGACCTGCGCTCGCCGTTCGGCGGCATGAAGTACTCCGGCATCGGCCGCGAGGGCGGCGTGCACTCGCTCGAGTTCTATTCCGAACTCAAGAACATCTGCATCAAGCTGTAAGGGGACGGCGATGGACAAGGCCAAGATCGACACGTACAGCGAGGAGCTGTACCAGGCCGTGCGCGGCGCCAAGGTGGTGGACCCGCTGACCGCCCGCGAGCCGGATATCAGCATCGAGGATGCGTACCAGATCCAGCTCGGCATCATCCGCCGGCGCATGGAGCGCGACGGCGAGACCATCATCGGCAAGAAGATCGGCGCCACCAGCAAGGCCGTGCAGGCCATGCTGGACGTGGGCCAGCCCGACTTCGGCCACCTGCTGTCCGGCATGGCCTACAACGACGGCGACGTGGTGCCGGTCGAAGGCCAGCTCATCCAGGCGCGCATGGAGGGCGAGATCGCCTTCATCCTCAAACGCGACCTGCTCGGCCCCGGCATCACCAACGCCGCCGTGCTGGCGGCCACCGAGTGCGTGATGCCGTGCTTCGAGATCTGCGACTCGCGTATCCGCGACTGGAAGATCCGCATCCAGGACACCGTGGCCGACAACGCCTCGGCCGGCCTGTTCCTGCTCGGCGACCAGGCGGTCGACCCGCGCCGGGTGGATCTGAAGACCTGCGGCATGATCCTGGAAAAGAACGGCGAGATCGTGGGTCTGGGCGCCGGCGCGGCCACGCTGGGCCACCCGCTGAACGCCGTCGCCTGGCTGGCCAACACCCTCGGTGCGCGTGGCATCCCGCTCAAGGCCGGCGAGGTCATCCTGTCCGGCTCGCTCGCCACCATGGTCAGTGCCAAGGCCGGCGACCACATGCGCGTCACCATCGGCGGCATGGGCAGCGCATCGGTGTGCTTCGCCTGAGTCGATCGGGATCGTAGGCTGCCGCCGGACGGCGGCGGCCCGCGGCGCTAAAACCCGCGTGCTTCGCGGATGCGCCGATAGGCGTCGTTGATGGCCTGCGCGCGGGCGGTGGCGGCCGGGTCGTCGCCCGCGCGGTCCGGGTGGTGGCGCGCCATCAGCCGCCGGTAGGCGCGCTTGATGGTGGCGGGATCGGTGTCGGCCGGCACGCCGAGCACGGCGTAATCTTCTTCGATGCGCGGTCGGGCCGGGCCGGCGCCGCGCCGGCCGCCGCCTTGGGTCTGCCCCAGCATGGCATCGAGCAGCGCGGCCGACAGGCCGAGCTGCGTCAGCACGGCGGCCAGAGCCCGGCGCGTCGGCGCGGACAGATGCCCTTGTGCCTGCGCCACCGACACCTGCATCTGCAGCAGCGTGGTCAGCGCGCGCATGTCGGCACCGGCCTGAGCACGCACGTCCGCCACGCAGCGGGCGACGGAAAAATCCGCCTGCTTGCCGAGCGCGAAGCGCTCCACGGCGCGGCGGCGCTGCGCCGGATCGAGTCGCAGGCGCTGCATCCAGGCTTCCGCGGCGGCGATCTCGGCCTCGCTGACGCGGCCGTCGGCCTTGGCGATGTGGCCCATCAAGGCGAAGCCGCTGTCGATCAACAGCGCCAGGCGGGGCTGGCGTCCGGGCAGCGTTGGCGCGCGTGGGCTGGCGCGGTCGAGGTTGTGGCCGGCGGCGGCGCCGAGCAGCGCACCGATCGGCCCGCCGAGCGCGAAGCCGGCCACGCCGCCGATCACCTTGCCGAGAATGGCCATCAGGACGCCTGGGGCGTGGGCAGTTCGGCGCCGCAGAACTTGCAGTGCCGGGCGTCGCGGTCGTGCCCTTCGGTCAGGCAATGGCCACACACGCGGGTGGTCACGGCGCCGCCGGCCTGTGCCCGCGACATCTCCACCGTGACGATGCCGGTTGGCACGGCGATGATGCCGTAGCCCAGGATCATGGCCATGCTGGCCAGCAGCCGGCCGGCGGGCGTCACCGGCGATATGTCGCCGTAGCCGACGGTGGTCAGGGTGACGATCGCCCAGTAGATGCTGGTCGGTATGCTGGTGAAGCCCCGTTCGGGCCCCTCGATCACGTACATCAGCGTGCCGATGATCGCCACCAGCGTCAGCACCGTGTACAGGAACACGCCGATCTTGGGTCCGCTGGCGCGCATTGCCTGCTGCAGCACGGCCGCCTCGCTCACGTAACGGACCAGCTTGAGCACGCGAAACACGCGCAGCATGCGCAGCGCCCGCACCACCAGGAGCATCTGGCTGCCGGCCAGGAACAGGCTCAGATAGGTCGGCACGATGGCGAGCAAATCCACCACGCCAAAGAAGCTGCGCGCGTAGCGCCACGGCCGGGGCGCGCAGGCGAGGCGGGCCAGATACTCCGCCGTGAACATCGCCGTGAAGCCCCACTCGGCGATGTACAGCCAGCGCCCGTAGGCGTTGTGGATGGCCTGCACGCTGTCGAGCATGACCAGCCCCACGCTGATCAGGATGGCCCACAGCAGCAATACGTCGAACCGCTTGCCGGCCGGCGTGTCGGCTTCGAAGATGATCCGGTAGGCGTGCTGGCGCCATGCGGCACGGGTGTCGGTCACGCTTTCTCCAGGGCGTCGTGCAGGCGCGCCGCCAGCCAGCCGCGCAGCGAGTTGAATACCGCCAGCGGCATGCCCGGCAGTTCGTCGCGTCGCAGCACGTCTTCGCGCAGGCGGCCTGTGCGCAGCAGCGCCGCCCGGTAGGTGCCGGGCAACAGCCCGCAGCGCAGCGGCGGCGTGTACCACTGTCCGCCGCGCAGGAAGGCAAGGTTGGCGACGGTGGTTTCGGTCAGCTCGCCGCGGCGGTTCCACAGCAGCACGTCGTCGGTCCCGGGATGCCCCGCGCGGGCATGATCGTACACGGCCCGGCGAGTGGTCTTGTGAAACAGCAGCGGGTCGTTGACGTCGATCGGCTCGTCGGCCAACGCGAGCGTCCACAGCCGCCGGCCGGGCCAGTCGAAGGCCTGGCTGGTGATGTCGAGCTCGCCCCCGGCGTGCAGCACCAGGCGCACGCGCCGCACGGCCGGCGTGAAGCCGCCGGCGGCGCGCTCGAGTGCCTCGCGGGCGGTGTCCGGCGCCAGCGCAATGCCGGCCCACAGTGCCGAGTCGCGCAGGCGCGAGAGGTGTTCGTCGAGCAGGAAATAGCCCTCGTCCGGTGTCCAGCGCAAGGTCTCGATCAAGCCGAACGTCGCCGGCGGCCGGCGGAGCGCGCGGGCCTTCAGCCGGCACTCGCGCGCCTCGGCGGCGGGCACCGAATCCCACACGATGCCGCTGCCGGTGCCGTAGTCGGCCTGGCCGGTGTGGCGATCCACATGCAGCGTGCGGATGGCGACGTTGAACTGCGCCGTGCCGTCCGGGGCGGCGTAGCCGATGGTGCCGCAGTAGATGCCGCGCGGCGAGCGCTCGCGGGCGGCGATTTCGCGCATGGCCTGCACCTTGGGCGCGCCGGTGACCGACGCGGCCGGAAACAGCGCGCGCAGGGTGTCGGTGAGGCCCGCGTCGGTCTGCGCCGTGACGCGGCTGATCATCTGCCACACGGTCGGGTGGCGCTGCACCTCGAACAGGCGCGCCACGCGCACGCTGCCGGGTCGGGCGATGCGCCCGAGGTCATTGCGCACCATGTCGGTGATCATCAGGTTTTCGGCCCGCTCCTTGGGCGAGTGGCGCAGCGCGCGGGCGAGACGCCGGTCCTCGGCCAGCGTGCGCCCCCGCCGGGCGGTGCCCTTCATCGGCCGGCTTTCGATGTGCCCGCCGGCGCGCAGGAACAGCCATTCCGGCGAGGCGCTGGCCAGCACGTGGCGGCCAAGGTCGAGATAGGCACCGGCGCTGGCGCCGCGCGCGGCGGCCAGGAACCAGGCCCACGGATCACCGTCGCACGCGGCACGCAGGCGCTGCGTGTAATTGACTTGGTAGCACACGCCGGCGGCGAGCGCGCGGCGGATGTCCGCCACCGCGGCGAGGTAATCGGCGTCGCGGGTCTCGGGCCGCCAGGTCTGCGCGGCCACCGGGCCCGCGGCCGACAAATCGACGGCGTCCACGTGTCGGTAAAACCCGAACCACGCCAGCGGGAAGGCGTCCTCGGTGGGCCGTACCGCAAGCGCTGCGTCGAAGGCCGGCGCCGCCTCGTAGGCCAGCATGCCAACCGCGTACAGGCCATCGGCCAGCGCCTGTTCGGCCCGCGCCAGCGCCGGCAGAACCTCGTCTACCGTCAGCGCCTCGGCCGTGCCCACCGGCGCACCAAAGCGCAACCAGTGCCCGTCCGCGTGGCGCAGCAGCGGGCCGCGCGGGCTGTCACCGCTCAGGCGGCTGGTCCTGCACATAGGCGCGGCGCAGGTGCACCGGCTCCGGCGCGCGGCGGCGCACGCCGACGTTCAGCATCTCCACGCCCACCGAGAAGGCCATGGCGAAGTAGATGTAGCCGCGCGGAATGTGCGCATCGAAGCCCTCGCCGATCAGCGCCACGCCTACCAGCACCAGGAAGGCCAGTGCCAGCATCTTGACCGTCGGATGGCGCTCGATGAACGCATGGATGGCGCCGGCCGCCACCAGCATGATGCCGACCGAGATCACCACCGCCAGGATCATCACCGGAATGTCATTGGCCATGCCGATGGCGGTGAGCACCGAGTCGATCGAGAACACGATGTCGAGCAGCACCACCTGCACGATGACGGCGGCGAACGAGGCCACCGCTCGCGCCGAGGCGGTGCCCTCCTCGCCCTCCAGGCTGCCGTGGATTTCGAGCGTCGCCTTGGCCAGCAGGAACAGCCCGCCGGCCACCAGGATCAGGTCACGGCCGGAAATGTCCTGCCCGAGCAGGTCGAACAGCGGCTGCGTGAAGCCGAGCAGCCAGGACAGGGACAGCAGCAGCAGGATGCGCATGCCCATGGCGAGGCCGAGGCCGATCTGCCGCGCCCGGGCCTGCTGCGCCACCGGCAGCTTGGCGACCAGGATGGACAGGAAAATGATGTTGTCGATGCCAAGCACGATCTCGACCGCGGTCAGCGCCAGCAGCGCCACCCACGCCTCGGGACTGGCCATCCAGGCGAAGAAATCCATTCAAATCTCCGGTATCACTGCAACGATGGGTGCATCAGCCGTGGGGGCCGCTCCCGGGATGAGGGCCAGAACCCTGCGGGAGCGCCGCCCCCGGTGCGAACGCCCCGCGGGCGGTTTCGGAATCACGGCCGGTCCGTGAACACGCCATCCACACCCAGCGCCGCCAGACGCCCCGCGTCAGCGGGGTCGTTCACCGTGAACACCCACAGCGCGCAGCCGGCGCCGTGTGCCGCGGCCACTGCCGCCGCATCCGCGTGGGCAAGCGCGCAGGCGATCACCCGCGCACCGAGCTGCCGTGCCATTGCCACCGCGGCTGCATCCACCTGCTCGCACAGCACGCCGGGCGGCAACTCCGGCAGCGCCGCGCGCAGCACCTGAAGCTGCGCCCAATCGAAGGACGAGCACAGCAGCGCCCCGGCCGGCCAGCCGCCGGCGAGCGTTTCACGCAGCACAGGGATGAGGCGTGGCGCCACGCCGCGGCCTTTCAGTTCCAGGTTCACCGCGCAGCGGCCGCGGCAGGCATCCAGCACTTCCAGCGGCAGGGGGATGCGCTCTCCGGCGCCGGCATCCAGTTCGCGTAGCGCCGCGAGCGTATGCGTGGCCACCGGGCCGTGTCCGTTGGTGGTGCGCTCGAGCGTGTCGTCGTGGATCACCACCAGGCCGTCGGCGCAGGCCTGCACGTCCACCTCCACCCACGGCGCGCCGAGCGCGATGGCGCGCTCGATGGCGGCAAGCGTGTTCTCCGGCGCCAGCGCGCTCGCGCCGCGGTGGGCGATGCGCAGCACGCGGCGCTCAGCCGGCGAGTTTGGCGAGTTCGTCCGGCCCGGCGCAGCTGACGTGCAGATCGTTCACCAGCCCGTCGGCGATGCCGTAGATCCAGCCGTGCACGGTCACGTCCTGACCGCGCGCCCAGGCGGCGCGCATCACGGTGGTGTCGCATACGGCGCGCACCTGCGCGCGCACGTTGTGCTCGCAAACGGCGTCGACCCGCTGGTCGGCGGGCAGGGCGTCCACCTCGTGCTGGCAACGGTGGTAGACGGTTTCGATGTTGCGCAGCCAGTTGTCGATGAGGCCGAGCGGCTTGCCGTCCATGGCCGCCTTCACCGCGCCGCAGCCGTAGTGGCCGACCACCATGACGTGCCGGACCTTCAGCACTTCCACGGCGAATTGCAGCACCGCCAGGCAGTTCAGGTCGGTCTGGTGCACCAGGTTGCCGACGTTGCGGTGCACGAAGATCTCGCCCGGCAGCAGGCCCACGATCTGGTTGGCCGGCACGCGGCTGTCCGAGCAGCCGATCCACAGGTACTGCGGCTGCTGCTGGTCGACCAGGCGGCTGAAGAACTCGGGGTCGGTGGCCTTGGCGCGGGCGGCCCAGGCGCGGTTGGCTTCGATGAGGTTGTTGAGGTCTGACATGGCGGGGTTGCTGCGTGGGGGGTGACAGACGACAGGCGACGATTATGCCGGCCTCACACCACGCCCGCGGCGCGAAGCGCGGCAATCTCGCCGGCGCTCTTGCCGAGCAGGCCGCCCAGCACCGCGTCGGTGTGCTCGCCAAGCCGCGGCGGCGGCAGGCGGTACTCGACCGGCGTGCCTGAAAACCGCAGCGGGCTGCCCACCAGCGGCACCGGCCCCGCGGCCGGGTGATCGAGGCTGATCTGCATGCCGCGGGCCTTGACCTGCGGCTGCTCGAACACCTGCGCCATGTCGTTGATGCGCCCGCAGGGCACGTCCACGGCGCACAGTGCGTCCTCCCATGCCTGCGCCGGCCGGGTGGCGAAGATGGCCGCCAGGCGGGCAATGAGCTCCTCGCGGTTTCGCACGCGCCCGGCGTTGCGCGCGAAGCGCTCGTCGGCGGCCAGATCAGCCGCGCCGGCCACCTCGCACAGGCGCGCGAACTGCGCGTCGTTGCCCACCGCCAGCACCAGCGGGCCGTCGGCGGCGGCGAACACCTCATACGGCACGATGTTCGGGTGGGCATTGCCGTAGCGGCCCGGCACCTTGCCGCCGATGAACCAGTTCATCGCCATCACCGCCATGCTGGCCACCTGCACGTCCAGCAGTGCGAGATCGATGTACTGCCCGCGCCCGCTCACGCCGCGCTGCACCAGCGCCGCCAGCACGCCGATGGCGGCGTGCATGCCGGTGCTCAGATCCGCGTAGGCGATGCCGAGCTTCTGCGGCCCGCCGCCGGGGCGGTCGTCGCGCTCGCCGGTGACGCTCATGAGGCCACCCATGGCCTGGATGATGAAGTCGTAGCCCGGCCGGCTGGCCAGCGGGCCGGTCTGCCCGAAGCCGGTGATCGAGCAATACACCAGGCGCGGGTTGACCTCGGACAGCGCGGCGTAGTCGAGGCCGTGGCGGGCGAGGTCGCCGACCTTGAGGTTCTCCAGCAGCACGTCGCTGTGGGCCGCCAGCTCGCGGATCAGCGCCTGCCCTTCGGGGCGGGTGAAGTCCACCGTGACCGACTGCTTGCCGCGGTTGGCGGCGAGGAAATAGGCCGCGTCCGGCGTGTCCTGCCCGGCGCGGTCCTTCAGGTACGGTGGCCCCCAGCCGCGCGTGTCGTCGCCGCGGCCGGGGCGCTCGATCTTGATCACCTCGGCGCCCATGTCGGCCAGCAGCTGGCTGCACCAGGGCCCGGCCAGCACGCGCGACAGATCGAGCACCCGCAGGCCGGCGAGCGGCCCCGACAGCGGTTCGGTCATCAGGTCGTGCGCTCCAGGATCACCGCCAGCCCCTGCCCCACGCCGATGCACAGGCTCACCGCCGCGTAACGGCCCCCGCCGGCCGCCAGCGTGCGCGCCGCGGTCAGCGCGAGGCGCGCGCCGGAGGCACCCAGCGGATGGCCGACGGCGATGGCGCCGCCGTTGGGATTCACGCGTGCCTCGTCGAACGGCAGGCCGAGCAGCTTGAGGCACCCGAGCGCCTGCGCCGCGAACGCCTCGTTGATCTCGATGACGTCCAGCTGATCGAGCCGCAGCCCGGCGCGTTGCAGCGCCTTCGGAATGGCGAGTGCCGGACCGATGCCCATCACGCGCGGCGGCACGCCCACGGCGGCGCCGGCCAGGATGCGCGCCAACGGCGGCAGGCCCAGCCGCTCGCCGAGCGCCCGGCTGCCGACCATGAGCACCGCCGCGCCGTCGTTGATGCCGGAGGCGTTGCCGGCGGTGGTGACGCCGCCGGCGTTCAGCGGCTTCAGGCGCGTGAGGCTGTCGAGCGTCGTATCCGGGCGCGGGTGCTCGTCCGCGCTCACCACCACCGGCGCCGCCTTGCGCGCGGCTGGGAGTTCGATGGGCGTGATCTCGTCCGCAAAGAAGCCTTCCGCCGCCGCCCGCGCGTACCGGGCCTGCGAGCGGGCCGCGTAGGCGTCGGCGTCCTCGCGGCCGATGCCGTGCTCGGCGGCCACGTTGTCGGCGGTCTGCGCCATGCTGTCGTCGCCGAACTGCGCACCGATGCGCGGGTTCGGAAAGCGCGCGCCCAAGGTCGAATCGAACACCCGAAACTCGCGGCTGAACGCCTGCTCGGCCTTGCCGACCACGAACGGCGCCCGGCTCATGCTCTCGACGCCACCGGCGAGATACAGCTCACCCTCGCCGCAGCTGATCGCCCGCGCCGCGTCCAGCACCGCGGCGAGGCCGCTCGAACACAGGCGGTTCACGGTCTGCCCCGGCACCGTTTCACCGAGACCCGACAGCAGCGCCACGTGGCGGGCGACGTTGCGCGCATCCTCGCCGGCCTGGCCGGTGCAGCCGAGCAGCACGTCCTCGACTGGCGCCGCGGCGAGGCCGAAGCGGTCGATTACCGCGCGCGCCACCTGGGCGGCGAGATCATCCGGCCGCAGCGGCGCCAGCGCGCCGCCGTGGCGGCCGAAGGGCGAACGCAGGCCGCCGTAAAGGTAGGCATCGAGCATCGGGGAACCTCGCGAGAGAAAACGGCTTCAGGGCGCAAAGCGCGCCAGCGTCGCCACCGCGGCGCCGCGCAGCAGGATGGCGTCGGCGGCGACGAGGAAAAAACTTGCCCCGAGCGTCGCGTAATGGGCGGCGAGCTCGGGCTCGGCGCAGTACACGCCGGCCGCCTTGCCGGCGGCGCGGATGCGCGGCAGGGCGTTTTCGATGGCGGTGCGGACGGCCGGGTGCGTGGGCTGGCCCAGGTACCCCAGCGCGGCGGCCAGATCGGCCGGCCCGAGGAACACGCCATCCACGCCGTCCACCGCGGCGATGGCGTCGAGGTTGTCGAGCCCGGCTGCGGTCTCGATCTGCACCGCCAGACACAGCTGCCCGCCGGCTTGGGCGTAATAGTTCGGCACCGCATTCCAGCGCGCGGCGCGCGCCATGCCGGCGCCGACGCCGCGGATGCCGCGGGGCGGATAGTGCATGGCCTCGACCAGCGCGGCGGCCTGGTCGGCGTCGTCGACCATCGGCACCAGCAGGCTCTGCACGCCGAGATCCAGCACCTGCTTGATGCGCGCCGGGTCGTGGTCGGCCAGGCGCAGCACCGGCTGCACCGGATAGGCGGCGAGCGCCTGCAGCTGCGCCAGGATCGAGCGCAGGTCGTTCGGGCCGTGTTCGGCGTCGATCAGCAGCCAGTCGAAACCGGCGCTCGCCATCAGCTCCGCGCTGTGCGCGTCGGCCAGCGCCAGAAAGGCGCCCAGCTGGTGGCGGTGCGCGGCAAGACCGTGCTTGAAGCGGTTTTCGGCGAGGTCCACGGGGCTGTGCTCCTGGGGGGCGATGGAGGCCATTTTCCCTGAAGTGGGCCAAGCGGGGCAGCGGCCACACGGCGTGGATGGCTCAAGTAAATCTGTCGCCCGCGGATAACGGGGTCGAACCGGTGGTTGGCCGCATTTCCGGTCGGCTGCACCCGAACCCCACAACGTGGCTGTGGCGATGGACGAGCAGGACGAGATCATCAGTGAGTTTCTCGTGGAGAGCCAGGAGAACCTGGACCACCTGGATCAGGACCTGGTGGCGCTGGAGAGCGAGCCCGGCTCACGCGAACGCCTGGCGAGCATCTTTCGCACGATTCACACGCTGAAGGGAACGGCCGGTTTTCTCGCCTTCGGGACGCTGGAGCGCCTGGCCCACACGGGCGAGAGCCTGCTGAGCCGTCTGCGCGACGGCGAGCTGCACTACACCGCGCCACGCGCCACGGTGCTGCTGGAGATGGTGGACGCCATCCGTCGCATGTTGGGCAACATCGAAGCCACCGGCACCGAAGGCAGTGTCGACTGCGATGCGCTGATCGCTCGTCTGGCTGTCTTGACCTCGGATGACGCGCCGGTGACGCCACCGGAGCCCGTCGCCGCGCCGGAAACGGGTCCGGCACGGGTGACCGCGGTGGAGCCTGGGCCGACCGGGCCGGCGCCATCCGTGCCTGCCGCGAAAAAAGCCGAAGCCGTGAAAGTGCTCGAAGCGGTTGCCGTCGAGTCGCCTCCCATGGATGAGGCGCCGAACGCGATCGCGGCGGGTCCGCGGGCGGCGGCCGATGAGGCCGGCGAACCGCGCGGCGGGCTGGCCGATGCCAGCGTGCGCGTCGACGTGCGCCTGCTGGACCGTCTGATGAACCTGGTCGGCGAACTGGTGCTGGCGCGCAACCAGCTGTTGCAGCATCCCTTGCTGCGCGCGGAGGCAAGTACGCACGGCGCCTCGCAGCGCCTCGATCTCATCACTTCCGAGCTGCAGGAAGGGGTGATGAAGACCCGCATGCAGCCGATCGGCAACGCCTGGGCCAAATTCCCGCGCGTGGTGCGCGACCTGGCCATCACCTGCGGCAAGCAGGTGCGCCTCGAAACCGAAGGCGCGGACACCGAACTCGACCGCACCATCCTGGAGGCGATCAAGGATCCGTTGACGCATCTGGTTCGCAACTCGGTCGATCATGGCATCGAGGCCCCGGAGCAGCGGCTCGACGCCGGCAAGGGACCCGCCGGCACACTCACGCTGCGCGCCTATCACGAGGGCGGCAAGGTCGTCCTGGAGATCAACGACGACGGTGGTGGCATCAACACCGACAAGGTCAAGGCGCGTGGGCTGGAGCGCGGCCTGATCACGCCGGAGCGCGCCGCCGCGATGTCCGAGCACGATCTGCAGAACCTGATCTTCCTGCCCGGCTTCTCGACCGCCGACGCGGTGTCCAACGTATCCGGCCGCGGTGTCGGCATGGACGTGGTGAAGACCAACATCGAGAAGATCGGCGGCAGCATCGACCTGCAAAGCCGCATGGGTCGGGGCACGTCGATCAAGATCCGCATTCCGCTGACGCTGGCCATCGTGCCGGCGCTGATCGTCACCAGCCACCACGAGCGGTACGCCATACCGCAGGTGAACGTGCTGGAACTGGTGGGTCTGGACGCCGGGCAGGCGGAGCGCGACATCGAGCACATTCACAACGTGCCCATCTACCGCCTGCGCGGCAATGTGCTGCCGTTGGTCTACCTCCGGCAGGTGCTGGGGCAGGTGGCGGAGCCTGCCGCCACGGCCGCCATCATCGTGGTGGTGCAGGCCGACGATCGGCAGTTCGGGCTGGTGGTGGACAGCGTGCGCGACACGCAGGAAATCGTGGTCAAGCCACTCGGCGTGGAGCTGAAGGCGATCGCGGCCTTCGCCGGCGCCACGATCATGGGCGACGGTCATGTGGCGCTGATCGTGGACGTGCCCGGCATCGCCCAGCTGGCGGGGCTGATGTCGGATGCCGGCCTGCTGCGCGTGGCGAGCGCCACGCCAAGCCGGGGCGTCGCCATCGAAAGCGCCGAGAAACACAGCCTGCTGCAGTTCGAGGCGCGCGGCGGCGGCTGCTACGCGGTGCCGCTCGAAGCCGTGGCACGGCTGGAGGAAATCGACCCGCAGCGCATCGAGAGCACTGGCGGGCAGCAGGTGGTGCAGTACCGCGGCGGGCTGTTGCCGCTGGTGCGGCTCGACCAGGCACACGACGTGGCGCCAGCCCTGCTGCCGGTCATCGTGTGCAGTGCCGGCGAGCAGCACGCCGGCTTCGTGGTCGAGCGGGTGCTCGACATCGTCGAGCAGGCCGTGGAGCTCGAGCGCGAGTTCCGCGGCGGCGACTTGATCGGCACGGCGGTGATCGGCGGTCGTGTCACTGACCTGTTCGACATGGCGGCGGCGGGCCGCGCGGCCGGCATCGAGTTGTTCGAACGGCGCAAGTACGTGCGCCTCAGGGAGGTGGCGTGATGGCCGCGCCGGTGCAGTTCTGTTCGTTCCACGTCGGTGAGCTGTTCCTGGGCGTCGAGCTGATGCGCGTGCAGGAGGTCAACCGCCGGCAGGACGTGACGCCGGTGCCTCTGGCGCCGGGCGTGGTGAGCGGCCTCATCAATCTGCGCGGGCAGATCGTGACGGCCTTCGAGTTGCGCGAGCGACTCGGTCTGCCGCCGCGGGACCAGGGTGCGCAGCCGACGAGCGTGGTGATGCGCACCGAGCAGGGTATCCGCAGCTTTCTGGTGGACAGCGTGGGTGACGTGGTGGAGGCGGACCCGGAGGATTTCGAGCCCGCTCCGCCCACGCTCGAGCCCGCCGCCCGGGATTTCGTGCGGGCGGTGTGCAAGCAACCCGGGCGCCTGCTGTTGATCATCGACCCCGAGCGGGTCATCGAAGCCACAACCGCCGCCGCCTGAGCGCCGGCGATCAAAAACAACCCGGAGGTTGAAATGCGTCTGCCGCGCGTGCGTCTGCCTGCCTTGGCGCTGTCCATCAAAGCCCGTCTGTCATGGGTGCTGGTTTCCACTGCCGTGATGGCCCTGCTGCTGGGCGCCAGCGGCTGGTGGCTGCTCGGCCAGGCCAACCAGCGCATGACGGACATCTACCAAAGCCGCATCGAACCGATGGTGGCCCTGCAGCGGGTGTCGGATCAGTACCAGGTCAACATCACCGGCGCCCTGCACAAAGTGCAGACCGGCGACGTCCAGTGGGCCGATGCACGGCAGGCCGTATCCGTGGCGATGAACGACATCCGCGGATCCTGGGAGCAATACTTCAAGCAGCCCAAGGCGCTCGCCGAAGAGGTGCAGCTGGCGGACGACGTGGATAAGGTGCTGACCGACGCCAATCGTGCCGTGGAGGCGGTGCTGCTCATCCTGGACAGCCAGAATTTCGACCAACTTGACAGCTTCATCCGCGAGCGACTCCCGCAGGACGTGCTGCCGGCGGTCGAGGCGCTGACGGCGCTGCTCGACTTCGAGCGCGAACGCGCTGCCGAGTTGTACGCCAACAACGCCCACACCTATCGCGTTGCCAACAAGCTCACCCTGGCGCTGACGGGCCTCGCGGCGGCGGTCGCGATGCTCGGCATGGTTACCACGGTACGCGGCATCTCACTGCCGCTGGGGCGCATCACCGCAGCCATGCGGGCGGTCGCCGCAGGGGATCTGGACGCACCGGTGGCCGGGCGCGACCGGCGCGACGAAATCGGCGCCTTGGCCCGGGCGCTCGAAGTCTTCAAGGACAACCGCCGCCAGGCCGACGCGCTGCGCGCCGAGCAGGACGCCGACCATGCTCGCCGCCAACAGCGTCAGGAAGCCATCGAGCGGCACATCGCGCAGTTCGACAGCACCCTCGGGCATGCGCTCGACACGCTGAACAGCTCGGCTGTCGAGCTGCGCGCGACCGCGCAGAGCATGACGCACACCGCCGAGGTCACCGACCAGCGCGCGGCGGTCGTGGCAAGCGCCTCGCAACAGGCCACTGCCAACGTGCAGACGCTCGCCTCGGCGGCGGAGCAGCTGTCGGCGTCGATCGCTGAGATCGGCCGCCACGGCGCGCATTCGGCGCAGATCGCCCAGCGTGCCTTGCAGACCGCCGAGCACACCAACGGCCAGGTGCAGAGCCTGGCCGAGGCCGCCCAGCGCATCGGCGATGTGGTCACGCTGATCAACGACATTGCCGCCCAGACGAACCTGCTGGCCTTGAACGCGACCATCGAGGCGGCCCGCGCCGGCGATGCCGGCAAGGGCTTCGCGGTGGTGGCCTCGGAAGTGAAGTCACTGGCCAACCAGACCTCCAAGGCGACCGAGGACGTGGCGGCGCAGATTGCCTCCATCCAGGGGGCCACGCGTCAGGCAATCGCCGCCATCACCGGCATAGGCGGCACGATTCGCGAGATCAACGACACCGCCGACGTGATCGCCCTGCAGGTGCGCGAGCAGGGCTCGGCGACGCAGGAGATTGCGCAGAACATCGCCCAGACCGCCGCCGGCACACAGGAGGTGACCCACAACATCGCCGAGGTGAGTGAGGGTGCCGCCGAAACCGGCTCGGCCGCCGGGCAGGTCCTGAGCGCCGCCGACGAGCTGGCGCGTCAGGGCAACACGCTGCGCGAGGAAGTAAACCGTTTCCTGAGCGAGCTGCGGGCGGCCTGAGTTGGAGCCGAAACGCATCCTGGTCGTCGACGATTCGGCGCTGATGAGGCGCCTGCTGTCGCGGGCGCTGGAAGGACACGCCGACTTCATCGTCGATGGCACGGCGCCGGATGGTCTGGCGGCGCTCGGCGCGATCGAGCGCCGCCCGCCGGACCTGGTGACCCTGGACGTCGAGATGCCGCAGCTCGACGGTCTCGCCACCCTCGAACGCATCCGCCAGCGCTGGCCGCGGCTACCCGTAATCATGTGCTCGACGCTGACCGCCGCGGGGGCCGGCATCACGCTCGATGCACTCGCCCGGGGCGCCAGCGACTACATCGCCAAGCCCGGCTCGGCCAGCAGTCTCGATGCCAACCTCAAGGCGTTCGGCGAGGAACTGGCGCGCAAGGTGCGCGCGCTGCTGCGCCTGCGGGACGCGGCGCGGCCGGGTGCTGCCCTGGAGCCGAGTCCGCCGCTCGCCCTGACCTCGCGCCCGCCGCGGCGCAGCGAGCAGCGCCCACGCCTGCTCGCCATCGGCGCTTCCACCGGCGGCCCGAACGCCCTCGCCGAGGTGCTCCGGCACCTGCCTGCCGATCTGCCGGTTCCGGTAGTGGTTGCCCAGCACATGCCGCCGGTGTTCACGCGCCTGCTGGCCGAGCGGCTCGACAGCATGTGTGCGCTGCCGGTACGTGAGGGCACGGACGGCGCCGAACTGCTGCCCGGACAGGTGTGGCTGGCCCCGGGCGACTACCACATGCTGCTCACGAGCCGCGGTGGGCGTGTGTCGCTGTGCCTGGATCAGGGGCCGCCGGTCAATTTCTGCCGCCCGGCGGTCGATCCCTTGCTGCAGTCGGCCGCCGACTGTTACGGCGGTGACGTGCTCGCGGTCATCCTGACCGGCATGGGCCGCGACGGACAGCAGGGGTGCCGGCAGTTGTATGCCCGCGGCGCCACGATCTACGCCCAGGACGAGGCCAGTTCGGTGGTCTGGGGCATGCCCGGCGCGGTCGCGCGGGAAGGGCTGGCGCAGCGCGTGCTGGCGCTGGCCGACGTCGGGCCGGCCATCGTGGCGCGGCTCGGGTCGCCGCCAGGGGAGCGAGTCGGCCATGTCGGCTAACGCCCCACACTTCGACTTCATCCGAACTTTCCTGCACGAACAGCTGGCGATCCGGATCGGTCCCGACAAGGACTACCTGATCGAGGCGCGCCTCGCGCCGGTGCTGAGCAAGCACCAGGTGAGCGATTTCGGCGCCTTGGTACGGCGCCTGCGCGGCAGGGCGAACGACGACCTGGCCATCGACGTGCTGGACGCGATGACCACCAACGAGACCTATTTTTTTCGCGAGCCGGCCGTGTTCGACGAGTTGGCCTCGCGGGTGTTGCCCGGCCTGATGCGGGCCCGCGTCGCTACCCGTCGCCTGCAGATCTGGAGCGCAGCCTGTTCGACCGGCCAGGAACCGTACAGCCTGGTGATGCATGTCCGCGAGCGTCTGCCGCAACTGCGCGACTGGCAAGTTCAGGTCGTGGCGACGGATATCTCGCCGAGCTGTCTGGCGCAGGCCCGCAGTGGCCTTTACCGGCCGCTCGAGGTCAACCGCGGCCTGCCGGCGCCGTACCTGCTCAAGTACTTCAGCCGCAGCGGCCTCGACTACAGGCTCAAGGACGAGATTCGGCAGGCGGTGGAGTTCCGCGCCCTAAATTTGGTCGGAAACTGGCCGATAGATATCAAGCCCGACCTGGTGCTGATGCGCAACGTGCTGATTTATTTCGATCAGCCGACCAAGGCGCGGATTCTGGGCAAAGTGCGGCAGGTGTTGGCGCCGGATGGCTATCTGGTGCTCGGGGCTGCCGAGACGACATTGAGCGTGGACCCCGCGTTCGAACGTACGGCGCAGGGTCTCTACCGCCTGCGTGGAGGCAGTGTGAGCTTCAAGCAAGGAGTGGTCCGATGAGCATCAATCAAGCGGAGCTGGAAACGCTGACGCGCGACATCTGGGCGACCATGGTCGGCCTGGATCTGGTCGACGCCGTCATGGCGGGCAGTCCCGATCCCGGCATCAGCAGCCAGGTCGAGATTCAGGGCGACAGCGAGGTCGCCCTTCGCATCGACTGCAGCGTCGACTTGGCGCGCCGGGTCGCCGCCCGGCTGTTCGACCTGCCGGAAGACGAACTCGAGATCGAATTGGTGTTGGATGCCATGGGCGAGATGGCCAACATCCTCGGCGGCAACATCAAGGGCATGTGGCCGGGCGCCATCAGGCTGTCGCTGCCGCTGGCGTGGGAGTCCGGTCGCGACGATCCGGCGGTGCACGGTTGGACGGTCGCGCAGGGTTACGACACGGCTGATGGCCCGATGATGGTGCGCCTGAGCACGAGCGTGGTCGCCGGCTGAGCGCCTCGGCTGGTCGCGTAGTATTTTTTTCACCCAGTTCAAGGTGATGCTATGAAAATTCTGGTGGTAGACGACAGCAAGGCCATGCGCATGATCGTGCGCCGCACCCTGCGCCAGGCGGGGTTCGGTCAACACGAGGTCGAGGAGGCCGAGAACGGCGCCCAGGCACTCGACATGATCCGCACCAGCCCGCCGGCGGTGGTGCTGTCGGACTGGAACATGCCGCAGATGTCCGGCATGGAGTTGCTGCAGGCGGTGCGCGAAGAGGGACACAAGGTGAAGCTGGGCTTCGTGACGTCCGAAACCGCGGACCAGATGCGCTCGCTCGCCAACGAGCAGGGCGCCGCATTCATGATCACCAAGCCGTTTACCGAAGACACTTTCCGGCACGTGCTGGAACCTTTGCTCGGCTGATCGCGCGCTTTTCTCCAAGGACGGGCTCATGTCGCTCAAGGCACTGCCGACCGCCGATGCGGTTGCCAAGCTGATCGCCTCTCTGGTGGGCAAGAACGTCACCGCCAAGGCCGGGGCGGTGCTGAAACAGCTGCCCAAAGGGGGCGCCGCAGCGGTGTGCGTCGATGAGGCGCCGAATGTGGTGGCGGTGATGCTGGCCGATGTGTCGCTTGCGGCCGCGGTCGGTGCCGCGCTGGCCATGATTCCGCCGGCGGCCGCGCAGGATGCGGTGCGCGCGGGCAGCCTGCCGCCGAATATCGCCGACAACTTTCGCGAAGTCGCCAACATCATGTGCAGCCTGCTCACGGCCAGCGGTGGGCGCGGCGTACGCCTGGCCGATTTTGAGGTCGGCAACCTGCCCGCGGCCGCCGTGCCGGTGCTCGCTGGCGCCGGGGCGCGGCGGGATCTGGAAATCGACGTGCAGAATTACGGCAAGGGCCTGTTGGCCATCATCGCAGCGTGATCCGCAGGGCCGGCGCTCACGCGCCGGCGTCGTTGGCTCTGCCGGCCGGCGGCTTCAGTTGCGTGGGCAGACCCAGGTCCACCTCGATGCGGTGGGCCACGCGTTCGGCGTGCTCGCGGTCGGCGAAGGGCCCCGCGGTGACCTCGTGCTGGCCCGCGAATTGCCGGTGCTCGGCCCTGACGGGCGGCCCCAGATGGCGCAGCTGCGCCACCAGCTTGCGGGCGGTGTTCTCGCCGTTGTAGCGACCAAGGTTCAGATACCAGCTCCCCGGCTGTGCAGCCGGTTTGCTTGGCGTTGCCAAGGTCAGGGCTTGTCCGTACACCGGCAGCTGGGCCACGAAGCTGGCCTGATCCGGCCCGCCACGCAGGATCGGCAGCGGGTAGCCGGCCTTGGCCTGCACATAGGTCCGGACGCGGTCCCAGTCGACGCTGGCCTCGTCACGACCGCGCGCGGACAGCGCCTTGCGGATGGCGACCGACGCAAACGACTCGGCCGCGCTGTCGCTGAGGGCGGATTCTTCGAGTGGCTTGTGGACCTCCAGCAGCAGCTGATCGTCCTGCCAGGCGACCAGGATGGGCTGATCGACCACGGTCACTTCGGAGCCGACGGTCACGTCGTCGTGCAGGCGCGTGATGTCCTCCGGATAAAGCTGCAGGCAGCCGTGGGTCACGCGCAGGCCGGTGCCGGCCGGCTTGTTGCTGCTGTGGATGATGTAGGTGGGCCAGCCGAGGCCGACCGTGTGGGTGCCGATCGGGTTGTCCGGTCCGCCGGGCACCACCGCCGGCAGTGGGTCTCCGCGCTGTGCATGTGCGCGGCGGACCGAGGCCGGCACGTGCCAGTCCGGATAGGCCCGCTTGTTGGTGACGCGGGTGCTGCCGAGCGGCGTCGGGTAGGCTTCCCGCCCGATGCCGATGGGGTAGCTGACCACCCGCCGTTTGCCCGCGGCGTCCGGCGGCAGGAAGTGAAACAGGCGTCTTGCGGCCACATTGGCCACGAGACCGCTGCGCGGCGCGTCCGGCAGAATCTGCGCCGTCGGCAGCACCACCTCGCGACCCTTGCCAGGCAACCACACGTCCAGGCCGCGGTTGGCCCAGACCATTTCGTCATACCCCAAGTGGAACTGGCGCGCGATGTCGAGCAGGGTTTCTTCGCCCTGCACGCGCGTGGTCTGCAGCGTGCCGACCACCTGCTGCGTGGGTCCGATCTCGAGCGTGAGCTGCGGCCCCGGCGCGGTCGCCCGCGGCGGCGGCGCCACCTTGGGCGCCGGCGGTGGTAGCGGTACCACCGGTTCCTTCACGCAGCCGGCGAGCAGCAGCGGCAGCAACAACAGGCCGCGCGACAGCGACCCCGGGGTGGTCAGGCGAGGGTGGGCGCGTTCAGGCATTACCAACGTTGCGGTCGAAGGGGGAGTGGAAGTAGGAGCTTTCCTCGGCCGATTCGCGCGCTTCTTCGATCAGCGCGTGCAGACGCATCTCGGCGGTGGCCATCTCGGCGCAGGACCGGCACGACGGGTCGGCGCAGGGCTGGTGGGTATACAGCCAGAAATGCACGATGCCGGACAGCATGCCCGAGGCGATTTCCCAGGCATCGGCGTCCGGGTTGGCGTCCAGCAACTCGTTGCCCAGTTCGACCACGCGGTCGGCAACGTCATCAAACGGGGAACTGGGGTCGGCGGGGTTCATGGCAAGCCCTCGCGGGCGTGGCGACAACGGCGGGCATTCTAGCGCCGCTGTCGCCGCGCACGGCTCAGCCGCGCAGGAAATCCAGATGCAGCCGGTTGAACAGCTCCGGCTCCTCCCACTGCGGCCAGTGCGCGCTGTCTTCCAGCACCACCAGGCGCGCGTCCGGGATGTGGCCCATGGCGGCCTCGGCCAGTTCCACCGGCTGGCCGGGGTTGTGGCGCGTCCACAGCACGAGCGTCGGGCAGCGGATGTCCTTCATCAGGTCCGGGCGCATCCACTGCGCGGTCCAGGTGTCGTCCACCACGCGCCCCAGCGTGGACACGGCGATCTTGCCCATGTGCTGCTGCATGCCGGGCTGGGCGTAGATGGCGTAGCGGATGGCCACCACCTCGTCGGTAAGGGTCTTGTCGGGCTCGGCCATCAGCCAGGCCATGCGCGCCCGCACGGCTTCCATGGTGAGGTTGCCGGCGGCCTTCTTGGACCGCTCCAGCGCGTCGATCAGCTCCTGTTTGCCCTTGTCGTTGGGCGGCGCCAGGATGCCGGTGTTCAGCACCAGCTTGTGCACGCGCTGCGGCGCGCGGATGGCGGTCCAGGCCGACACCATGGCCCCCAGCGACTCGCCCGACAGACAGGCCGACTGGGCGCCGATGGCGTCCATGAAGGCCAGCAGGTGATCCGACCAGACCTGCATGGTGTAGTCGCCGTCGAAATGGTCGGTGTAGCCGTGCCCCAGCATGTCGATGGCGTAGACGTGGAAGTGCTCGGCGTGCGCGGCAAGATTGCGCATGTAGGCCTCGGCGTGGCCGCCGGTGCCGTGCAGGAAGATCAGCGGCGGGCCGTCGCCGCACTCGATGGCGCGCGTGCGGTAGCCGCCGGCCTGGTAATAGGTCTGCCGGAACGGCACGCCGAGCAGGTCGGTCCAGATGGTGCTCATGGGGTTTCTCCTTCTCGGGATTGTGTTGTCATTGGTCAGGGACTGACCGTCGCAGCAGGCTTTGCTTGGCGCAAAGGCAGTGTAGCAGCGGCATCCCGCGGCCCGCCGGGTGACCCCGGGCCACGCCGATCGACCAATAGAACCACTATCAAGACAGAGGAGAACGCCGATGGAACCGTTACTGGTCAAACACATCGTCGAGCGCGCGGCGGCGTGCTTCCCGCGGCGCGAGATCGTCGCCCGCACCGCCGGCGCGGGGCGCTTCGCCTACACCTATGCCGACTTCTACCAGCGGCTTGAGCGCGCCGCGCACGTGCTGGACCGTCTGGGCGCCGGGCGTGGCGAGACCGTCGGCGTGCTCGGTTGGAACACCCACCGCCACCTCGAGATCGACTACGCCACGATCTGCAAGGGTTCGATCTACCTCGGCCTCAATTTCCGTCTCGACATCGACGCCCTGGTCTACACCTGCAACCTGGCGCAGGTGCGCGTGCTGGCGGTGGACCCCGAGCTGCTGCCGCTGGCGGAGCGCCTTGTAGCGGCCGGCGCCAATACCGTGCGGTCCTTCCTGCTGCTGGGCGACGGGCGGGTGCCGGCCACGACGCTCGCGCCCCTCTTCGACTACGAAACCGAGCTGGCCAATGCGCCCGCCGGCTATGCCTTTCCGGACGACGTGGACGAGAACGCCACCGTGTGCGTCAGCTTCACCGGCGGCACCACCGGCCGGCCCAAGGGCTGCCCGTACTCGAACCGTTTTCTGGTGCTGCGGGCACTCACGCGCCAGTCGGCGCAGTCGCTGGGGCCTTACCTTGGCGACGACGTGCTGCTGGTGATCCCGCCCATGTTCCACGCCCACGCCTTCAACCTGCCCATGGACGGGATGATCGCCGGCGCCAAGCTGGTGCTGCCCGGTGTGCACCCGGACGGCCACGTGGTGGCGGAGCTGGTGGCGCAGGAGCGCGTCACGCGCCTGATGGCCAACCCGGTGCTCGGCAAGCTGGTGCTGGCGGCCGCCGCCGAGCGCGAGCACGATCTTTCCAGCCTGCGCTACGTCGGTTTCGGCGGCGACATCGTGCCGCGCGACATGGCCCAGCGCTTCGTGTCCATGGGCGTGAAGGTGCGCTTCGGTGGGCACGGCATGGCGGAGTCGCTGGCCGACCACACGGCGGCGTTCTACGGCGAGCTGGCCGGCGCCGACCCCGACGCCGCCTTCACCCGCATGCTGGACGAGAACTCCGGCCTGCCCATCGTCGGCGCGCAGGTACGCATCGTGCGCGAGGACGGCACCGAGGTGGCCGCCGACGGCGTCGAGACCGGCGAGATGCAGCTCCGGGGCTGGCACGTCATCCCCGAGTATTTCCGCGACGAGGCCAACACAAAGGCGCTGTTCACCGCCGACGGCTGGCTGCGCACCGGCGACGTCGGCGTGCGCTTTGCCGACGCCAGCGTCGCGTTTGTCGGGCGCACCAAGGACATGATCAAGTCCGGCGGTGAGTGGATTCCCTCGCTCACGCTCGAACACGCGCTGTCCGAGCATCCCACGGTGGCCGAGGTGTGCGTGATCGGCGTGCCGCACGCCACCTACGGCGAGCGGCCGCTGGCGCTGCTCACCGCCCGGCCCGGCAAGACGCTCGATCCGGCAGCGCTGCGCGAATACCTTGAGGATCGCCTGCCGCGCTGGATGGTGCCGGACTGCCTGCCGGTGGACGAGATCGCCAAGACCACCGTCGGCAAGTTCAACAAGGCCCACCTGCGCGAGCGCTATCGGCGCTACTTCGACGCTGCGGCCGCCGACTGATCGCCAGCCCGCCTGCTGCGTGGCGCCGCCGGACGCAGCGCGTCAGCGTCCGGCAAGCGCCGCCCAGCGCGGGCAAGCTTGCAGGTGGTCGTTGATGACGCCCACGGCCTGCAAATAGGCGTAGCAGATGGTGCTGCCGACGAAGCAAAAGCCGCGGCGCTTGAGGTCGGCCGACAGGGCGTCCGACAGCGCGGTGCGGGCCGGTACCTGCGCCATGTCATGCCAGACGTTGTGCAGGGGCCGGTCGTCCACCCACTGCCACAGGTAGCGGTCGAAGCTGCCGAACTCGTCCTGCACCGCCAGATACGCCCGCGCGTTGCCGATGGAGGCGTCGATCTTCAGTCGATTGCGGACAATGCCCGCATCGGCCAGCAGCCGCGCCCGGTCGGTGTCGTCGAAAGCCGCCACGCGGGCCGGGTCGAAGCCGAAGTAAGCCGCGCGATAGGCGTCGCGCTTGCGCAGGATGGTGGACCATGACAAACCGGCCTGCGCGCCCTCCAGGATCAGGAACTCGAACAGCACGCGGTCGTCGTGTTGCGGCAGGCCCCATTCGGTGTCGTGATAGGCGATGTCGAGCGCGCCGCGCGCCCAGGGGCAGCGTTGGAGGTCGGTCATGGCGGATGTCTCGGTCGGAACGATGCGGTGCGGCGTGTAATGCTTCGCCGGGCGCCGCGTCTAACGCCCGGTTGACGCGAATCGTCAGCCCGGCAGCGGACCGCATGGCCCGCCGCTTCACCCTACCATCCCGAGGATCGAGACCATGACCAAAGCCAAGACTTCCGGTGCGCTGCTCGCGACCGCTGCCGCCGTGCTGCTGCTGTCCGGTGGCGTCGCGCCGCTGACCGCCCACGCCGAAGACGCCCAGGTGCAGTGTCTGGGCGTGAACGCCTGCAAGGGTCAGAGCGACTGCGCCACCGCCAGCAACGCCTGCAAGGGCCAGAACGCCTGCAAGGGCCAGGGCATGAAGGCGATGTCCGCGGCCGACTGCGAGGCCGCCGGCGGCACCGTCAAGGCAGAGTGATCGGCCGGGCCGGGGCTCAGCGACGCGCTGATTGGGGTCAGCGTTCCCTGCGCCCCGGCCTTTTTTGAGCGAGATTCATGTCCATGTTGCCGCCACTCGGCTTCGGTCTTGGCCTGCGCAAGGAGCACTTCGCCGACCTGCTGGCCGCTGCCCCCGCCGGCATCGACTGGTTCGAGGCCATCACCGAGAACTTCATGGTCGCCGGCGGCAAGCCGCTGGCGGTGCTGGAGCACGTCCGGCGCGACTTTCCGCTGGTGCTGCACGGCGTGTCGCTGTCGATCGGCGGGGTCGACCCGCTGAACACGGACTACCTCGACCGTCTCGCGGCGCTGGTCGACCGTTTTCAGCCCGCCTGGGTGTCGGATCACCTGTGCTGGACCGGCGTCGATGGCGTCAACCTGCACGACCTGCTGCCGCTGCCGTACACGCAGGAATGCTTGGCCCACGTCGCCGCCCGCGTGCGGCAGGTGCAAGACCGGCTTGGCCGGCAGCTGGTGCTGGAGAACCCGTCGACGTATCTCGCCGCCGCCGGCAACGAGATGACCGAGTGGGAGTTTCTGTCGGCGCTCGCGGAGCGGGCCGATTGCCTGCTGCTGCTCGACGTGAACAACGTCTACGTGTCGGCCTGCAACCATGGCTTCGATCCGCAGCGCTACCTGATGGCGATTCCGCCCGAGCGGGTGGTGCAGCTGCACATCGCCGGACACCGCGACGTCGACGGTTTCAAGATCGACACCCACGACGCGCCGGTGTGCGAGGCGGTGTGGGTACTGTATGCGCATGCGGCGCGGCGTTTCCCGCGTGCCGCCACGCTGCTGGAGCGTGATGCCGCCATCCCGCCGCTGCCGGAGCTGATCGACGAGCTGAACCAGGCGCGCGTCCTCGCCGCCCGCCAGGACGCGGCGTGAGTGCCCTGGCGGATTTTCAGCGCACGCTGGCGGCGCACGTCCGCTGCGGCAGCGTCGTACCGCCGGGTTGGGTGGCGGAAGGGCCGGTGTATGCAGCGGAGCGACGGCTGACCGTGTACCACGACGCCTACCGCCTGCGACTCGCCGAAGCGCTCGGCGAGGACTTTCCGCTGCTGCGCGCGTTGCTCGGTGAGGCCGGCTTCGATCGCCTCACGCGGCGCTACCTCGCCGCCTGTCCGTCGCGTTCCTGGACCTTGCGCGATCTTGGTCGCGGCCTGCCCCGGTTCCTCGTGCGTCGGCCGGCGCTGCGTGCCACGGCGACCTTCGAGTGGGCCTTGCTCGACGCCTTCGATGCCGCTGATGGGCGCACGCTCACTGCGGCCGATCTTGGCGTCGTGCCGCCGCAGCACTTCGCCCGCCTGCGTTTTGCCATGGCGCCCGGCGTGCAGGTGCTGCGAATGCGCTGGAACGTGCCGCAATCCTGGAGCGCCTGGCACGGCGGCGCGGCGGCCACAGTGCCCGCACGGCTGCCGGCGCCGCTCGATTGCCTGATCTCGCGGCGGCAGGAGCGGGTGTATTTCCGCACGCTGTCAGCGGATGAGTCGGCCGCCCTGGCGGCGTTGCGTCGGGGGCGCAGTTTCGGCGCCATCTGCGGCGCGGTGGCGCGGGCCGGTGGCACCGACGCGTCGCCCGATGGGGCTCCGGCGCGCGCCGCGCAACTGCTTGCGACCTGGCTGGCAGAGGGCCTGCTCGCGGCGACGTGAAATCGCCGATCGCGGGCTGGAGCGGACCGAGGGAAGGATGGTGGCTATGGGTGGACTCGAACCACCGACCCCGGCATTATGAGTGCCGTGCTCTAACCGGCTGAGCTACATAGCCATTGTTCGGGGGGCGCGTAGTTTAACAGCATTGGGCCGGCGCGCCGCAGTCTGGCGATACGTCCTGCCGGCCGGTCGTGGCCGCGCCGCCTCGCCAAGGAGCTCTCCGTGTTCTGCATGTTCCGTCACCCCGGCCGCTCGCTGGCTGCCGTGGGTCTGTTGCTGTTGTTGTCCGGCTGCGGCCAGACCGGGCCCTTGTACATGCCGCCGCCAGAGGCGCCTGCGCAGCAGCCGGCCGCCGAGTCCACGCCGGCGCCCGAAGCCGCGCCGTGAGTCCGCTGCACTACCGCGGCGGCGCGCTGCATCTTGACGGCGTGGCGCTGGAGGCTGTCGTGCAGCGCTTCGGCACGCCCTGTTACGTCTACTCGCGGGCCGCCATCGAGGCGGCCTATCGCGCCTACGACGCGGCCTTCGGCGATCGTCCGCACCGCGTGTGCTATGCGGTCAAGGCCAATTCGAATCTCGCCGTGCTGAATGTGCTGGCGCGCCTGGGCGCCGGCTTCGACGTGGTGTCGGGTGGCGAACTCGCGCGCGTGCTGCGTGCCGGCGGGCTGGCCGATCGGGTGGTGTTTTCCGGGGTCGGCAAGAGCGCGGACGAGCTGCGCGCGGCGCTCGCGGCCGGCATTGCCTGCTTCAACGTGGAATCGGCCGCCGAGCTCGAGCGCCTGAACACCGTGGCGCTGGAAATGGGCCGCGTGGCGCCGGTGGCGCTGCGCGTGAACCCGGATGTCGATGCCGGCACGCATCCGTATATCTCGACCGGCCTGAAGACCAACAAGTTCGGCATTGCCGCCGCCGACGCGCGGGCGCTGTACCGGCGCGCGGCGAGCCTGCCGGGTCTCGCCGTGCACGGCATCGCCTTCCACATCGGCTCGCAGCTCACCGATCTGGCGCCGCTGCGCGAGGCGGCCGGGCGCATCGCGGCCTTGCGGGACGATCTGGCGGCGGACGGCATCGCCATCGGGCATGTGGATTTGGGTGGTGGACTCGGCATCGCCTATCGCGACGAGGCCGTGCCCAGCCATGCCGACTACGTGGCCGCCATCGGCGCGCCCTTTGACGGCGCCGGGGTGGAGATTTCCATCGAGCCCGGGCGCTCCATCGTCGGGCCGGCCGGCGTGCTGCTGACGCGCGTCGAGCACCTGAAGCCCGGCGCCGAACGCAATTTCGCCATCGTCGATGCCGCCATGAACGACCTGCTGCGTCCGGCGCTTTACGACGCCTGGCACGGCGTGCTGCCGCTGCGCGAGTCGGCCGGCGAGGTGAAGGTGTGGGAGCTGGTCGGGCCGGTGTGCGAGAGCGGCGACTTTCTGGCTCATGCGCGCACGCTCGCGCTGGCCGAGGGTGACCTGCTGGCGATCCGGGACGCCGGCGCCTACGGCTTTGCCATGAGCAGCAACTACAACAGCCGCCCGCGGCCGGTCGAGGTGATGGTCGACGGCGAGCGCATCCAGCTGATCCGCGCCCGCGAGACGCTGGACGATCTGTGGCGCGGCGAGCGGATGATCGAGGAATGACGCCCGGCGTGCAGCATGGCGTCTGGCCATGCCGCACGCCGGATCGAATCAGAACGAGAAACCGACGCCGGCGTTCATGCCGTGGTCGTCCTGCCCGGACGTGGGGCCGTTCTTGTCCATGTAGTCGAGTTTCAGCACCACCTGCTCGGTCAGCCAGTAGTTGAAGCCGACGTCGATCTGGCGGAATTTGCTGTCGACGCTGTCGCCGGCGGCGTTGTCCCAGCGGTTGTAGCGCGCGAACACGCCCCACTGGTCGTTCAGGCGCCAGGACGGTTCGATGTACCAGCCGTTCTGCTCGTCGCGGCCGCGTGCTTCCGCCTGATCGCCACCGATGTCCCAGGCCGCGTACAGCGCGCGCAGGCTGAACGGCCCGCGCTGGAACACGGCGTGGGTTTCCCACAGGAAGGCGCGGGCGCGGTCGCCGGCGCCCTGCGTGAGGTCGTCCTGGTACTGACCGGACAGCGCCAGCTCAAGACCCGGAATGCCGCGGTAGCGGATGCGGGCGGTGGTCGCCGGATCCTCGGCGGGCGCTTCGGACACCTTCTGGCGACCGCTGCGCGGCAGAAAGGCGTTGTTGCCGGTGAGCGGCACTTCGAGCCCGGAGTGCGCCGCCACGTGGTAGTCCCAGCCCGGCGCGATGTCCCCGCGCAGGCCGATGCCGCCTTCCCACCAGGTGGTGGGGATGATGGCGGTCTCGATCGGGTTGCGCTCGACACCATAGAAGGTGTCCGGCTCGTGGTGCTCGTTCAGGATGCCGAGCGGCAGCAGGAACAGGCCGACCTGCGCGCGGTGATGATCGGTGAGGTCGCGTTCGATGTAGGCCTGCTCGAGCTCGATCTCGCCTTCCTGACCCTCGCCGGCGATCGAATGCTCGAGCTCGACTTCCGCGAACAGGCGCGTTTTGGCGTCGAACTCGTGCCCCAGGAACAGCACGAAACGGTGAAAGTCGATCTCGTCCTTGCTTTGCAGGCTGTTCCAGTGCAGTTCGCCGTAGGCGCCGAGGCTGGTCTTCTCGGCCCAGGACGGGCCGCGCGCGGCCGCTTCCTGCTCGGCCTTCTCCACGGCCTCGCCGGTGGCGGCCACCTGCTGCTTGATCTCCTGGTTCTCGCTCTTGAGGGTGGCGATTTCCTGCTGCGCGGCGGCCAGCTGCGCCTGCAGCTGCGCCAGGGTCTGTTCGATGCTGTCGATCGAGGCGGCGCCGTGCGCCGCGGGTACCAAAGCGCTGCCAAGCGCGGCGGCGGCGAGCGCGCGCCGCGTCGAGATGCGACCGTTCATGCTTCCTCCCAGGTGAGTGGCGTTCCCGCGCAAATGGCTTGTCGCGGGTGCCGGGAGTCTATATAAAAACACGAACGATTCGCATTTGAAGATGCGTCAGCCCATTCAATGCCCAGCAGCGCGGAACGGCGCACGGCCGATCTGGGGTCGCTGGCTGCGCGGACGCGGCGGTGGGGAAGATTGCTTGAACGCCTGCCCGCACCACGCACGGCGCGGGCAGGCGGCGCCCGCTATGCGCCGAGCAACAGCCGGTTCAGCCGCTGCACGAACTGCGCCGGTTGTTCGAGCTGGCCGCCCTCGGCCAGCAGCGCCTGCTCGTAAAGCAAACGCGCCCAGTCCTCCACGTGCTCGGCATCGGCGCCGGCCCGGACGCGTGAGAGCAGCGGGTGGCGCGGGTTCACCTCCAGCACGCGCTTGTTCTCGGGCACCTCCTGGCCGGCCGATTTGAGCAGGCGCTCGAGCGTGCCGGACATCGCCGCCTTGCCGGCCACCAGGCACACCGGCGATTCGGTGAGCCGATCCGACAGACGCACCGTTTCCACCACGTCCTTGAGCGCCGTCTGCAGGGCGCTGACCGTCGGCGCCCAGTCGGCGTCTTCGACCGGCGGCAGCTCGGTCTGCGCCGGCGGCAGCTCGTCGAGCGGAAGGTCGGCCTGCGCGGCCGACTGCAGCGGCTTGCCGTCGAACTCATGCAGGCTGCCGACCAGCCACTCGTCAATGCGGTCGCCAAGCAGCAGCACTTCCACGCCGCGGGCGCGCAGCGCCTCCAGGTGCGGCGAGGCGGCCGCCGCCGCGACCGAGTCGGCGGTGAGGTAGTAGATCGCCTTCTGGCCGTCCTTCATGCGCGCCACGTAGTCGGCCAGCGACACGGTGGGGGCGGACTCGACGGTGGTCGAGAAGCGCAGCAGGCCGGCGATGCGCTCGCGGTTGGCGTGATCCTCGACCACGCCCTCCTTGAGCACCCGCCCGAACAGGCCCCAGAAGCGCTGGTACTTGTCGGCGTCGTCGCGCGCCATCTCGTCGAGCAAACCCAGCACGCGGCGCGTGCTGCCGGCGCGGATGCTGTCGACCGTCTTGCTGCCCTGCAGAATCTCGCGCGAGACGTTGAGCGGCAGGTCGTCGGCGTCGATCACGCCGCGCACGAAGCGCAGGTAGGTCGGCAGCAGATGGGCGGCGTCGTCCATGATGAACACGCGCTTCACGTACAGGCGCACGCCGTGGCGGCGGTCGCGGTCCCACAGGTCGAACGGCTCGGCCGACGGCACGAACAGCAGCGCGGTGTACTCGTGGCTGCCCTCGACGCGGCTGTGCAACTGCGCCAGCGGCGGCTCGGCGTCGTAACTGAGCTGCTTGTAGAAGGCGTCGTACTCGTCCTGTGCGATCTCGGCGCGCGGGCGTACCCACAGCGCGGTGGCCTGGTTGACGGTGTCCCAGGCCAGGGCGTCGGTCGTTTCGGTTTCGGGCGTCTCATCATCGCCGGCCGGTTTCGCCGCCGGCATGCGCACCGGAAACGTGATGTGGTCCGAGTAGGTCCGGATGATGGATTTCAGGCGCCACGCGTCGGCGAACTCGTGCGCGTCGTCCCGCAGGTGCAGCACGATTTCCGTGCCGCGCGGCGCGGCGACCGCTTCGAGCGTGTACTCGCCCTCGCCGGCGGACTGCCAGCGCACGCCCTCGTCGTCCGGCCGGCCGGCGCGGCGGGTGGTCAGCGTCACCCGGTCGGCGACGATGAAGGCCGAGTAGAAACCGACGCCGAACTGGCCGATCAGGCGCGCGTCCGGCGTCTGGCTGTCCTGCAGCGTTTTCAGGAACTCGGCCGTGCCGGAGCGGGCGATGGTGCCGATGTTGGCGATCACCTCCTCGCGGCTCATGCCGATGCCGTTGTCGCGCACGGTCACGGTGTGCGCGGCCGGATCGCACTCGATCTCGACGCGCAACTCGCCGCCGCCGTCGAGCAGCGTGCCATCGCGGTAACCCTCGAAGCGCAGCTTGTCGAGCGCGTCCGACGCGTTCGAGACCAGCTCGCGCAGAAAGATTTCGCGGTTGCTGTACAGGCTGTGGATCATCAGCTTGAGCAGCTGGCTCGTTTCGGTGGTGAAGCTGAGGGTTTCGGCGTGCGTCATGGCGGCCTCGTGCGGGCAGGGCGGATCAGTCGGGCGCCGGCACACGCCGGCACGGCGGGCAAATGGGGCGTGCCCGGCGTTTTTCAAGGCGGGCGTGTCCCGCGGTGGCGCCCTGAAAACCCCCAAACATGGGTTTTTCAGTGTTTGCTCAGGCCTCGAACACAGCCAGCGGCACGCGCCGCTCGGCATCGCTGAGGCCGCCGTGCACACCGACCGGCGAGAACGGCTGCTCGCCCGGCAGGCGGTCGCGCAGTGACCAGCCGTCGGCCATGGCGATGACGAAATCGCCCACGCGCTGCGCCAGCGCCGGGTGTGGCTCGCCGGGGCCAAAATGGCCGGCATCGATGAACTGCCGGCCGGTTTGAACGTGGCCACGCTCGCCAAGAAACGCCGCCAGCTGCACGCCGAGCGCGTCGCGCGCGTCCGGCCTGGCATGCACGAAGGCCAGCCGTGACTCGCCCGCCAGCGGCAGGCGCAGCTGCTCGACGAGGGCCGGGTGGTCGTTCAGCAGCAGCCGTCGTTCGGGCGCGATGTCGACGAAGCCGTGGTCGGACGTCACCAGCAGCAGCGCGTCGGTGCCGGCGATGGTTTTCAGGAAGCGCGCGAGCTGCGCCTCGATCTCGCGCAGGTGTTCGCGCGTGCGGCGGTGGCCGATGCCGTGCTCGTGCGCCAGCTTGTCGAGTTGCGGCCAGTAGGCATGCACGTAACGCGGCGGGCCATCGGCGCGCAGCAGGTGCTCGAGCTGGCCGAACAGGCCGCCGAGCGAGCGGTAGCCGTGCACCTGGGCGGGGCCGGCGTGGTGGCGCGAGTAGGCGGAGCCGACCAGGCGCCGGGCGGTGACGACATGGCACTCGCGCGCCAACCGTGCCGCTAGCGGCGGACTGCGGTACAGCGTCGCGAGGTCGCTGGCCGGCAACGATCGCCCGTTGCGGGCCTGCGCCAGCAGCGGCAGTACCACTTCGTCGCGCGCCTCGAAGGGCGTGAACCAGCCGAGCAGGCCGTGGCTGGCCGGCGACCGGCCGGTGAAGAAGGTCGTGACGGCGGCCGCGGTGGTGGCCGGACAGACGCTTTGCAGGTCGCCGAGCAGGTTGTTCGACAGCGGCCCGGCCGGGCTGGCGTGGGCGAGGTACTCGCTGCCAAGACCATCGATGATCAGCAGCACCAGGCTGCGCGTGCCGGCCAGGGCGGCGACCGGCAAGGCGGCCAGCGGCGCGGTGCCGGCACCGGGACCGCCGGCGGCCAGTTCGATGGCGGCCATCAGGCCCAGCGTGTCCGGCGGGTCTGCCGGGCCGGACAGTGCCGGACCGAGGCAGGCTTGGAGGGGACTGACGATGGTCAACGAACGTTCTGTTGCAAAAGGCAAACTGCGATAACTTAGGCGCCGGGCGCGCCGACGCCCGTACGCCGAAAAGCGAGGAGTATCGATCATGAACGCACCCAGCCGCGACCTGCCGGCCCGTACCTGGACGGATCACACGCACGTCCCGTATTACCTGTACACGGACGAGGCCATCTACCGCCAGGAACTCGAACGCATCTTCTACGGCCCGTTCTGGCACCCGGTGGCGCTGGAGGCCGAGCTGGCGCAGGTCAACGACTACAAGACCGTCGTGGTCGGCGAGACGCCGCTGATCGTGACCCGCACCGGCGCCGACGAGTTCGCCGTGCTGGTCAATGCCTGCGCCCACCGTGGCGTGCAGATCACCACCGAATTCAAGGGCAGCGCCGCCGACTTCACCTGCCCGTATCACGCCTGGGCGTATGACAACCAGGGCAATCTGCGCAAGGTGCCCGGGGAGGAGCGTTTCCCGGCCGATTTCGACAAGAAGCACTACGGCCTGCGCCGCCTGCGGGCGGTGCTGTGGAACCAGGTGCTGTGGGCTACCTTCGACGACGCGGCGCCGCCGATCGAGGAGTTCTTCGGCGAGGTGGGCGATTCGATCCGCGCCGCGCTCGGCGGCGGCGACCGCCGGCTGAAGCTGCTCGGCTATCAAAAGATCGTCTTCAACTGCAACTGGAAGGTGTACATGGACAACGACGGCTACCACGCCGGCCTGCTCCATACCGCCTTTCGCATGCTGAACTACCAGGGCGGCAAGGCGCCGCTGGTGGCGGACGGCTTCGCCGGCCACTGGGGCGCGCACTACGAGGCGCAGCGCATGGTCGACAACGGCTACCTGGCCGACGCCTCGCTGGTCATGACCGAGGGCGACGAGCGCACGGCGGCCGTGAACCTGCTGCGCCCGGTGACGCAGGTGGTCAAGCACCTGAACGCCATCAACTTTCGCTTTGGCCGCCCGCTCGGGCCGGACAAAACCGAGGTGCACTACACCTATCTGGCGTTCGCCGACGACCCGCCGGAGCTGCTGCAGCACCGCATCCGCCAGTGCGCCAACCTGCTGGGCCCGAGCGGCTTCGTCAGCATCGAGGACGGCTCCATGTTCGAGCGCGTGCAGAAGGCCATGGGCGCCCCGGGCGGCGAGATCGCCTTCCTGAAGGGCCTCGAGGAAAGCCCGGACGGCCATCGCAGCCTGCAGAACGACGAGGCCGGCAATACGCCGTTCTGGCGCTATTACAAAGAGGTTATGGGGTTGTGAGCACGACCGTCATTCTCGATCCCGGCCTGCTGGCGCGGGTGGACGCCTTGCAGCAGGCCTACGCCCACGCGCTCGACCGGCGCGACATGGACGGCTGGCTGGCCTGTTTTTCCAGCCAGGGCCGCTACGAGCTGACCTCGGCCGAGAACGTGCGCCTGGGTCTGCCGGTCGGCATGATGCTGGACGACTGCCACGAGCGCCTGCGCGACCGGGTGAAGTACGTGAACGAGGTCTGGAACCACGCTGTCGAGCACTACCAGCCGCGGCACCTGCTGTCGCGCGACCTGTGCGCCTGGAACGACGACGGCGCCATCGCCGCCAGCACCAATTTCTCGGTGTTCTACACCAACGCCGAGGGCAAGTCGGCGCTGCTGGCGGCCGGTCACTACCAGGACCTGATCGTCGACGAGGGCGGCGCGCTGCGTTTCGCGTCCAAGCGGGCGGTGATGGACACCGCCGTGCCGCCGCGCTACATCATCTACCCGCTGTGATCCGGTCTGCCGGCGCGGTGATTCAGAAACGCGCCGGCAGGGGTTTCTTGAGCACGATGCGCTGGCGGTTGGTGTCCACGTAACCGCCCTTGCGCAGTTCGCGCAGCACGCGCGCCACCATCTCCCGCGAGGCGCCGATGCGGGCGGCCAGCTCGCGCTGCGGTGGTGGGTTCAGAATGACGCGCTGGCCGTCGCGGTCGATCGACAGTTCCCGAAACAGCTGCGCCAGCCGGTGGTAGACGTCCCCCAGCGCGTAACCGCGCACGGTTTCCGTCAGACCGCGAATGCGTTGGCCAAGCGCTTCCAGCAAGCGGTCGGCGGCCTGCGGGTAGGCGACCAGAATGCTGCGCAGCGCGGGGCCCGGCACCGTAAGGAAGCGAGCCGAAGTGGTGGTGATGACTGACGCCGATCGCAGACCGTCGCCGAGCAGCGCGAGCTCTCCGAACCAACTGCCGGCCTTGAGCGTGTTGACCGTCGCTTCCTTGCCGTCGTCGCCGGTGATGAACACGCGCACTTCGCCGGCGAGCAGAAAATACACGGCGGTGCTGGCTTCAAGTTCGCTCATCAGCAGGTGGCCAGCCGGCGCCGTGCGCACGCGGCCGATTTGCAGCAGCCGCTGCAGGTCGGTGTCCGACAGCGGTTGCAGAATCGAGAATTGCGTGAGTTCAGAGGCCATTTCCTGCGCCGCCCTGCCGCCGTGGTTGCCATGAGCCGACCCAGTATCCGGGTACCGCTTCGACCGGTGCAATCCTGGGCCCTTGCAGGGGTTGCGGGTTTGGTGTGGCTGGTCGGGGTGTTGGCCTGGCAGCTGCCCGGCGCGGACAGGCTGGAGCGGGACGTCACGTTGCCTTGGTTGTTCGCTGCCCGGGGCGCCCGGCCGGCACCGCAGGAAGCGCTGATCGTCTCGATCGATTCGGCGTCGGCGAGCCGGCTTGGTCTGCCCTCCCGCTTCGCCGACTGGCCGCGCACGGTTTACGCCGACCTGATTCGGCGCACCGCGGCGGCGGGCGCCGGCGTAATCGCCATCGACGTCTTTTTTGCACGCGCCCGGCTGGGCGCCGGGGATGCCGGGTTGGCGGACGCCATCGCCGAGGCCGGCAACGTGGTGCTGTTCGGGCGCATGCGGCGCGAGGTGCAGGGCATGTCCGCCACCGGCGGTAACGGTCAGGTGCTGGTCGATCGCGTGTATCGCCCGTACCGCCGTTTTGCCGACAGCGCCGCCGCGGTGGCGCCGTTCGTGCTGCCCAAGGCGCCGGCGCGTGTCGACCGCGTGTGGTTGTATCACCCGGCGGCGCCGACGCTGGCCACCTTGCCGGCGGCCGCGTTGCTCGTGCAGGCGCCAGGCGCGGTCTGCCCCCCGCTGCCGGCTGCCACCGCGCTGCAGCGGGCCGCCTGCGATCTTGCCGCGGGCGAGCCCGAGCGCCTGCTCAATTTCTACGGCCCGCCGCCCGCGCTGCGGGTGCTTTCCGCCGCCGATGTGTTGCTTGACACGGTGCCCGACCTGCGCAGTCAGGCCGTGTTTATCGGGCATATCGAAAAATATTTTCCGGCGCAGATCGACAGTTTTCCGACCGTGGTCGGCCGATCGGACGGGCTTGATCTGTCCGGCGTCGAGATCGCGGCCACCGCGTATCTGAACCTGTTGCGGCAGGAATTCCTGGTGATGCCGCGCGCGGTGGTCGTGGTGGTGTGTCTGGCGCTGACCGCGCTGGTGCTGGCCGGGCTGTTTTGCGCTTTCAGTGTCGTGCCAGCATTGGCGTTGGCGGCGGTCCTGGCGGGCGGTGCGTATCTGACCGTGCTGTTGGCGTTCAGCCGCTGGAATATGTGGCTGCCGCTGGTGCCGTGGCTGGCGCAGATCGCCGCCGCGCTGGTGGCGGCCATTGCCCTTCGTGCGCGCGCCAGCGGCCGCGAGCGCGCGCAAGTGGTGGCCGCGTTTCGTCCCTACCTGCCGGCGCACGTGGTGCAGGCGGTGGTTCGCGACGGGCAGGGCATTTCTGCCACCAGCCGCCCGCGAACCATCCGCGCCGTGTGCCTGGTCAGCGACGCGGCCGGTTATGCCGCGCTCGGTGAGCGGATGCCAGCCCGGCAATTGCACGAGCTCGCCAATCGTTATTTCGCGACCCTGCTGGAGCCCATCCAGACCCAACACGGAATCGTTACCGACATCGTCGGGGACTCTGCGCTGGCCCTGTGGCCGGTGGCGCAAGTCGGCGCCGGGGCCCGCCTGCGCGCGTGTCGCGCGGCGGCGGAGATGCAGGTGGCGCTGGCAAATTTCGAGCTGCCCGGCGGCGGCCGGTTACCGACCCGGATTGGCCTGCACATGGGCGAACTGGTGCTGGGGCCGGTCGGCGCGGGCGGCCACTTCGAATACCGCGCGATTGGCGACGTGGTGAACACGGCCAGCCGCATCGAGGCGCTGAACAAGCAGCTCGGCACACAGATCCTGGCCAGTGCGCAGGTGGTGGCCGGGCTTTCCGGGGTCGAGTACCGGGCGGTTGGCCGCTTTGTGCTGGCCGGCAAGGCGCAGGCGCTGGACCTGTACGAGGTGATGGGCGCGGTCCCGCGGGCGATGACGCAGCCGCTGTTCGAGGAGGCGCTGGCAGCCTGTGCCGCTGGCGATGCCCATGCCGCGCAGGGGGCGTTCCGGGCCGTGTTGGCCGCCGATCCGGACGACGGCGTCGCGGCGTTTTACCTCAGGGCCCTGGGACGCGGCGACATGCTGCGCGAGGACGGTGCGATGGTGACTGTAAAGACCTGATGGAATAGTCAAGCGGCGCCGAGCGCGCTCAGCGAGGCCGCTTGCAATGGCGGTTGTGGCTTTAAGTGGGCGTCCACCCGACAATGGCTGGCGGCGTCGGGACAGCCGGCGGCATTGATCTGCATACAACCAACAAGAAGAGGGAGCTGTATGGTCCGGGGATCGGTCAGTCTGCGAGCGTGCGCGATAGCCGTGCTGGCCATGACCAGCGCCCAGGCTTGGGCGTGTGAGCAGTGGGTGGCGCGGCTCGCCAGCACGCGCGGCGTGGTCGAAGCGCAAACCGACGGCGACTGGCGCAAGGCCCGCGCGGGCGACCGGTTCTGCTCGGATGTGTCGGTGCGTGTGGGGGGCGCCAGCAGCGCAGTGCTGGAACTGGCCAATCAGACCGTGGTGCGCCTGTCAGAGCAGAGCGCGGTGTCGTTCCGGCACAGCCCGAATGCCGCGCCGGCGGTCGAAATGTCGCAGGGGCGTGGGCACTTTCTGAGCCGCACGCCACAGCGCTTCGACGCCGCCACGCCCTATCTCAATGCGGCCATCGACGGCACCGAGTTCCTGCTGGCAGCCGGTCCGGAGGCGGACGGGCTCACCCTGTTCGAGGGCCAGGTGACCGCGGCCGGTCGCGTGCTGAAGCCCGGCGAGAGCCTGCGCGTGAGCCGCAGCGGGCAGACCGAAGTGCGGGTCGGCGCTGGCAGTCGCGACGGCCTGGATTGGGCCCTGCACTACCCGGCGCTGGCGGGAACGGGGCTGATGGAGGCGCGGGCGCGCCTGGCGGCGGGTGACGCCGAGGCGGCGCAGGCGCTGGCGCTGGCTGCCGAATCCGGCGCGCCGCCGCAGCAACGTGCAGAAGCCTTGGCTCTGCAGGCGGTGATTGCTCTGGCGCGCGGACAGACGGCCGCTGCCGACCGGCTGAGCAGCGAGGCCACGATGCTGGCGTCGAGCAGCGCCAACGCATGGCTGGCGCGCTCCTACGCGCGCCAGGCGGTGTTCGATCTGGTGGGCGCGCGCGCGGCGGCCGAGCAGGCGGCCCAGCAGGTGCCAGCCGACGCACTCACCGCCTTGCGTCTGGCGGAGCTCGACCTGGCGGCGGGGGACTATCGGGCGGCGCGGCGCCGCGCGCAGCCACATCTGGACGGCCCACAGGCCGGGCTGGCGCGGCGTCTGCTCGGTTTTGCCGAGCTGGTGGGGGATGATGCGCCGGCCGCCCAGGCGCAGTTCGAGCAGGCCAGCGCGGCCGATCCGTCCGATCCGCTGGCGCGCCTGGGCCTTGGGCTGGCCTTGATCCGCCAGAACCAACTCGCGGCCGGCCGCCGGCAGATGGAAATCGCCGTCAGCCTCGATCCTGGCCAGTCGCTGCTGCGCAGCTATCTTGCCAAGGCCTATCTGTCCGAGCAGCGGCCGCGCCCGGCGCAGGCCGAGCTCGGCCGGGCCAAGGAACTCGACGGCGCCGATCCGACGCCGTGGTTCTACCAGGCGCTTGGCCTGCTGGCGCAGAACCGGCCGGTCGAGGCGCGCGCGGCGCTGGCGGAGTCGGTCCGGCGCAACGACAACCGCGCCGTGTTCCGTTCGAAATTGCAGCTGGACGAGGATTTGGCGGCCCGTCAGGCCAGTGCCGGGCGCGTCTACGAGGCGCTCGGTTTCGATCAACTCGCCCGACGCGAGGCGGCGGCCGCGCTGGCCAGCGATCCCACGGATTTTTCCGCCCATCGGCTGCTGGCGGACAGTTACCTCGGCCTGCCCAACCACGAAACCGGCCGTCTGTCGGAGTTGCTGCAAGCCCAACTGTGGCAGCCGCTGAGTGTGCTGCCGCTGCAGCCGCAGGCGCGCGCCGAGGATCTCGGCATCCGTCAAGGCGCGGTGTCGCTGCGCAGCGGGCTCAACGAATACACGCCGCTGTTCGTGCGCGATGGCGTGAGCGTGCTCGGCAGCGCGGTCGGTGGCGGCGATGACCTGTTCAGCGACGACCTGGTGGCCAACGTGCTGGCCGGGCCGCTGTCGATTTCGGCCGCGCAGTTTCGCTACACCACCGATGGTTTTCGGGACAACGCCGACCAGGAAATCGACCTCTACGACCTGTTCGCCCAGTGGCGCATGACGCCCGCCACCAGCGTGCAGGCCGAGGTACGGCGCAGCCGCGAGGAGCGCGGCGACATCGGCCTGTACCCCTTCGACGACGTGGACTCGGCGACGCTGCGCCAGTTCCGGGACCGCGATACCTACCGTGTCGGCCTGCGGCACGACTGGGCACCCGGCAACAGCACACTGCTGTCGGTTCAGCGCGAGAGCGTGCACGAGGGGCAGGATTTCGATATCGACATCCCTACCCCTTTCGGGGGCATTACCGTGCCCGTCAAGGCACGTGGCGACAGCCGGCCGTTGCTCGCCGAAGCGCAGCAGGTAGTGTTCGGCGCCGCCGGGCGGCTATTGCTGGGTGGTGGCCACTACCGCGAGAACGGTGACCTTGATGTCAACGGCTTCGTGTTCGACCAGCGTACCCGCCACAGCAATGGCTACACCTACGCGTATCTCGGCGGGCCGGCGGGTATGCAGTGGACGCTGGGTCTTGCGGTGGATGCCGTGGACGCGGACGTCATCGACGAGACCCGCTGGAGCCCCAAACTCGGCCTGGTGTGGGTGCTCGACGATGGCACCACGCTGCGCGCCGCGGCACTGCGGGCGGTCAACCGCCAGCTGATCGGCAAGGGCACCATCGAGCCGGTGCAGGTGGCCGGTTTCGTGCAGTTCTTCGACGACGTTCCGGGCACGCGCAGCGACCGTTACGCACTGGGTCTCGACCGGCGCGTGCAAGATGGTCTGGACGTGGGCTTCGAGGCCAGCTGGCGGACGCTCGAGCGGCCGTACCTGGATTTCCTGGGGAGCGCGCAGACCGGCGATGCCCGCCAGCAGCTGCATCGACTGTACGCCTACTGGACACCGGCGCCGCGCTGGGCGCTGCGTGCCGAGTACCGCTACCAGAAGGGCCGGTACGGCGATGATCTCCCGTTGTTGGTCGAGTCCGGCAACTGGGGGATTCGGGACCTGCGCACCCACAGCCTGCCGTTGGGCGTGCGCTACAGCCACCCGTCCGGCTGGCTGGCGGATTTTGCAGTGACCGGCTACCGGCAGAGCGGCGACTTTGTCGTCACGACGAGTGGCGAGCAGCGCCACGCCAGAGACGACTTCTGGCTCAGCGACGCGCGTGTCGCTTACCGTTTGCCGCGCCGGCTCGGCTTGGTGAGCGTGGGCGCGCGCAACCTGTTCGACACTGAAGTGCAGTTTCAGGACGCGGACCCACAGAATCCACAGCTGCACCCGCGGCGCCATCTGTATGCGAGTGTCAGCCTGATGTTGGACTGACGGTTACCCGAAGGGAGGCCTTTGAATGAAACGGCGCAATCTGGCCGGTTTGATTGCTGTGATGTGCCTTGTTGGTACTGGCTTGTCCGGTTGTGGCAAGGAGGTGCCTCCAACCGAGCCGCCGCAGGCCAACCCTTTTGCCGACGCGCCGTTCGTGTTGGTACCCGACAAGGAAGGCAACCTCGAGCCATGGACCGCGGATGGCAAGCGTATCCTTCCCAGCGACAAGCCACCGGAAGCCGCAGAGGGCTTCCGGAACCTGGGGCCTGGGACGGTGCTGAAGCTCGAGAGCCCCTGCATTATCTGGGTCTATTACAACGGCAAGTGGTACCCGGTCCCCTGCTGAGCAGGG
The DNA here is from genome assembly GCA_049322795.1 of Pseudomonadota bacterium. GTDB lineage: Bacteria > Pseudomonadota > Gammaproteobacteria > Immundisolibacterales > Immundisolibacteraceae > Immundisolibacter. The sequence goes on along the minus strand of JBMOQH010000015.1, from coordinate 81,538 downwards.
GCGTCGGTGCACGGTAATGACGGGTTCTGGAGGTACTGTTGAGCGGCATCCGGCTGCAGTGGCCGGCGTGGGGCGGTGACGGACCGATCAGCGCAGCCCCAGCACGTCCTGCATGTCGTGAAGCCCGGCCGGGCGGCCGGCCAGCCAGGCGGCGGCGCGCAGCGCGCCGCGGGCGAAGGTGAGGCGGCTGCTGGCCTTGTGGGTGATCTCGACGCGCTCGCCGTCGCCGGCGAACAGCACCGTGTGATCGCCGACGACGTCGCCGCCGCGCACCGTGGCAAAGCCGATGGTCTGGCGATCGCGGGCGCCGGTCTGGCCCTCGCGGCCGTAGACGGCGCATTGGCGAAGATCCCGCCCCAGCGCCTCGGCCACCACCTCGCCCATGCGCAGCGCCGTGCCGGACGGCGCATCCACCTTGTGCCGGTGGTGCGCCTCGATGATCTCGACGTCGAAATCGTCGCCCAGCACCTGCGCCGCCTGCCGCAGCAGCGCCAGGCACAGGTTGACGCCGACGCTCATGTTGGGCGCGAACACCACTGGCACCTGCCGTGCCAGGGCGGACAGTTCATCCTTCTGCGCCGCGTCGAGGCCGGTGGTGCCGATCACCAGCGCCCGCCCGGCAGCGGCACAGGCGCGCGCGTGGGCCAGCGTGGCGTTGGGACTCGTGAAGTCGATCAGCACGTCGAAGGGGGTGCCGGACAGGGTGTCGTCGGCGGTTACCGCCACGCCATTGGACGCGAGACCGGCCAGCATGCCGCTGTCGCTGCCCAGCGCGGCGCTGCCGGCATGTTCGAAAGCGGCGGCGAGCGTCAGCGCCGGCTGCTCGGCGCAGGCGGCGATCAGGGTGCGGCCCATGCGGCCGGTGGCGCCGGCGATGGCGATGCGGGTCTGCTGCGGCATGTCGGTCACTCGAAGAAGCGTTTGACGCGATCCAGCCAGGACTGTTCGCGCGGGCGGTGGTGCTCGCCCATGGTCTCGCCGAGTTCGGTCAGCAGCTTCTCCTGCCGCTCGTCGAGGTTGATCGGTGTCTCGACCGTCACGCGGACCATGAGGTCGCCGGTTTCCCGTCCGCGCACCGACGGCATGCCCTTGCCGCGCAGGCGGAACACCCGCCCGGTCTGCGTGCCGGCCGGCACGCCCAGGCTCAGCCGGCCTTCCAGGCTCGGCACCTCGAGCTCGCCGCCGAGCGCGGCCGTGACCACGCTGATCGGCACCTCGGTGTACAGATCGCCACCGTCGCGCTCGAACAGCGGATGCGGGCGCAGGTGGATGTCGACGTAGAGATCGCCCGGCGGGCCACCGCGCCGGCCACCCTCGCCCTCGCCCGACAGGCGGATGCGGTCGCCGGTGTCGACGCCGGCGGGAATCTTGACTTCGAGTTTCTTCGGCTTCTGCACCCGCCCGGCGCCGCGGCAGTCGGGGCAGGGATCGGTGATTACCTGGCCGGCGCCGCGACAGGCCGGACAGGTCTGTTGCAGCGAGAAAAACCCCTGCTGGATGCGGACCTGGCCGTGGCCGCCGCAGGTCTTGCAGGTGACCGGCGAGGTGCCCGGCCTGGCGCCGCTGCCGTCACAGGTGTCGCAGTTGGCCAGCACCGGGATGTCGAGCGTGGCGGTCTTGCCGCGGAAGGCTTCTTCAAGGCTGATTTCGAGCTCGTAGCGCAGGTCGGCGCCGCGGCCCGAACTGGCGCGTCCGCCGCGCCCGCCGCCACCGCCGAAGATGTCCGCGAACACGTCGCCGAAGATGTCGCCGAAACCGGCGCCGCCGGCACCGGCCTGCTGGTTGAGGCCGGCGTGGCCGAAGCGGTCGTAGGTGGCGCGCTTTTCGGCATCCGACAGCACGTCGTAGGCGGCCTGCACCTGCTTGAAGCGTTCCTCGGCCTCGCTGTCACCCTGATTGCGGTCCGGGTGGTACTTCATGGCCAGGCGCCGGTAGGCCTTCTTGATTTCGCTCTCGTCGGCCGTCTGCGGCACGCCGAGCACTTCGTAGAGATCCTGCTGCGCCATGATGGGACTGCCGTGGGGGCGGGTTCAGTACATGAAAACCCCGGCGCGGCGCGAGCCGGCCGGGGTGGAGCTTCGTCGCTGGCGCGCCGGCTCAGTGGCCGTCGCGCACTTCCTTGAACTCGGCGTCGACCACGTCGTCGCCACCATGCTTGCCCGGCGCGGCGCCGGCCGCTCCCTCGGGCTGTTCGCCGGCGTACATCTTCTCGGCCAGGCTGGCCGATGCGGCGCTGAGCGCCGCTGTTGCCGCCTCGATGGCGTCCTTGTCGTCGCCCCGGGCGGCGTCCTCGGCGGCCTTGATGGCCTCTTCGACGCGGGATTTCTCGTCCTCGCCGAGCTTGTCGCCGAGGTCCGCCAGGGTCTTACGCACCTGGTGCACCAGGTTGTCGGCCTGGTTTCGGGCATGCACCAGCTGCGCCGCCTTGTGGTCTTCCTCGGCGTGCGCCTCGGCATCGCGCACCATGCGCTGCACTTCGTCGTCGGACAGGCCGCTCGAGGCCTTGATGACGATCTTCTGCTCCTTGCCGGTGGCCTTGTCCTTGGCCGACACGTGCAGGATGCCGTTGGCGTCGATGTCGAAGGTGACCTCGATCTGCGGCATGCCGCGCGGCGCCGGCGGGATGTCGGTCAGGTCGAACTTGCCGAGCGACTTGTTGCCGGCCGCCATCTCGCGCTCGCCCTGCAGCACGTGCACGGTGACCGCGGTCTGGTTGTCGTCGGCGGTCGAGAAGGTCTGCGCGGCGCGGGTCGGGATGGTGGTGTTCTTCTCGATCAGCTTGGTCATGACGCCGCCGAGCGTCTCGATGCCGAGCGACAGCGGCGTCACGTCCAGCAGCAGCACGTCCTTGACGTCGCCGGCCAGCACCGCGCCCTGGATGGCGGCACCCACGGCCACCGCCTCGTCCGGGTTCACGTCCTTGCGCGGCTCCTTGCCGAAGAAGTCCTTGACCGCCTCCTGTACCTTGGGCATGCGGGTCTGGCCGCCGACCAGGATCACCTCGTCGATCTGCGCGCCGGAAAGACCCGCGTCCTTGAGCGCCGTGCGGCAGGGATCGAGCGTGCGGGTGATGAGATCCTCGACCAGCGATTCCAGCTTGGCGCGCGTCAGCTTGATGTTGAGATGCTTCGGCCCGCTCGCGTCGGCGGTGATGTAGGGCAGGTTGATCTCGGTCTGCTGCGCGGACGACAGCTCGATCTTGGCCTTCTCGGCGCCTTCCTTCAGGCGCTGCAGGGCCAGCGGGTCGTTGCGCAGGTCGACGCCGTTGTCCTTCTTGAAGGTGTCGGCCAGGTAGTTCATCAGGCGCACGTCGAAGTCTTCGCCGCCCAGGAACGTGTCGCCATTGGTGGCCAGCACCTCGAACTGGTGCTCGCCGTCCACTTCGGCGATCTCGATGATCGAGATGTCGAACGTGCCGCCGCCGAGGTCGTACACGGCCACTTTCTGGTCGCCGCGCTTCTTGTCCAGACCATAGGCCAGCGCGGCCGCGGTCGGCTCGTTGATGATGCGCTTGACGTCCAGCCCGGCGATGCGCCCGGCATCCTTGGTGGCCTGGCGCTGGCTGTCGTTGAAGTAGGCCGGCACGGTGATCACCGCCTCGGTGACCGGCTCGCCGAGATAGTCCTCGGCGGTCTTTTTCATCTTCTGCAGCACGCGGGCGGAGATTTCCGGCGGAGCCATTTTCTTGCCGTCGACCTCCACCCAGGCGTCGCCGTTGTCGGCCTTGACGATCTTGTAGGGCACGATGTCGATGTCCTTCTTGACCACCGAGTCCTCGAACCGGCGGCCGATCAGGCGCTTGACCGCGTACAGCGTGTTGTGGGGGTTGGTGACCGCCTGGCGCTTGGCCGACTGGCCGACCAGCACCTCGCCGTCCTTGCTGAAGGCGACGATCGACGGCGTGGTGCGGTCGCCCTCGGAATTTTCGATGACGCGCGGCTTGCCGCCTTCCATGATGGCCACGCACGAGTTCGTGGTGCCGAGGTCGATGCCGATGATTTTGGCCATGGGACTGGATTCTCCGAAAGACGGGTAAGTGACGTTGCCGCTCAGATGGGCGCGGCTGCGGGCGATTTCAAGCGTCTATTTCGACACGATGACCATGGCCGGGCGGACCAGGCGGTCGTGCAGGCGGTAGCCGGTCTGCACCACCTGCACCACGTGATTGGCCGGCAGGTCGGCCGCGTCGGCCAGCGCCATGGCCTGGTGCACTTCCGGGTTGAAGGGCTCGCCCTGGGGGTGCACCTCGGTCAGGCCGGTCTTGACCAGCGCCTTGTCGAGGATGCCGAGCGTCATGCGCGTGCCTTCGAGGATCTTGTCCAGCGCGGCGGCCGGGTCCACGCCCTCGGCGGCGCCGGCCTTGAGCGCCTCCTGCAGGCTGTCCTTGACCGGCAGCAGCTCGGTCACCAGCGACTCGACGCCATAGCGGGTGGCGTTCTGCAGCTCGCGCTCGTAGCGGCGGCGCAGGTTTTCCATCTCGGCGTGGGCGCGCAACATCTGATCGCGCGCCTGATCGGCGCGGGCCTGCGCCTGCTCCAAGGTTTCCGTGATGACGGAATCAGCAGATGCCGCTTCCGTGGGCTGGCTTTCCGGCGCCGGCTGGCCGCCAGCGGCCGGTTCGGTCTGATCGCTCATGAGTGACTCTCGCGTGAGTTTGGCTGTCGCGCGCCGCCGGGCGACCGGCAGCGCCAGTCAGGTGGGGCTTGGCAAGCGCCGATTCAAGGCCGCGCCCAGCAGGCGGGCGGTGACGTCCACCACCGACACCACGTGCTGGTACGGCATGCGCTGCGGGCCGATGACGCCCAGCACGCCCACCACCTCGCCGTCGATTTCGTACGGCGCGGTGACCAGGCTGAAGTCGCCGAGGAACTGATAGCCCGACTCGGCGCCCAGGAAAATCTGCACCCCCTGTCCGTGCAGGCACTCATCCAGCAGGCGCAGCAGCTCGCGTTTTTCGCCAAACGCCTCGAACAGCGCCCGCAGCTTGCGCAGGTCCGCGGCCGGATCGGCATGCGCCAGAAGGTTCGACTCGCCGCGGATCAGGTAATCGCCAGCAGCGGTTTCGTTCGGCGGCGGCGCCAGCTGGTCCGCCAGTTCGAGCATGGCCTGCATCAGTTCGCCGACCTCGGCACGGGCGCGTTGCAGCTCGTCCAGCAGGGCGCCGCGCACCTGCGACAGGGTCTTGCCGGCGTGTTGCCCGGTCAGGTAATTGGCGGCGCGCGTCAGCGCGGCCGGGGAGGAGGTGTTCGGCTGGCGCACCACCCAGTTGTGCACGTCGCCGTCGTCGGTGACCAGAATCACCAGCAGGCGGTCGTCGGACAGTGGCACGAAGTCGACATGCCGCAGGCGCGCCACGTCCCGCCGCGGCAGCAGCACCACGCCGGCCTGCTGGCTGAGATCCGCCAGCAGGCGGCCGGCGGTTTCCACCAGCCCGCCGGGCTCGCTCTGGCCCAGACGATCGCGCAGCGCATCTTCGGCGGCGGCATCCATCGGCTGCGCGCGCAGCAGCGCGTCCAGAAACACGCGCATGCCCTTGGCGGTCGGCACGCGGCCGGCCGAGGTATGCGGGGCGGCGATCAGGCCCAGCTGTTCGAGGTCGGCCATCACGTTGCGCAGCGTGGCCGGGCTGAGGCCCAGACCGAGATCGCGCGCCAGGGTCTTGGAGCCGACCGGACGGCCATCGGCCACGTAATGCTCGACCAGGCCCCGCAGCAGGCTCTGGGCGCGCTCGCCGAGCGCTGCGGGAGCGGATTTGCGGGAAGCGGACACGGTATTTCGCGGGGGCCGACCAAACCAACAGTCTCGCCATACTATAGGCAAATGACCGAGCGTTCCGGCAGCCCGCTGGCAGGCCACGTCCCCGTATCCGGCGGGGCGGCGGGGACCGCTGTATGCGCGGAAAACCTTCCGCAGGCGCTGGCCTTCCGGCGGCCGGCGCTGATCTGGCACCGCGATGATGCCGTGGTGCAGCAGCTCGCCGGTCGCCTGCGCGACACCTTGCCGCGCCTGGGCTGCGAGGTGGGTGCGCTGCGCATCGACCCGGCCTGGAGCCCGGCCAACGACGGCGCCGCGCGGGCGCAATTGGCCAGTGCCGGTACGGATCTGGGCATCGTGCTCGGCGGCGATGGCACGCTGCTCGCGGCGGCGCGCATCGTGGCGGCGCTCGACATTCCACTGCTGTGCATCAACCTGGGTCGGCTGGGCTTTCTGGCCGACATTTCGCCGGACGAAACCTTCGACACGCTGCCGGCCATTCTGGAGGGTGCCTTTTGCGCCGAGGAGCGCCTGCAGCTGCACGTCGAGCTGCATCGCGGGGAGCGCCTGCTGCACACCGCGAGCGCGCTCAACGAGCTGGTCCTGCACAAGTGGGACAGCCTCAAGATGATCGAATTCGAGACCCGTTCCGGCGGCCGCCTGCTGCACCGCCAGCGCGCCGACGGCGTGATCGTCGCCACGCCCACCGGCTCGACCGCCTACGCGCTGTCGTCCGGCGGGCCGATCGTGTACCCGGACCTGCGCGCGGTGGTGGTGGTGCCGATCTGTCAGCACACGCTGGCGATGCGGCCGATGGTGCTGGGGGCCGACCAGCCGCTCGAAATCGAGCTCACCAGCGACACTTGGTCCAAGGCGCGCGTGGTGTGCGACGGTCAGCAAAGCCTGCCGCTGGAGATCGGCGACCGGGTGCTGATCCGCGCCCGCGAGCGCTCGCTGCGTCTCATCCATCCGCCGCATTACGACTACTTCGACCTGCTGCGCACCAAGCTGCACTGGGGGGGGTGACCGTGCTGGTGGCGCTGCGCATCGACAATTTCGCCATCGTCGAGACGGCCGAGCTCGAGTTCGAGACCGGTCTGACCGCGCTGACCGGCGAGACCGGCGCCGGCAAGTCCCTGGTGGTGGACGCGCTGCTGCTGGCGCTCGGCGAGCGGGCCGGCGCCGATGCCATCCGCGCCGGTGCCGAGCAGGCGGAGGTGACGGCGGTGTTCGATGTGAGCGCGGTGCCGTCGGCGCGTGCCTGGCTCGCGGGCAACGAGCTGGATGCCGGTGACGAGTGCCTGTTGCGGCGCACGGTGCGCGCCGATGGCCGCTCGCGCAGTTTCGTCAACGGTCGACCGGTGGCGGCGGGCCTGCTGCGGGAACTCGGCCAGCATCTGGTGGACATCCACGGCCAGCATGCCTATCAGGCCCTGCTGCGTCCGGCCGCGCAGCGCGCGCTGCTGGATCGCTATGCCGACGCGGCGCCGCTGTTGGCGGCGGTGGCGTCGGCGTTCGACGACTGGCAGACCGCCGCCCGGGCCATCGAGGACGCCGAGCGCAACGCCGCCGGCCGCGCCGAGCGTGTGCAGTTGCTGCGCTTTCAGGCCGACGAATTCGCCGCCTTGGCCTTGGCCGCCGACGAGTGGCCGCAGCTCGACGCCGAACTGCGCCGTGCCGGCCACGCGCAGGCGCTGGTCGAGGGCGGCGGCGCCGCGCTGCAGGCACTCGACGACGACAGCGCCGGTGCCTACCGGCTCCTGACGCAGGCGGCCGGACAGTTGCAGCGCCTGGTCGGTTTCGACCAGCGCCTCGCCGAGCCGCTGGCGCTGCTCGACGGCACGCTCGCGCAGGTGGCCGAGGCGGCCTCGGCCTTGCGCCATTACCTCGACGCGCTCGACATCGACCCGGCGCGCCTGCAGTGGCTGGAGCAGCGCGTGGCGGCGGTGATGGCGTTGGCGCGCAAGCACCAGGTGGCGCCGGACGCACTGCCGATGCTGCAGGCCGCCGTGGAAGCGGAACTCGACACCCTCGATGACGCCGGCCCCGGCCGGGCGGCGCTCGCCGACGCGCTGCATGCGGCCCGGCAGCGCTACCGGGCGGCCGCCAGCCAACTCACCGCCGCCCGTGAAGAGGCGGCCAGCCGGCTCGCCGCCGCCGTCACTGACACCATCGGTGGCCTTGGCATGCCGGGCGCGAGCTTCGCCGTGGCGCTCACCCCGCTCGCCGAGGGCGAGGCCAGCGCCCAGGGCGCCGAGCGCGTCGAGTTCCAGATCAGGGCCAACGCCGGCGACACCGCCAGGTCGCTGGCTCAGGTCGCCTCCGGCGGCGAGCTGTCGCGCGTCAGTCTGGCGATCCAGGCCGCCACGCTGGCGCAGGGCGACATCCCGACGCTGATCTTCGACGAGGTTGACGTCGGCATCGGCGGTGCGGTGGCGGAGACCGTCGGCCGCCTGCTGCGGGGTCTCGGCGGCGATCGCCAGGTGCTGTGCATCACCCACCTGCCGCAGGTGGCGGCGCAGGCGCACCAGCACCTGCGGGTGAGCAAGCAATCCGATGCCGCGCGCACCACCACGGCGGTCGAGCACCTGCCCGCCGCGGCGCGCGTGGATGAACTGGCACGCATGCTGGGCGGCGTCAGGATCACCGAGCGGACCCGCGCCCACGCGGCCGAAATGCTGGCGGCGGCGCAGGTCTGAGCGATGGCCGAAGCGATCATTGAACTGCGCCCGGCGCGCCTGGCGGATGTGCCGGCCATCCACGCCCTGCTGCGCGAGCAAGCGGCCGCCGGCAACCTGCTGCCGCGCACGCAGGAAAACCTGGTGCGGCATGTGCGCGATTTCGTGGTGGCCGCGCGCGACGGCGCGGTGGCGGCGGTGGGCGCCCTCGAAATCATGGGCCCGGACCTTGGCGAGGTGCGCAGCCTGGCGGTGGCGCCGGCCTTTCACCGGCAGGGCCTCGGCGAGCGGGTGACACGCGCGCTGATCGACCAGGCCCGTGCCGTCGGCCTGAAGCGGGTGATGGCGCTGACCTACGTGCCGGGCTTTTTCGGCCGCCTGGGCTTCGCGGTGGTGAGCAAGGACGACCTGCCGGAGAAGGTCTGGCAGGTGTGCGTGAAGTGCTACAAGTTCAACCGCTGCGACGAGATTGCGGTGATGCTGCGCCTGGACGAAATGCCGCGGGTGGGCACGTCGACCGCCGCGTGAGCGGCGGCTTGCTCAGGGGCACGCTTGCCGGGCCGCAAGCGCCGCATGAATCAAGGTGGCGTCAGCGGCCGCGCTGGGCAACTTCGCCCTGGCAGCTGGCACACACCCCGTGGATGTACAGGCTGTGGTCGGTGACACGGAAGCCGCGCTCCGCCGCCACACGTTGCTGGGCGGCCTCGATGGCGTCGTCGCGGAATTCCAGCACCGCGCCGCAGCGCTCGCACACCAGGTGGTCGTGGTGGCAGGGGCCGCGTCCGGTGCCGAGCTCGAACACCGACCGCTCGCTCTCGAAGTGGTGCCGTACCACCATGCCGGCCTGTTCGAACTGCGTCAGCACGCGGTAAATGGTGGCCAGGCCGACCTCCTCGTCCGAGCCGAGCAGGGCGCGATAAACGTCCTCGGCGGTGACGTGGCGCTGCTCGCTGGTCTCCAGAAATTCCAGGATCCGCAGCCGCGGGGTGGTGACCTTCAGGCCGGCCTTGCGCAATACGTTGCCGTTGGCCATGGGCATTCTCGGGACTGACTGACGGGAGCCGCAGCCGCCAAGGGGTCGACGCCCCATCCCTGCCGCTGCGTGGGCGCATTGTAGACTAGCGCCCGCAACACGCCTCCCGCCGACCGGTCGGGAGCCCCGCCTGGAACCCCTCCGATGCATCGTCTCTTGTCGGCACTGGCCATCGCGACCCTGCTCGGCGCCTGCGCCAGCGGTCGCCAGGACGCGGCGGATGCGCGTCCGCTGATTCCCGCCCTCGCCCCGTACCGCATGGACATCCGCCAGGGCAACGTGGTGGACGCGGCCATGCTGGCGCGCCTGCAGGTGGGCATGGATCGCGAGCGCGTGCGCACCCTGGTCGGCACGCCGCAATTGATCGACCCGTTCCGGCCCGATCGCTGGGACTACACCTTCACCGAGCGAAAGGGCTACGACCCGCGCAGCCAGCGCACCGTCACGCTGGTGTTCGAGGGCGATCGGCTGGCGGGGGTCGAAGGCGACGTGCTGCCGGTAGCCGGGGCGCGCGAGAAGAATCTCCTCACCGCCAGCACCCGCACCACGGTGGATGTGCCGGCCGAACTCGAGAATCGCGGCCGCCTGGCGCGTCTGCTGGGCGGCGAAGGCGACCGGAAGAAGACGGCTGGCCGACGCGATCTGGCCCGCTTTGTCGAGACCGAGGAGGCGCGGCAGTACGAGACGGTCGAAGGTCCGGATGCCCAGGTGCCCGCCACCGACACGGCGCAGGGTGCCTCCGGGTCGGCCGGGGACGACGAAAATCAGGGCATCTTCGACGGCCTGCTCGGCCGCGACGAAAGCTGAGGTCTCAGCCGTCCGTCGGCGGCTGCCGGCCCGGCAAGGGCGGATTGTCCGGAGCGGCCTGATTGAAATGGTCGCAGTAATCCCATAGCGGGCACTTCGGGCAGCGCGGCGCCTCCTGACAGATGCCCTCGCGCAGGTGAAAGCCGCTGGCGAAGCGGAACATCTGCGCGCTGACCGCCCAGCGGCTGGCGCCGGACGCCTCGTGCACCGCCTGCATCACGCGGTTGAAGTCGTCCGGCCTGGCGCGCGCCGGCAGCAGGCCCAGGCGCTGCAGAAGGCGCTGCGCGTGGTCGGTCCGGAAGTAATAGGGAAAGCCCGAGGTCAGCAGAAACCACTCGCCGGCGCTCGGCCCGACGCTCGCGAAGCGGCGGGCGATTTCCGCGTGCAGGCGGTGCAGCTGATCGTCCGGAAAGCCGCGCAGCCAGGCGGCAAACGAGCCGTGCTCGGCGGCCAGGGCCTGCGCCACGCGGGCGTTGTGGACCACCGACTCGATCTTGCGCCGGTTGCGGATCAGCGCCCGGTCGGTGACCAGCGGCGCCAGGCGCGCATCGTCCCAGGTGATCAGCTCGGCGATGTCGAAGCCGGCGAAGGCCTCGCGCGTGGCCGGCCATTTCTGGCGCACCACCTCGCGTGAGAAGCCGGCCGCGAACAGGTGAAAGCACAGTTCCTCGAACAGCGCTCGGTCGTCGTCGTGCCGCGGCAGGATCGCCCACTCGGCCGGGTCCGGCAGAGACGTCGTGCCGTCCACGTCCAGGCGCTGGCAGGCGGCGTCGATGCGGGCGTGCAGGTCGGCGACCGCGGCGGAGTCGGTCAGTTTCACGGCGCTCACAGTGGCGGTCGATGCGGGCCCGCGATGCTAGCAAACCGCCCGGTGCCGCCGGAGCAGCCCAATAAAGCGGCCTGATAAACTAGCCCGCCTGTCCCGTCCTCGGCCGTCGCCTGCGGCCCGATGCCCTTTCGGAGTGAAGCCCGTGTTCAGCCGCGCCCAGACCATCGCCGATTTCGACCCCGAGCTGTGGCGGTCCATGCAGGACGAGGCGCGCCGCCAGGAAGAGCACGTCGAGCTGATCGCCTCCGAGAACTACGCCAGCCCGCGCGTGCTGGCGGCCCAAGGCTCGCAGCTCACCAACAAGTACGCCGAGGGCTACCCGGGCCGCCGTTACTACGGCGGCTGCGAGTACGTGGACGTGGCCGAGCGTCTGGCCATCGAGCGCGTGCGTGAGCTGTTCGGCGCCGATTACGCCAACGTGCAGCCGCACTCGGGCTCGCAGGCCAACGCCGCGGTGTTCATGGCGCTGATGGAGCCGGGCGACACGCTGCTCGGCATGAGTCTCGCCCACGGCGGGCACCTGACGCACGGGGCGCCGGTCAGCTTCTCGGGCAAGATCTATCGCGGCGTGCAGTACGGCATCGACACCGCCACCGGCCTGGTCGACTACGGGCAAGTGGAGCACCTGGCCCGCGAGTGCCGGCCGAAGGTGATTGTCGCCGGCTTCAGCGCCTACTCGCGCGCCATGGACTGGCAGCACTTTCGGGCCATCGCCGACGCCGTCGGGGCGTATCTGGTGGTCGACATGGCGCACGTGGCGGGCCTGGTCGCCGCCGGTCTGTACCCGAACCCGGTGCCGATTGCCGACGTCACGACATCGACCACCCACAAGACGCTGCGCGGGCCACGCGGCGGGCTGATCCTGGCGCGCGCCAACCCGGACCTCGAAAAAAAGCTCAACTCGGCGGTGTTCCCGGGCGGGCAGGGCGGGCCGCTGATGCATGTCATCGCGGCCAAGGCGGTGTCGTTCCTGGAAGCCCTGCAGCCGGACTTCAAGGCCTACCAGCGCGCCGTGGTGGACAACGCCCGCGCCATGGCCGAGGTCGTCATGCAGCGCGGCTACAAGGTGGTGTCGGGCGGCACCGACAACCACCTGTTCCTGGTCGATCTCATCGACAAGGGCCTGACCGGCAAGGCGGCCGAGGCGGCGCTCGGCGCCGCCAACATCACGGTCAACAAGAACGCCGTGCCGGGCGATCCGCAAAGCCCGTTCGTGACCAGCGGCATCCGCATCGGCACGCCGGCCTCGACCACGCGCGGCTTCGGCGTGGCCGAGGTGCGCGAGCTGGCCGGCTGGATCTGCGACCTGCTCGACGATCTCGGCAATGACGCCGTGCAGCAGCGCGTCAAGGACCAGGTGCTGGCGCTGTGCCGGCGGTTTCCGGTCTATGGCGACTGAGGGCTCGCTTTGTTTGCGGCTCGTTGCCCCGGTACGGCCGCCGACGCCGTGGGAGCGGCGCCCTCGCCGCGAAGAAAAGTGTTGCCCGCAGTGTTCGGCCCGAGGGCGGGCCTCCCACACACAGCCGACATGTATCGTCCAGAAGGTGCCGCCGCGCACGTCTGCTGTTGGCGTTCGTCGATACGCCATGGACTGCGTCCTGCGGTCCCCGGCGCGGTAGCCGTCCGGTGCGCTGTCCGTTCTGCGCCGCGCCCGACACCCGCGTGGTGGACTCGCGTCTGGCGGAGGAGGGCGATCGCGTGCGCCGCCGGCGCGAGTGCCTGACCTGCCAGGCGCGTTTCACCACCTTCGAGCAGGCCGAGCTGGCCTGGCCGCGCATCGTCAAGCGCGACGGCGGCCGGGTGCCGTTCGACGAGGCCAAGCTGCGGGCCGGCATGGAGCGGGCGCTCGAAAAGCGCCCGGTGCGTTCGGATCAGGTGGACGCGGTGCTGGTGCGCATCAAGCGCAAGCTGCTGTCGCTCGGCGAGCGCGAGTGCCCCTCGCGCCAGCTTGGCGAGTGGGTGATGGACGAGCTGCGCGTGCTGGACCCGGTCGCCTACGTGCGTTTTGCCTCGGTGTATCGCAGTTTCGAGGACCTGCGCGCGTTTCGCGACGAGGTGGAACGCCTCGAGCGCGGCGCGGCGCCGACAGCCGACTGATGGACGACATCGCCTGGATGCGCCGCGCGCTCGCACTGGCCAAGGGCGGGCGGTACACCGCCGCGCCCAATCCGCTGGTCGGCTGCGTGCTGGTACGCGGCGGACGGCTGGTCGGCCAGGGCTTTCATCGCCGGGCCGGCGAGGGCCACGCCGAAGTCCTGGCGCTGGCCGAGGCCGGCCCGCGGGCGGTGGGCGCCACCGCGTACGTGACGCTCGAGCCCTGCGCCCACCACGGCCGCACACCGCCGTGCGTGCAGGCGCTGATCGCCGCCGGTGTCGCTCGCGTGGTGGCGGCCATTCAGGATCCGAACCCGCGCGTGGCGGGGCAGGGTCTGGCGCAGTTGCACGCGGCGGGCATTGCGGTCGATTGCGGCGTGTTGGCCGACGAGGCGGCGGCGCTCAATCCCGGGTTTCTCACGCGCATGCGTACGGGCCGGCCCTATGTGCGGGTCAAGATGGCGCAGAGCCTGGATGGGCGCAGCGCGCTGGCCGACGGCAGCTCGCGCTGGATTACCGGGCCAGCGGCGCGCGCCGACGTGCAGCGCTGGCGGGCGCGCTCGCAGGCCATCGTCACCGGCGTCGGCACCGTGCTGGCGGACGACCCGCAGCTGACGGTGCGCGACATCCCGGACGCCCCGCAGCCGCTGCGGGTGGTGCTGGACAGCCGATTGTCCACGCCGCCCGAGGCACGCCTGTTGCGCGAACCGGGCGCCACGCTGATCGCGGCCGTCCACACGGATGCCGAGCAAGCGGCCGCGCTCACCGCCGCCGGCGCCGGGCTGCTGGCCTTGCCGGCGGGGGCGGGCGGCGTCGATCTCGGCGCGCTGCTCGACGAACTCGGTCGGCGGCAGTGCAACGAGGTGCTCGTCGAGGCGGGAGCGAGGCTCGCCGGCGCGTTTCTGGCGGCCGGCTTGGCCGACGAGTTGATTGTTTACATCGCCCCGCACCTGCTGGGTCCCGACGCGCGGCCGGCCTTCGAGCTGCCGCCCGTCACGCGCATGGTCGACCGGCTCGACCTGGTGCCGGTCGACGTTCTATCGTTCGGCCCCGATCTGCGCCTGCGCCTGCGTCCGGCATCGCGCGCCTGATCTCCACGGAAGCCTGTCCATGTTCACCGGCATCATTCAATCGGTCAGTCGCGTCGCCGCCATCGAGCGGCGCGACGGCGATGCGCGTCTGCACATCGCGGGCCTGCCGCTGCCCGACGGCGCGCTCGGCGAGAGCATCGCCGTGAGCGGCGTTTGCCTGACGGCCGTCGCGTTCACCGCCGACGGCTTTTTCGCCGACGTGTCGGCGGAGACGCTGGCCTGCACCACGCTGGGTGACTGGCGCGTCGGCCAGGCAGTGAACCTCGAACGGGCGCTGGCGGTCGGCGACCGGCTCGGCGGACACATCGTGAGCGGCCACGTGGATGGCGTGGGCGAGGTCGTCGCGCGCCGTCCGGATGGGCGATCCGAACGCTTCACGCTGCGCGCGCCGGCGGCTTTGGCTCGCTACATCGCGGCCAAGGGCTCGATCACCGTGGATGGCGTGAGCCTCACCGTCAACACCGTCGACGGCACCACGTTTGGCGTCAACATCGTGCCGCACACGCTCGCCCATACCAGCCTCGGCGCGCTGCGCGCCGGCAGCCGGGTGAATCTCGAAGTGGACCTGCTGGCCCGCTATCTGGAGCGCCTGTTGGGGCGCGAGGCCGGCGGCGAAGTGGACCTTGCCCTGTTGGCGGACAATGGATTCCTGAACCGATGAACGCGATTGCCGGTCGAGCCAAGATGCAGCTGAACAGCACCGAAGAGATCATCGCCGACATCAAGGCCGGCCGGATGGTCATCCTGATGGACGACGCCGACCGCGAGAACGAGGGTGACCTCATCCTCGCCGCCGAGTGCGTGACGCCGGAGGCCATCAACTTCATGGCCCGCTACGGGCGCGGCCTGATCTGCCTCACGCTGACCGAGGCGCGCTGCCGGCAGCTGAACCTGCCGCTGATGGTGACCGACAACAACGACAAGAACACCACCAATTTCACCGTTTCGATCGAGGCGGCGCAGGGCGTGACCACCGGCATCTCGGCCGCCGACCGGGCGGTCACCGTGCAGGCGGCGGTGCAAGCCGACGCCCGGCCGGCCGACATCGTGATGCCGGGCCACATCTTCCCGCTGCGCGCCCAGCCGGGCGGCGTGCTGACGCGCGCCGGTCACACCGAGGCCGGCTGCGACCTGGCGCGCCTGGCGGGTTTCGAGCCGGCGTCGGTGATCGTCGAGATCCTGAACGAAGACGGCACCATGGCCCGCTACCCGCAGCTGGTGGAGTTCGCCCGCGCGCACGACCTCAAGATCGGCACTATCGCGGACCTCATCCGCTACCGCACCGAGAAGGAGCGCTCGGTCGAGTGGGTGGCCGAGACGCGCTTCGAGAGCGAGCACGGCAGCTTCCGTCTGGTGGCGTTCCACGAGAACGACCACGGCGAGGTGCACCTGGCGCTGGTCATGGGCGACATCCGCCGCGACCAGCCAACCCTGGTGCGCGTGCAGCAGGCGAGCGTGTTGCGCGACATCCTGGGCGCGCAGGCGCCCGGCCGCTGGAGCGTGCGCAGCGTGCTGTCGAGCATCGCCGATGCCGGCCGTGGCGTGCTGGTGCTGCTGAGCCCGGACGATTTGCCCAAGACCCTGCTCGGCGAGGTGCAGGCCTACAAGATGCGACATCTGGGCGTGCCGGTGCCGGGTCTGGAGCCGAACCCGGAGCTGCGCATGTACGGCGTCGGGGCGCAGATCCTGTCGCAGCTGGGCGTCGGGCGCATGCGCATCCTGGGCAAGCCGCGTAAACTGCACGGCCTTGCCGGTTTCGGACTGGAACTGGTTGATTTTGTGCCGCCCGAGGCGGACCGCGAGGACTGAAACCGCTCCATGGCCACCCCTGTCCACCTGTCCGGCGATCTCGCCGCGCGCCCCGACAGCCGCTACGGCATCGTCGTTGGCCGCTTCAACGACTTCATCAGCGAGCGCCTGCTGGCCGCCGCCATCGACACCCTGCGTCGCCACGGCGTGGCCGAAGCCAACATCACCGTGGCCTGGGTGCCGGGCGCTTTCGAGATACCGCTCGCCGTCAAGCGCCTGGCCGCCAGTGGCCGGGTGGACGCGCTGATCGCGCTCGGCTGCGTCATCCGGGGCGCCACGCCGCATTTCGACTATGTGGCCGGCGAGTGCGCCAAGGGTCTGTCGGCGGTGGCATTGGGCAGTGGGCTGCCGGTGTCGTTTGGCGTGTTGACGGTGGACAGCATCGAGCAGGCCATCGAGCGCGCCGGTACCAAGGCCGGCAACAAGGGCGTCGACGCGGCGCTGTCGGCGCTGGAAATGGTCAACCTGCTGGCTGCCATCGGCTGACGGAGCCCGTGCATCGATGTCCCGAGCCCGATCCAAGGCGCGCCGCGGCGCGCTGCAGGCCCTCTATCAGTGGCAGTTGTCCGGCGGCGACGACAGCCTGATCACCATCGAGCGGCAGCTTGTCGCCGAGCGCGACCTGGGCGACATCGACGCCGAGTATTTCCACGAACTGCTGACCGAGGTCGGCCGCCGCTGCGGCGATTTCGACCAGCGTATCGCGCCCCTGCTGGACCGGCCGCTCGACCAGCTCGATCCGGTCGAGCATGCCATCCTGTGGATCGGCTGCTACGAGCTCGAGGCGCGCTGGGACATTCCGTTCCGGGTGGTGATCGCCGAGGCGCTGGAGCTGACCAAGCAGTTCGGCGGCGAGAACGCGCACCGCTACGTGAACGCCATCCTGGACCGCCTGGCGCGCGATTTGCGTGCCGCCGAGCGCGCCCTGCCGACCTGATCGGCTGCGCGCGCAGCGCCGGCGAGCAATGCCGCCATGCCCGGTGAATTCGAACTGATCGCCCGCCACTTCGCGCGCCTCACGCTGCCGCGGAGCGACGTTGTCGTCGGCGTGGGGGATGACGCGGCGCTGCTCACGCCCGCCCCCGGCCACGAGCTGGTGGTCACCGTGGACACCCTCATCGAGGGCGTGCATTTCTTCGCCGATTGCCCGCCGGCTGCGCTCGGCCACAAGGCGCTCGCCGTCAACCTGTCCGATCTGGCCGCCATGGGCGCGCGGCCGGCCTGGGCGCTGCTGGCGCTCACCCTGCCGCGTGCCGACGAGGACTGGCTGGCCGGTTTCGCGCGCGGTTTCGGCGATCTGGCTCAGGAACATGGCGTGGCGCTGGTTGGCGGCGACACCTGCCGCGGCCCGCTCGCCGTCAGCATCACGGCGCTGGGTCAGGTGCCATGTGGGCAGGCCTTGCGCCGTGCCGGCGCCCGGCCCGGCGACGGCGTCTATGTGAGCGGCGAGCTCGGCGCCGCTGGCCTTGCGGTGCGCGCGCGGCGGGGTGAAATCAGCCTGCGCGCAGCGCTGGCGGCGCACGCCGCGCAGCGGCTCGACAGGCCGCAGCCACGCGTGGCGCTGGGGCTTGCGCTGGGTGGCCTTGCCAGTGCCGCCATCGATGTGTCGGACGGCCTGCTGGCCGATCTTGGCCACATCTGCGCGGCCGGCGGCGTCGGTGCGCGGCTCGACCTCGCGAGCCTGCCGCTGCCGGACGGCGGTCTCGGGCTTGCGTCGCACGAGGAATTGCTCGGTTCGGGCGACGACTACGAGCTGTGCTTCACCGTGCCGCCGGCGCGTGAGCACGCCTTGCCGGCGTTGGCAGGGCGGCTGGGACTGCCGCTGACACGTATCGGGCAGATCGAGCCCGAACCCGGATTGCGACAGATGGATGCGCAGGGTGCCGTGCAGCCGGTGTCGCGGAAGGGCCATGACCATTTCCGCTGAACGGCCGCGCCGTCCGCCGCCGGCGCTGCTGCGCGACCCGGCCTGCGCGCTGGCGCTCGGCTTCGGTGCCGGGCTGGCGCCGCGGGCGCCGGGCACCTTCGGCGCGCTGCTCGGTCTGCCGCTGGCGGCGGCGCTCTCGCTGTTGCCGATTGCGGCAGCGGCGCTGGTGCTGGTGGCGCTCGGTGGGCTCGGCGTGTGGTGCTGTGGGCGGGCCGGTCGGCGGCTTGGCGTGTCGGATCATCCGGCCATCGTGTGGGATGAGGTCGTCGGCATGGCGGTCACGCTGCTCGCGGTGCCGCTTGGCTGGTGGCAGTACCTGCTCGGCTTTGTGCTGTTCCGGCTGTTCGACATCCTGAAGCCGTGGCCGGTCGGCGCGCTCGATCGGCAGGTCGGCGGCGGCCTTGGCGTGATGCTGGACGATCTCGCCGCCGGCCTGCTGGCTGGCGCCACGCTTCAATTGGCGCTGCTGGCGGGTGGACTGCTGGTCTGAGCACACGCTGAAAGACCCCGTGCCCGGGATTTGTCAGCCCGCCCGGGGACGGGAAGCCACGGGTTGCGCAGTGCTTCCCTGATGGCGACCACCGAGCGCTTGTTCTTCGCGCTGTTGCCGCCGCCGGGCATTCAGGCGGAGCTCGGTCGCCTGGCCGCATGGTGCGAACGCCGCTGTGCCGGCCGCGCGGTTGCGCCGGACAACATTCACGTCACGCTGCTGTTCCTGGGCGAACTCGCATCCGGCACTGCCGCCGCCGTGCGGCGCGCGGCCGACAGTCTGCGCGTGGCGCCGTTCGAGCTGCGGCTCGACCGCATCGAGTACTGGCCAGGTCCGCGCCTGTATTGCGTGGTGCCGGCAACACCCCAGCCGGCTGCCGCGGCACTCGCGGCGGCCCTGCGCGTTGCGGTGCGCGAGGTGGTGGCGGTGCCGGAGCGGCCGTTCGACATCCATGCGACCCTGCTGCGCCGGCCGCGGCGCCTGCACGAACTGCCGATGCTGCCGCTCGCCTGGACCGCGACCGAGTTCCATCTCATGCGTTCGCGCCGCGTGGGCGGCGAACTGCGCTACGTGGCGGTCGAGTCCTGGCCCTGTGTCTGACCTGCGGCGCGCTTTTCGAGCCGGTAGGCGAGCTGGCGCCGACTGATGCCGAGCTGCCGGGCGGCCCGCGCCAGGTTGCCGCCGGCGTGTTCGAGCGCAAGATCGATCAGCGTCTGCTCGGCCGCATCGAGCGGGCCTTCATGGTGTTCGAGCAATGGCGCGAGGCGTTCGCGAAGGCCATCGCCGTCGGCCGGTTCAGGTGTGTTGGCGCCAGCCCGCCCGGCGAGCTGGCCGCTGGCATCGATGCCGAAGGTATGCGCCCAGGCCGCGCCCTGGTCGGCCGTGAACAGGTGCGACACGCCGACCGGTTCGCCATCGCCGGCCAGCAGTACGCCGCGCTCGATCATGTTTTCGAGTTCGCGGATGTTGCCGGGAAAGCCATAGCTCAGCAGCGCCTCGACGGCCTGCGGCGCGAAGCCGCCGACGCGCTTGCCATGGCGTTCCCCAAAGCGGTGCAGGAAGTGGCGCATCAGGAGCGGAATGTCGTCGCGCCGCTCGCGCAGTGGCGGAATGCGCACCGGAAACGTGGTGAGGCGGAAGTACAGATCCTCGCGGAAGCTGCCGGCGGCGACGGCCGCTTTCAGGTCGACGTTGGTGGCCGCCAGCAGGCGCACATCCACCGTGCGCGTCTGGCTGTCGCCCACGCGCTCGATCTCGCCTTCCTGCAGCGCGCGCAGCAGCTTGGCCTGGGCGCTCAGCGTGAGGGTGCCAACCTCGTCCAGGAACAGCGTGCCGCCGTGGGCGCGCTCGAAGCGGCCCGGTCGCGACTCGCTGGCACCGGTGTAGGCGCCCTTGACCACGCCGAACAGTTCGGCCTCGATCAGGTTTTCCGGCAGCGCCGCGCAGTTGACGGCGACGAACGGCTGCTCGGCCCGCTTGCCCATGCGGTGCAGCATGCGCGCGAACACCTCCTTGCCGACGCCGGTTTCGCCGAGGAACAGCACTGTCACAGTCGTCGGCGCCGCCTTGTTGAGCAGGTGCACGGCGGCGCCGAAGCCGGCCGAGATGCCGACCACGTCCATCGCCGGGCCAGTGTCGGCGGGGGTCAGCTCCTCGGCCGGCCTGCCGAAGCGGTTGACGAATGCCTGTGGGCGGAAATAGGGCGCCTTGCGGACGCGCCGGTCCCATTCCTCGACCGTCCGGCCGACCAGGCGGCAATGGGCATGACCCATGGCGCGGCACTCGGTCTCGTCCACGATGATCGGGCGGCCGGCGAAGGCGCTGCTGTAACCGCTGCCATAGCCCACAGCGGTCCAACACACCGGTTCGGCAGCTACGCCGAGCGCGCCAAGGTGCGCATCGGCCTCGATCGAGTCGTGCAGCAGGAACTCGCCATAAAACTCGTTGGTCGCCGGATCGGTGCGCAATTCGAGCACTTCGAGCCAGCCGAATCCGCTGAGCGCGTGGACCTGCGGGCCGACCGCGAAGGCGTCGAACAGGTCACCTTCCGGGCGCACGCGGCGGGCCAGTTCGGCGTCGCGCGTGCCTTCCGCGTAGCCCACCATCTTCAAGGACGTTCGCGCGCGGGTGAAGCCGACGGCTTCGATCAACTCGCGTCGCAGGCTGCCGAAGGCGCTGTCGCGCATGAGGATCGAGCGCCGGTCGTCGAGCCAGATGCGCCCCTCTGCCGGCGCGAAGCGCAGCCGGCCGGCGAGATCCTCGATGTCCGGAAAGTGTTTGTTGTCGCCTTCCCAGCGATACAGCAAGTTGGGCGGATTGGCGCTTCGCTCGCGCGCGGGTGTGGTCATGGAAATTACAAATTTGTATTAAAGGCATTTCCAGTCTAGGCAGGATTGCCAATTTCGTCCATTTCGCGTATCGCAATTGCGCCAAGCGTTGACGGCGCAAGCCCGTCAGACGGCCACGAGGTTCATATTTCGACGTTTGGCACGACATCTGCAAAGTTAATGGCGCCCAAGCATCACCAAGCCGTCGCGGGAGTGCGGCGGCCCGGGTCGGACGGCGCGCCTCGGCGGGCGCGTATCGGCACGATCGGGCGGTCGGCCAGGGATGGCCGGACTTTTGGTGCTGCCCACCGGTGGATCGGACGAAGTATTGCGCGTTCCGGCTTCCCCCTTGCTCGGGGCGCGCCGCTCGGCTTCGGTTCGCCGCTTTGGCGTTGCCGGGCCGGAGTTTCCCCTCCGGCCCGGTTTTTTCTGCCCATCCGGTTTCAGGTTCCTGCCCGTGCTACGGAGAGCCAGTGTCGCCAAGGACGGCGACGTGGCGGGATCCTTTTCATAACTTCGATGCTCCGTGAGGCCGGATCGCCCGCCGTTCCCGCCTCGCCGGCGTGGGGTGCCGCCCGACGGCAGCGGCCTGCTGCACGCTATGGAATAATGCCGGCCGGTTTTTCGACGACCGGTCACCAGCGCGGGAACAGGCATGGACGACAACAAACAGAAGGCACTGACGGCTGCGCTCGGGCAGATCGAGCGGCAGTTCGGCAAGGGCGCCGTGATGCGTCTGGGCGATGCCGGCGCGGTGCGCGACGTTGAGGCTATCTCCACCGGCTCGCTGAATCTCGACATCGCGCTGGGTATCGGTGGTCTGCCGCGCGGGCGCATCATCGAAATCTATGGTCCGGAATCCTCCGGCAAGACCACCATCGCCCTGCAAACCATCGCCCAGGTGCAGCGCAACGGCGGCACGGCGGCCTTCGTGGACGCCGAACACGCGCTCGATCCCAGCTACGCCGAGAAGCTTGGCATCAACATCGCGGACCTGCTGGTCTCGCAGCCTGACACCGGCGAGCAGGCGCTCGAAATCGTCGACATGCTGGTGCGCTCGGGCGCCGTCGATCTGGTGGTGGTCGACTCGGTGGCGGCCCTGACCCCGCGCGCCGAGATCGAGGGCGAGATGGGCGACTCGCACGTCGGCCTGCAGGCGCGCCTCATGTCGCAGGCTCTGCGCAAGCTCACCGCCAGCATCAGCCGCT
Source organism: Pseudomonadota bacterium (assembly GCA_049322795.1). Lineage (GTDB taxonomy): Bacteria > Pseudomonadota > Gammaproteobacteria > Immundisolibacterales > Immundisolibacteraceae > Immundisolibacter. The sequence continues at coordinate 59,491 of JBMOQH010000015.1, read as the reverse complement.
CGAACACCACCGTCATCTTCATCAACCAGATCCGCATGAAGATCGGCGTCATGTTCGGCAGCCCGGAGACCACCACCGGCGGCAACGCGTTGAAGTTCTATGCCTCGGTGCGCCTGGACATCCGCCGCGTCGGCGCGATCAAGAAGGGTGACGAGGTGGTCGGCAACGAGACCCGCGTGAAGGTCGTCAAGAACAAGGTCGCGCCGCCGTTCAAGACGGCCGATTTCGACATCCTGTATGGCGTCGGCGTGTCTCGCGAGGGCGAGATCATCGACCTGGGCGTCAACCTTGGCCTGATCGAGAAATCCGGCGCCTGGTATTCCTACAACGGCGAGCGCATCGGCCAGGGGCGCGACAACACGCGCGAATTCCTGCGTGCCAACCCGGAGCTGGCGAACGCCATCGATACGCTGATTCGGGCGAGGATTCTCCCCGCCCGGCGGTCCGCCGAGGCGGCGCCGGCCTGATGATGGCTGCGGCGTGGATGACCCGGTCGAAGCCGCCTATGCGCAGGCGCTGAAGTTGCTGGCCCGGCGCGAGCACGGCCGAGCCGAACTGGCGCGAAAGCTCACCCAGCGCGGTTTCACGTCCGACGCGATCGGCCCTGCCCTGCTGCGGCTCGAAGCTGCCGGCTATCTGTCCGACACCCGTTACGCGCAGGCGCGCGTGGCGGAGTTACGCCGCCGGCGGTATGGGCCGCTGCGCGCGCAGGCCGAACTGCGGGCGCAGGACGTCGACGGGGCGGTCATTGCAGATGTCGTGCAGGCCGACGACCGGGATTGGTACCGGGTGTGTCGCGAGGCGGCCGGGCGCCGTTCGGACGCATCACCGGCCTCGCCGGCCGAGCGCGCCCGATTGCAGCGCCAGCTCATGACGCGCGGTTTCACGGCTGCGCAGATTCGCGCCGCCCTTGGTAAAGACGACAGCGACGACGCATGAAAAGCACCGAAATCCGCCGCCGTTTTCTCGACTTCTTCGCCGCTCACGGCCACCAGGAAGTCCCGTCCAGTCCGCTGGTGCCGCACGGCGACCCGACGCTGCTGTTCACCAACGCCGGCATGGTGCAGTTCAAGGACGTGTTCCTGGGCCTGGAACAGCGGCCGTACCGGCGCGCCGCGTCGGCCCAGCGCTGCGTGCGCGCCGGCGGCAAGCACAACGATCTCGACAACGTCGGCTATACCGCCCGTCACCACACGTTCTTCGAGATGCTGGGCAACTTCAGCTTCGGCGACTACTTCAAGCGCGACGCCATCCGCTTCGCCTGGAGTTTTCTGACGGAGGTGCTGCGCCTGCCGGCCGAGCGGCTGTGGGTCACCGTGCACCCGGAGGATGACGAAGCTGCGGAAATCTGGCTGGGCGAAATCGGCGTGCCGGAGAGCCGTTTCCGGCGCATCCCCGGCGACGACAACTTCTGGTCCATGGGCGACGTCGGCCCGTGCGGGCCGTGCACCGAGATTTTCTACGACCACGGCGCCGACGTGGCGGGCGGGCCGCCGGGTTCACCGGATGCCGACGGCGACCGCTATATCGAGATCTGGAACCTCGTATTCATGCAGTACGAGCGCCTGGCCGACGGCAGCCTGAAGCCCCTGCCAAAGCCCTCGGTCGACACCGGCATGGGTCTGGAGCGCCTGGCCGCCGTGCTGCAGGGCGTGCACGACAACTACGACACCGACATTTTCCGCGGCCTGATCGACGCCGCCGCGGCGGTGATCGGCACCGATGATCTGGCCTCGCGCTCGCTGCGCGTGATCGCCGACCACATCCGCTCGAGCGCGTTCCTGATCGCCGACGGTGTGCTGCCGGGCAACGAGGGCCGCGGCTATGTGCTGCGGCGCATCATCCGCCGCGCCGTGCGCCATGGCGCCCGCCTGGGCGCGCAGGGGTCGTTCTTCCACCGGCTGGTGGCGCCGCTGGTGGATGCCATGGGCGACGCCTACCCCGAACTCGCCACCGCGCAGGCTGTGGTCGAGACCGCGCTGCGTGAGGAAGAAGAGCGCTTCGCGCAGACCCTCTCGCATGGCCTCGCCATCCTCGAGCGCGACATGCAGCGTCTCGGCGGGCAGTGCATTCCGGGCGAGACGGTCTTTCGTCTCTACGACACCTACGGCTTTCCGGTCGACCTGACGGCCGACATCGCCCGCGAGCGCGGCCTCACGCTCGATCTCGACGGCTTCGAGCAGGCCATGGCGCAGCAAAGGGAGCGGGCGCGGGCGGCCAGCCAGTTCCAGCTCGATGCCGATCTGCGCCTGAACGAAGTGCTTGATGCCACGGCCTTGGCCGAGCACCGATTTACCGGTTACGAGCGCGAGGAAGACAACGCCCGCGTGGTCGCGCTGCTGCGCGACGGAGCGCCGGTGCAGCGCATCGAAGCGGGCCAGCCCGCCAGCGTGGTGCTGGACCACACACCGTTCTACGCCGAGTCGGGTGGCCAGGTCGGTGACACGGGTGTGCTTGCAGGGCGCGCTGGTGTGTTTGCCGTCGCGGACACGCGCAAGGAAGGTGCCGTGCATGTGCACGTGGGCACGCTTGAGAGCGGCGCGCTGTCGGTAGGTGACGAGGTGTCGGCGCGCGTCGACGCCGCCCGGCGCACGCGCATACGCGCCAACCATTCCGCCACCCATCTGCTGCACGCCGCGTTGCGCGAGGTCCTGGGTACGCACGTCGCGCAGAAGGGATCGCTGGTGGATGCGCAGCGTCTGCGCTTCGATTTCTCGCACGGCAAGCCTGTTGCCGCCGACGAGTTGGCCCGTATCGAGACGCGGGTCAACGAGCAGATTCGCGCCAATGCGCAGGCCGAGGTCCGTGAAATGGCACTCGCCGAGGCGCAGGCCGCCGGCGCCATGGCGCTGTTCGGCGAAAAGTACGGCGAGCAGGTGCGCGTGTTGCGCCTGGGCGATTTCTCCATCGAACTGTGCGGTGGCACGCACGTGTCACGCGCCGGCGACATCGGTCTGTTCAAGATCGTGTCCGAGGCAGGCGTGGCGGCCGGCGTGCGGCGCATCGAGGCGGTGGCCGGCGAGGGCGCCATCGAGTGGCTGCTCGAGGCTGACCAGCGTCTGAAGGCTGTGGCGGCGACCTTGCAGGCCGGCGAGGCGGATGTGCTCGACAAGCTGGAGCAGCTGCTTGCCCGTCAGCGCGAGCAGGACAGGGAGCTCGAACGCCTGCGCGCCAAGCTGGCAAGCCAGGCTGGCGACAGCCTGCTCGATCAGGCCATCGACGTGTCCGGTGCCAAGGTGCTCGCCGCGCAGCTTGACGTCACCGATGCCAAGGCGCTGCGCGAACAGGCCGACCGCCTGCGCGACAAGCTGGGCAGCGCGGTGCTGGTGCTGGCCGGCGTGGCCGACGACAAGGTGAGCCTGGTGGCGGCCGTGAGCGCCGACCTGACCGCCCGCGTGAAGGCGGGCGAGCTGGTCGGCGTGGTGGCCCAGCAGGTCGGTGGCAAGGGCGGCGGGCGGCCCGACATGGCCATGGCCGGCGGCAACCAGCCGCAGGCACTGCCGGCGGCGCTCGCCGGCGTGGTCGACTGGGTGCGTCAGCGACTCGCCTGACGCGCCGCGTTTTTCTCAACACAAACCTGGAGCAAGGCAGGCAATGGCCCTGATCGTGCAGAAGTACGGTGGGACGTCGATGGGTAGCCCCGAGCGCATCGCCGCCGTGGCCGAGCGCGTCGAGCGCGCCCGCGCCGCGGGGCATCAGGTGGTGGTGGTGGTGTCGGCCATGTCCGGCGAAACCGACCGCTTGATCAAGCTCGCCCGGTCCGTCAACGCCCAGCCTCCGGCGCGCGAGATGGACGTGCTGCTCGCCACCGGCGAACAGGCGTCGATCGCTCTGCTCGCCATGGCGCTCGCTGGCCGCGGCGTGCCGGCGCGCTCGTTCACCGGCTCGCAGGTGCACATCCTGACCGACAGCGCGCACAGCAAGGCGCGCATTCTGGACATCGACGACGCGCGGCTGCGCGCCAGCCTGGGCGCCGGTCAGGTCGCCGTGGTGGCGGGTTTTCAGGGCGTGGACCAGGACGGCAGCATTACCACGCTCGGCCGAGGCGGGTCGGATACCACGGCGGTGGCGCTGGCGGCGGCGCTCAAGGCTGACGAGTGCCAGATCTATACCGACGTCGACGGCGTCTACACCACCGACCCGCGCGTCGAGCCGCGTGCACGGCGCCTCGACCGCATCACCTTCGAGGAAATGCTCGAGATGGCGAGTCTGGGCGCCAAGGTGCTGCAGATTCGCTCGGTCGAATTCGCGGGCAAATACAAGGTGCCGCTGCGCGTGTTGTCGAGCTTCGTCGACGGCCCGGGCACTCTGATCACGTTCGAGGACCAAGGGATGGAAGAACCACTCATTTCCGGCATCGCCTTCAACCGCGACGAGGCGCAAATCACCGTGGCCGGCATTCCGGACCGCCCGGGCGTGGCCTCGGCCATCTTCGGGCCGATCGCCCGCGCCAACATCGAGATCGACGTCATCGTGCAGAGCATCGGCCAGGATGGGCTGACCACGATGAGCTTCACCGTGCACCGCAACGACTACGCATCGGCCATGGCGCTATTGGCCGGCGTGGTGGCGGAGCTGGGCGCGCGCAGCGTCGGCGGCGACGACAAGATCGCCAAGATTTCGCTGGTCGGGGTCGGCATGCGCTCGCACGCCGGCGTGGCGGCCACCATGTTCGAGGCGCTGTCGGCCGAGGGTATCAACATCCGCATGATCTCGACCTCGGAGATCAAGATCTCGGTCATCGTCGACGAGAAATACCTCGAACTGGCCGTGCGCACGCTGCACGAGGCCTTTGGCCTCGCCCAGGCGGGAGTTTGAAAAAACGATCGTTTGTGTTGCAATGCCGCCAGGTGGGGCTGCCTGCGCCGAATCGGGCAGTAGGGTCGATGGGATGACCCGTGACCACCGGGAACCGATAGGGGGTAAGCATGTTGATCCTGACACGCCGGGCCGGCGAAACGCTGGTCATCGGCGACGGCATCGAAATCACCGTACTCGGCACCAAGGGCAATCAGGTTCGTCTGGGCGTCAAGGCGCCACGCGACGTGCCGGTGCACCGGGCGGAAATCTATGAGCGGATCCAGCACGAACGCGTCGGCGTGGCGGTGGCGACGAGCGCCGACGACTGACGTTTTGCGTCAAACGGGCCAAGCGCGGTATCCTGCGCGCCCTTCGGAGAGATGGCCGAGCCGGTCGAAGGCGCTCCCCTGCTAAGGGAGTATGGGGTCAAAAGCTCCATCGAGGGTTCGAATCCCTCTCTCTCCGCCATTGTTCCGGATTGACAAGGCCGGCTGAAAATTTCGATAATTGCCGGCTCGCGCGCCCGTAGCTCAGTTGGATAGAGTACCTGGCTACGAACCAGGCGGTCGGGAGTTCGAATCTCTCCGGGCGCGCCATTCATAGTAAAAAAAGCCCGGGCGGTGCAAATCGCCCGGGCTTTTTTGTTTTTCACGCATGCCGGTCATTTTCCCGCTTCGCAGTCCCCGGCCACGCGAGGCCGGGGACTGCGAAGCGGCGACGGCGCGTTTCAGTCCTTCTTGTACTTGTCGTGACAGTCCTTGCACGACTGACCGACCTTGCCGAACTGCGGCTTCAGCGCGTCCACGGCGGTGGCGGTCTTGGCGGCTTCAGCCAGCTTGCCGGCCTCGGTTTCGAAGGTCTGCATCCTGGACTTGAAGTCGTCCATGTTGTCCCAGATTTCCGGCTTGGCCTCGGATCGACCCACCAGGCTGTCCGGGATGAAGCCCTCCAGCGGCAGCGCGCTCAGGTACGCCACGCGCTCGGCCTTGAGCGCGAACGCCTGGGCGTCGAATGGGATCTCGCCCTTGACCATGCCCGCCATGGGGCCGAAATTCCAGGCGATGGCGTGATAGACGCCCTGACGGTACGCGACGGCGCGTTCGGCAGGAGTGGGATCGGCGCCGTGGGCGACGGCGGCGGCGCTGATGGCGGCGGCGGCACATGCCATGGCAAGTTTGCGCTTCACGGATGCAGTCTCCTTCTTGGTTGGGGGTGGCGCGGGCGACTCTAGCACAGCGTTCTGGGCGTTCTTGGCGGCCACGGGAGGCGCGTGGCGGGTGATACCATCGCCCACTTTGCCGGCGCGCGAGTGGTTCACCGATTAGGAGGCAGGCGGTGGCTTTCGACCTACACATCTCGGAAGAAATGGACGCCCTGCGTGAGCTGGTGCGCCGTTTCGCGGACGCCGAAATCGCCCCCCGTGCGCAGGAGATCGACGCCAGCAACACCTTCCCCCGCGAACTGTGGCCGCAGCTGGGTGAACTCGGGCTGCTGGGCCTGACCGTGCCGGAGGAGTACGGCGGCACGGCGCTGGGCTACCTGGCACAGACCGTGGCCGTGGAAGAGGTCTCGCGTGCGTCGGGCTCGATCGGCATGTCCTACGGCGCGCACGCCAACCTGTGCGTGGACAACCTGTGTCGCAATGGCACCGACGCGCAGCGGCGCAAGTACCTGCCAAAGCTGTTGTCGGGCGAGCACCTGGGTGCGCTGGCCATGTCCGAACCGGGCGCCGGCTCCGACGTGGTCGGCTCCATGCGTTGCCGGGCCGAGCTGCGTGGCGGGGTATGGGTGGCCAACGGCAACAAGTTCTGGATCACCAATGGCCCGCAGGCCGACGTGCTGGTGGTTTACATGCGCACCGCCGACCCGGCCACGGCCGGCTCGCGGTCCATCACGGCCTTCATCATCGAGCGCGGCATGCCGGGTTTCTCCACCGCGCAGAAGCTCGACAAGCTCGGCATGCGCGGCTCGGACACCGGCGAGCTGGTGTTCCAGAACTGCGAAATTCCGCCGGAAAACGTCCTCGGCGAGGTGAACCAGGGCGTCAAGGTGTTGATGAGCGGGCTCGATACCGAGCGCGTGACGCTGTCCGGCGGGCCGATCGGCATCATGCAGGCGGCGATGGATCTGGTGCTGCCCTACGTGCACGAACGCAAGCAGTTCGGCGCCGCCATCGGCACGTTTGAACTCATGCAGGGCAAGCTGGCCGACATGTATACGCAGCTTGCGGCGGCGCGGGCGTTCTCCTACCGCACTGCCGCCGCGCTGGATGCCGGCCGGTCCACCCGCAAGGACGCCGCGGCCTGCCTCATGTATGCGTCGGAGGCCTCGGTGCGCGTGGCGCTCGAAGCCATCCAGAGCCTGGGCGGCAACGGTTACATCAACGAATTTCCGGCCGGCCGCCTGCTGCGTGACGCCAAGATTTACGACATCGGCGCCGGCACCAACGAAATCCGGCGCATGCTGATCGGGCGCGAGCTGTTCGAGGAAACGGCCTGAGATCCGGCGGTGCGGGGGGGGGCGTCCCGCCGTGCGATGCGGTCCATTTTTACTGATACGCCGGCCGCGTCGCGGCCGGCCGACTTGCACGAGGTAGACCATGAGTCGCGGAGTTGTCATCGTCGCCGCCCGGCGCACCGCAATGGGCAGTTTTCAGGGCCAGTTCGCGAGTCTCACGGCGAGTGACCTCGGCGCCGCCGCCATCGCCGCGGCGGTGGCCGACGCCGGCGTCGACGGCGCGCAGATCGAGGATGCACACATCGGCTGCGTGCTGCCGGCCGGCCAGGGCCAGGCGCCGGGTCGCCAGGCGGTGCTCAAGGCCGGTCTCGCGCTCGGCGTGCCGGTGACCACCGTCAACAAGATGTGCGGCTCGGCCATGAAGGCGACCATGTACGCCGTCGACCAGATCCGTGCGGGCGACGTGAACGTGGCGCTCGCCGGCGGCATGGAGTCCATGAGCAACGCGCCGTACATCCTGCCCAAGGTGCGCCAGGGCCTGCGCATGGGCCACGGCGAGGTGCTCGACCACATGTTCTGCGACGGCCTGCAGGACGTGCGCGAGGGCCTGCTGATGGGCGCCTTTGCCGAGCGCTGCGCCGAGAAGGGCGGTTTCTCGCGCGAGGCGCAGGACGCCTACGCCATCGAATCGCTCAAGCGCGCCCAGCGGGCCACGCTGGAGGGTGACTCGGCCACCGAGATCGTGCCGGTGACGGTCAGGACCAAGGCCGGCGAGGTGGTGTACGACAAGGACGAGCAGCCGCTCACGGCCAAGCTCGACAAGATTCCGACCCTCAAGCCGGCCTTCAAGAAGGACGGCACGGTCACCGCCGCCAACTCGTCGTCCATCTCCGACGGCGCCGCGGCGCTGGTGCTGATGAGCGAGGAGGAAGCCGCGCGCCGGGGCCTGAAGCCGCTGGCGCGTGTGCTTGGCCACGCCACGCACGCCCAGGACCCGGCCTGGTTCACCACCGCGCCGGTCGGTGCCATCGAGCTGCTGCTGCGCAAGCTCGGCTGGACGGCCGACAAGCCGGACCTGTACGAGGTCAACGAAGCCTTCGCCGTGGTGCCGATGACGGTGATGCAGGAGCTGCGCATCCCGCACGGGAAGATGAACGTGTTCGGCGGCGCCTGCGCGCTGGGGCATCCGGTCGGCGCCTCCGGCGCGCGCATCGTGGTCACGCTGCTGAATGCCCTGCGCCGGCGCGGCGGCAAGTACGGCGTGGCCGGCATCTGTCTGGCCGGCGGCGAGGCCACGGCGCTGGCGGTGGAGCTGCTGTAGGCGCCCACCCTAGCCGGGCCACCTGCTTTGTTCGCGGGGCGGATGTTGCGCGCAAGGCCCAGCCACACCGCGCCATGGGCGCGGTTCCCGCACCGCATCCACAAATTCGCTCCCAGGGCCGCTTCGCACTGAATCAAGCGGCGCCCCTCGGGGCCACCCCAACCTATCCCCTCGCATGAAAGCAATCGTCATCGACGAATACGGCGGCCCCGATCGGCTGCACCTCGCCGAGCGGCCCACGCCGCCCATCGCCGACGACCAGGTGCTGCTGGCGGTCCGCGTCGCCGCCGTCAATCCCATCGACTGGCGCATCCGCTCGGGGCAGCTCCAGAAGTTCGTGGCCTGCGAGTTTCCGGCCATCATGGGCCGCGAGGTGTCGGGCGTGGTGGCAGCCGTCGGCGCGGCGGTGCGGGGCTTTGCCGTCGGTGATGCGGTGTTCGGCTTTCTGCAGCAGCGCGTGATGCACTGGGGCGGGTATGCGCAGTTCGTGCCGGTCGAGGCCGCCAAGCTGGCGCACAAGCCGCCGCAGCTCAGCTTCGAGCAGGCCGCGGCGCTGCCGGTGGCCGGCCACACGGCCTGGCAGGGTCTGTTCGAGGTCGGGCAGCTCAAGCCCGGCGAGGTGGTGCTGATCACCGGCGCGGCCGGCGGCGTCGGCAGTCTCGCGGTGCAGCTGGCCTGCGACGCCGGGGCGACGGTCATCGCCAGCGCCAGTCCGGCCAATCACGAGTTCGTGCGCAGCCTCGGCGCCGCGCTGGTGGTGGATTACCGGGCGCCGGACTTCGCTGCCGCGGTCGCCGACCGCTTTCCGGCGGGCGTGGACGTCGTCTTCGCGGCCTTCGCCGGCGTGTCGCTGCAGGGCTGCGCGCCGCTGGTGCATGCCGGCACGCGCATCGTGCTGCTGAGTCCAGTGCCGACCGAGCAGGATCTGCACATCGGGCCGGCGACCTCGCAGTTGCTGGTGGCCCGCGCCGACGGTCCGCAGCTCGAGACGATCGCGCAGATGGCCGCGCAGGGCCGGCTGCGACCGCAGATCGGTGCCGTGCTGCCGCTCGAAGACGCCGCGCGGGCGCACGAGATGAGCGAAAGTCAGCACACGCGGGGCAAAATCCTGCTGCGGGTGGCGCCGGACGATCCGGCGTAGCCTGCGCCGCACAACGAACCCGAGGAGGACCCGCGTGGCGGTACTGGACAGCAAGCTGAACGCCGCCACGGCCGAGTTCGCGGCCAACGCCGCCCACAACCGCGCGCTGGTGGCGGATCTGCGGGCCAAGCTCGCGCAGTATGCGCAGGGCGGCCCGGCGCAGGCCAAGGCCAAGCACTCCGCCCGCGGCAAGCTGCTGCCGCGCGAGCGGGTCGAGGCGCTGCTCGATCCGGGCACGCCGTTTCTGGAGCTGTCGCCGCTGGCGGCGTTTGGAATCTACGACGACGAGGCGCCGTCGGCCGGCATCGTCACCGGCATCGGCCGGGTGTGCGGGCAGGAGGTGGTGATCGTCGCCAACGACGCCACCGTCAAGGGCGGCACCTACTACCCGCTGACCGTCAAGAAGCACCTGCGCGCGCAGCAGATCGCGCTCGAGAACCGCCTGCCGTGTATCTATCTGGTGGACTCGGGCGGCGGCTTCCTGCCCTTGCAGGACGATGTGTTCCCGGACCAGCACCACTTCGGGCGCATCTTCTACAACCAGTCGGTGATGTCGGCGGCCGGCATCCCGCAGCTCGCGGTGGTGATGGGCTCCTGCACCGCCGGCGGCGCCTACGTGCCGGCGCTGTGCGATGAGACGGTCATCGTCAGGAACCAGGGCACGATTTTTCTGGGCGGCCCGCCGCTGGTGAAGGCCGCCACCGGCGAGGTGGTGAGCGCGGAAGAACTCGGCGGCGGCGATGTGCACAGCCGCACGTCGGGCGTCACCGATTACCTCGCCCGCAACGACCTGCACGCGCTCGGCATCTGCCGCGACATCGTCGCCACGCTGAACCGGCAAAAATCGGTCGACATCCCGCTGCGCGAGCCGCGGCCGCCGCGCCACGACGCGCATGAGCTGTACGGTCTGGTGCCGGCCGACGCGCGCCAGCCGTTCGACGTGCGCGAGGTCATCGCCCGCCTGGTGGACGGGTCCGAGTTCCAGGAGTTCAAGCAGCTGTATGGCAACACGCTGGTGTGCGGCTTCGCCCACCTGTGGGGCCATCCGGTCGGCATCGTCGCCAACAACGGCATCCTGTTCTCGGAATCCGCCCTCAAGGGCGCGCATTTCATCGAGCTGTGCTGCCAGCGGCGCATCCCGCTGCTGTTCCTGCAGAACATCACCGGCTTCATGGTGGGGCGCGAGTACGAGAGCCGCGGCATCGCCAAGGACGGCGCCAAGCTGGTGCATGCCGTGGCCAACGCGCAGGTGCCGAAGTTCACCGTCATCATCGGCGGCTCGTTCGGCGCCGGCAATTACGGCATGTGCGGCCGCGCCTACGGGCCGCGTTTCTTGTGGATGTGGCCGAACGCGCGCATCTCGGTGATGGGCGGCGAGCAGGCGGCCAGCGTGCTGGCCACGGTGCGGCGCGACAACATCGAGGCGCGCGGCGATACCTGGTCCGCCGAGGCGGAGGACGCCTTCAAGGCGCCGATCCGCGAACAGTACGAGCGCCAGGGCCACCCGTACTACGCCACCGCCCGGCTGTGGGACGACGGCGTGATCGACCCCGCCGACACGCGCACCGTGCTGGGTCTCGCGCTGTCCGCATCGCTGAACGCGCCGATCCCCGAGCCGCGCTTTGGCGTATTCCGGATGTGACGGAGGCCCGCATGCAGCCGCTGCAAACCATCACCTCGGCCGTCGACCATCGCGGCGTCGCCACGCTCACGCTGAACCGCCCGCAGGTGCACAACGCCTTCGACGACGTGGTGATCGCCGAGCTGACGCACGTGCTGGGCCGCCTGGGGGCTGATCCGGCCGTGCGCGCGGTGGTGCTGACCGGCGCCGGCGAGAGCTTCTCGGCCGGCGGGGATCTGAACTGGATGCGCTCGATGGTGAACTTCAGCGCCGACCAGAACGAGGCCGACGCGCTGGCCCTGGCGCAGTTGCTGGAGACGCTCGACCGGCTGCCGAAACCGACCGTGGCGCGCGTCAACGGCGGGGCGTTTGGCGGCGGTGTTGGGCTCGTCGCCTGCTGCGACATCGCCGTGGGCGTGGACACGGCGCGGTTCGGGCTGACCGAGGTGCGTCTGGGACTGGCGCCGGCCACCATCGCGCCCTACGTCGTGCGTGCCATCGGCCCGCGGCAGGCGCGGCGCTATTTCCTCACCGGCGAGCGCTTCGATGCGCGCCACGCGCTGCGTATCGGTCTGCTGCACGAGGTGGTGGAGCCGGCGGCCTTGGACGGGACAGTGAACACGCTGATCGAGTACCTGCTCCACGGCGGCCCGCTGGCCCTCGGCGCCTGCAAGCGGCTGGTGGATGACGTCGGCGCCGCCACCGACCGCGACGCCATCAAGCGCGACACCGCCGCGTTGATTGCGCGCCTTCGGGTGTCCGACGAGGGTCAGGAAGGATTGCAGGCCTTTTTCGCCCGCCGGGCGCCCCACTGGATGCGCTGATGTTCGACACGCTCCTGATCGCCAACCGCGGCGAGATCGCCTGCCGCGTCATCGCCACTGCTCGCCGGCTCGGCATCCGGACCGTGGCCGTGTACTCGGATGCCGACGCGGGCGCCCGCCACGTGCGCTTGGCCGATGCCGCCGTGCGCCTGGGCCCGGCGCCGGCGGCCGATTCCTACCTGTCGATGGATGCGGTGCTGGAGGCCGCGCGCGTGAGCGGCGCCCAGGCCATCCATCCCGGCTACGGCTTTCTGGCCGAAAACGCCGTGTTCGCGCGCCGCTGCGCGCAGGCCGGGCTGGTGTTCGTCGGCCCGCCGCCGGAGGCCATCGAGGCCATGGGCGCCAAGGACGCCGCCAAGCGCCTGGTCGTTCAGGCCGACGTGCCGGTGGTGCCGGGCTTCGACGCGCCGGGCGCGGACGACGCGCAGCTGATCGAGGCGGCCGCCCGCGTCGGCTACCCGCTGCTGGTCAAGGCGGCCGCCGGCGGTGGCGGGCGGGGCATGCGCCGGGTGGACAGCGCCGCTGGCCTTGCCGACGCCATCGCGTCAGCCCGGCGTGAGGCGCTGGCCGCCTTCGGCGACGACGCGCTGCTGCTCGAGCGCTACGTGACCCACGCCCGGCACGTCGAGGTGCAGGTGTTCGCCGACGCGTATGGGCGGGCGGTGCACCTGTTCGAGCGCGACTGCTCGGTGCAGCGCCGCCACCAGAAGGTGGTCGAGGAAGCCCCGGCGCCCGGACTTTCCGATGAGCTGCGCGCCGCGATGGGTGAGGCCGCGGTGCGCGCGGCGCTGGCGGTCGGCTACCGCGGCGCCGGCACGGTGGAATTCCTGCTGGCGCCGGACGGGGCCTTCCATTTCCTCGAAATGAACACCCGCCTGCAGGTGGAGCACCCGGTCACCGAGGCCATCACTGGGCTCGATCTGGTCGAGTGGCAGCTGCGCGTGGCGGCTGGCGAGCCGCTGCCGCTCGCCCAGGCCGACATCCGGCGCCACGGCCACGCCATCGAGGTGCGCCTGTGTGCCGAGGACCCGGCGCGCGGCTTTCTGCCCGGCGTCGGTCGGCTCGACACGCTGGCCCTGCCGGCGCCCGGCCCCGGCCGGCGCGTCGACACCGGCTTCGACAGCAGCGACACGGTGTCCCCGCACTACGACTCGCTGCTGGCCAAGCTGATCGCCTGGGGCGAGGACCGCGAACAGGCCCGCGCGCGGCTGCTGGCCATGCTGGCCGAGACCACCAGCGTGGGCGTGGCGTGCAACGTGGCGCTGCTGGAACGCATCCTCGCCGCCGACGAATTCGCCGCCGTCGAGCATCACACCGGCTGGCTGGAAGGCGTGCTGGATGGGCTCACGGCAGCCGTGGAACCGACCATCGATGCCCTGCTGGCCGCCACCTGGCAGCTCACCCAGGACGAGCACGCCACCGTGGGGCTTGGCGACCGGTCGCCATGGGCGCTGGCGGGGCCGTTCCGGGTCGGCGTGCCGGCCGTGCGGCGGGTGCTGTGGCAGGCCGCAGATGGCGCGTCGCACACCGTGACCCTGACCGGCCGCAACGACGGCGGCTACGACTGGCAATGCGGTGATCTCGACGGCGCCCTGGCCGGCACCATGAACGGCGACGCCGTGAGCGTCGACGGCCCGGCCGGGCGGCAGACCTGGCGCGTGTGGCGCGCCGGGCGGGTCGTCGAACTCGCCGGCCCGCAGCGGCTGCGCCTGCAGTACGTCGACCCGCTGGCGGCCGAGGCGGCCGAGGAAGAGGCCGAACTGCGCCTGACCGCGCCGCTGCCCGGCAAGCTGGTGCAGGTGGTGGTGGAACCCGGCCAGACCGTGGGCAAGGGCGACCTGCTGCTGGTGCTCGAGGCCATGAAGATGGAACACCGCATCCACGCCCCGCACGACGGGGTGATCGAGACGGTCGGCGGCGGCGTCGGCGATTTCGTGCCGGCCGAGGCGGTGCTGGTCAGCTTCGTCGCCGGGGGCGACTGACATGTGGTCCGGGTCCCTGCCGCCGCGCATCCGCCTGTGCGAGATGGGTCCGCGGGACGGCCTGCAGAACATCCCGGACACGGTGCCGCTCCCGGTCAAGCTCGGCCTGATCGAGCGCCTGCAGCGGGCCGGGCTCGAATACATCGAGGTGGCCGCCTTCGTCAGCCCCAAGGCGGTGCCGCAGATGGCCGACAGCGAGGCGGTGTGCGCAGGACTCTCCCGCCGGGCCGGCGTGACCTACGCCGCGCTCGCGCCGAACGTGAAGGGCCTCGAACGGGCCATGGCCGCCGGCATCGGCGAGGTGGGGCTGTTCACCGCCGCCTCGGAAACCTTCTCGCAGCACAACACCCGTTGCAGCATCGACGAATCGCTGGCCCGCGCCGGCGACATCGCCGCCGCCGCCCGCGCTGCCGGCGTGCGCCTGCGCGGCTACGTGTCCTGCGTGCTCGGCTGCCCGTACGAGGGCGCCACCGACCCCGGCCGGGTGGCGGCGCTGACGGCGGCGTTGTTCGATCTGGGCTGCTACGAGGTGTCGCTCGGCGACACCATCGGCGTCGGCACGCCCGGCAAGGCACGGGCGCTGTTGCAGCGCGTGCGCGAGGCGGCGCCCGGACAGGCGCTGGCGCTGCATTTTCACGACACCTACGGGCAGGCGCTGGCGAACATCCTGGCCTGTCTCGACCTTGGCATCGCCAGCGTCGATGCCTCGGTGGCCGGTCTTGGCGGTTGCCCCTACGCGCCCGGCGCCAGCGGCAACGTGGCGAGCGAGGATGTGGTGTACATGCTGCACGGGCTCGGCATCGCGACGGGCGTCGATCTGGATGCCCTGGCCAATGCCGGCGCCTACATCAGCGAAGCGCTGGGTCGGCCCTCCGGCAGCCGGGCCGGGCGGGCACTGCACAGCGCCCATCGACGATCGACGCAATCCACACCACGTCCGTCGGACTGATCGGCTGGACTGTTCGGCGCCGGGGGCGTCATCGCCCCAGGCGATCGCCCCCGGCCGAATCCCCGCGTCAGGCGGCGGTCTGCGCTGCCACGGTCTGGCCCGTCTGCCCGGCATGCGCATGGAACTGGCGGTGCACGTCGATGTTGGCGGGCTCCAGCGCAAACGCGGTCTGATAGCTCACGTTGTGCTTCACGTGCTCGTCGTAGCGCAGGTACCAGACCTTGTGCATCTTGTAGAACGGCACCGTCGGGTACAGGTGATGGATCAGGTGGTAGTTCTGGTACACGAGCAGCGGCGTCAGCAGCCATTCCCAGCCCATGCGCATGGTGGTGGCGAGGTAGGGGTCCTCGTGGTGGCTGACCAGCGCGGGGTGGTGCGGCAGGATGACGAACACGACCGCGATCAGGAACAGCGCGATGCGCGTGGGGATGAACCACAGCATGAAAAGTTCATACCCGTAGCCGAAGGCGATCAGCGTGCCGACCGCCGCGACCAGGCAGGCATAGAACACGATCAGCTCGTTCCTGTGCTTCTTCACCAGGTGCTGACCGCGGGTGAAGAAGTACCAGATGTACCAACCGTCGAACAACGCCCAGCGCAGCGGCGCCTGCCACTTGGGCGCGTCGTGCTCGAAGCGGTCGGGATCCTCGACGCCGTTGGCATGGATGTGGTGCTGGTTGTGCAGCCAGCGCAGCGCCACCATCGGCGCGTAGGGGAACAGGAACAGCAGCGAGATGTCGGCGATGGTCTCGTTCAGCCAGCCGATGCGCGAGATGGCGCGGTGCGCGCCGTCGTGGATGGGACTGAACAGTCCGTAACTGAGCAGGCCGTTGATCAGGGCGCCGGCCCCGAAGCTCATCTGGCCGGACAGGCACAGATACCACACCGCCGCCATGCCGCCGAGCGCGAACACCGCCAGCAGCGTCGTTGGCACCGCCAGCAGGGGCGCGCGCATGTACTCGCGCAGCAGCTGTTCACTGGGAGTCTGGGTGTGGGTCGCCATGGGGTCTCATCTCCTTATGAGCAAGGCCCTCCTCGAGGCGCCGGACGCCGTGACGCCGGGTTCACCTGCTGCCGGGGGAGGGGACGAGACGCATGATCGTGGCGCTTCCCACAAGCGTCTTGACCGGCGTCAACAGCCGCCCGCTCATGCCGCGGTGGCTAGCGCCGCTCGCGTGTCCGGCGAGACCGTGCGGCGTTGCCCTCAGCGCCGCGTGACGACCTCGTCCAGGCGCCGTCGTGGCGTCGGGGCGGGCAGTTCGGCCGGATAACCCATGCTGATGATGGCGACCGGGTCGAGGTGCGCCGGCAGTTCGAGCTGGGCGGCGACCTGCGCGCGGTCGTAACGGCCGATCCAGGCCGAGGCCAGGCCGGCGGCGACCGCGGCGAGCTGCGCGTAGGCGGCGGCGATGGTGGCGTCCTGGGTGGCGAACAGCTCGCTGCCGCGCTCGCCGAAGCGCTCGCGCGGACGCGCCCGGTCGGCGCAGAACACCAGCGCCAGCGGTGCCTCGGCGATGAAGGTCTGATCCGGCGCCGCTTCCTGCAGGCGCGCCCGGTCGCCGGCCGAGCTCAGGACGTGGATGTGGTAGGACTGCAGGTCGCCGGCCGAGGGGGCGGTCGACACCGCCTCCAGGATGGCGTGCAGCTTTTCCGGCTCGACCGGCATGTCCGGCTGGTAGCGTCGCACCGAGTGGCGGTGACGCACGGTCTGGAAGAAGTCCCACATGGCGGCTCGCTCCTCGCCGCGTCGGGCGGCGTTACTGGGCGCTGGCGAGCTTGCCGGCGCGTTCGGTGGCCGGGTGGCTCGGGTAGTTGAGGTTCAGCACGCGCAGCGCGTCGTTGGCCTGGGTGTCCTGGCCAAGGATACGGTAGGCGGTGACCATGACTTCAAGCGCCTCGGGCGTAAAAGCGCTGCGCGGGTAGATTTCGACCACGTGCCGGGCGCGCCCGGCAGCGGCCACGTAGGCGCCGCGCTTGATGTAGTAGCGCGCCACGAGAATGTCGTGCTCGGCGAGCTGGTTGCGCAGGTACACCATGCGCTGGCGGGCGTCGGCTGCGTAGCGGCTGTCCGGGAAGCTGCGCAGCAGCTGGGCGAACTCGTCGAAGGCCTGGCGGGCGTTGCTCATGTCGCGCGCCGACAGATTCTGCGGCAGCCACTTTTCCAGAATGGACACATCGCGCTTGAAGTGCACCAGCCCCTTCAGGTAGTAGGCGTACTCGACGTTCGGATGCAGCGGGTACAGGCGCGCAAAGCGGTCGGCGGACTCGATGGCAAGCTCCGCGTCGCCGTTCTTGTAATAGGCGTAGGCGATATCGATCAGCGACTGCTGCGAGTAGACGCCGTAGGGGTAGCGTGCTTCGAGTTTGCCGTACAGGTCGATCGCTTCCTGGTAGCCATTGTCGAGCAGTGCCTTGCGGGCTTCCGTGTACAGCTTCTCGACCGACCAGCCTTCGGTGCGGTCGTCCGCCGGCTTGGTGTTGGGTTCGCCGCCGCAGGCCGCCAGCAGGGTCAACAGCAGGGCGAGGCAGCACAGACGCAGGCCGGCACGGGGCGACAGGGGCACGGGCAATTCTCGAGGGGCGGGGTTGCGCGCGGCGTTTAGAATGCGCTGCATCGCGGAACGGACGTCCAATGGAAGCGCGCGAACTATATCAAACGCCCCCCGAGCTGGCCGGCAAGCGGCTGGATCAGGTGCTCGCCGTGCTGCTGCCGGATTACTCGCGCAGCCGCCTGCAGGCATGGATTCGTGACGGCCGCGTGGCGGTGGATGGGGCCGTGGTTGCCGCCAGCGGCCGGCTGCGCGGCGGCGAGAACATCAGCATCGATGTGCCGTCTCAGAACACGCAGGCGCCGTCGACGGCGGAGGCGATCACGCTCGACATCGTCCATGAGGATGCCGACCTGCTGGTGGTGAACAAGCCCGCGGGCCTCGTGGTGCACCCGGGCGCCGGCAATCCGGCCGGCACGCTCATGAACGCGTTGCTGCACCACGACCCGGGCCTGGCCGACGTGCCGCGCGCCGGCATCGTGCATCGCCTCGACAAGGACACCACCGGCCTGCTGCTGGTGGCGCGCACCTTGCCGGCCCACAAGCGCCTGGTCGAGCTGCTCGCCGAGCGTGCGGTGCACCGTGAGTATCTGGCCCTGGTGCAGGGGCAGATCATCGCCGGGGGCACGGTGGACGCGCCGATCGGGCGCCACCGCACCGATCGCACGCGCATGGCGGTGGGTCAGGGTGGCCGCGAGGCGGTCACCCACTACCGCGTGGCACAGCGCTTCGCGCACCAAACGCTGCTGCGCGTGCTGCTCGAAACCGGCCGCACGCATCAGATCCGGGTCCATCTGGCAAGCATCGGGCACGCCGTGGTGGGTGACCCGACCTACGCCCGGCTGCGCCTGCCGCCGGGGGCGAGCGCCGAGTGCCAGGCGGCGATCGGCGCTTTTCGCCGCCAGGCGCTGCACGCCGCGCGGCTGGAACTACCGCACCCGCGGGACGACGCGCCAGTGACCTTTGAAGCTCCGTTGCCGGATGACATGGCGCAGCTGCTCGCCGTGCTGGCTCGCGAGGCGCAGCGGGCCGATGCCTGAAGTCGGCGTCTTCACGCCCGACTGGCCGCTGCCGCCCGGCGTGCGCGCGGCGAGCACCACGCGCCTGGGCGGCGCCAGTGGTGGTCCCTACGCCGGCTTCAATCTCGGTGATCACGTTGGCGACGACCCGCGCGCAGTCGCCGCAAACCGCGCCGCTCTGATTGGGGCGCTGCGGCTGCCGGCGTCGCCGGCGTGGCTTACGCAGGTGCATGGCCGGGCGGTGGCCGGTCCGGACGATCCGCCCGGCAGCACCGCGGATGCGCGCCATGCGGATCGTCCGGGCATCGTCTGCGCGGTGCTGACCGCCGACTGTCTGCCGCTGCTGCTATGCAGCGACGATGGGCGGGAAGTGGCCGCCGTGCACTGCGGCTGGCGCGGACTCGCAGCCGGCATCGTCGGCGCGGCGGTTGGACGTTTCGCCGCGCCCCCGGGTTCGCTGCGCGCCTGGCTCGGGCCGGCCATCGGTCCGGCGGCGTTCGAGGTGGGCCCGGAAGTTCATGCGGCGTTCACAGGCGTCGACGCCGCGTCGGCGGCGTGCTTCGCCGCGGGTGCGGGCGATCGCTGGCGGGCGGACCTGTACGGTCTGGCGCGCCGTGCCCTGAAAGCGGCCGGGGTGCGTCGGGTGAGTGGTGGCGAAGCCTGTACGGTGACGGATGCCGGGCGGTATTTCTCCTACCGCCGTGACGGGGTCACCGGCCGCATGGCGAGCCTGATCTGGCGGGTTGCCTGAGCCCGAGCGTCCGCCGCCTATTCGCATCCTGACCGGTTGTTGCCATGCGTTGGACACGCCGCCTGTTGCTGACGATCCTGGGCCTGGTGGCCGCACTCGGCGCGACCCTGGCCTTGCTGCCGCGCTTGGTTGACGGCGAAACCCTGCGCAGCATGCTGATCGTCGCCGCCCGCGCGCACACCGGGCGGGAGCTGACCGTCGACGGCGACATCCGCGTGTCGGTGCTGCCGCGTCCGGCCGTCGTCCTGCCGCGCCTGGCATTGGCCGATGCCGAAGGTTTCGGGTCGGAGCCGTTCGCGAGTATCGACGCCGCGCGCGCCAACCTGCGTCTGTGGCCGCTGCTGCGGGGGCGTTTGCAGGTGGCCAGCCTGGAAATCGACCGCCCGCAGCTGCGCCTTGCGCTGGATGCGGCCGGCGGTTCCAACTGGGCGGACTTGCTGCCTGCCCCATCGAAAAGCGACTCTCCCTCGCCGTCGGCCGGTGAGCCGGGGGTCGCCGCGCGTCTCGCCGGTCGAGTGGGTATCGGCCACCTGCAGGTGCGCGATGGCGACTTTCTGTGGACTGACCGGCGGAGCGGCAAATGGGCCCGCGTTCGCGGTCTGAACGTGCGCCTGACGGGCCTCGATCCGGGTCAGCCGATACCCCTGACCGCCTCGGCCACGCTGGATATGGGCGATCCGGTGCGCAGCGTCGAGGCGGACTTGGCCACCACGCTGCAATGGGTGGGTGCGGCGTCCTGGCGCGCCCGCGCGCTTCGGCTGACGACCACGGCGAGCGGTTCGCGGCTGCGAGAACCTCTGCCCCTGCGCCTGCAGACAGAGGCGACGTTCGACGCCGCGCAGTCGCGCTTGCGTTTGCAGGGCCTGACGCTCGAAGGCGAGCCCCTGGCCGTCTCCGGCGACCTTACCGTGGCGCGTGCCGATCACGGCACCGTGCTGGGTGCGCAACTGCGCCTGGGGCGGCTGGACGCGCGGGCGCTGGCGGCGCGCCTGGGCGTCACCCTGGACACGGCGGACCCGGAGGCGTTGACGGACATCAGTGGCCGCCTCGAAGTCGGGGGCAGCGCGGATGAGGTCAATCTGGCGCGTGTCGAACTGACAGTCGATGGCAGTCGATGGCACGGTAACGCCCGCTTGCGCAATTTCGCGCAGCCGGCGGTCCGTTTCGATCTCGACGGCGCGCGCCTCGATTTGGATCGCTACCTCAAGTCGCCCGCTGCGCCGGCTGCGGCGGCACCTGGGCGCCCGGCAGCAGACGAACCGGCGCCCCCGGTCGCGCCGTCCCCAGCTGCCGCGCTGCGCCGCTTGACCGGGTTCGACCTCACGGGAACGCTCAAGATCGGCACGCTCGCGCTGCGCGGCGTCGTCGTGGAGCCGCTCACCGTGCGCCTGCGGGGTGGGCGGCAGCGGCTGGCGCTCGAGCCGGTCAAGGCGGGGCTGTATGGCGGGGAGGTCGACGGCACGGCGCGTGTCGACGCCACCGGTCGCGGCGAACCGCGCCTGCACATGCGGCTCGCGGCACGCAATGTCGCGATCGATCCACTGCTGCGCGCCCTGACCGGGCAGGACACGGCGCGCGGGCGTTTTGCGGTCGACGTCGATGTTCGCGGCGTCGCAGCGGCGGGAGACGCACTGCTCCGCAGCCTGAATGGCACGGCGCGCCTGGATGGCGCCGACGGCGTGCTCAAGGGCATCAACGTGGACCGCAGCGTATGCCTGGCACGCGCGGCGCTGGATCGGGCCCGCGGCAAGGAGGCAGAGCCCTGCGACCCGAGCCCGGACATGCGCTTTCCGGTGCTGCGTGTGAGCGGTCCGATTCGCGCCGGCGTGTGGCGCAGTAACGACTTTCTGGTCGAGCAGGAGCGCTTTCGGGGTGGCAGGTTCTACCGCATCACCGGTGCGGGCGACCTGGACCTCGCCGGCGGTGAGGTCGATTACCGCCTGCGCGCCGCGACGGTGCGCCGCAGCAATGACGGTACGACCCGGCCCGATGTTCGTGAGGCGCCGGTGCCGTTGCGGATAAGCGGCCGGCCCGGCGCGTTCAAAGTGCGGCCCGATGTGCAAAGCGTCCTGCGTGACAACATCATGCGGCGCGTGGAGGGGAAGCCGGGGTCGGCCGGCGATGGTCGGCAGACACCTGCCGACTCGTGGCGCGGCATCAAAGGGCGTTGACCGCGACCCATCGCCTTGCCGGAGCGTAACCGCGCTGGCTAGAATCACCGACCCGCGCGGGTGTAGTTCAATGGTAGAACGGGAGCTTCCCAAGCTCTTAGTGAGGGTTCGATTCCCTTCACCCGCTCCAGTTTCGGGCGCCGGGCGCAGCCAGCCGCGGCCCGCTCCGCGTCGGCGCGTTACAGGTTGACGCAGCTTGCGATGCCCAAGATAATGCGCGGCTCTTTACCCTGGAGGGGTTCCCGAGCGGTCAAAGGGATCAGACTGTAAATCTGACGGCTCAGCCTTCGGAGGTTCGAATCCTCCCCCCTCCACCATTTGGATCTTCCCGTGACTGGCTGTTTTTGCAGCGATTTTCGGCGCCGGTGAGGTGCCGGTGCGGGTGTAGTTCAATGGTAGAACTTCAGCCTTCCAAGCTGATAGCGTGGGTTCGATTCCCATCACCCGCTCCATTGTTACCGGGTACGAACGCTCACGTAGCTCAGTCGGTAGAGCACTTCCTTGGTAAGGAAGAGGTCGCTGGTTCGATTCCAGTCGTGAGCACCAGTTGGTTTTTCAGCGCCGCAGGGTCGGCATCCGTTCAAGTCCAGACGAGGTTAGGGCATGTCCAAGGCCAAATTTGAGCGAACCAAGCCGCACGTGAACGTGGGGACGATTGGTCACGTGGATCACGGGAAGACGACGCTGACGGCGGCGCTGACCAAGATTGGCGCGGAGCGTTTTGGTGGCGAGTTCAAGGCCTACGACCAGATCGATAACGCGCCGGAAGAGCGGGCGCGCGGCATCACCATTGCGACCGCGCACGTCGAGTACGAGTCCACGGTGCGCCACTACGCGCACGTCGACTGCCCGGGCCACGCCGACTACGTGAAGAACATGATCACCGGCGCGGCGCAGATGGACGGCGCCATCCTGGTCGTGTCGGCCGCTGACGGCCCGATGCCGCAGACCCGCGAGCACATCCTGCTGGCGCGCCAGGTGGGCGTGCCGTACATCGTCGTGTTCCTGAACAAGGCCGACATGGTGGACGACCCCGAGCTGCTTGAGCTGGTCGAGATGGAAGTGCGCGAACTGCTGAGCCAGTACGGCTTCCCGGGCGACGACACGCCGATCATCACCGGCAGCGCGCTGAAGGCGCTCGAAGGCGACCAGAGCGACATCGGCGTGCCGGCCATCCTGAAGCTGGTCGACGCGCTCGACAGCTACATCCCGGAACCCGAGCGGGCCATCGACGGCGCCTTCCTGATGCCGGTCGAGGACGTCTTCTCCATCTCCGGCCGCGGCACCGTGGTGACCGGGCGCGTCGAGCGGGGCATCGTCAAGGTGGGCGACGAAATCGAGATCGTCGGCATGCGGGCGACCGTCAAGACCACCTGCACCGGCGTCGAAATGTTCCGCAAGCTGCTGGACCAGGGCCAGGCGGGCGACAACGTCGGCGTGCTGCTGCGTGGCACCAAGCGGGATGACGTCGAGCGTGGGCAGGTCCTGTGCAAGCCCGGCTCGATTACCCCGCACACCAAGTTCGAGGCGGAGGTGTACGTCCTGTCCAAGGAAGAGGGTGGCCGTCACACCCCGTTCTTCAAGGGCTACCGTCCGCAGTTCTACTTCCGCACCACCGACGTGACCGGCAGCTGCGAGCTGCCGGCGGGCACCGAGATGGTGATGCCGGGCGACAACGTCAACCTGCAGGTGTCGCTGATCACGCCGATCGCGATGGACGACGGCCTGCGCTTCGCCATCCGCGAAGGCGGCCGCACGGTCGGCGCCGGCGTGGTCACCAAGGTGATCGAGTAAGGGCGAGCCGGCAACGGCAAGCCGGGGGTTGCACGGTACAGGCCAGTAGCTCAATCGGCAGAGCGGCGGTCTCCAAAACCGCAGGTTGGGGGTTCGATTCCCTCCTGGCCTGCCATTCCCGGCTCAGGTTTTCAGCAAGGTTCTTGTAAGGCTCACGAACATGGCAGTCAATGCGCCGGTCGCCAGGCAAGGCTTTGCGGATCGATTGAAGCTGGGTCTGGCCGCAGCCGTGCTTGTGGCCGGCATAGTGGGTTTCTATGCCCTGTCGGACCAGGCGCAGGTGCTGCGTGTGGCGGCGGTGCTGGCCGGTGTGTTCATGGCGCTGGCGCTCGCCGCGCGCAGTGGTCCCGGCGCACGGCTGTGGGGGTTCCTGAAGGACTCGCGCGCCGAGGTGCGGCGCGTGATCTGGCCGACCCGGCGCGAGACGCTGCAAACGACGGGTGTGGTGTTTCTGGCGGCGGTGGTAGTCGGCCTCATGCTGTGGCTGTTTGACTGGTTGATCAACCTCGCGATCGGGGGCTTCATGGGTCTTGGAGGCTGACCGATGGCGATGCGTTGGTACGTGGTGCACGCCTACTCGGGCTACGAAAAAACGGTGCAGCGCACGCTCAAGGAGCGTATCGCGCGCGCCGGCCTGGAGGATCGCTTCGGCGACATCCTGGTCCCGACCGAGGAAGTGGTCGAGATGAAGGACGGCCAGAAGCGCTCCAGCGAGCGCAAGTTCTTCCCCGGCTATGTGCTGGTGCAGATGGAAATGGACGAGGAGACCTGGCACCTGGTGCGCAGCGTGCCGCGCGTGCTGGGTTTCATCGGCGGCACCGCCGACAAGCCGGCGCCGATCACCGAGCGCGAGGCGGACGAAATCCTCAGCCGCGTGCGCGAGGGGCAGGACAAGCCGCGCCCGAAGGTGCTGTTCGAGGTCGGCGAGATGGTGCGCGTGGCCGATGGCCCGTTCAACGATTTCAATGGTGTCGTGGAACACGTCAATTACGAGAAGAACCGATTGAACGTATCGGTCATGATTTTTGGCCGGTCCACGCCGGTCGAACTGGATTTCTCCCAGGTAGAGAAAGCTTAGCCGCCCCGAAAGGGGCAGCAGCGGGGAGCCATACGGCGTCTGACCCGTCAACTGGACATTCGACATGGCAAAAAAAGTCACTGCGTACATCAAGCTGCAGGTGAAGGCCGGGCAGGCCAACCCAAGCCCGCCGGTCGGTCCGGCGCTCGGCCAGCGCGGCGTGAACATCATGGAGTTCTGCAAGGCGTTCAACGCCGACACGGCCTCCCTGGAGCCGGGCTTGCCGGTGCCGGTGGTGATCACGGTCTACGAAGACCGCAGCTTCACCTTCATCAAGAAGACCACGCCGGCCTCGGTGCTGCTGCGCAAGGCGGCGGGCATCGGCAAGGGCAGTTCGAATCCGAACACCACCAAGGTGGGCTCGGTGACCCGGGCGCAGCTCGAGGAAATCGTGCGCGCCAAAGAGCCCGACCTGACGGCGGCGGATCTCGAAGCGGCGCTGCGCACCATTGCCGGTAGCGCGCGCAGCATGGGCCTTACCGTGGAGGGTGTCTGACATGGCCGCCAGCAAGCGACGGCGTGAAATCGACGCGCGTCTGGCGGGGCGCCGTCTGCTGCCCCTGGCCGATGCGCTCGGGCTGCTGAAGGAAGCGGCGACCGCCAAGTTCGACGAGTCGCTCGATGTGGCGCTGAATCTCGGCGTCGACCCGCGCAAGTCCGACCAGGTGGTGCGCGGTGCCACCGTGCTGCCGCACGGCACCGGCAAAAAGGCGCGGGTCGCGGTATTCGCGCAGGGTCAGGCCGCCGAGGCGGCCACAGCGGCGGGTGCCGACGCGGTGGGTATGGAAGACCTCGCCGAGCGCATGCGCGGTGGCGATATCGACTTCAGCGTCGTGATCGCCGCGCCGGACGCCATGCGCGTGGTTGGTACGCTCGGTCAGCTGCTCGGCCCGCGTGGCCTGATGCCGAACCCGAAAGTCGGAACGGTGACGCCGGACGTGGCCACCGCCGTCAGCAATGCGAAGAAGGGCCAGGTGCGGTTTCGCACCGACAAGGCCGGCATCGTGCACTGTGTCATCGGTCGTGCCTCGTTCACCGTCGAGGCGCTGCAGGAGAACCTCGCCGCGGTGTTGGCCGACGTGCACAAGCTCAAGCCTGCCACGTCGAAGGGCGCTTATCTGCGCAAGGTAACCGTGTCGTCGACCATGGGCCCCGGCCTGTCGGTTGATCTGGCGAGTCTGAGCCAGTAAGCCGGCTTCACGCAGTCAAACAAAGGAATCTGGCCGTGGCGAGCATTCTTGAAACAAAACAGGCAATCGTGAGCGAAGTGGCCGCCGTGGCGGCCAACGCACCGGTGCTGGTAGGGCTTGAACTGAGCGGTCTCACCGTCGCCCAGGTAACCGGCCTGCGGCGCGAGGCGCGCAAGGCGGACGTGTACTTGAAGGTGGTCAAGAACACCCTGCTGCGGCGGGCGGTCGAGGGCACCGGCTTTGAGTGTGTGCGCGAGGCGACCCGCGGCCCGCTGATGGTGGCGTTCTCGCGCGGCGAGCCGGGTTCGGCTGCGCGCATGGTGCGCGATTTCCGCAAGGCGAATCCGAAAGCCGAAGTGCGCCTGGTGGCCGTTGCCGGCCGCCTGCTGCGGCCTGAGGATCTCGACGCTGTGGCGAAGCTGCCGACCCGCGACGAGGCCATCGCCCAGCTGATGGGCGTGATGCAGGCGCCGATCGCCAAGTTCGTGCGCACGCTGGCGGCCCCGCACAGCAAGCTGGTGCGCACCGTGGCGGCGGTGCGCGACCAGAAGCAGGGCTGATGCCGGGCCGGTTCGGTCGCGGCGCTTTTTAATTTTTTTCGTTTTCGTTCCCAGGAGTCAGGACCATGGCGGTTAGCAAAGAAGAAATTCTCGACGCGATTTCCAATATGACGGTGATGGAAATCGTCGACCTCATCGGCATGATGGAAGAGAAGTTCGGTGTCAGCGCGGCGGCCTTCGCCGCGGCCCCGGTGGCGGTGGCGGGCGGCGACGCCGGCCCGGCGGTCGAGGAGCGCACCGAGTTCGACGTCGTCATGTCGAGCTTCGGCGACAACAAGGTCAACGTCATCAAGGTGGTGCGCGGCCTGACCGGGCTGGGCCTGAAGGAAGCCAAGGACCTGGTGGAGGCCGTGCCGGCCACCATCAAGACCGGCGTGCCGAAGGCCGAGGCCGAGGACGTGGTCAAGCAGCTGGTCGAGGCGGGCGCGGCGGCCGAGGTCAAGTAATCCTCGCCACGCAGCGCCCGGCCGGGTTCTCGGCCGGGCGCGCCGCGCAGTCGATCGACGGCCGCCCGCCGGCCGGGGTCGACTGCAAGTCAAAGGAAGGCCCCAGGCGCGCGTTGCCGGTGTATATGCCCGGCCGGATCGCGTCGGGGTCTTCTTTTGTCTGATTTTTAGGCCGCTTTGCGTGCTGGCGGCCGGCTGCGTGGCACGCGGCCGGACGTGCTGTTGAGCGACATCTGAACGGTTTCTGGGGGCTGCGATCCATGGCTTACTCATTCGCCGAGAAAAAGCGTATCCGCAAGAATTTCGGCCGTCGGCCGGAGGTGCTCGAAGTGCCGAACCTGCTGCAGATGCAGCTGGATTCCTATCGGCGCTTCCTGCAGACGGATGTACCCCCGGAGCGGCGCGACGACGTCGGCCTGCAGGCGGCCTTCCGCTCGGTGTTTCCGATCCAGTCCAGCACCGGCGCGGCGGCGCTCGAGTTCGTCGAGTACCGCCTGGGTCGCTCGCCGTTCGACGTGCTGGATTGCCAGGTGCGCGGCATGACCTACGCCGCGCCGCTGCGCGCTCGGGTGCGCCTGGCCATCTACGACAAGGCGGGCAAGAACCGCGTGGTGAAGGACGTGCGCGAGCAGGAGGTCTACATGGGGGAGATCCCCCTGATGACCGACACCGGCACGTTCGTCATCAACGGCACCGAGCGTGTCATCGTCTCGCAGCTGCACCGCTCGCCGGGCGTGTTCTATACGCACGACAAGGGCAAGACCCATTCATCCGGCAAGGTGCTGTTCTCGGCCCGGATCATCCCGTACCGCGGCTCCTGGCTGGATTTCGAGTTCGATCCCAAGGACCTGGTCTACGTGCGCATCGACCGCCGGCGCAAGATTCCTGCGACGGTCCTGCTGCGCGCGCTGAATTACGGCGTCGAGGACATCCTTGGGATGTTCTTCGAGACCGACACGCTGCGCATCGCGGGCGAGCAGATCACGCTCGACCTGGTCCCCGAGCGCATGCGCAACCAGCAGGTGACGTTCGACATCGTCGACGCCAAGGGCAAGGTCATCGTGTCCGCCGGCAAGCGCATCTCGGCCCGTCAGGCCAAGCAGCTCGAGGCGAGCGGCACGCGCGAGCTGACCGTGCCGGCCGACTACGTCTACGGCAAGGTGCTCGCCAAGGCCGTGGTGGACGCCAGCAGCGGTGAGATCCTCGCCGAGGCCAACGCGGTCATCGACGCCGCCCTGCTGGACAAGCTGCGCGCCGCCGGCGTGAGCGAGCTGGCCGTGCTGTACGTGAACGACGTCGATCGCGGCGCCTACATTTCTGACACCTTGCGCGTGGATCACACCACCGGGCGCCAGGACGCGCTGGTCGAGATCTACCACATCATGCGTCCCGGCGAGCCGCCGACGCGCGATGCTGCCGAGACGCTGTTCAACAATCTGTTCTTCAGCGGCGAGCTGTACGACCTGTCGGCGGTCGGGCGGATGAAGTTCAACCGCGGCGTTGGCCGGGCGGAAGTCACCGGCTCCGGCGTGCTGTCACGCGAAGATATCGTCGCGGTGCTGAAGCGCCTCATCGACATCAAGAACGGCGACGGCACCGTCGACGACGGCGATCATCTGGGCAACCGCCGCGTGCGCTGCGTCGGTGAGATGATCGAGAACCAGTTCCGCATCGGTCTGGTGCGCGTCGATCGCGCCGTGCGGGAGCGCCTGTCGTTCGCCGAGTCCGAAGGCCTGATGCCGCAGGATCTGATCAACGCCAAGCCGGTGTCGGCGGTGATCAAGGAGTTCTTCGGCTCTTCGCAGCTGTCGCAGTTCATGGACCAGGTGAACCCGCTGTCGGAAATCACCCACAAGCGGCGCATCTCCGCGCTGGGTCCGGGCGGCCTGACGCGTGAGCGCGCCGGCTTCGAGGTGCGCGACGTCCACGCCACGCACTACGGGCGCGTGTGTCCCATCGAGACGCCGGAAGGCCCGAACATCGGCCTGATCAACTCGCTGGCCGTGTTCGCGCGCGCCAATGATTACGGCTTCCTGGAAACGCCGTACCGGGTGGTGCGGGACGGCGAGGTCACCGACGAAGTGGTCTATATGTCGGCGCTCGACGAGCCCGAGTATGTGATCGCCCAGGCGAGCACCCGGATCGACGCCAAGCGCCGTCTGGTGGATGACCTGATCTCCTGTCGTCACGAGAACGAGTTCACCATGACCACCCCGGACCGGGTGCAGTACATGGACGTGTCGCCGCGGCAGATCGTGTCGGTGGCGGCGTCGCTGATCCCGTTCCTCGAGCATGACGACGCCAACCGCGCCCTGATGGGCTCGAACATGCAGCGTCAGGCCGTGCCGACGCTGCGCGCCGACAAGCCGCTGGTCGGCACCGGCATGGAACGCACCGTGGCCAGCGACTCCGGCACCGCCGTGGTGGCGCTGCGCGGCGGCGTGGTCGAGTCGGTGGATGCCGGCCGCGTGGTGGTGCGTGTCAACGACGACGAAGCCGGCGCCGGTGCCTCGGGCGTCGACATCTACAACCTGACCAAGTACACGCGCTCGAACCAGAACACCTGCATCAACCAGCGCCCGAGGGTGGCGGCGGGTGACCGCATCGAACGCGGCGACGTGCTGGCGGACGGTTCGTCCACGGACATCGGCGAGCTGGCGCTGGGCCAGAACGTGCTGGTCGCGTTCATGCCGTGGTCCGGCTACAACTTCGAAGACTCGATCATCATCTCCGAGCGGGTGGTGCAGGAAGACCGCTTCACCACCATCCATATCCAGGAACTGACCTGCGTGTCGCGCGACACCAAGCTGGGTCCGGAAGAAATCACCGCCGACATCCCGAACGTGGGCGAAGCGGCGCTGGCCAATCTCGACGAGTCCGGCATCATCGCCATCGGCGCCCAGGTGCGCCCGGGCGACATTCTGGTCGGCAAGGTCACGCCCAAGGGCGAGACGCAGATGACGCCGGAAGAGAAGCTCCTGCGTGCCATCTTCGGCGAGAAGGCGTCCGACGTGAAGGACACCTCGCTGCGCGTGTCGGCCGGCGTGGTGGGCACTGTCATCGACGTGCACGTGTTCACCCGCGAGGGCGTCACCAAGGACGAGCGCACCAAGGCCATCGAGGCCGAGGCCCTGGCGCGCGTCAAGAAGGACTTCGACGACCAGTACCGCATCACCGCGGATGACGCGTATGCGCGCATCGAGCGCCTGCTGGTCGGCAAGGAGGCGCAGGTTGGCCCGAACAAGCTCAAGGCCGGCACGGCCATCACGGCCGAGTATCTGGCGGCCCTGCCGCGTGAGAAGTGGAGCGACATCGGTCTGAAGGACGCCGACGCGGCGGCGCAGGTCGAGCGCATCCTCGAGCAGCTGGCCCGCAAGCGCAAGGAATTCGACGAGCTGCAGGACGAGAAGCGCAAGACGCTGACCACCTGCGAGGAGCTGCCACCCGGCGTGCTCAAGATGGTCAAGGTGTTCGTTGCGCAGAAGCGCCGCGTGCAGCCCGGCGACAAGATGGCCGGCCGCCACGGCAACAAGGGCGTGATCTCGGTGATCGTGCCGGCCGAGGACATGCCGTACATGGCCGACGGCACGCCGGTCGACGTGATTCTGAACCCGCTCGGCGTGCCGTCCCGCATGAACGTGGGCCAGGTGCTGGAAACGCATCTGGGCTGGGCGGCCAAGGCACTGGGCCTCAAGATCGGCAAGGTGCTCGATGCCGGCGGCAAGCCCAAGGAGCTGCGCGAGGTGCTGCATACCATCTATAACGAGTCCGAGGGCACTGGCGTCGATCTGGCCGCCTTCAACGACGGCGAGATCACCGAGCTGGCGCACAACCTGCGCGGTGGCGTGCCGATGGCCACCCCGGTGTTCGACGGCGCCCGCGAGGCCGACATCAAGGCCATGCTGCGTCAGGCCGGACTGCCCGAGAGCGGCCAGACGACGCTGTACGACGGGCGCACCGGCGACGCCTTCGACCGTCAGGTGACCGTCGGCTACATGTACATGCTGAAGCTGAACCACCTGGTCGACGACAAGATGCACGCCCGCTCCACCGGGCCCTACAGCCTGGTCACCCAGCAGCCGCTGGGCGGCAAGGCGCAGTTCGGCGGCCAGCGTTTCGGCGAAATGGAAGTGTGGGCCCTCGAAGCCTACGGCGCCGCCTACACGCTGCAGGAAATGTTGACGGTGAAGTCCGACGACGTGAACGGCCGTACCAAGATGTACAAGAACATCGTCGACGGCGATTACCGCATCGAGGCCGGCATGCCGGAGTCGTTCAACGTGCTGGTGCGGGAAATCCGGTCGCTGGGTATCGACATCGAGCTCGAGCGCGAATAAGGCAGTACCGAACTGCGGTTTTCGGTCACCTGAAGCGGGGATACGATCGTGAAAGAATTTTTGAACCTGATGAAGCAGACCACCGGCATCGATGATTTCGAGGCCTTCGGTATCGGTCTGGCGTCGCCGGAGAAGATCCGCTCCTGGTCCTGGGGCGAGGTCAAGAAGCCGGAAACCATCAACTACCGCACCTTCAAGCCGGAGCGCGACGGCCTGTTCTGCGCCAAGATTTTTGGTCCGATCAAGGACTACGAGTGCCTGTGCGGCAAATACAAGCGCCTGAAGCACCGCGGCGTGATCTGCGAGAAGTGCGGCGTCGAGGTGACGCTGACCAAGACCCGCCGCGAGCGCATGGGCCACATCGAGCTGGCCAGCCCGGTGGCGCACATCTGGTTCCTGAAGTCGCTGCCGTCGCGCATGGGCATGGCGCTCGACATGGGCCTGTCCGAAATCGAGCGCGTGCTGTATTTCGAGGCCTATGTGGTGGTCGACCCGGGCATGACGCCGCTCGAGCGCGGCAAGCTGCTGACCGATCAGGAGTACTACGAGGCGCGTGAGCAGCACGGCGACGAGTTCGACGCCCGCATGGGCGCCGAGGCGGTGCTGCAGCTGCTGAAGGCCATCGACCTGCCGGCCGAGACGCTGCGCCTGCGCGAGGAAATCGCCAGCACCGGCTCCGAGACCAAGCACAAGAAGCTGGTCAAGCGCCTGAAGCTGCTGGAGTCGTTCGAGGAATCCGGCAACCGGCCGGAGTGGATGGTGCTGACGGTGCTGCCGGTGCTGCCGCCGGAGCTGCGCCCGCTGGTGCCGCTCGACGGCGGCCGCTTCGCGACTTCGGACCTGAACGACCTGTACCGGCGCGTCATCAACCGCAACAACCGCCTGAAGCGCCTGCTGGATCTGAACGCGCCCGAGATCATCGTGCGCAACGAAAAGCGCATGCTCCAGGAGTCCGTCGACGCGCTGCTGGACAACGGCCGCCGTGGCCGCGCCATCACCGGCACCAACAAGCGCCCGCTGAAGTCGCTCGCCGACATGATCAAGGGCAAGCAGGGCCGTTTCCGGCAGAACCTGCTCGGCAAGCGCGTCGACTACTCGGGCCGCTCGGTCATCGTGGTCGGGCCGCAATTGAAGCTGCACCAGTGCGGCCTGCCCAAGAAGATGGCGCTCGAGCTGTTCAAGCCGTTCGTGTTCGGCAAGCTCGAGCGGCGCGGGCTCGCCACCACCATCAAGGCCGCCAAGAAGCTGGTCGAGAAGGGCGGGCCGGAAGTGTGGGACGTGCTCGAGGAAGTCATCCGCGAGCATCCGGTGCTGCTCAACCGCGCGCCGACGTTGCATCGCCTCGGCATCCAGGCCTTCGAGCCGGTGCTGGTCGAGGGCAAGGCCATCCAGCTGCACCCGTTGGTCTGCACCGCGTTCAATGCCGACTTCGACGGCGACCAGATGGCGGTGCACGTGCCGCTGTCGCTGGAAGCGCAGCTCGAAGCGCGCGCGCTGATGATGTCCACCAACAACATCCTGTCGCCGGCCAACGGTGACCCGGTGATCGTGCCGACCCAGGACGTCGTGCTGGGCCTCTATTACATGTCGCGCGACCGGATCAACGCCCGCGGCGAGGGCCGCGTGTTCGCCGATGCCGCCGAGGCCAAGCGCGCCTACGATGCCGGCACCGCCGAGCTGCACGCACGCGTCAAGGTGCGCATCACCGACGCCCCGTTCGGCGCCGACGGCGAGCCCGAAACCCGCACCCGTCTGCTGGACACGACCGTCGGCCGGGCCATCCTGTCGCAGCTGCTGCCGCCCGGCATGCCCTTCGAGCTGGTCAACCGGCCACTCGACAAGAAGGTGATCTCGCGTCTGATCAACGACTGCTACCGCAAGGTGGGTCTGAAGGCCACGGTGGTGTTTGCCGATCAGCTCATGTACACGGGCTATCAGTACGCCAGCCGCTCCGGCGCGTCGATTTGCGTCGACGACATGGTGACCCCGGACGAGAAGGTCGAGATCATCGCCCGCGCCGAAGGCGAGGTGAAGGAAATCGCCGAGCAGTACGTGTCGGGTCTGGTGACCGACGGCGAGCGCTACAACAAGGTGGTCGACATCTGGTCGCACGCCAACGAGCAGGTGGCCGCCGCCATGATGGCCAAGCTCGGCCAGGAGGCGGTGGTCGACCGCGCCGGCAACACCGTCAGCCAGCCGTCGTTCAACTCCATCTACATCATGGCCGACTCGGGCGCCCGCGGCAGCGCGGCGCAGATTCGCCAGCTGGCCGGCATGCGCGGCCTGATGGCCAAGCCCGACGGTTCGATCATCGAGACGCCCATCACGGCCAACTTCCGTGAAGGCCTCAACGTAATCCAGTACTTCATCTCCACCCACGGCGCCCGCAAGGGTCTGGCCGACACCGCGCTCAAGACCGCCAACTCGGGTTATCTGACCCGACGTCTGGTCGACGTGGCGCAGGACCTGGTGATCACCGAGGACGATTGCGGCAGCGAGGACGGCGTGCATCTGGGCGCCGTGCTGGCCGGCGGTGACGTGATCGAGCCGCTGCGTGACCGCATCCTCGGCCGCACCGCGGCGCAGGACGTGCTGTTGCCGGGTTCGGACGACGTGCTGGTCGAGGCCGGCACGCTGCTGACCGAGGAAGTGGTGGCGCAGATCGAACAGGCTGGTGTCGACGCGGTCAAGGTGCGCTCGGTCATCACCTGCGAGACGCGCTTCGGGGTGTGCGCCAAGTGCTACGGGCGCGATCTGGCGCGCGGGCACCTGGTCAACGTCGGCGAGGCGGTGGGCGTGATCGCCGCGCAGTCGATCGGCGAACCCGGCACGCAGCTGACCATGCGCACCTTCCACATCGGCGGTGCCGTGTCGCGGCAGGTCGAGGCCGCCAGCATCGAGGTCCGTACCCGCGGAACCATCCGTCTGGACAACGTCAAGGTGGTCACCCAGGCCGGCGGCAACCGCGTGTCGGTGTCGCGTTCGGGTGAACTGGTGGTGGTCGACGAGCACGGTCGCGAGCGCGAGCGCCACAAGCTGCCCTATGGCGCCGTGGTCACGGCTGGCGATGAGCAACTGGTCGATGCGGGGCAGGTGGTCGCCACCTGGGATCCGCATACCCACCCGATCATTGCCGAGGTGGCGGGTTTCGCGCAGCTGAGCGACGTCGAGGAAGGCGTTACCACGATCAGCGAGGTCGACGAGGCGACGGGTCTGTCGAACATCGTGGTGACCGATGCTAAGCAGCGTGGTGCCGCCGGCCGTGACCTGCGGCCGATGGTCAAGCTGGTCGATGCCAGCGGCAAGGACCAGCTGCTGCCCGGCACCGACATTCCGGCGCGTTACTTCCTGCCGGCGGGCGCCATCATCACGGCGGTCAAGGGCGCCGAGATCGGCGTCGGCGAGGTGCTGGCGCGCATCCCGCAGGAAACCTCCAAGACGCGCGACATCACAGGCGGCCTGCCGCGTGTGGCCGACCTGTTCGAGGCGCGCCGCCCGAAGGACCCGGCCGTCATGGCCGAGCAGACCGGCATCGTGTCGTTCGGCAAGGAAACCAAGGGCAAGCAGCGCCTGATCATCACCGACGACCAGGGCCAGCAGCACGAGTACCTGATTCCGAAATACCACCACATCACGGTGTTCGAGGGCGAGCACGTGAGCCGTGGCGAGCAGATCGCCGACGGCGCGCCGGTGCCGCACGACATCCTGCGTCTGCTGGGCGTGGAGGAGCTGACGCGCTATATCGTCAACGAGGTGCAGGAGGTCTACCGCCTGCAGGGTGTAAAGATCAACGACAAACACATCGAAGTGATCGTGCGCCAGATGTTGCGGCGGGTGGAGATCACCGATGCCGGCGATTCGAAGTTCCTGAAGGGTGAGCAGGCCGAGCGCGGTGCGGTGGCCGAGGCCAACGCCGATCTGGTGGCCAAGGGCAAGCAGCCGGCGCGTTTCGACCCGGTGCTGCTCGGTATCACCAAGGCGTCGCTCGCCACCGAGTCGTTCATCTCCGCGGCGTCGTTCCAGGAGACCACGCGCGTGCTCACCGAAGCGGCCGTCAACGGCAAGCGGGATGAGCTGCGCGGGCTCAAGGAAAACGTCATCGTCGGGCGGCTCATCCCGGCCGGCACCGGCTTCGCCTACCACGAGCAGCGTCGCCGCACCGGTCAGAGCGAGCTGGAGCAGTTCGCCGAGCTGTGGAACCAGTCCGAGGGTGATGCCGAGGGCGCAGGGCAGGAGCAGCAGGCCACCGCCCCGTAAGCACAAGCCAAGCGGCGGCTCACCGGGCCTGACCCCGGTGAGCCGCCAAGCGTGCTGTGTGTCAGGCGCGGCCTGACGCGTTCACTGCGCCGGCAAGCGCCACGCAGCCGAACGACACACATGACGCCCGCAGCGGGTTGACAGCCCCCCGGGTCGTCCCTAGAATTCCGCTCCCCTGACAGGCCGGGGCTCTTCGCCCCGCCTGTCAATTTCTTTTTGAGACCAGGAATTTTTCCATGGCGACGATGAATCAGCTGGTCCGCAAGCCGCGGGTACAGCCGCGCAAGAAATCGGCGGTACCGGCGCTCGAAGCCTGCCCGCAAAAGCGCGGTGTCTGTACGCGCGTCTACACCACCACGCCGAAGAAGCCGAATTCGGCCCTGCGCAAGGTGGCGCGCGTGCGCCTGACCAACGGCTTCGAGGTCACCACCTACATCGGTGGCGAAGGCCACAACCTGCAGGAGCACTCGGTGGTGCTGATCCGCGGCGGTCGCGTGAAGGATCTGCCCGGTGTGCGTTACCACACGGTGCGCGGCACGCTTGACACCACCGGCGTGAAGGACCGTCGCCAGGGTCGTTCCAAGTACGGCGCCAAGCGGCCCAAGAGCTGATCGATTCGCCAAGGCCCGGCCGTGGTGCCGGGTGAGCTTCCCTGATTCAGAGATCTGCCCATGTCGAGACGACGAGTTCCAGCCAAGCGCGACATCCTCCCGGACCCGAAGTTCGGCGACAAGGTGTTGGCCAAGCTGATCAACGTGATCATGGACGACGGCAAGAAGTCGGTCGCCGAGGCGATCGTCTACGGCGCGCTCGATCGCCTGGGCGAGAAGTCCGGCGCCGATCCGCTGGACAAGGTGCGTCAGGCGCTGACCAATATCGGCCCGTTGGTCGAGGTCAAGTCGCGTCGGGTCGGTGGTGCCAACTACCAGGTGCCGACCGAAGTGCGTCCCTCGCGCCAGCAGGCTCTGGCCATGCGCTGGCTGATCGACGCCGCCCGCAAGCGCGGCGAGAAGTCCATGGCCCTGCGCCTGGCGGGCGAGATCGGCGACGCGGCCGAGAACCGCGGCGCGGCGGTGAAGAAGCGTGAAGACACGCACCGCATGGCCGAGGCCAACAAGGCCTTCTCGCACTACCGCTGGTAAGCGGCTGCATCCAAATCCGATTCGACAGAGTATCCAGTCGTGCGTACCACCCCGATCGAGCGTTACCGCAATATCGGCATCATGGCCCACATTGATGCCGGCAAGACGACCACCACGGAACGCATCCTGTTCTACACGGGCGTGTCGCACAAAATGGGTGAGGTGCACGACGGCGCCGCCACCATGGACTGGATGGAGCAGGAGCAGGAGCGCGGCATCACCATTACCTCTGCGGCCACCACCTGCTTCTGGCAGGGCATGGACAAGCAGTACCCGCAGCACCGCATCAACATCATCGACACGCCCGGCCACGTCGACTTCACCATTGAGGTAGAGCGCTCGCTGCGCGTGTTGGACGGCGCTGTCGCGGTGTTCTGCTCGGTCGGTGGCGTCGAGCCGCAGTCCGAGACCGTGTGGCGTCAGGCCAACAAGTACGGCGTGCCGCGTCTTGCGTTCGTGAACAAGATGGACCGTGCCGGCGCCAACTTCCTGCGCGTGGTAGAGCAGGTCAAGACGCGCCTGGGCGCCAGCCCGGTGCCGATCCAGCTGCCGATTGGCGCGGAGGAGAACTTCGAAGGCGTGGTCGACCTGATCGGCATGCGCGCCATTTACTGGGATGACGCCACCCAGGGCATGAGCTACGAGCCGCGGGCCATTCCGGACGCGATGAAGGCCGCCTGCGACTCTTACCGCGAGCAGATGGTCGAGGCGGCAGCCGAGGCCGACGAGGAGCTCATGGAGCTCTACCTTGAGCAGGGCGAGCTGTCGGAAGACCAGATCCGGCGCGGCCTGCGTACCCGCGTTCTGCGCGGCGAGATCGTGCCGATGCTGTGCGGCTCCGCCTTCAAGAACAAGGGCGTGCAGGCCATGCTGGACGCCGTGATCGAGCTGATGCCGTCGCCGATCGACAAGCCGCCGGTGCGGGGCACGGACGAGCGCGAACAGGAAGACACCCGTAAGGCGGACGATGCCGCGCCGTTCTCGGCGCTGGCGTTCAAGATCGCGACCGATCCCTTTGTCGGCACGCTGACGTTCTTTCGCGTCTACTCGGGCGTGCTCAGCTCCGGCGACAGCGTCTACAACCCGGTCAAGAGCAAGCGCGAGCGCATCGGCCGCATCCTGCAGATGCACGCCAACAGCCGCGAAGAAATCAAGGAAGTGCGCGCCGGCGACATCGCCGCGGCGGTGGGTCTGAAGGACGTCACCACCGGCGACACGCTGTGCAGCGAGAAAGAGGTGATCACCCTCGAGCGCATGGAGTTCCCGGAGCCGGTGATCTCGGTGGCCGTCGAGCCCAAGACCAAGAGCGACCAGGAAAAGATGGGCATCGCGCTGCAGAAGCTGGCGCAGGAAGACCCGTCGTTCCGCGTGCGCACCGACGAGGAGTCCGGCCAGACCATCATCTCCGGCATGGGCGAGCTGCACCTCGAGATCATCGTCGACCGCATGCGGCGCGAGTTCAAGGTGGAAGCCAACGTCGGCGCGCCGCAGGTGGCCTACCGCGAAACCATCCGCAAGTCGGTGGAGCAGGAAGGGCGTTTCGTGCGTCAGACCGGTGGCCGTGGCCAGTTCGGTCATGTGTGGCTGCGCATCGAGCCCCGCGAAGCCGGCACGGGTTACCAGTTCGAGAACGCCATCGTCGGTGGCGTGGTACCGCGCGAGTACATCCCGGCGGTCGACAAGGGCGTGCAGGAAGCGCTCGGCAACGGCATCCAGGCCGGCTATCCGGTGGTGGACGTCAAGGTGACGCTGTTCGATGGCTCGTATCACGACGTCGACTCGAACGAAATGGCGTTCAAGATCGCCGGCTCCATGGCCTTCAAGGAGGGCACCCGCAAGGCGAGTCCGGTGCTGCTCGAGCCGATCATGAAGGTCGAGGTGGTGACCCCCGAGGACTACATGGGCGACGTGGTCGGTGACCTCAACCGCCGCCGCGGCATGATCCAGGGCATGGACGATTCGCCGGCCGGCAAGCTGGTGCGGGCCGAAGTGCCGCTGGCCGAGATGTTCGGCTACGCCACCGATCTGCGCTCTGCCACACAGGGCCGCGCCACGTACTCGATGGAATTCAGCAAGTATCTGGAGGCGCCCAGCAGCGTCGCCCAGAAGGTCATCAACCAGTAAGTCCCGCCGTACGGGTCCGACAAGCGAAGGTGTGAGTCATGTCCAAGGCCAAATTTGAGCGAACCAAGCCGCACGTGAACGTGGGGACGATTGGTCACGTGGATCACGGGAAGACGACGCTGACGGCGGCGCTGACCAAGATTGGCGCGGAGCGTTTTGGTGGCGAGTTCAAGGCCTACGACCAGATCGATAACGCGCCGGAAGAGCGGGCGCGCGGCATCACCATTGCGACCGCGCACGTCGAGTACGAGTCCACGGTGCGCCACTACGCGCACGTCGACTGCCCGGGCCACGCCGACTACGTGAAGAACATGATCACCGGCGCGGCGCAGATGGACGGCGCCATCCTGGTCGTGTCGGCCGCTGACGGCCCGATGCCGCAGACCCGCGAGCACATCCTGCTGGCGCGCCAGGTGGGCGTGCCGTACATCGTCGTGTTCCTGAACAAGGCCGACATGGTGGACGACCCCGAGCTGCTTGAGCTGGTCGAGATGGAAGTGCGCGAACTGCTGAGCCAGTACGGCTTCCCGGGC
This sequence comes from Pseudomonadota bacterium, assembly GCA_049322795.1. GTDB lineage: Bacteria > Pseudomonadota > Gammaproteobacteria > Immundisolibacterales > Immundisolibacteraceae > Immundisolibacter. The sequence continues at coordinate 20,445 of JBMOQH010000015.1, read as the reverse complement.
GACGACACGCCGATCATCACCGGCAGCGCGCTGAAGGCGCTCGAAGGCGACCAGAGCGACATCGGCGTGCCGGCCATCCTGAAGCTGGTCGACGCGCTCGACAGCTACATCCCGGAACCCGAGCGGGCCATCGACGGCGCCTTCCTGATGCCGGTCGAGGACGTCTTCTCCATCTCCGGCCGCGGCACCGTGGTGACCGGGCGCGTCGAGCGGGGCATCGTCAAGGTGGGCGACGAAATCGAGATCGTCGGCATGCGGGCGACCGTCAAGACCACCTGCACCGGCGTCGAAATGTTCCGCAAGCTGCTGGACCAGGGCCAGGCGGGCGACAACGTCGGCGTGCTGCTGCGTGGCACCAAGCGGGATGACGTCGAGCGTGGGCAGGTCCTGTGCAAGCCCGGCTCGATTACCCCGCACACCAAGTTCGAGGCGGAGGTGTACGTCCTGTCCAAGGAAGAGGGTGGCCGTCACACCCCGTTCTTCAAGGGCTACCGTCCGCAGTTCTACTTCCGCACCACCGACGTGACCGGCAGCTGCGAGCTGCCGGCGGGCACCGAGATGGTGATGCCGGGCGACAACGTCAACCTGCAGGTGTCGCTGATCACGCCGATCGCGATGGACGACGGCCTGCGCTTCGCCATCCGCGAAGGCGGCCGCACGGTCGGCGCCGGCGTGGTCACCAAGGTGATCGAGTAAGTCATGGCCGGGCAGAAAATCCGCATTCGCCTCAAGTCCTTCTCGCACCAGCTGATCGACAAGTCGGCCCGCGAGATCGTCGACACCGCCAAGCGCACCGGTTCGCGCGTGCACGGGCCGATTCCGCTGCCGGTGAAGATCGAGCGCTTCACGCTGCTGCGCTCGCCGCACAAGGACAAGGACTCGCGCGACCAGTTCGAGATCCGTACCCACAAGCGGTTGATGGACATCATCGACCCGACCGACAAGACGGTCGACGCGCTGATGAATCTTGATCTGGCCGCCGGCGTGGACGTGCACATCAAGCTGAGTTGATTCGACCGTAAGTCCGCGGGTGTGGGGTGCGCCAGTCACCACCGAGACCCCCGGCACCAGATAACAGATAAGGGAACCTGGCAATGGCCATTGGTTTGGTAGGCCGCAAGTGCGGCATGACACGCATTTTCACGGCGGAAGGCGCCGGCGTGCCGGTCACCGTCATCGACGTGTCCGGCAACCGCGTGGTGCAGGTCCGCACCCCAGACGTGGACGGCTACAGTGCCGTGCAGGTGACGCGCGGCAGCAAGCGCGCGGCGCTGGTCGACAAGGCGTTGGCCGGTCACTACGCCAAGGCTGGCGTGGAGCCGGGCGAAAGCTTGACCGAATTCCGTCTGGCGCCGGGCGCCGGCGAGTTCGCGGTGGGTGACACCGTGGGCGTCGATCAGTTCGAGGCCGGTCAGAAGGTCAGCGTGACCGGCGTGACGCGCGGCCGCGGCTTCACCGGCACGGTGCGCCGCTGGGGTTTCGGCGGTGGCGATGCCACGCACGGCAACTCGCTGTCGCACCGCGCGCCGGGCTCGATTGGCCAGAACCAGACCCCCGGTCGCGTGTTCCCCGGCAAGAAGATGGCCGGCCATTACGGCAACGCGCAGCGCACGCAGATCAATCTCGAAGTGGTGCGCGTGGACACTGAGCGCGGCCTGCTGCTGGTGAAGGGCGCGGTGCCCGGCCCGCAGGGTGGCGAGCTGGTGGTGCGCCCGTTGGTGAAGGCTAAGAAGGCGGGAGCGTGACATGGAAATGCCAGTAACCGCAGTCATTGGCACCGGCGGCAACGTTGAGCTCGCGGATGCCGTGTTCGACCGGCCGTTCAACGAAGGCCTGGTGCATCAGATGGTAGTGGCCTTCATGGCCAACGCCCGTCAGGCCGATGCCAAGCAGAAGACGCGTCGCGAAGTGCGCGGCGGTGGTCGCAAGCCCTGGAAACAGAAGGGCAGCGGTCGCGCACGAGCCGGCAGCATCCGCAGCCCGCTGTGGCGCGGGGGTGGCAAGGTGTTCCCGGGCGGTGGCGAGAACTACAGCCAGAAGCTCAACAAGAAGATGTACCGCGCGGGCATGCGCGGCATTTTCTCCGAGTTGCGTCGCCTGGGCCGCCTGCAGCTGGTCGACAGCTTTGGACTCGACAGCGTCAAGACGCGTGATCTGGTGAGTCGGCTGTCGCAGCTGGAGATCCCCACCGGTCATCTGTTGCTGGTGGTCGACGAGCTGTCGGTGGAGCTTGCGCTGGCATCGCGCAACCTGGTGGGCGTCGAAGCCTGCGAGGTGCAGGAACTCAACCCGCTGGCCCTGGTGTGGGCCGAGCGCGTGGTGATGACGGCCGACGCCGCCCGCGCGGTCGAGGAGTGGTTGCAGTGAACGAAGCGAAACTTTTTGACATCATCCGCGCCCCGCACATTTCCGAGAAGGGGACGCGGGTGGCGGAGAAGCACCGCCAGATCGTGTTCCGGGTGGCGCTCGACGCCAGCAAGGACGAGATCCGCGCGGCCGTCGAACACGCCTTTTCGGTGAAGGTCGAGGCCGTGCGCACGCTGCGTGTGAAGGGCAAGACCAAGCGTCAGGGCCGCCGCAAGGACTGGAAGAAAAGTTACGTGACGTTGGCTCCCGGCCACGACATCGACTTCACCGGGGTCGCCTGAGGCGCACCCTAGGACCGCTGGAAAAGCATCATGACAGTCGTCAAGAGAAAACCAACGTCGCCGGGTCGCCGCTTCGTCGTGAGCGTGGTGACGCCCGAGCTGCACAAGGGCGCCCCGTACGCTCCGCTGGTCGAGATCAAGCATCGCGCCGGTGGCCGCAACAGTGTCGGGCGCGTCACCACCCGTCATCAGGGCGGTGGTCACAAGCAGCGTTACCGCCTGGTCGATTTCCGCCGCGACAAGGATGGCGTCCCGGCGCGCGTCGAGCGCCTGGAATATGACCCGAACCGCAGCGCGCACCTGGCGCTGCTGGTCTACGCCGACGGCGAGCGCCGCTACATCATCGCGCCCAAGGGCGTGTCGGCCGGTGCGGCCTTGATGTCCGGTGCGCAGGCACCGATCGAGGCTGGCAACACGCTGCCGCTGCGCAACATACCGGTCGGCAGCACCATCCACTGCGTCGAGCTGAAGGTTGGCAAGGGCGCGCAGATCGCACGCAGCGCCGGCACCTCGGTGCAGCTGCTGGCGCGCGAGGGCGACAACGTGACGCTGCGCCTGAAATCGGGCGAAATTCGCCGCGTCCCGGCCGACTGCCGGGCAACGCTGGGCGAGGTCGGCAACGGCGAGCATTCGCTGCGTTCGCTCGGCAAGGCCGGCGCCAAGCGCTGGCGCGGCGTGCGTCCGACGGTGCGCGGCGTTGCCATGAACCCCGTCGATCACCCGCACGGGGGTGGCGAGGGCCGCACTTCCGGCGGTCGTCACCCGGTCACCCCCTGGGGTGTGCCGACCAAGGGTTACAAGACCCGCAAGAACAAGCGCACCACCGGCCAGATCGTGCGCCGGCGCGGCGCCAAGTAAGGCAAGTACGGAGCCACACTCGTGCCTAGATCCGTAAAGAAGGGACCGTTCGTCGACCTGCACCTGATGAAGAAGGTGGAGCAGGCGGCCGGCAGCCGCAAGCCGATCAAGACCTGGTCGCGCCGCTCGACGGTGCTGCCGGACATGATCGGCCTGACCATCGCCGTGCACAACGGCCGCCAGCACGTGCCGGTGTTGGTCAACGAGAACATGGTCGGGCACAAGCTCGGCGAGTTCGTGCCGACCCGCACCTACCGCGGCCACGTGGCCGACCGCAAGACGCGCTGAGGCCGACCATGGAAACGTTTGCACTGATGCGCAATGCGCACATTTCGGCTCAGAAAGGCCGTCTGGTCGCCGACCAGGTGCGCGGCCTCGCGGTGGACAAGGCGCTGCAGCTGCTCGCGCACAGCACCAAGAAGGCCGCGTTCATGGTGAAGAAGGTGGTCGAGTCGGCCATCGCCAACGCCGAGCACAACAACGGCGCGGACGTGGACGAGCTGCGCATCGCCGCCATCTGCGTCGACGAGGGTCCGTCGATGAAGCGTTTCCATGCCCGCGCTCGTGGCCGTGGCAACCGCATCACGAAACGCACCTGCCACATCAAGGTGGTCGTCAGCGACCAGCAAAAAAAGGCCAAGGGCTGAGCCATGGGACAGAAAGTTCATCCGACGGGCATCCGCCTGGGTGTGGTCAAGGACCACAACTCGCGCTGGTACGCGCACGGCCGCACGTTTGCCGAGAACCTGAACGCCGACATCGCGGTGCGGGCGTTGCTGCGCAAGCACCTGGCGCACGCCTCGGTGAGCCGCATCGAGATCGAGCGCCCGGCCCAGAACGCACGCGTGATCATCCACACCGCGCGCCCGGGCATCGTCATCGGCAAGAAGGGCGACGACATCGAGAAGCTGCGCCGCCTGGTGGGCGAGCGCATGGGCATTCCGGTGCACATCAGCGTGGAAGAAATCCGCCGGCCGGAGCTGGATGCTTATCTGGTGGCCGAGAGCGTGGCCCAGCAGCTCGAGCGGCGCATCATGTTCCGTCGGGCCATGCGCCGGGCGGTGAGCAATGCCATGCGGCTCCACGCCCAGGGCATCCGGATCAACGTGGCCGGTCGCCTGAACGGCGCCGAGATCGCGCGCAGCGAGTGGTACCGCGAGGGCCGCGTGCCGCTGCACACCTTCCGCGCCAATATCGACTACGGCACCGCCGAGGCCAAGACCACCTATGGGGTCATCGGTGTCAAGGTTTGGATCTACAAGGGTGACGGTGCGGACGGCGCGGAAGGCGTCGTCGGTTCCGGGGCCTGAGGTAACGGGGAAGCACGATGTTGCAGCCTAAGCGGACCAAATTCCGCAAGCAGTTCAAGGGACGTAACCGGGGCCTGGCCTTGGTCGGCAATGCCGTCAGCTTCGGCGAGTACGGCCTCAAGGCGGTCAGCCGCGGCCGGATCACGGCGCGGCAGATCGAGGCGGCACGCCGCGCCATCAGCCGACATGTGCGGCGTGGCGGCAAGATCTGGATCCGCGTGTTCCCGGATAAGCCGATTTCCAAGAAGCCGCTCGAGGTCCGCATGGGCAAGGGCAAGGGCGCGGTCGAGTACTGGGTCGCTGAGATCCAGCCCGGCAAGGTGCTGTACGAGATGGAAGGCGTGGATGAGGCCGTGGCGCGTGAGGCGATGGCGCTCGCCGCCGCCAAGCTTGCCGTGCGCACCACCTTTGTGAAGCGAGGGCTTGCGGCATGAAGTTCGCCGAACTGCGCGGCAAGACGGCCGCGGAACTGAACACGATGCTGGTTGAACTGCACCGCGAGCACCTCAATCTGCGCGTGCAGCGGGCGACCGGTCAGCTTACCCAGCCGGCGCGCTTCCGGGCGCTGCGGCGCGGGGTGGCGCGCATCAAAACCCTATTGCAAGAACAGGCTTCGCAGGCAAGCGCATGACGCAAGAAACCGTAAGTGGCCGCACCCTGGTGGGGCGGGTGGTCAGCGACAAGATGGACAAGTCCATCAGCGTGCTGGTGGAAACCCGCGAGCAGCACCCGCTGTACAAGAAATACCTGCGCCGGTCCAAGAAGTTCCACGCCCACGATGCGGACAACAGCTGCCAGATCGGCGATCTGGTGCGCATCGAGGAGTGTCGGCCGATGTCCAAGACCAAGACCTGGCGTCTGGTCGAGGTGATTGAGCGGGTCGGTGCCTGAGCGCGCCAAGCGGAGACGGTCATGATTCAGATGCAAAGCCACCTCGACGTGGCGGACAACAGCGGCGCGCGGCGGGTGATGTGCATCAAGGTGCTGGGCGGTTCCAAGCGCCGTTACGCCGGCGTGGGTGACGTGATCCGCGTCAGCGTCAAGGACGCCATCCCGCGCGGCAAGGTGAAGAAGGGCGAGGTGTACCGTGCGGTCGTCGTGCGCACCGTGCACGGCGTGCGTCGCAGCGACGGGTCCAAGATCCGCTTCGACAGCAATGCGGTGGTGCTGCTGAACAACCAGGGCGCGCCGATCGGCACCCGCATCTTTGGGCCGGTGACGCGCGAGCTGCGCACCGAGCAGTTCATGCGTCTGGTGTCGCTGGCACCGGAAGTGCTCTGAGGGTTCATTCATGCGCAAGATCAAGCGAGGCGACGAGGTCGTCGTCATTACCGGGCGTGACAAGGGCAAGCGCGGCCAGGTGGTGCGCGCCGCAGGCACCGACAAGGTGGTCGTCGAGGGCGTCAACGTGGTCAAGAAGCACGTCAAGCCGAACCCGATGACAGGCCAGCAGGGCGGCATCCTCGACAAGGAAATGCCGCTGCACGTCTCGAATGTGGCCTATTTCAACAAGGCCACGCAGCGCGCCGACCGGATCGGTTTTCGCGTGCTCGAGGACGGCCGCAAGGTGCGGTTCACCAAATCCAACGGCGAGGTGGTCGACTGAGGTCGGCCGATTTACATGACCAGGCTAGAACAGCACTACAAGGCCGTCGTCATGCCGAAGCTGCAAGAGCAGCTCGGCATCGAAAACGTGATGGCCATCCCGAAGCTGGTGAAAATCACGCTCAACATGGGCGTGGGCGAGGCGGCGGCCGACAAGAAGGCGCTCGACGCCGCGGTCGCCGACATGACGCTGCTGAGCGGTCAGAAGCCGCTGGTTACCAAGGCGCGCAAGGCGGTGGCGAGCTTCAAGATTCGTGAAGGTTGGCCGATCGGCTGCAAGGTGACCCTGCGCCGCGACCGCATGTACGAGTTCCTCGATCGCTTCATCAGCATCGCGGCGCCGCGCATCCGTGACTTCCGCGGCCTGTCGCCGCGTGGCTTCGATGGCCGCGGCAACTACAACATGGGCCTGAGCGAGCAGATCATCTTTCCCGAGATCGACTTCGACAAGGTCGATACGATTCGCGGGCTGGACGTGTCGATCGCGACCACAGCCCAGACCGACGAACATGGCCGCGCCCTGCTGGCGGCATTCAACTTCCCCTTCCGGGGCTGAGGACACCTGCGTGGCCAAGAAGTCTGTGATCAACCGTAACGACCGGCGCGCCGCGCTGGTCCGCAAGTACGCCGCGCGGCGCGCCGAGCTGAAGGCGGCGGCGGTCAACGTGAACCTGTCGGACGAGGACCGCTACGCGGCGCAGCTGGCTTTGCAGAAGCTGCCGCGCGACGCGAGCCCGGTTCGGCTGGTGGTGCGCTGCCAGGCGACCGGCCGGGCGCACGGCGTGTATCGCAAGTTCGGCCTGGCGCGCAACAAGCTGCGCGAAGCCTCCATGCGCGGCGATGTGCCGGGCATGGTCAAGGCCAGCTGGTAAGGGCGGGGGCAGGTTATGACCATCATGGACCCGATTGCCGACATGTTGACGCGGGTGCGCAACGCGCAGGCGCGTCGCTTCGAGGAAGTTCTGATGCCGTCGTCGACGCTGAAGGTGGCCGTCGCCGAGGTGCTCAAGAGCGAGGGCTTCATCAGCGGCTATGCGGTGGGTGACACCGACGGGCAGCGCGTGCTGACCGTGAGCCTGAAATACGTCGAGGGCAAACCCGCGATTCGCACGCTGCGCCGCGCCAGCCGCCCCGGGCTTCGGATGTACCGCGGCAAGGACGAACTGCCGCGCGTGCTCGGTGGCTACGGTGTCGCCATCGTGTCGACCCCGCAGGGGGTGATGTCCGATCGCGCCGCGCGTCGTGCCGGTGTCGGCGGCGAAGTGCTGTGCCTGGTTTCCTGACGGAACAGTCCCATGTCTAGAGTTGCCAAAAGTCCCATCCCGCTGCCCAAGGGCGTGGAAGTCACGCTGAGCGCCGAGCGGATTCAGGTCAAGGGTGCCAAGGGCAACCTGGCCCAGGCCCTGCACGGCGATGTCGAGGTCAGCCAAGACGATGGCGCCCTGCGCGTCGGCGTGCGGGCGGAGACGCCATCCGCCTGGGCGCAGGCCGGTACCGCGCGGGCGCTGATCGCCAACATGGTCAAGGGGTGCAGCGAAGGCTTCGCGCGCACGCTGGACCTGGTCGGTGTCGGCTACCGCGTGCAGATGAAGGGCCCGGTGCTGAGCATCGCGGTGGGCTATTCGCACCCGGTCGAGATGCCGGTGCCGGAGGGCTTGCAGGTCGAGACGCCAACGCAGACGCAGGTCGTGGTGCGCGGCGCCGATCGTCAGCGGGTTGGCCAGTTCGCGGCCAACGTGCGTGCCGTCCGGCCACCGGAACCGTACAAGGGCAAGGGTATCCGGTACTCCGACGAAGTCGTGGTTCGTAAAGAGACCAAGAAGAAGAAGTAACGGTCTCCAGCAGCAGGAAAGCGGGAAATGGAAAAGAAGGTCAAGCGGCTTCGGCGCGGTCGCGCCACGCGCGCACAGATTCGCAAGCTCGGCGTGGTGCGGCTGTGCATTCATCGCACGCCACGCCACACCTACGCGCAGGTCATCGACACCACCGGCGGGCGTGTGCTGGCGGCGGCGAGCACGCTCGAGAAGGCACTCGCGGAGCAACTTGGACACACCGGCAACGTCGAGGCCGCGCGCCTGGTCGGCCGCGTGGTGGCCGAGCGCGCGCAGCAGGCCGGTGTCGACAAGGTGGCGTTCGACCGCAGCGGATTCATGTATCACGGCCGTGTCAAGGCTCTGGCGGACGCCGCCCGCGAAGCCGGCCTGCAATTCTAGGAGCTGGTCATGGCGCGAGCTGAACAGGCATACGAAACAAACGAGATCCAGAAGCTGATCAACGTCCGCCGCGTGGCCAAGGTGGTCAAGGGCGGCCGGCAGTTCGGCTTCGCGGCGCTGACCGTCGTCGGCGACGGCGACGGCCGGGTCGGCTTCGGTCAGGGCAAGGCGCGCGAGGTGCCGGTGGCGATCCAGAAAGCCATGGACGCCGCCCGGCGCGACATGGTGCGCGTGCCGCTCAACGGCGGCACCCTGTACTACCCGATCACCGCCCGTCACGGTGCGGCCAAGGTGTACATGCAGCCGGCCTCCGAAGGTACCGGCATCATCGCCGGCGGCGCCATGCGCGCCGTGTTCGAGGCGCTTGGCGTGCGCGACGTGCTCGCCAAGTGCATCGGCAGCAGCAACCCGGTGAACGTGGTGATGGCCACCATCGCCGGGCTGGTCGGCATGGAATCGCCCGACGCCATCGCCATGCGCCGTGGCCTCAACGTGGAAGACCTGCTGGTATGAGCACCACCAAGAAAGTACGCGTGACGCTGATCCGCAGCCGCTCCGGCCGCGGCCGTGTGCACGATGCCTGCGTGACCGGGCTCGGCCTGCGCCGCATCGGCAGCCAGCGCGAGCTGGAAGACACGCCGGCCGTGCGCGGCATGATCCGCAAGGTGAGCTACCTGCTCAAGGTGGAGGAAGTCTGATGCGTCTGGATACCCTGAAGCCCGCCGAGGGTTCGCGCACCGCGCGTCGGCGGCTGGGACGCGGCATCGGCTCGGGCCTTGGCAAGACCGCAGGTCGTGGTCACAAGGGCCAACATGCGCGTGCCGGCGGCTACCACAAGGTCGGCTTCGAAGGCGGCCAGATGCCGCTGCAGCGCCGGCTGCCCAAGCGTGGATTCAATTCCCGCACGCGCGGCGATACCGCCGAGGTGCGCCTGTCCGAGCTGCGCCTGGTGCAGGCCGAGGTGATCGATCTCGACGCGCTCAAGGTCGCCGGCGTGGTGCCGCGCGAGGCCAAGCGCGCCAAGGTGATCGTGTCCGGCGACCTGGCCGGCCCGGTGCGTCTGAAGGGCGTGGCGGTCACCGCGGGTGCGCGGACCGTCATCGAGCAGGCCGGCGGGAGCATCGAAGAAGCCTGATGGCTACGCGCGCCGCCAATCCGGCCACGCTCGGCGGGCTCGGCAAGTTTGCCGAGCTGCGGCGACGGCTGCTGTTCGTGATCGGCGCACTGTTGGTGTTCCGACTCGGCGCGCATGTGCCCGTGCCGGGCATTAACCCGCAGGCGCTGGCGGCGATGTTCGAGGCGCAGCGCGGCACCGTGCTGGACATGTTCAACATGTTCTCGGGCGGCGCGCTGGAGCGCTTGTCGATCTTCGCCTTGGGCGTGATGCCCTACATCTCGGCGTCGATCATCGTGCAGCTGCTCAGCAGCGTGTTGCCCAAGCTCGAGGAGCTGCGCAAGGAAGGTGCGGCCGGGCGGCGCAAGCTGACCCAGTACACGCGCTACGGAACGGTTGTGCTGGCGCTGTTTCAGGCCCTCGGCATCGCGATCGCGCTCGAGAGTCAGACCGCCGGCGGCATGAGTGTGGTGATCGATCCGGGGCTGGCGTTTCGGCTCATCGCCGTGTCGACGCTGGTGGCCGGCAGCATGTTTCTGCTGTGGCTGGGTGAGCAGGTCACCGAGCGCGGAATCGGAAACGGCATTTCGCTCCTGATTTTTGCCGGTATCGTGGCAGGGCTGCCGGGCGCCTTCGGCGGCACGCTGGAGCTGGTCAGCACCGGCGAGCTTGGCGGCGCGGTGGTGTTGCTGCTGCTGCTGGTCATTCTTGGCGTGACGGCGTTCGTGGTGTTCGTGGAGCGCGGTCAGCGACGGATCACCGTGAACTACGCGCAGCGCCAGCAGGGTCAGCGGATGTACGCGGCGCAGACCAGCCACCTGCCGCTGAAGCTCAACATGGCGGGTGTCATTCCGGCGATTTTTGCCTCCAGCATCCTGCTGTTCCCGTCCACGCTGGCGGGTTGGGCTGGCAGTGGCGACGGCGCGCTGTCCTGGCTGCGCCATGTCACGACGGCCCTGTCGCCAGGGCAGCCGCTGTACGTGCTGTTGTACGCGGCCGGCATCGTGTTCTTCTGTTTTTTCTATACCGCGGTCGTCTTCAACCCGAAGGACACGGCGGACAACCTGAAGCGTTCGCAGGCGGTGCTGCCGGGCGTTCGACCGGGCGAGCAGACCGCCCGTTATATCGACGGCGTGGTGACGCGCCTGACGGTGGCAGGCGCCGCGTACATCGTGCTGGTGTGCCTGCTGCCGGAGTTCATGATCGTGTACTGGAACGTGCCGTTCTACTTCGGTGGCACGTCGCTGCTGATCGTGGTGATAACGATCATGGATTTCATGGCGCAGGTGCAGACCCACGTCATGAGCCACCAGTACGAGGGCCTGATGAAAAAGGCCAATTTGAAGGGTCGCGGCGCCGGCGGTCTGTTCGGCGGTCGCTAGTTTTGGAGTCAGGACAGTGAAAGTTCGCGCATCGGTGAAGAAGCTTTGCCGCAACTGCAAGATCATCCGGCGCAAGGGCGTCGTTCGCGTCATTTGTGTCGAGGCCCGACACAAGCAGCGGCAGGGCTGAGTCGGCTCGGCCCGCACAGGATTTCTGGAGTTCGGTAAATGGCTCGTATTGCTGGTATCAACATTCCCGACCACAAGCACACGCGCGTGGCGCTGACGTCGATTTATGGCGTCGGGGCGACCCGTGCGCTGGAGATCTGCGCCGCGGCGCAGATCGAGCCTGCCCGTCGTATCCGGGACCTGAGCGAGGCGGAAATCGAGGCGCTGCGCCGCGAGGTCGGCAAGTTCACGGTAGAGGGTGACCTGCGCCGCGAGTTGCAGATCAACATCAAGCGCCTGATGGACCTGGGTACCTACCGCGGCCTGCGCCATCGCCGTGGGCTGCCGGTGCGCGGTCAGCGCACGCGTACCAATGCGCGCACCCGCAAGGGCCCGCGCAAGCCCATCCGCAAGTAATCGGCCCGCCCGTCACCACAGGATCGTCCCATGGCCAAGCCCGGCACCAGCAAGACGCGCAAGCGCGTCAAGAAGAGCGTTTCCGAGGGCGTCGCACACGTGCATGCGTCGTTCAACAACACCATCATCACCATCACCGACCGCCAGGGCAATGCGCTGTCCTGGGCCACGGCCGGGTCGTGCGGCTTCAAGGGTTCGCGCAAATCGACGCCGTTCGCCGCCCAGGTGGCGGCCGACCGCGCCGGCAGCAAGGCACAGGAATTCGGCGTGAAGACGCTTGACGTCGTGGTCAACGGCCCCGGGCCGGGCCGCGATTCGGCGGTGCGGTCGCTCAACAACGGCGGTTTCAAGATTCTCAGCATCACCGACGTGACGCCGATTCCGCACAACGGTTGCCGCCCGCCCAAGAAGCGCCGCGTCTGAGGCGCGGGTCGGCGCGGGCGGGCGATTGGCTCGGCCCGTCGCCATCAAGTCATCGGCATTAGCCAACGCAGCGAGCGTGTTCACCATGCAGTCATCCGTTCACGATTTTCTGAAGCCCAAGCTGGTCAAGGTCGAGCGCCTGTCGGCCACCCACTCCAAGGTCACGCTGGAGCCGCTCGAGCGCGGCTTCGGGCACACGCTGGGCAACGCGCTGCGACGGGTGATGCTGTCCTCGCTGCCTGGCGCGGCCATTACCGAGGTGCAGATCGACGGCGCCCTGCATGAATTCACCACGCTCGAAGGCATGCAGGAAGACGTGATCGAACTGCTGCTGAACCTGAAGGGCGTGGCGGTGCGGTTGTCCGGCCGCGACGAGGCGACCGTGCGCCTGTCGAAGAAGGGCCCGGGCGTGGTCACGGCGGCGGACATCGAGGTCAGTCACGATGTCGAGGTCGTGAACAAGGACGTCTACCTGGCCACGCTGATGGCTGCCGGCAAGCTCGACATGACCCTGACCGTGCGCACCGGGCGTGGCTATCAGCCGGCAGCCGTTGCCGATGAAGGTGAGGAGCTGCCGCCGATCGGCGCGCTGCGTCTGGACGCCCTGTACAGCCCGGTGCGTCAGGTGAGCTACAGCGTGGAGGCGGCGCGCGTCGAACAGCGTACCGACCTCGACAAGCTGATCATCGACATCGAGTCGAACGGCACCGTCGATCCCGAGGAAGCCATACGGCGCGCGGCCAGCATTCTGTACGAGCAGTTTGCGGTGTTCGTCGACCTGCAGGGCGGCGCGTCCGCCAGCCGCAACCGTGAGATCGTGGGCGACATCGACCCGATTTTGGTGCAGCCGGTGGAAGAGCTCGAATTGACCGTGCGCTCGGCCAACTGCCTGAAGGCCGAGAACATCCATTTCATCGGCGACCTGATCCAGCGTACCGAGGCAGACTTGCTTCGCACGCCGAACCTGGGCAAGAAATCACTGAACGAGATCAAGGAAATCCTCGCTCGCCACGGGCTGTCGCTCGGCATGCGGCTGGAGAACTGGCCGCCGGCGAATCTGCCGCGGCCCACCGAGATGATTTCCTGACGCGCCGACGCGGCACCGACGAGGTTTAAGACATGCGACACAGAAAGTCCGGCCGCAAACTCGGCCGCAACAGCAGCCACCGCACGGCCATGTTCAAGAACATGACCGCCGCGCTGGTGCAGGAAGAGCTGATCCGTACCACCCTGCCCAAGGCCAAGGAGCTGCGGCGCGTGATCGAGCCGCTGATCACGCGCGCCAAGGTGGACTCGGTTGCCAATCGGCGGGTGGTGTTCGCCCGCCTTCGGGACAAGGACGCCGTGAGCAAGCTGTTCGGCGAGCTCGGGCCACGTTACGCGGCGCGGCCGGGCGGCTATCTGCGCATTTTGAAGTGCGGCTTCCGGCCGGGAGACGCCGCGCCGATGGCGTACGTCGAGCTGGTCGATCGGCCGGTCGCCGAGGCCGCCGCCGACTGACCTGGTGACCGTGCAGGCACACAAAAAAGCCGGGGCTTGCCCGGCTTTTTTGTGTGCGCCCGTGACGCGCCACGCCGGGCGTGTGATCAAACCAATCCCAGCGCCTTGATCCGCCCGACCAGGCGCTCGCGGTCGGCCGGCGGCAGGTGCTCGACCGGCGGCTTCATCGGCCCGGCCTTAAGGCCGAGCGTCTCGCACCAGATCTTGATCACCGACATCAGCGAGGCGTAGGACGCCGTGCGGATGAGTGGGCTCATGAACTCGTCCTCGTACAGGTGCCAGATCGGGCGCAGGCTCTTCCACTCCGGGTAGGCGCCCTCGAAGTCGCCGGCGCGCGCCTTGTTGACGTACGAGCGCAGCACCGAGCGCTTGCGGCCGTAGATGAGGTACGAGAACTCGGCGAACAGCACCTGACCGCCCTCGCGCAGGTCGTCCAGATAAAAGTGCTCGGTCGGGTCCGACACGATGAAGTCGTCGCGCAGTTCACGCCGCAGCTGCAGCGATTCGGCGCGGTTCAGGTTGCCCTGCTTGGTGCACACCACGGTCGGGATGTCGACCAGACGCTTGAGCAGTTCGAGGCCCATCACCTTGCCCGACACCGGCGTGCGGTACAGGCAGATTCCCAGATCGCTGCGGTCCGTGACGTACTTGAAGAAGTTGTAGATCTCGTCGTCGCCGCGCAGCTGGGTCATCGGGTTCATCAGCTCGGCGCCGGAGAAGCCGAGCTTCTCGACGTGCTTGAGCTTGTCGACGCACACCTCGGCGCAGGGGTCGAGGATGATGGTCCACAGATCCGTGCGCCCGCGCACGGCATCGGCCGTGATCTCGTGCAGGCGGTACCACCACTCCGGACGCATGTTCCAGGTCTCGTTGGCGAAACCGCCGATGACCAGGCCATCGACGCCCCAGTCGATGTAGGCCTCGATGTTCTCGCGGATGCCGGCCTCGTCGAGCTGGAAGTCGGCCGTCAGTGGCGTGATCGGCGCGGCGTAGAAGTCGCGCACGCGTTCCTTTGCCCAGGCCTTCGCTTCGCTGCGGGTGAATTCGGCCATGTCTCTACCTCCTGTTCGGTCGGCGGCTGCGGGCTCATTCCGCCCGGCCGCGTCTATGTGATTTTGGTTTTCCGGGTGACGCGGGGGCGCCACCCTTGGCGACGATACTCCACCTGCGCAGCGGCTAGAATGCGCGACCCCTCTTTGCGGCTTTTTCCATGCACGAAATCCCCACCGGCGGCGCGTTCTGGATCGCGCTGCTGCAAATCATCGGCATCGATATCGTGCTCTCGGGCGACAACGCGGTGGTGATCGCGCTCGCCTCGCGCGGGCTGCCGCCAGAGCAGCGGCGCCGGGCGGTGCTGCTCGGCACCGGCGCCGCAATTGCCATGCGCGTCGCGCTGGCGCTGGTGGCGGCGGCCTTGCTGAGCTATCCCGGCCTCAAGCTGGCCGGCGGCCTGCTGCTGCTGTGGATCGGCATCAGCCTGCTGCGCCCGCAGGGCGCCGAGGGCGGGCACGGTGGCCCCACCGCCACCACGCTGGCCGGCGCCGTGCGCACCATTCTGGTGGCCGACGTGGCCATGAGCCTCGACAATGTGGTCGGCATCGCCGCGGCCGCCAAGGGCAGCGCGCTGCTGCTGGTTCTGGGGCTCGCGATCAGCATTCCGCTCATCATCTTCAGCAGCGCCGTGCTGCTGCGGCTGATGGACCGTTACCCGGTCATCGTGGTCATCGGCGCGGCCCTGCTCGGGTACGTGGCGGCAGAAATGATGGTCACCGACGGCTTTGTCCACGCCTGGCTGCAAGATGCCGTGCCCTACCTGCATCACGTGGCGCCGGTGCTGGGCGCGGTGCTGGTGGTGGCGGTCGGCAAGTGGCTGGCGGCACGTCAGGCCACCCCGGCGCACGAGGTGCCGCTGGGACCCGCGGCGGATGCAGACACGGAGGATGGGCGATGAAGATTCTGCTGGCGGCGGATGGCTCCGAGCATGCCCTGCGTGCCGCGCGTCACGTGGCGGCGATGGGCGACTACCTGGCCGAGCCACCGACGGTGCTGCTGCTGAACGTGCAGCCGCCGGTGGCGTCGGGGCTGGTGCGGCGCTTTCTGAGTCAGGAGGCGCTGGACGGCTACTACCGCGATGAGGCGCGCGGCGCACTCGAACCGGTCGAGGCGGTGCTGGCGCAAGGCGGCGTGGTGGCGGAATCGCATGTGGTGGTGGGCGACGTCGCGGCGACCATCGCCGAGTTCGCCGCCAGCCACGACTGCGAGCAGATCGTCATGGGCACCCGGGGCCTGGGCGGTGTCAAGGGCGCTTTGCTGGGTTCGGTGGCCAGCGAGGTGCTGCATCTCGCCGACCGGCCCGTGCTGCTGGTGAAGTAGGGCAGCTGCCCTAAGTCCGGGGGCGCCCTCAGCGCGACCCCAATCCGAGATTCCCCGGCGCCAGCACGCCGGCCGGGTCGAGCGCCGCCTTGATGCGCGCGACGGCGCGCTGATACTCCGTGAGCTTGCTGACTTCCGCCGCCCACAGCTTGCCGCTCTTGTAGGGCACGCAGCCGAGCGCCATGAGCTGCGTCGTGCAGGCGGCCGCCACCTGCTGCACCTCGGGCCATTGCCGCTGCTCGTCGTAAAAGGTCAGCACCGCGCCGTGCAGACCGCGCCGGCACAGCACGACGGCGCTGCCCCACGTGAACTGCGGGTGTTGCTCACGCCAGCGCTGCGTCTGGTCGAGAAACGCCGGCAGGGTGTCGGTGGGTAGGGACGCCATCAGCATCGCGCAGCGCGATGGGGCGAAGTAGCCGGCGTACGAGTACCAGTACAGCTCGTCGCGTCGCAGGTGGTGAAAGTACGCAGCGTCAAACTGGGGCTGCGCCTGGCCGCCGTAATGACCGGCCAGGGCCTCGATGCGCGCGCGGTCGCGCGCCACGGCGTCCGGCTCGCCGCCGTAGTCGATGCCCAGCACGAAGCGCGGCAGCGTGGCGGGATCGAGGTCCGGGTCGGCGGTGAGCAGCCGACCGCGCACCGCCACGGCGTCGTAGCCGGCGCCGTACCACACGTTGTCCAGCAGCGCCTTGCGTTGCAGTTCGCCGATAAACGCCGCCGCTGACGGGTAGTCGGCAAAGCCCAGACACGCCGTTTCGCGGTGCGCCGGCAGCGGATGCAGCCACAGTGCGATCTTGGTGATGACGCCGAGCGTGCCGTCGGCGCCGATGAACAGGCCGGTCAGGTCCGGGCCAATGGCGTAACGCTGGAAGAAGCCGGCGCCATGCGCGGCGGCGCTGCCGGTGCGGATGAAGCTGCCGTCGGCGAGCGCCACTTCGAGCCCGGCCACCTCGTCGCCCAGGCTCTGAAAGCGCGGCGAGCCGGTGCCGAGCGCGTGCGCGCTGACCGCGCCGCCGACCGTGGCGGCGGGGCCGGTGGACGGCACGATGCCGATGGTCTGGCCGAACGGTTCGAGCGCCGCGAGCAGCGCGCCGAAGGTGACGCCCGGCTCCAGCACCACCACGCCCTTGACGGCGTCGATGTCCAGGATGCGGTCCATGCCGGCGAGGTCCAGCACCAGCCCGCCGGCGTGTGGATTCACGCCGCCGGCGTACATGGAGCCCGCGCCGCGGCTGTAGACCGGCACGTTCAGGCGGCTGGCCGCGGCCAGGATGTGGCCGACCATCGGCGCATCCACAGGCCGCACCACGAGGTCCGGCCGGCCGGGGCTGACGATGGATGTATCGCGCCGGTAGGCGAGCGTGTCGACCGGTTCCTGCCAGGCGAGGCCCGGCGGCAGCAGCGCGCTGATCTGGTCCTGCCAGCTCATTCGTCCGGCCCCGCGACGGCGAAGTGGGCGGCGATGAACTCGCAGATGCCGTAGACCGGAAACTGCCCGCCGGCGTGGTCGGCGAGATGCCCGGCGCACAGCGGGCTGGCGCTGATCAGGGCCTCCGCACCGTATGCGTCGATGCCGGCGAGCTGCGCGGCGGCCATGCGCGTGGCCGATGCCGGGTGCAGCTGCGCCATGCCACCCGCGGCGCCGCAGCACACGGCGTAGCGCGGTGCCGCCGGGGCTTGCGACACCTGTACGGCGAGCCTGGCCAGGATTTCGCGCAGCAGGCGGGGAGCTTCGAGGTCCGTCAGGCCGTGCTGCGGCTTGGCGAGGTGGCAGCCGTCCAGCACTGCCACGACGGCGGGCGGTGGCGAGTCCGCGCGCTGCATGACGTCCAGGCGCCCGTCATGCAGCGCGGCGTGCAGCAGTTCCAGCACGGCGCTGGCGGCCTGACCGCTGGCGCGCAGCTCGGCGAGGCATTCGGCGCCCAAGACGGCGAGTGGTATCGGCGGTGTGCCGGCCGAGAACGCCGCGTGCTGGTCGGTGGCCGCATCGGTGAAGCCAAGCGCCGACAGCGGGGCGCCGCAGCAGCTGGCTTGCCCGGGCCAGGCCACGTCGTAGCCCATCACGCCGAGCAGCTGCGCCGCGGCGCGCGCCTCGGCCGGATGGCGGTGCGCCGCCGCGCAGCCCACCATCAAGCACAGGTCCGGGTGCGGGTGCGGTTCGAGGCCGAGGCTCCAGTCGCCGCCTTGCCTGACCGGCGCACCCCAGGGGTTCTGGCGGGTCTGTACCGCATCGCGGACCGTCACCGCGGCGCCGGGCGCAAGGTCGCGGTCCACCAGCTCGGCGCGCAATGCCTTCAGCACGGTGGTCGGCGGCATGTCGATCGGGCACACCGCCTCGCAGTTGCCGCAGGTGGTGCAGGCGAAGGCCCGCTCGGCGACCGCGGCAAGGTCCAAGGCCTCGCCTTCCAGCAGTGCGCGGGCGGTGGTGAGGTAGCCCTTGCCGGAGTAGGACACGGCCGGTGAGTGGCCGCGCAGGGTGGCACACACGCCGTCGATGCCGCGTTCCGGCCAGCGGGCGTCCACGCAGTAGTTGCAGTCGGCGCACCGGTAAAGGGCGCCCAGGTGGGCCTGCAGGCGGAGGAAGGCGGCGGTCATGGTGGCTCCGGCGAGGCGGGCCGGTAATTTACCGCAGCGTCGGCGGTAGCCCGGCTGGCGTCCACGTTATGCAAACTGGGCATGCGATCATGCGCGCCGGCCTCTGGATCGGCCGCTTAAAGGGGGCGTGGATGTATCCAGCGCCCGTCCGGGGGCAGGATGCCCCGGCCGGAATCGGGGGGCGTCGACCCTTGATTCATGAAGCGCATCGCGGGCGTAGACCTCGATGCAGCGAGCTGAAAAAGCCCAAGAACGGGTTTGCAGCGTTTCAACGAGGGAGTCTTCGCACGCATGAATGTGGTGATGATTGGTACCGGTTACGTGGGCCTGGTGTCGGGCGCCTGTTTCGCGGATTTCGGCGCCGACGTGGTGTGCGTGGACATCGACCCGGGCAAGATCGAGCGCCTGCGGCGGGGCGAGATTCCCATCTACGAGCCGGGTCTGGACGAACTGGTGGCGCGCAACGCCGCCGCCGGCCGCTTGACCTTCACCACCGACCTGCCGGCCGCCGTGGCGGCTGCGGACCTGGTGTTCATCGCCGTCGGCACGCCAAGCCGCCACGGCGACGGCCACGCGGACCTCAGCTACGTCTATGCCGCCGCCCGGCAGGTGGCCGAGCACCTCAGCGGCTACACGGTGATCGTCGACAAATCCACCGTGCCGGTGGGCACGGCGCGGCAGGTGGGGCGCATCGTGCACGAGGTGAACCAGAGCGCCGATTTCGACGTGGCATCCAACCCCGAATTCCTGCGCGAGGGCGCGGCGATCGGCGATTTCATGCGCCCGGATCGGGTGGTGCTGGGCGTGGAAAGCCCACGCGCCGAGGCGCTGCTGCGCGAGCTGTACCGGCCGCTGAACCTGATCGAGACGCCGATTGTCGTGACCGGCCTGGAAACGGCGGAGCTGATCAAGTACGCAGCGAATGCCTTTCTCGCCACCAAGATCAGCTTCATCAACGAGATGGCCCAGCTGTGCGAGCACGCTGGCGCCGACGTGCACGACGTGGCGCGCGGCATTGGTCTGGACGGCCGCATCGGGCGCAAGTTCCTGCACCCGGGGCCGGGCTACGGCGGCTCGTGCTTTCCCAAGGACACGCTGGCGCTGATCCGCATGGCGCAGGAGGCCGGCACGCCGTCGCGCATCGTGGAGGCGGTGGTCGAGGTCAACGCCGCGCAGAAGGCCCGGATGGTGCTCAAGATTCGCCAGGCGCTCGGCGGCAGCGAGGCCGGCAAGACCATCGCGGTGCTGGGCCTCACCTTCAAGCCGAACACGGACGACATGCGCGAGGCGCCGGCGCTGGCCATCCTGCCGCCGCTGCTGGATCGCGGCGCGCGAATCCGCGCCCACGATCCGAAGGGCATCCCCGAGGCGCGCAGCCTGCTGCCGGGGGCGGTCGAGTACGTGGCTGATCCTTACGCCGCGCTCGATGGCGCCGACGCCCTGGTGCTGATGACGGAATGGAACGAGTACCGTGGCCTCGATCTCGACGAGGTCGGTCGACGCATGGCCGGTCGGGTGGTGGTGGATCTGCGCAACGTGTACGACCCGGCGACGATGGCCGACCGGGGATTTGCGTACCACTGCATCGGTCGCGCCGGCGGGCCGCACTGAGCGCGCGGCGGCAAGGCGTTTCTAGGGAAGCGCTGATTCATTCAGCCCTTCCCGTCCGGGGCAGGACGCCCCGGCCTGGATCAATGGGGCAAGCCATTGATCCAGGGAGCGCATCGCGGGCGTGCACCGCGATGCGGTGAGCTGAAAAATCCCGTCCCTGAGATTTTTCAGCATCTCCCTAGTGTTACGTCCCGTTTATAACTTTGCATAGCCGCTCGATCTTGGCGAGGATCGATTCAGCGGTAGCGGTCCACATGAAGGGCTTCGGATGCTGGTTGTACTGCTTCA
>JBMOQH010000014.1:127166-302238 GCA_049322795.1 Pseudomonadota bacterium | reverse complement strand
GATTTTTCAGCTCACCGCATCGCGGTGCACGCCCGCGAGGCGCTCCCTGGATCAATGGCTTGCCCCATTGATCCAGGCCGGGGCGTCCTGCCCCGCTTGGGAAGCGCTGATAAATCAGCGCTTCCTTAGGAGTGAAAAACCCCGGGCCAGCCCCGGGTTTTTTCGCCTTGGGTTTCAAGAATCAGTTCAGGAGTGTGCGACGGCGATAAAGTCCCGTAAGCAGCAAACCGGCGCCGAGCAAGGCCATGCTGGAGGGGGCAGAAACACCCTGCCTGACGACGCAGGCGGGATCATTTGGATTTTGAACACAAAAATCCAAGGTTTCTTGCAGCTTTGCGTTTGCAAAATCGGTGACAAAGGCTTGCACAACAGTCTGGTCTGTGGTGCTCAGAGAAGCCAGATCGAAAACGGCACCACCGTGGCCAGTTGCCAAGGGACCAATCGAGTTGATTGTGCTGGCGCCCGTCAATACGGCGTTGTAAAGGACGTTGTTGTTCGTCAAAAGCCCGTCAATGACAGCGAAACTTACCGCCAACCCGCCCACGGCGCCTCGAGCAATGGTATCCCCATTGCTGGGTTCGTCCGTCAGGATGATGAGGTTTTTGATTGAATTGGGCCGGAAGCTGAAAAGGCTGGTTTGGCCATCCAACGCATTTAGCGCAAAAGCCGATGCGGTGTAAGCGGGCTCCGTTCCGCCCGATGCAACCAAGCCCAGAGCCGCCGTGGCAAAATTTTCTGGGGTCGTGAGATCAGTCAGCATTCTGGGGACAACTGAGCTGTTGCCATAGCCAACAAGGCCATACTGAGCATCCACCTGGCCACCACCTGACAAGATACTGGCGAAAAGTCCAATGTTGGTTCTAAGGTTGACCTGTTCAGTGCCCATCGAACCCGATTCATCCACGATGAAAATTACGTCGGTCTGAATCGCTGCACTGGCGGGCGCGCCGAATCCAAGCGCAAGCGCGCCCAAGGCGGCCGAAAATAACGACATCTTGATGTTCATGTTTTTACCCAGAGATTGTGGTCGAAAAAAACTTGGAGCCACAGCGCATCGCGTTCAGGTCTTCCAAGGAGCCCACTCCCGTTGCGAGGCAGTCGTAGCATGGAAACTGATAACAACTTACATGCCAGAAGTCAGGTTCTTGAATTTATATTATAAAAATCAAATAGATATTCATGGTTTTGGGCGAGGCGCCAGCCGTGCGATGAAGAGCTTCCGACGTGGTGTGTAAAGAAAATTGACAATTTTCGATGAGCTTGACGTCGTCTCATGCCAAGTCTAATCATAAAAAATATTATTAATATCAATATTATAGATAATAATATACGGCATACGCCCCAAAGCCTGCTGATATTTAAGCCATCAAATGACGAGTTTCGACTGTAAAAAAAACTGATTTTGGTCTTCTGGCCTGCCCCGCTGAGCCACGCCACGCGAAGCCCCGAGGCCCGTGCCGCGCCCCGCGCCCGGGCTTGTGAACGCAGGGGAGCTGGCGCCCGCCCGCTATAATCCGCCGTCTTTTTTTGCCGGACCCGCGTTCCCGATGAATCGCCAGTACGACGCCGCCGCGGTCGAGGCCCAGGCCCAGGCCTGGTGGCAGGAGCACGACGCCTTTGCCGCCGCCGACGACGGGCCGGGCGAGAAGTTCTACTGCCTGTCGATGTTCCCGTACCCGTCGGGCGCGCTGCACATGGGGCATGTGCGCAACTACACCATCGGCGACGTGCTGGCGCGCTATCAGATGATGCAGGGCCGGCGCGTGCTGCAGCCGATGGGCTGGGATGCCTTCGGCATGCCGGCCGAGAACGCCGCCATCCAGCGCGGCATTGCGCCGTCGCGCTGGACCGACGACAACATCGCCCACATGCGCGGGCAGTTGCAGCGTTTGGGCTTTGCCTACGACTGGCGGCGGGAGATCGCCACCTGCCGGCCGGAGTACTACCGCTGGGAGCAGTGGCTGTTCACGCGCCTGCTCAGGAAGGGCCTCGCCTATCGCCGGCTGGCGGCGGTCAACTGGGACCCGGTCGACCAGACCGTGCTGGCCAACGAACAGGTGATCGACGGCCGCGGCTGGCGCTCGGGCGCGCTGGTGGAGCGGCGCGAGATTCCGCAGTGGTTCCTGCGCATCACCGCCTACGCCGACGAGCTGCTGGCGGACCTCGACGGCCTGGACTGGCCCGAGCCGGTCAAGACCATGCAGCGCAACTGGATCGGCCGCTCGGTGGGCATGGAGCTCGATTTCGAGGTGCCCGGCTACGGCGCGCTCAAGGTATTCACCACGCGTCCGGACACGCTGTTCGGCGTCAGCTACATGGCCGTCGCCGCCGAGCATCCGCTCGCCCAGCAGGTCGCGGCGGCCGACCCGGCCCTCGCCACGGCCATCGAGGACCTGAAGCCGCGCGAGACCAGCGAGGCGGCGCTGCAGACGCAGGAAAAGCGCGGCGTGGACAGCGGCCTGCGCGCCCGCCACCCGCTCACCGGCGCGGACCTCCCGGTCTGGGTGGCCAATTTCGTGCTCATGGAGTACGGCGAGGGCGCCATCATGGCGGTGCCCGGCCACGACCAGCGCGACTGGGAATTCGCCCGCCAGTACGGGCTGCCCATCGTGCCGGTGGTGGCGCCGGATGGTTTCGATGGTGATCCGGCCAGTCTGGTCGAGCACGCGGCCTTCACCGACAAGGGCCGGCTGATCAACTCCGGTGCTTATGACGGGCTGGAGTTCCAGGCGGCGTTCGACGCCATTGCCGATCTCGCCGAGCAGCGCGGCATCGGTGCGCGGCGCGTGCAGTACCGCCTGCGCGACTGGGGCGTGTCGCGCCAGCGCTACTGGGGCTGCCCGATCCCGGTCATCCACTGCGACGCCTGCGGCGCCGTGCCGGTGCCCGACGAGCAGCTGCCGGTGTGCCTGCCCGAGGACGTGGTGGTGGACGGCAGCGGCTCGCCGCTGACGCGCATGCCGGAGTTCTACGAGGCCACGTGTCCCGAGTGCGGCGCCGCGGCGCGGCGCGAGACGGACACCTTCGACACCTTCTTCGAGTCGTCCTGGTACTTCGCGCGCTTTGCCTGCCCGGATCTCAACACCGCCATGCTGGACCGGCGCGCCGATGACTGGCTGCCGGTGGACCAGTACGTCGGCGGCATCGAGCACGCCATCCTGCACCTGCTGTACGCGCGCTTTTTCACCAAGCTGATGCGCGACGAGGGCCTGATTGGCGCCGGCGAGCCGTTCACGCGCCTGCTCACGCAGGGCATGGTGCTCAAGGACGGCGCCAAGATGTCCAAGTCCAAGGGCAACACGGTGGACCCGCAGGCGCTGATCGACCGCTATGGCGCCGACACGGCGCGGCTGTTCATCATCTTCGCCTCGTCGCCGGAGCAGGCGCTCGAATGGTCGGACGACGGCGTGGCGGGCGCCAACCGTTTCCTGAAGCGCCTGTGGGGATTTGCGGCCGACTTCGCGGTTTGGCGTGAGAACGCCGCTCCTGCAGACCTCGCGGCGCTCGACGATGCCCAGCGCGCCGCCCGGCGCGAGGTCCATGCCTGCCTGCAGCAGGCGAGCTACGACTTCGGCAAGAACCAGTTCAACACCGTGGTGTCGGCCGGCATGAAGATGCTGAACGAGCTGTCGCGCCTGCCGCTGCCGGACGGCGCCGGGACCGGCTATCGGGCGGTGGTCGAGGAGGGGCTGTCGATCCTGCTGCGCGTGCTCTCGCCCATCGTGCCGCACGTCACGCACGGCCTTTGGCAGGCGCTGCGCTTCGGCGGCGAGCTGCTGCGCGCGCCCTGGCCGCCGGTGGACCCCGTGGCGCTCGAGGCCGACGAGATCACGCTCGCCGTGCAGGTGTCCGGCAAACTGCGCGGCACCGTGCGCGTGCCGGCGGGCGCCGATCGGGGCGCCATCGAGGCCGCGGCGCTGGCCGAACCGAACGTGCAGCGCTTCGTCGGCGAGGCGCCGGTGCGGAACGTGATCGTGGTGCCGGGCAAGCTGGTCAACATTGTGGTCTGACGTCCCAGGGAATCCCGAATGAACTTATCCATGCGCCGATTCCTGTGTCTGCCGGCCTTGGCCATGCTGGCGCTGCTCGGTGCCTGCGGCTTTCACGTGCGCGGCAACTACCAGCTGCCGGACACGCTGGGCGCGGTGTACATCGAGGTGCCGGGCTACGACTACGACCTGCGCCACCGCCTGCAGCGCACGCTCGGCGCCCGCGGCGTGCGGCTGGTGGACGACGTCACGGCGGCCGATTCGGTGCTGCGCATCACCAACCCGCGGTTTGACACGCGCGTGCTGTCGGTGGGCACCGATGCCCGCGTGCGCGAGCACGAGCTGCGCTACACGCTGGGCTTCGAGCTGCGAAAGCGCGACGGCACGGTGCTGGTGGCGCCGCAGTCGGTCGAGCTGCTGCGCGACGTGACCTATGACGAAACCAACGTGCTCGGCAGCCAGAGCGAGGCCAGCGCCGGGCGGCTGGAGCTGCAGGATCAGGCGGTACAGCAGATCGTGCGGCGCCTGTCGGCGCGTCTGGGCTGATCGCGCCGTGCAGCTGAAGCCGGATCAGCTCGCCGCGGCCCTGGGCCGGGGTCTGGCGCCGGTCTACCTGCTGGCCGGCGAGGAGCCGCTGCTGGTGGCCGACGGTGCGGATGCGGTGCGCCGGGCGGCACGTGCCGCCGGTCATGACGAGCGGGTCGTGCACGAGGTTGAGCGTGGTTTCGACTGGAGCGTGCTGGCGGGCGAGGCGTCGAGCCTGTCGCTGTTCGCGCAGCGGCGGCTGATCGAACTGCGCCTCGGCAGCGGCAAGCTGAGCGACGAGGGCGCCACGGCGCTGATCGATTACCTGGCCGCGCCGCCGCCGGACGTGGTGCTGCTGCTCACCGCCGAGACGCTCGACAAGCGCGCGCGCAGCAGCGCCTGGTACGCGGCCTGCGACCGCGCCGGAGTGGTGGTGTACGCCTGGCCGCTGGACGCCGCCGGTCTGCCGCGCTGGCTGATCGGCCGTGCGCGCGACAAGGGCCTGACGCTGGACGAGCCCGCCGCGGCGCTGCTGGCCGATCTCACCGAGGGCAACCTGCTGGCGGCGGCGCAGGAACTGGACAAACTCGCCCTGCTGGCGCCGCCCGGCGGCGCGCTGGACCGTGACGGCGTGCTCGAGGCGGTGGGCGACAGCACGCGGTATGCGACGCGCGATCTCGCCGACGCGGCGCTGGGCGGTGACGCGCGGCGCCTGACGCGGGCGCTGGCGCATTTGCAGGACGCCGGCGAGACGCCGATCCTCGCGCTGTGGCAGTTGACGCAGGACCTGCAGCGCCTGGTCGACGGCAACAGTGCCGGCCAGCCGCCGCGTCGGCGGGAGCTGATCGAGCGCGCCCGCGGCCGGCGTCCGGCGGCGTACTGGCAGAACCTGCTGGCGCAGGCGGCGCTGGTGGACCGCGCCAACAAGGGCGTCGGCAATGGCGTCGATCCCTGGCAGGCGCTGACCACGCTGGCGCGGCGCATGGCGGGACCGGCGCGGACCGCCAGCACAACCCGGAGTTGACGGTGGAACTGGAAGCCTACGTACAGCAACTCGGCCAGCGCGCCCGCGTGGCGGCGCGCCAGCTGGCGCGAGCCGGCACCCTGGCCAAGAACGCCGCGCTGCTGGCCACGGCCGACGCACTCGAGAACGCGCACGCGGCGCTGCTCGCCGCCAACGAGAAGGATCTGGCCGCCGGCCGCGAGGCCGGCCTGGACGCGGCGCTGCTGGATCGCCTGACGCTGAACCCGGCGCGCATCGCCGCCATGGCCGATGGCCTGCGGCAGATCGCCGCCCTGGCGGACCCGGTGGGCGCGGTCGACGACCTGCGCATGCGCCCGACCGGCATCCGCGTCGGGCGCATGCGCGTGCCGCTCGGCGTGGTCGGCATCATTTACGAGTCGCGGCCCAACGTCACCGCCGACGCCGCCGGGCTGTGCCTGAAATCCGGCAACGCCTGCATCCTGCGCGGCGGCTCCGAGGCGCTGCACAGCAACCTTGCCATCGCCGCCTGCATTGCCAGCGGGCTCGAGGCCGCCGGCCTGCCGGCCGCCGCCGTGCAGGTGCTGGAGCGCACCGACCGCGCCGCCGTGGGTCTGCTGGCGGGGCTCGTCGAGTCCGTCGACATCATCGTTCCGCGCGGTGGCAAGGGCCTGATCGAGGCGGTGATGCGCCAGGCCCGCGTGCCGGTGCTCAAGCACCTCGATGGTGTGTGCCACGTCTACATCGACGACGGCGCCGCCCCGGACATGGCCCGGCGCATCGTGCTGAATGCCAAGACCCACCGCTACGGCGTGTGCAATGCCATGGAGACGCTGCTGATCGCCGCCGGCGAAGCGGCCGCGCAGTTGCCGCAGATTGCGGCGGACCTGCGCGCCAAGGGCGTCGAGCTGCGCGGCTGCGAGCGCGCCCGCGCGCTGGTGGCGGACATGCTCCCGGCCGGCGAGGATGACTGGTACGCCGAGTACCTGGCGCCGATTCTGGCCGTGCGCGTGGTGGACGGGCTCGATGCGGCCATCGAGCACATCGCCCGCTACGGCTCGGCTCATACCGATGCCATCGTCACCCGCGATCTGGCGCGCGCCGATCGCTTCCTGCGCGAGGTGGACTCGAGTTCGGTGGTGGTCAATGCCTCCACCCGCTTCGCCGATGGCTTCGAGTACGGGCTCGGCGCCGAGATCGGCATCAGCACCGACAAGCTGCACGCCCGCGGGCCGGTGGGTCTCGAAGGGCTCACCAGCCAGAAGTGGCTGGTGCTGGGCAACGGCGAGGTGCGCGCCTGAAGGAGCGCGTTCGCCGGTCCCGTCGCCACGGTCGGCCGATCGGCATCCTCGGCGGCACCTTCGACCCGGTGCACGTGGGCCATCTGCGCGCCGCCATCGAGATTCGCGACGCGCTGGGGCTCGCCGAGGTGCGCCTGATTCCGGCGCACGTGCCGCCGCACCGGCCGCAGCCGGCGGCCAGCCCGGAACATCGCCTCGCGATGCTGCGCCTGGCGGCGCGCGGCGTGCCCGGGCTGCGCGTGGATGCGCGCGAGCTTGGCCGGACCGGGCCGTCCTACACCGTCGACACGTTGGCCGAGCTGCGCGAGGAAATCGGCCCCAGACCGCTGTGCCTGCTGGTGGGCGACGACGCGTTTCGCGGCCTGCCCAGCTGGCACCGCTGGACGGCGCTGTTCGAACTGGCGCACGTGGTGGTGATGCAGCGCCCGCCGTTGCCGGGCGCCGACGACACCTTGCCGGCCGCACTCGCGCATGCGCTGCGGGGGCGCATGAGCGAAACGCCGCAGGCGCTGGCCGACGCGTCGGCCGGCCGGGTTTTGCGGCATGCGATTCCTCCGCTCGACGTTTCCGCCACGCGCATCCGCGCCCTGCTGCGGGCACGACACAGCCCCCGCTTTCTCGTGACCGACAATTGCCTGCGGTACATTCGCGACCATCACCTCTATACCGACTGATTCATGGCGCAAGACCTTGCCGGCCTCAAGGCTGTGGTGCTGAAAGCACTCGACGATCTCAAAGCTGTCGACGTAACGGTGCTCGACGTCAGCGCGCTGACCAGCATGACCTCGCTCATGGTGGTGGCGACCGGAACCTCCAACCGCCACGTGCGCGCCCTGGCCGATACCGCCCGCGACGCGGCGAAGGCCGCCGGTTACGACGTGCTGGGCGTGGAGGGCGAGGCCGGCGCCGAGTGGGTGCTGGTGGACCTGGTTGATCTGGTGCTGCACGTGATGCTGCCGGCCACGCGTGCCCTGTATCGCCTGGAGGACCTGTGGTCCGCGCGGCCCGGCCAGGCCCGGGCGGGGCAGGTCGGCGACGGCGCGTGAGCCAGGTGCTGATACTGGCGGTAGGTCACAAGCCGCCGGTCTGGGTCAGCGACGCGTGTGCAGACTACCTTGGGCGCTTCGGGCGGCGCCTGAAGGTGGAACTGAAGGACATCCCCCCGGCGCGGCGCGGCCCGGGCGGCCCCGCCGCCGCCCTGGCGCAGGAAGACGCCAAGCTCCTGGCGGCCCTGCCGGATGGCGCTTTTCCGGTCCTGCTGGAGCCGCGCGGGCAGATGTTCGATTCCGAGGGACTATCCACCGCGCTGTCCGGCTGGCTGATGCAGGGCGCCCCGCTCGCGCTGCTGATCGGCGGCGCCGATGGTTTCGGGCCGCAGGCTCTCGCCCGCGCCCGCGCGCGCTGGTCGCTGTCGGCGCTGACCTTCCCGCACATGCTGGTGCGGGTGCTGGTGCTGGAGCAGCTCTACCGCGCCTTCAGCCTGCTGCACAACCTGCCGTATCACCGTGACCACTGAGCGCCGCGCCCGGCCCCGCGCGGGCCCGCTGGGCCGTCTGTGGGCGGGTTTCCAGTGGGCGCTTGGCGTCGCGCTGGTGCTGGTGGCGCTCGGGCTGACGGGGCTTCGCCTCGCCCTGCCCCAGCTCGACAAGCATCCGGAGCGGGTGCAGGAGCTGGCGAGTCAGGCGCTGGGCTACCCGGTGCGCTTCGCCCGCCTGACCACCGCCATGCGCGGCGTCACGCCGCAGCTCGAACTGCGCGACGCGACGCTGACCGCCCCCGATGGCAGCGTGTCGCGGGTTGGCGTCTTGCGCCTGCGCTTCGCCTGGACCGCCTCGCTGCTGGCGCGGGCGCCGCGGCTGTCGATGCTGGAGGTCGAAGGCCTCGCTCTGACGGTGCTGCGGCAGCCGGACGGGCGCTGGCAGATTGCCGGCATGGCAATGCAGCCAGGCAGTGGGGGTGGTTTCGCGGCCTGGCTGCTGGCGCAAGCGCAGCTGCGCCTGGTCGACGCCGTGATCGACATTGCCGATGCCCGCGAGCCGGCGCGGATGCTGCGGCTCGAACCGGCCAACGCCACGCTGCAGCGCGCCGCCGGGCAGCACTGGCTGGACCTGCGGGTCGGCGTGGCCGGCTCGGCCAGCGGCGCCCTTCGCCTGCGTGCGCAAATGCGGGGCCTCGATGGCGACCTCGCCGACAGCGAGGGCCGCGCCTACATCACGGCGCTCGACCTGATCGGCGCCGGGGTGCCCCTCGGCCCGGTGTTGTTCGGCGGGCAGCTCAACGGCGATCTTTGGCTGCGCTGGAAAGCCGGGCGCATCGAGCGGGTGCACGGCACCATCGATGGGCTGGGGCGCGTGCAGCGGGGCGCCGATGGGCCGGCGCTCGATATGGACGCGCTGCGCCTGTCCGGGGTGTGGCAGCGCACGCGCGATGGCTGGCTGGCGGCGGTCGACCGCCTGCGGGTCGAGACTGGATCGCGGGTGTGGCGGGCGGAGCGCGCGCACGCCTTCCAGCGTGGCAGCGCGCTGGCGGCGAGTGCGGCGCTGGTGGATGCGCCGGGCCTGGGGCCCTTGCTGCGCCTGCTGGCGCCCGCCGACACGCCGGCGATCGACGCGCCCGGCATGGACCCGACGCTGCGCGCGCGCGATGTCGCCACCACGCTGGATTCGGCGGTGCCCGGGCGCGCGTTGCGCTTGATCGCGCAGGTCGACGAGCTGGCCTGGCAGCCGGCGGGCCGCGTGCCTGGCCTGGCGGGTCTTGCGGGGGAGCTGCGCCTGACCGACTCGGCCGCCAGCTTTGCGTTGCAGGGCGCGCCGCACCTCACGCTGAGCGCGCCGACGCTTTACGCCGAGCCGCGGCGGCTCGACGTGGCGCGGGGAGTGCTGACCGCCCAGTGGTCGGCGGCCGGCGTGCAGGCCCAGATCGACGGTTTTTCCGTCCGCAGCGGCACCATCGATCTGGTCGCCCGCGGTCGACTGAATTTGCCGGCTGCCGCTGAAGCGACCGCCGAGCCGGAGCTGTTCATTCAGGCCGGCACCGAGACCGCGCCGGCCGCGGAGTTTTTCGGCCTGCTGCCGGACCGGGCCCTGTCGCCGAAGTTCATCGGCTGGGGACAGGCCGCCATCAAGGCCGGCACGCTGCACGGCGTCAATGCCGTGCTGCGCGGCAATCCGCGGCAGTTTCCGTTTCGCGATCACCAGGGGCAGTTCCTGGCCAGCATCGCTTTCAGCGGCGTGACACTCGATTACCAGCCGGACGCCGGCTGGCCGGAGGTCAGCGAGGCGACTGGCCGCTTCGGGCTGACCGGCCCGGAATTCTGGCTGACGCTCGCCGACGGTCGTCTGCTCGACAGCCGGGCATCGGCATTGACGGTGCGCATCCCGGACGTGGTCCTGCCGGCCAAGCGTCTGCTGCTGGATGGCACCGCCAGTGGCCCGGCGCAGGACGCGATCCGCTTCGTCCGGGAGTCGCCATTGGCGCAGCGCCTGGGTGGGCAGGTGGCGCGGCTGGCTTTCGATGGCGCGGCGACGACACGGGTCGGGCTCGATCTGGTGTTCACCGGCCCGGCGAAATCGGCACGGGTGTCCGGCAGCACGCGCCTGGCCGGCAACACGCTCACCATCGACGGCACCGGGCTGGTCGTGCAGGCGCTGCGCGGCGAGGTGGGCTTCGGCAGCGCGGGTCTCGATGTGCGGGGCATGTCCGCCCGTCTGTTCGGCGGGCCGGTGGTGTTCGACCTGCGCCGGGCCGCCGAGAAACCGCTGCGCATCGAGCCCCGCGGCGAGGCCGGCGCCGCCGAGGTGGTGCGCTTTCTGCGCCTGCCGTGGCCGCAGCTGTTCGATGGGCCCATGCCGTGGCAGGGCGGCATCGACATCGGCAGCGATGGGGCGCTGACGCTCGACCTGAACGTCGAGCTCGCCCGGGCGACCGGGGATCTGCCGGCGCCGCTCGACGTGCTGCGCAGGCAGCCCCTGGCGGTGCTGGCGCGCTGCGATTGCGCGCCGCCGGCGCGGACCTGGGACGTCACGCTCACGGCCGAGCCACTGACCGCGCGGCTGGATCTGGCGCCCACCGCCGATGGTGGCACCGCGCTGCGCCGCGGCGACCTCGCCATTGGTGTCGAAACCCGGCTGCCGAGCGCGGGCTTCAACATTCACGGCCGTCTTGCGCAGCTCGCCCTCGAGCCCTGGCTGGCCTGGCTCGGCGCACATTTCGGCGGCGCTGCCGGTGGCGGCTGGCCGGAGCCGCGGGTCGATATCTACGCCAACCAGCTCGACTACCTCGGCCAGCACTTCGGGGATGCTCGCTTGCAGGTGCTGCGCGGCGACGGCTGGGACGTGAGCGTGGACGCCGCCGGCGTGGCCGGCACCGTCCAGGTGAGCGGATCTGGCCCGACGCAGCGTGTGCAGCTCGACCTCGCCCGGCTGCACCTGGCGCGCGACGCGGCGGGCGAAAAGGCCGATGGCGGCCCAGGTGTCGACCCCGCCCGGATGCCGGAGCTGGCCGGGCGTATCGGCGAGCTGCATTACGACGGTGCGAATTTCGGCGCGCTCGAATTCGCCAGCCGCCGCGTCGCGGACGGGCTGGAATTCCACCGCCTGGACCTGCAAGGGGACTACGGCCACATCACCGGCAGCGGCAGCTGGCGCGGCACGGCGGCCGGCAGTGAAAGCGCGCTCGTTGGGAACGCCGCGTTCAAGGACTTCGGTGCCTTTCTGTCTCGGTTCGGAGTCGACACGCTGGTGCGGGGCGGGCGTGGCGAGCTCGATGCCAGTCTCGCCTGGCCGGGCAGCCCGGGCGCGTTCGCGTTCCCGGCGCTCAGCGGTGAAGTCCGCGGCGAGCTGCGCAAGGGCACCTTGCCGGACATCGAGCCGGGCGTCGGGCGCCTGTTTGGCATTCTCAGCCTGGACAGCGTGCTGCGGCGGCTGTCGCTCGATTTTCGCGACGTGTTTGGGCGCGGTTTCAGCGTCGATCAGATGGGTGGCCAGCTGGAGCTCGTCGTCGGTCAGGCCACGCTCGAGGACGTGCGCGTGCGCGGGCCGGCGGCGCACCTCACCGTGAACGGCAAAACCAATCTCAAGGATCGCAGTCTCGACCTGACGGTGCTCACCGTGCCGCAGGTCACCTCCACGCTGCCGCTGGCGGGCGCCATCGCCGCGCCGGGTGTCGGCGCGGCCATCTATCTCGGCCAGAAGGTCATCGGCGGCGCGCTCGACAAGGTGGCCGAGCAGCGCTATCAGGTGACCGGCACCTGGGCCGAACCGAAGATCGATCGGCGCTAGGGAGATGCTGGGAAGCCCGTCCCGCGAATTTTTCAGCGCGCTGCATCGCGGTATACGCCCGCGGTGCGCTCCCTCAATCAAATGGTGATGATCCGGATTCGCGCCGGGGCCGTTCTGCTCCGTTCGGGCGGCAGGCGCTGAGTGAATCAGCGCAGGCCCGGGGAGACTGTCGCGCCCGCTGCCTCAGCGATGCGCCAGCACCGCCAGCGCCAGTGAGCCGGTCAGCAGCAGGGCACCGATGGCGCGGCTGCGGTACTGGGCGCCGGTCAGGCGTTCGACCCCCGCCAGCCCCATGCGGCCCATCACGTACACCACCGCCAGCACCCACAGCCCGCGCGAGGTCTGCACGATGTTGATGATGGTCGCCTTGCCGGCGAGGCCGAAGGCGAGCATCAGGAACACCATGCCGGCAATCTGCACGGCCGCGTAGCGGCCGAGCGCGCGACCGAACGGCAGGCTCACCCGCCAGCGCCCGGGCAGCAGCGCCAGCGTGAGCGGCAGCGTCAGCAGCGGCGGCACCAGCAGGGCGTAGACGCCGATTTCGAGCGGCGTGATGCCCATCCGGAGGGCGCGCACCAGCAGCACGTCGGTAATGCCGTACAGCACCGCCGCGGCGGTGACGAACAGCGCCGAGCGCAGGCTGCCGCGCAGCTTGCCGTCGGACAGCAGGAACAGGCTGGCGAAGGCGCCGGCGGCGCCGAGGTAGACCAGCGGCTCGTAGGTCTCGGCCAGCCACAGGGCCGAGAAACCAGCCACCGCGAACAGCTTCAGGCCCAGCATCGGCACCACGAACGACGCATCGCCGTGCCGCAGGGCGAGGATGAAAAACACCTGCCCGGCGATCACCGTGAGCCCGATGGCGACCAGCGTGCCGGGTATCTGCGTCACCGCGCCGAGGCCGGCCCAGGGCAGTGCCAGCGCCGCCAGCAGGCCGCAGGCCAGCTGGCTGAGGATGGAAATCTGGTACGGATCACGGCTGTGCACCCACAGCTGCTTGGCCATGGTGAAGGAAATGGCGTGCAGCCAGGCGGCGGCGAGGGTGAGCAGCACGTAGCTCGGCATGGGAATCCGTGTGTGGGAGTGCCGTCGGCCGGCGTGATGCGAGACCGGTCGGTCGGTCAGTGTGTTGACTGGGAGTCCGCCGCGGGCGATCCGCCGTGCGGCCCGCGGTGCGGCGTGTTACTCGTCCCAGTCGCCGCCGAAATCGTCGGCCGCCGGATTGTCGTCGAAGTCGTCCGTGCCAGCCCGGCGGCTGGAGCGACCGCGCCTGGGCTCGCCCCAGTCCTCCTCGCCCGCGTCGGGTTCGGGTTCCTGGGTCTCCTCCGCGTCCTCGCTGTCCTCATCGTCGACCGGGCCGCTCCAGTCCTCGGGCGGCTCGGCGGGTTCGAGGTCCAGCTCGTACCAGTCGTCGAGGCCAATTTCATCGAGCGTGCCGTCGAGGTACTGGATTTCGACGGTTGCGTTGTCCTCGTCGAGGGCGACGACTTCGAAGTCGAGGCCTTTCTCGAGGTGCTGGTACCAGTTGCCGACGATAGGGTCGAGGTCGTAGCTCATCGTCTGTTTCCTCTGCGAAGCGTGACCGGGCTGTCGCGATTCAGGTCAGCAGAACATCCAGGTGGGCGCGCACGCTGCGCGCCAGGGCCGGAAAATCGTACCCGCCTTCCAGCACCGACACGACGCGGCCATTGGCGTGCCGGGCGGCGACGTCGCAGATAAGCTGCGTCACCCAGGCGTAGTCGTCCTCGGTGAGGCACAGCTGGGCGAGTTCATCGTCGCGGTGGCCGTCGAAGCCGGCCGACACGTAGATGAACTGCGGCGCGAAGGCGTCCAGCGCGGGTAGCCATTCGTCCTGCACGGCGCTGCGAAAGGCGCTGCTGCCGAGTCCGGCGGCGATCGGGGCGTGCACCACGTTCGGGGCGCGGAAATTCATGTCCGTGTAGGGGTAGAACGGGTGCTGGAAGCTGCTGCACAGCAGCACGTCCGGGTGGTGGTGGAAGATTTCCTCGGTGCCGTTGCCGTGGTGCACGTCGAAATCGACGATGGCCACGCGCTTGATCTGGCCGCTCGCCAGCGCGTGCGCCGCGCCTACCGCAACGTTGTTGTAGAAGCAGAAACCCATGGCGCGGTGGCGCTCGGCGTGGTGCCCGGGCGGGCGCACGCAGCAGAAGGCGTTGCGCACCGTGCCGGCCAGCACCAGGTCCGTGGCCCGCACGGCGGCACCGGCGGCACGCCGCGCGGCGGCCAGCGTGTGCGGGTTCATGGCCGTGTCCGGGTCGACGTGGATCAGGCCGTGTTCCGGGCTGCGCGCCGCCAGCGCGTCCAGGTAGTCGGCGTCATGCACGCGCAGCAGCTGTTCGGGGGTGACCTCCGGGGCCTCGAAGTGCCGCAGCAGCGCGTCGAGTCCGGTGGCGATCAGGTGGTCCTCGATCGCCGCCAGCCGGCCGGGGGCTTCGGGGTGCCAGGGGCCGGCGTCGTGTTCGCGGCAGTCCGGGTGGGTGATGAAGGCGGTGTGCATCGGTCAGGGTCGTGGCGGGGCGGTGAGGTCGAGCGAGACGCGCACCAGGGACGGGTCGTCCGGGTCGTCCTTGACGCGGAAGCCGAGCTTGCGCACCAGGCCCAGCATGGCGGCATTTTCGCGCAGGACGTCACCCCACACCTCGCGGATGCCGCGCGAGCGGGAGTAGTCGATGATCTGCCGCATCAGCAGCGCGCCAAGACCCTGCCCGGTCATGTTCTCGGGCACCACCACGGCGTATTCGGCGCGTTCGTTGTCCGGATCGGCGGCGATGCGCACCACGCCGAAAATTTCCGTGGTGCCCGGAATTCCGGGTTCGGTCAGGATCAGCGCCATCTCGCGGTTGTAGTCGATCTGCGTCAGACGCGCGGCCAGGCTGTGGCCGAGCTCCTTCATGGGCACGAAAAAGCGCAGCCGCACCTGCTCCGGCGTGAGCTGCTCGAAGCTCTTCTGCAGCATCGGCTCGTCCTCGGGCAGGATCGGGCGCAGCAGCAGCTCGCGGCCGTCGCCGACCACCACCGTCGTCTCCAGGGTCTTCGGATAGGGCCGGATGGCGAGCCGTGGCGTCGCCGGCTCGGCCACCGGCGCCACGCGCACGCGCACGTCCACCGCCAGCACGCCGTTGGGGCTGGCCAGCAGCGGGTTGATGTCGAGTTCCATGAGTTCCGGCAGATCCGCCGCCATCTGCGCCACCTTGATCAGCGTGAGCGCGATGGCATCGAGGTCCGCCCCTGGAAGGCCGCGATGGCCCTGCAGCAGGCCGTGCACGCGCGTCATCTTCATCAGCTCGTGGGCGAGGCGCATGTTCAGCGGCGGCAGGCCGAGCGCGGTGTCGTTCACCACCTCCACCGCCGTGCCGCCCTGCCCGAACAGCACGCAGGGACCGAACTGCGGGTCGACGGCGATGCCGACGATCAGCTCGTGACTTCGGCTGCGGTCCAGCATGGGCTCGACCTGAAAGCCGTCTATGCGGGCGTCGGGCCGGCTGGTGCGCACGCGCTCGAGCATCAGCTCCGCCGCCCGCTCGACCGCCTCGGCGTCGGGCAGATCCAGCGCCACGCCGCCGACGTCGGTCTTGTGGGTGATGTCCGGGGAGCGGATCTTGAGGGCGACCGGCCGGCCGATTTCCGCGGCCGCCTGGGCGGCTTCGGCGGGTGTCGCGGCGTGCCGCGGGCGCACGCGCCGGATTTGGTAGGCCGCCAGCAGATCGGCGACCTCGTCCGGTGCCAGCCACTCGCGGCGGTCGGCCAGCGCCTGGCGGCACACGTAGCGCGCGCGTTCGATGTCCGGCTCGAACTGTTCCGGCACCGAAGGCGGCGTCTGCATCAGCGCGAGGCGCCCGCTGCGGTAGCGTTCCAGGTACATGAAGGCGCGCACGGCTTCTTCCGGCGTGCGGCAGGTGCCGATGCGGTTGTCGGAAAACACCTGCCGCCCGGCGCGGGCCGCCTGATCACCGACCCAGCTGGTCACCAGCGTCTTGCCGGGATGTGCCCGCACGGCGCGGATCACCGCCCGCGCCGCCTCCACGCCATCGGCCACCGCCACCGGCGCGTGCAGCGCCAGCACGGCGTCCACGCCGGGGTCCTGCAGCAGCGGTGCCAGCGCCGCCTCGTAGCGCTCCGGCGGGGCGTCGCCGATGATGTCGACCGGGTTGCCGTGCGACCAGTTGGCCGGCAGCGCCTTGTCCAGCGCGGCGATCGTTTCCGGCGCCAGCTGCGCCAGACGCCCGCCCATGTAGGCCAGCGCATCGGTGGCCATGATGCCGATGCCGCCACCGTTGCTGACGATGGCCAGCCGGTCGCCGGCCGGCAGGCGCGTGGTGGCGAGAATCTCCGCCGCCGTGAACAGCTCGTCCAGCGTGTGCACGCGCAGCATGCCGGCGCGGCGGAACACGGCGTCGTAGACGGCGTCGTTGCCGGCCAGCGCCCCGGTGTGCGAAGCCGCCGCCCGCGCCGCGGCCTGACTGCGCCCGGCCTTGACCACCACCACCGGCTTCACGCGCGCCGCGGCGCGCGCCGCCGACATGAACTTGCGCGCGTTCACCACCGCTTCGATGTACAGCAGGATGGCGTCGGTGTCCGGATCGCCGGCGAGGTAATCGAGCATGTCGCCGAAGTCGACGTCCGCCACGTCGCCGAGCGACACCAGGTGCGAAAAACCCACCCCGCGCGGCTGCGCCCAGTCGATGACTGAGGTGATGACCGCCCCCGATTGAGCCACGAAGGCGAGCCGCCCGCGGCGCGGCGACAGGTGCGCGAAGCTGGCGTTGAGTCCGTGCCCCGGCACCATGATGCCGACGCAGTTGGGCCCGACGATGCGCAGCAAGTGCGGCTGGGCGGCATCCAGCACCGCCTGTTGCAGCGCGGCGCCGTGGGCGTTGCCGCCTTCCTTGAAGCCGGCGGTGATGATGACCGCGGCCTTGGTGCCCCGCGCGCCGAGCTCCCCGATCAGCCCCGGCACCGAGCGCGGCGGGGTGGCGATGATGGCCAGATCCGGCGTCAGGGGCAGGCTGGCGACGTCTTTATAGGCGAGCACGCCTTCGACCGCCACGTACTTGGGATTGACCGGCATCACCGGCCCGCTGAAACCGGCGCCGAACAGGTTGCGCGCCAGCACGGCGCCGACCGAGCCCGGCCGGGTGCTGGCGCCGATCAGGGCGACCGACTTGGGTTTGAGCAGATGGTCGAGGTTGCGAATGGTCATGGTCGGGTGGCTGGCCGGGGTCCGGCCGCGATGCTAGCGCAGCGCGGCGGGCGGTCGCATGACCATGCTGCCCGGCATCCGCCGCAAGGCGGCCGCCAACGCTGTGCGGTCGGGGCGAGCGGCGATAATCAGGCACCGCTGCCGGACAGGAAGAACATCGATGGGTCGCAAGGGTTCACAGCGCCGCCGCGGCTCGGTCGCGATTGGCCGGGCGGCTGCGGCCTGAGCATGCGCCTGCTGCTGGTTGAAGACGCCGAGCGCCTGCGCGCGGCGCTGCGCGAGGGTCTCGCCGGCGCCGGTTTCGAGGTCGACGAGGCGGCCGACGGCGCCCGCGCGCTGGCCTTTCTCGATCAGTACGACTACCCGCTGGCGCTGCTCGATCTCGGCCTGCCCAAGGTCGACGGCATGACGGTGCTGGCGCGGCTGCGCGCCGCCCGGCGGCCGACCCGGGTGCTGGTGCTGTCGGCCCGCGACCAGCTCGCCGACCGCATCGCGGCGCTCGACGCCGGCGCCGACGACTACCTGGTCAAGCCCTTCGCGCTCGACGAGGTGATCGCCAGGCTGCGGGCGCTCGGCCGGCGCTACCACGGCGAGACTGGGCCGCACCTGGTCGCCGGCAACCTCGAGCTCGACACCAGCCGGCAGCTCGTGCGCTGCGCGGGCCGCGTGCTGCCGCTCACGCCGCGCGAGCACGCGCTGCTCGCCGCGCTGCTGCGCGCCCGCCCGCGGGTGCGGTCGCGGGCGGCGCTGTTCGAGCAGGTCTACCCGGCCCAGGCCGAGGCCTCGGACAAGGTGATCGAGGTGCTGATGAGCAGCCTGCGCGCCAAGCTCGCCGCCGCCGGCTGGGACGGGCGCATCGACAACCGCCGGGGGTTCGGCTATGTCATCGCCTGACCACCTCAATACCGCGCCCCGCTCGCTGCGCGCCACCCTGGCGCTGCGTATCGGGCTGACGATCACGCTGGCGATGGGCGGCCTGTTCGCCCTGATGGACCACCTGGTGGACGCCGAGCTGTACCGGCGCTTCGACGCCGCCCTGGCCGCCCGCGCCCAGGCGCTGGCGCTGTATCTGGGGGCGGGCGGTTCCGGTGCGCGCGCGCCGATCGAAACCCTGATGCCCCAGTTCCGCGGCCAGGCCCACGAGGAGTTCTACCAGGTATGGGACGGCCACGGCGCCGTGCTGGCGCGCTCGGCCTCCAGCCGCGGCCGGGACCTGCCGCGCCCCGCCGAGGCCAGTGCCGCGGGTGACTTCTACGACCTGGCACTGCCCGACGGCCACCGCGGCCGGGCGCTGGCGCGGGTGGTTCCCCTGCCGGCGGACGATCCGCGCGGCGCCCTGCTGCTGGTGGTGGCCGAGGAGCGCGAGGCGCTCGACGCGCTGGAGCGGCGGCTGCACCGCATCCTGCTGCTGGGCACCGCCGGCACGCTGGCGCTGACGCTGCTGCTCGGCGCCTGGTCGATCCGCCGCGCGCTGGCGCCGCTGCACGACTACGGTGTCGCGGTCGGCGCGCTGGCGCTCGACGACGGCGCGCACGCGCCGGTGGCCGCCAAGCTGCCGGCCGAACTCGCCCCGGTGGCCGACAAGCTGGGCGCGACCCTGGAGCGCCTGCTGGCGGCGCTCGAGCGCGAGCGGCGCTTCGCCCGCGATCTGGCCCACGAGCTGCGCACGCCGCTGACCGAGGCGGCGCTTCTGGTTCAGCTGGCGCGCCGCGAGCAACCGGCCAGCGCCCAGCTCGAGCGGCTGCAGGCGGCGCTGGCCGACATGGCGGGCATCGTCGACGGCCTGTTGTACCTGTCGCGGGTCGAGGCCGGCATCGAGCGCCCGCAGCCGGAACCGCTGGACCTCGCCGCCGCCCTCGACGCCCAGGTCCGGCGCTGCGGGCCCGCCGCCGCGGCGCGCGGCCTGGACTGGGCGGTACAGGCCGAGCCCACCTGGGTGATGAGCGACCCCGCCCTGCTCGATCGGCTGCTGACGATCCTGTTCGACAACGCCGTGCAGCACGCGCCGCCCGGCGACCGGCTGCAGGCGCGCTGCAACGGCGCGCCACCCCGGCTGGAGTTCGAAAACGCCGCCCCGCAGCTCGAAGCGGCCGACCTCGAGCGCCTGGCGCAGCGCTTCTTCCAGCACCCCAACAATCACAGCGAAGCGCACGCCGGGCTGGGCCTGTCACTGGCCAGCGCGCTGGCCCGGGCGCTGGGGCTCGAACTCGGCTTCGCGCTCGCGGCGGGCCGCCTGCAGGTGAGCCTGAGCGGCTTTGCGCCGCTGCCGGGGGATCCGCCTGCCGCCTGACGGCGGCCGGTGTCCGCGCAGTTTCTGCCGGCGTGCCCCGAAAGGCCCGGTACCGGGGCAGCCTCGGCCCATTGAGGAAATGCTGAAAAATCCCGTCCGTGGGATTTTCCAGCTCGCCTCGTCGCGGTACACGCCCGCGACGGGCTCCCTGGATCAATGGCTTGCGCCATTGATCCAGGCCGGGGCGTCCTACCCCGGACGGGAAGCGCTGAATAAATCAGCGCTTCCCTAAGCGTTTTCAAAGTCTCGCCACGCACACTGCCGGCAATTCCCCCAGCCTGGCTCATCCCCATGCGTCGCCTCGTTCTCGCCCTTGCCACCGCGCTCGGCCTCGCCAGCCCGGCGCTCGCCGCCGACCTCGCCGTCAGTCCCGAGCAGGCGACCGCGCTCGGCATCGAAACGCAGCCGGCCGCGCCGGCCACCGTGCTGGTGGCGGCGCGGCTGCCGGCCAGCCTGCTGCTGCCCGCCGGCGACACCCGCGCGGTGGTGGTCCCCTTCGGCGGGGTGGTGACGCGCCTGCTGGCGCAGGAAGGCGAGGCCGTCGCGGCCGGCAGCCCGCTGGTCGAGCTGCACAGCGCCGAGTATCTGGCCGCCGGCGCCGCCCAGCGCGAGCGCGCGGCGCGCCTGGAACAGGCCCGCGCCCAGGCGGCGCGCGACGCCGCGCTGCTGCGCGAGGGCATCGCGCCGGCCCGCCAGGCTCAGCAGAGCGCCGCGGCGCGGCAGGCGATCGAGGCCGAATTCGCCGCCGGGCGCAGCCTGCTGGCCGGCACCGCCGCGGTGCCCGGGCAGGCGGCGGCCTACCGCCTGCTGGCGCCCGCCGCCGGCGTGGTGCACGAGGGCGAGCTGCGCCTGGGCGAGCCGGTCGCGGCCGGCACCAGCGCGGCGCTGCTCATCGCCTCCGACCGCCTGTGGGCGCAGGCGCAGCTGCCGGCGGCGCAGATCGGCCGCCTGCGCGCCGGTCAGGCGGTGCGCCTGCCGGGCGGGCCGGTCAACGGCCGCGTGATCGCGGTGGGCGGCGTGATCGATCCCGACAGCCGCGCCGCCCTGCTGCGCGCCGAGCTGCCGGCAGCGGGCCTCGCGGCTGGCCAGAGCCTGGAGATCGAGGTCCTGGAGACGCCGCCGCCGGCGGCGCGGCGGGTGCCGGCCGCTGCGCTCAGCCGCGACGGCGGGCAGGCGCTGGTGTTCGTGGCGATCGACGGCGGCTTTCGCGCGCAGGCGGTGGAGGTGCTCGGCCGCGACGGCGCGGACGCGGTGCTGCTCGGCCTGCCGGAGCCGGCGCAGGTGGTGACGCGGGGCATCGCGGCGCTCAAGGCGCTGGCCCAGCAGGAGCCCTGAGATGCTCGCGCGCCTGGTGGAATTCGCGCTCGCACAGCGCGTGGTGGTGCTGCTGGTCACGGCGCTCGGTGTCGGTGCCGGCATCGTCGCCTGGCGGCAATTGCCGATCGACGCCTTTCCGGACATCTCGCCGACCCAGGTCAAGCTGATCCTGAAGGCCCCCGGCATGACGCCGCAGGAAGTCGAGCAGCGCATCCTGGTGCCGCTCGAAATGGAATTGCTGGGCCTGCCGCGGCAGGTGCAGCTGCGCGCGCTGGCCAAGTACGCGATCGCCGACCTGACCCTGGTGTTCGAGGACGGCACCGACATCTACTGGGCGCGCCAGCAGGTGGCCGAGCGCTACGCCGGGGCGCGCGACGCCCTGCCGGCGGGCGTCGAGGGCGGGCTGGCGCCGATCGCCACGCCGCTGTCGGATCTGTTCATGTTCACCATCGAGGGCGAGCTCACGCTGACCGAAAAGCGCGACCTGCTCGACTGGGTGATCCGCCCGGCGCTGCGCACCGTGCCCGGCGTGGCCGACGTCAACGCGCTCGGCGGCCGGGTGCGCACCTACGAGGTGGTGCCGGACCGCGCCGCGCTGGCGGCCGCCGGGGTGACGCTGGCCGAACTGGCCGCGGCCATCGAGGCCGGCAACCAGAACGACGGGGCCGGGCGCCTGCGCGACGGCGAGCAGGCGCTGGTGGTGCGCGCCACCGGCGCGCTCGGCGGGCTCGAGGATCTCGCCGCGGTGGTGGTGGCGCGGCGCGGCGAGCGCGTGCTGCGTGTCGCCGATCTGGCCGCGGTGCGGTTCGGCGAGCTGGCGCCGCTGGGCGCGGTGAGCAAGGACGGGCGCGGCGAGGCGGTGGAGGCGATCGTGGTCGGCCTGCGCGGCGCCAACGCCGGCGCCGTGGTGGCCGGCGTGCGCGAAAAACTGGCCGCGCTGCAACCGGGCCTGCCGCCGGGCGTGCAGCTGAACGTGTTCTACGACCGCAGCGACCTGATCGCGCGCGCGGTCGGCACCGTCAGCCGGGCGCTGATCGAGGCCTCCGTGCTGGTGCTGGTGCTGCTGCTGCTGTTCCTGGGCGAGCTGCGCGCCGCCCTGGTGGTGGCGACCACCCTGCCGCTGGCGGCGCTCGGCACCTTCATCCTGATGCGCCTGACCGGCATGAGCGCCAACCTGATGAGTCTGGGCGGGCTGGCCATCGCCATCGGCATCCTGGTCGATGCCGCGGTGGTGGTGGTCGAGAACGCCGTCGAGCGCCTGGCCGGCGACGAGGCCCGACGCCTGCCGCGCCTGCACGTGCTCTACCGCGCGGTCACCGAGGTGGCGCAGCCGGTCGCCACCGGCGTGCTGATCATCGCGCTGGTGTTCCTGCCGCTGCTCACCCTGGAGGGGCTCGAAGGCAAGCTGTTCGCGCCGGTGGCGCTGACCATCGTCTATGCGCTCGGCGTGTCGCTGCTGGCCGGGCTCACCTTCATCCCGGTGCTGGCCTCCTTCACGCTGCACGCCGGCGCGCACCGCGAGCCCTGGCTGATGCGCCTGCTGAGCCCGGCCTACGCGCGCCTGCTGGCGACCTGCCTGCGCCGGCCGGCGCCGGTGATCGCGGTGGCTATGGTCGGCCTGCTGCTGGCCGGCGGGGCGTATCTGCGCACCGGCAAGAGCTTCATGCCGACCCTCGACGAGGGCGCCATCCTGGTGCAGCTGGCCAAGCTGCCGTCGATCGACGTCGAGGCCAGCCTGGCGCTCGATCAGGCGGTGCAGCGCGCCCTGCTGGCCGAGGTGCCGGAGGTCAAGAGCATCGTCGCGCGCCTGGGCTCGGACGACCTCGGCCTGGACCCGATGAGCCTCAACGACACCGACAGCTTCCTGGTGCTGGCGCCGAAGGAGCACTGGCGGGTGGCGGACAAGGACTGGCTGGCCGAGCGCCTGCGCGAGGTGCTGGCGCGCTTTCCGGGCATCGAGTTCACCTTCACCCAGCCGATCGAGATGCGCATCTCGGAGATGCTCACCGGCACGCGCGGCGATCTGGCGGTGAAGATCTTCGGCCCGGATCTGGGCGAGCTCAATCGCCTGGCGGCGCGCATCGCCGCGGTGCTGGAGGAGACGCCCGGCAGCAGCGAGGTGTTCACCGTCCACAACGAGGGCGTGCAGTACCTGGAACTCGCGGTGGACCGCCTCGCCGCCGGGCGCGCCGGGCTCGACGTGCAGAGCCTGCAGCGCGAGCTGCGCGCCCAGGTGGACGGCCTGCGCGCGGGCACGGTACTGGAGGGCAACCGGCGCGTGCCGCTGCTGCTGCGCGGCGAGGCGCGGCTGCGCGAGGACGCCGAGGCGCTGGCGCAGACCCGGGTGGCGCTGCCGGACGGCGGCAGCGCCCGCCTGGCCGACCT
The DNA here is from genome assembly GCA_049322795.1 of Pseudomonadota bacterium. GTDB lineage: Bacteria > Pseudomonadota > Gammaproteobacteria > Immundisolibacterales > Immundisolibacteraceae > Immundisolibacter. The sequence goes on along the minus strand of JBMOQH010000014.1, from coordinate 278,952 downwards.
CGCCCGCATCCAGCGCGTGTCCGGCCCGGTCAAGGTGGACCGCGAGGACGGCGCCCGCTTCGCCGTGGTGCAGGCCAACGTCGGCGGCCGCGATCTGGTCGGCTACGTCGCCGACGCGCGCCAGCGGGTCGCCGCGGCGGTGCCGCTGCCGCCGGGCTACCGGCTGGTGTGGGGCGGCCAGTTCGAGAACCAGCAGCGCGCCGCCGCGCGCCTGGGGCTGGTGGTGCCGGTGGCGCTGGGGCTGATCTTCTTCGTGCTGTTCGCTACCCTGGGCTCGGTGCGCCAGGCGGTGCTGATCCTCACCAACATCCCGTTCGCGCTGATCGGCGGGGCGATCGCGCTGTGGGCCTCGGGCCAATATCTGTCGGTGCCGGCCTCGGTCGGCTTCATCGCCCTGCTCGGCATCGCGGTGCTCAACGGCCTGGTACTGCTGACGCACTTCAACCAGCTGCACGCAGCCGGCCTGCCGGTCGAGCAGGTGGTCTACGACGGCGCCCGCCGGCGCCTGCGGCCGGTGCTGATGACCGCCGGCATCGCCGCGCTGGGCCTGGTGCCGCTGCTGCTGCAGACCGGGCCGGGCTCGGAGATCCAGCGCCCGCTGGCGGTGGTGGTGCTGGGCGGACTGGTCACCTCGACCGCGCTCACGCTGCTGCTGCTGCCCATCCTGTACCGGCGCTTCGGTGCCGCGGAGGTGCGCCCGTGAACCCCGAGCTGCATCAACTGACCCTGGTGTTCCCGGACGAACTCGAAGCCGCGGTGCTGGACGCGCTCGGCGCCGCCGCGCCCGACCAGCCCTACACCTTGCTGCACGGGGCCGGCCACGGCCGCGATTTCGCCACCGCCAGCAGCCGCGAGCGGGTGCGCGGCCAGGTCGGGCGGCGCGCGCTGTGGCTGGTGGCGCCGCCGGCCGAGCTGCAGGCGCTGCTCGGTGCCCTGCGCGCTCACCTCCGCAGCCGCGATCTGGTGTGGTGGACGGTGCCGGTCGGCGCCTTCGGAGATTTCGCATGAAACCCCTGACGATGCTGCTCGCCGCGGCGCTGGCGCTCGGCGCCGGCGCGGCCCGTGCCGGCCCGCTGCCGGAAGCGGCCACGGTGCACGAGGTGCTGCTGGAGACCCCCGCCGTGCAGGCGGCGCTGGCGGCGCGCGAGGCGGCCCGGGCGCGCGGCGATGCGCTCGATGCCGGGCCGTACGAGTTCGAGCTCAACGCCGTCGGCCAACGCCGCGACGTGCGCCGCGAGGGCGACTACGGCGAGTGGGAGGCCGGCATCAGCCGGCGCCTGCGCCTGCCCGGCAAGGCGGCGCTGGACCGCGAACTCGGCGCGCTCGGCAACGAGGCGGCCGAGCTCGGCATCGCCGACGCCTTCCACGGCGCGGCGCTGGAACTCGCCGACGGCTGGTTCGGCTGGCTGGATGCGGCCGGCGCCGTTGCGGCGGCCGAAGCGGCGCAGGGCCGCCTGGCCGAGGAGCGGGCGGCGGTGGCCAAGCGCCTGGCGCGCGGCGACGCGGCGCAGCTCGACCTCGACCTCGCCGAATCCGCACTGGCCGGCGCCGAGGCGACGCTGGCCGCGGCGCGCGGCACGGTGGCCGAGCGCGGCGCCGCGCTCGCCGCCCGCTATCCGGCGCTGCCCCTGCCGGCCCAGGCGCCGCCGGTGCCCGAGCCCGAGCTGCCCGCCCTGGATGCGGCGACCCTGGCCGCGCGGATCGTGGCCCGCAGTCACGAGGTCGGCATCGCCGAGAGCCGCTACCGGCAGGCGCTGAAGCGCGCCCAGCGCAGCGAGCGCGACCGCCTGCCCGACCCGGCGCTCGGCATCCGCACCCTGTCCGAGCGCGGCGGCGACGAGACCGCCGTCGGCCTCACTCTGCAGGTGCCGCTCGGCGGCCGCTACCGGGCCGCCGAGGCCCGCGCCCTGGTCGCCGACGCCACCGCTGCCGGCGCCGAACTCGATGCCATGCGCCGCAAGATCGAGGCCGGCGCACGCGCCGTCACCGCGCGCATGCAGGGCAGCCAGGCCAGCTGGCAGGCCGCGCAGCGCGCTGCTCTCGCCGCCGCCGCCCACGCCGCGCGCGCCGGGCGCGGCTACGCGCTCGGCGAGACCGATCTGTTCACCCGGCTCGCCGCCCAGCGCACCGCGCAGGACGCCCGGCGCGCGGAGATCGCCGCCCGCATCGCTGCCCATGCCGCCATCGCCCGGGTGCTGGTCGACGCCCACGAGCTGTGGGCCTATCACCATCACACCGACGCGGGCGACGCCGACCACACCCCGGCGGCGCCGAGCCCGTAAGGTCTCCCGGCAAGCGCTCCCGAACGGCCTCGACGTCCAGGGCCTGGCGCCGGTGCTCGACACCGGCGCGTGGAGGTCGCCCGCGCGGGTGCGGCGGGCAGCAGCGCATCCGCCGTTTACCGTGCCGGTGTCGCTGTGCCAAGCTAGCCGGGGCGCGGCCATGCGCCGATCCTGACACCCACCGAACAAACCACAGGGGAGCCCGCCGTGCGCGAACTGACGCTGGAGGAAGTCCAGACCATCCTCACCGAGGGCGTGGCGCTGGCGCGGGCCAAGGGCTTTCCGTCCACGGTGGCCGTGGTGGACATGGGCGGTCACCTGCGTGGCGTGTTGCGCCCCGAGAAAGGCCGCATCGCCAACCCGGACATCGCCATCAAGAAGGCGTGGACGGCGGTGGCGCTGCATCGCAGCTCGGCCCAGGTGCGCGAGCTGATGATCACCCCGGACAAATTCGGGCACGGGTTGCAGTTCACGGACGAGCGCTTCTGCATCGTGGCCGGCGGCTTTCCCATCCGCGACGAGGCCGGCGACATCATCGGCGGGGTGGGGACCAGCGGCGGGCCGGTGGACCTGGACGTCGAGTGCTCGCTGGCTGGCCTGCGCAAGCTCGGCCTGCCGACCGACTTCGCCGATCCGCTGGCCGCCGCGCCGACGACGGCCAAGGGCGCCGGACCCGCTGCCGGCAAGAAGGCGAAAGCGGCCAAACCGGCCGCGAAAGGCAAGAAGAAATAACCGGAGGAATCCCATGCTGTATGCAATCTGGATCGAAGACGTGCCCGACAGTCTCGAGCGCCGCCTCAAGGTGCGCGAGGCGCATCTGGACCGCCTGCGGGGGTTCGTGGCCGAGGGCAAGGTCAAGATGGCCGGCCCGTTCCCCAAGGTCCCGGGCGTGGAGCTGACCAAGGGTGGCTTCGCCGGCGGTCTGATCGTGGCCGAGTTCGGCAGCGCCGATGAAGCCGAGCAGTGGCTGAAGGAAGACCCCTACTACGCCGAAGGAGTGTTCAAGCAGTACTGGATTCAGCCCTACATCAAGGTGCTGCCGGCCGACTGACGCGCCGGCATCCGCCGCGCCATCGGCGCGGCGGGAACCACCCGATCTCTCTCACGGAGCGCGCATGTCCGCCCCCGTTGCCCCAGTGGCAATTGCTGCCGTGTCCGAGCTGACACCCGGCCGCTTTCCCGACCGTTCCACCCACAGCCTGTATCAGGCCGCCATCGCCAAACTGCTCGCCGAGTGGCCGATCAAGCCCGGCGACATCCAGGGCCTGCTGGTGGCGCCGGCCGGCATGGCCGATGGCGTGTCCGACAACATCTTCGTGCACGAGCGCCTGGTGGAGGAGCTCGGGCTCGACGCCACGTTTGCGGAAACCATCAACGTCGGTGGCTCCACCCACGCGGTGATGGCCATCCGCGCCGCGATGGCGGTCCGCGCCGGGCTAGCCGACGGTGTGCTGTGCGTGTCGGCCGGGCGCTTCCCGAACGTCGGCGGCGGCGGCGCCGAGCGCAACACGCGCATCTTTGCCCACCCGGACTTCGACAGCCTGTACGGGCCTTACATCCCGCCCATCTACGCGCAGGTGGCCACGCGCCACATGCACGAGTACGGCATCGGCCGCGATGCCATGGCGGCGGTCGCGGTCGGCCAGCGGGCCTGGGCGCTGCGCCACCCGCAGGCGCTGATGGCGGCCAAGGGGGCGCTGACGGCCGATGCCGTGCTCGCGTCGCGGCCGATCGCCTCGCCGTTTCATCTGCTGGACTGCTCGGTGCCCTGCGACGGTGGCGGGGCCTTTCTGGTGGCGGGCGAGCGCCTGGCCCGGCGCCTGAACCCGCGGCCCGCCTGGCTGCGCGGGTATGGCGAGATGCACCGGCGCGCCAACGTGAGCCAGCTGCGCTCGCTGGACGACGTGGGCGGGCAGGCGGCGGCCCGGGCGGCGTTTGCCATGGCGGATGTCACGCCCGCCGACGTGCGCCTGGCGCAGTTGTACGACTCGTTCAGCTACAACCCCATCCTCGGCGTCGAGCACATGGGCCTGGTGCCGGCAGGGCAGGGTGGGCGGTTCTTTCTGGACGGCCGGGGCGCGCCGGGTGGCGACCTGCCGGTCAACAGCAACGGCGGCCTGCTGTCGTTCGGCCACACCGGCGACGCGTCGGGTCTGTCGGTGATCGCCGAGGCGACGCTGCAGGTCATGGGCCGCGCCGCGGATCGGCAGCAGCGTGCGCCTGTCGCGCTGGTGCATTGTTACGGCGGCATGATGAGCGAGCACGCCGTGTTGCTGCTGGGGGATGCGCCGTGAGCAAGCTGCTGCCGGAAATCGACGATCTGACGCGCCCGTTCTGGGACGCCGCGCGCGAGCAGCGCCTGGTCATGCAGCGCTGCGCCGACTGCGGCGCCTACGTGTGGCATCCGCAGCCCTGGTGCCGGGCCTGTTACGGGCAGAAGCTCGCCTGGCAGGCGCTCAGCGGCGAGGCGGAGCTGTTCACCTATTCGGTGGTCCACTACGCCCCGCTGCCGGGCTACGCGGACGAGGTGCCCTACGTGCTGGCCACCGTGCGCCTGGCCGAGGGGCCGCAGATGATGACCAATATCGTCGGCTGCGACTGGCGCGAGGTGCGCATCGGTCAGGCGCTGCGGGTGTGTTGGGAACAGCGCGATGGCGGCATCCGGGTGCCGCAGTTCATGCCGGTGGAGTGAAGCCGGCCGCGAGCTGCGGGGCAATGTCGCTCGCCGGGCCGACATGAGCGGTCCCTGGGCGCTCGACGGGCCGCGCGTGGCGCGCGATCTCGGCGTCGACCCGGCGCAAGGTCTCAGCCAGGCAGAAGCGGCGCGGCGCCTGCGTCGTGACGGACCGAACCGCCTCGGCGCCGTCCGCCGGCGGCGTCTGCTCTCCATCCTGTGGGCGCAGTTGCGCAGCCTGCTGGTGGGTTTGTTGGCGGTCGCGGCCGGCATCGGCTTCGTGGCCGGCGATCGCGTCGAGGCCATCGCCATCCTCGCGGTGATCGCGCTCAACACGGCCATCGGCTTTTTCAGCGAGCTGCGTGCGGTCCGCTCCATGGAAGCGCTGCGCCGGCTGGGTGTCACCACCTGCCGCGTGCGCCGCGACGGTCGTCTGCACGCACTGCCGACCGACGCGCTGGTCCGCGGCGATCTCGTGCTGCTGGAAGGCGGCGACGTGGTGCCGGCGGACCTGCGCGTGCTGGAAGCCGCGCGGGTGCAGGTCGATGAGGGCGCGCTGACTGGCGAGTCCTTGCCGGTGGCCAAGCACGTCGATCCGCTGCCGGCCGGCACGCCGCTGGCCGAGCGCGCCTGCATGCTGTACCGCGGCACCGCGGTCAGCGCCGGCACGGCGTTGGGCGTGGTGACGGCCACCGGCATGGATACCGAGCTCGGCGCCATCAGCCGCCTGGTCGGCGAGATAAAGCCTCAGGCGACGCCACTCGAAAGGCGCCTTGATCGGCTGGGACAGCGGCTGGCCGTGCTGGCGGTGTTGATCGCTGTCGGGGTCATTGGCGTTGGCGTCGCCCAGCACCATGCGCCGATGATCATGGTGATGACCGGCATTGCGCTCGCCGTCGCCGCACTGCCGGAAGGACTGCCTGTGGTGGCCACCCTGTCGCTGGCGCGCGGCATGCACCGCATGGCGCGGCGCAACGCGCTGGTCAATCGCCTGGCGGCGGTTGAAACACTAGGCGCCACCACCGTCATCTGCACCGACAAGACCGGCACGCTGACCGAGAACCGTCTCACGGTCACCCATCTGGTGCTGCCCGATGCCGGCCCGCGCGAGTTGCCGGCCGATGCCGTGCCGCCCGACCTCGCCGCCGCTCGTGCCCGTCTGCTGGATGCCGGAAGGCGCTGCAACAACGCCGTCCTGCACGATGAACAGGGCCTCGGCGACCCGCTCGAAGTCGCCTTGCTGCTGGCCGCGCGCGACCTGCCGGCGCTCGATGGCGCGCGGCTGGCGGAAGAGCCGTTCGACCCGGTGCGCCGCCTGATGGCTACCGTGCACGACGTGGCGCGGGGGTGTCGCGTCGCCGTCAAGGGCGCGCCGGAGGCGGTGCTGGCGCGCTGCACGGCGGTCGCCGGCGGTGACGGGGCGTTGCCGCTCGACGAGGCGCAGCGCCGCCAGTGGCTGGCGGCCAACGAGACGCTCGCCGCGGGCGGCCTGCGTGTGCTGGCCCTGGCGCAGCGCGATTGTCAGGCGCCGCCTGAGGATCCTTACGCCGACCTTGCCCTGCTGGGGCTGGTGGGGCTGATGGACCCGCCGCGCGCCGATGTGGCGGCGGCCATTGCCGATTGCCGCGCCGCCGGTATCCGCGTGCTGATGGTCACCGGCGATCAGCTCGCCACCGCCCGCCATGTGGCGCGGACGCTGGGTCTCCTTGATCTCACCGAAGGGGGCGGCGACGGCGCGCGGGTCATGCCCGGGGCAGCGCTGGAACGCCCGCAGGATCACGGTGGCGAGGCGGCAGTGCTGGAGGCGCGAGTGTTTGCGCGCGTCAGCCCGGCGCAGAAGATGGCGCTGGTGACGCGCCTTCAGGCACGCGGCGAGGTGGTTGCCATGACCGGCGACGGCGTCAACGACGCGCCGGCGCTCAAGCAGGCGGACATTGGCGTTGCCATGGGCAAGCGCGGCACGCAGGTGGCGCGCGAGGCGGCCGCCATGGTGCTGCGCGACGACGCGTTCGCCAGCATCGCCGCGGCGGTGGCGCAGGGGCGGGTAATTTTCGGCAACATCCGCTGGTTTGCGGTGTACCTGCTGTCCTGCAATCTGAGCGAGCTGCTGGTCGTCGGCCTGGCCACGCTGGCCGGCGGACCGCTGCCCCTGCTGCCGCTGCAGATCCTGTTCCTGAACCTGGTCACCGACGTGTTCCCGGCGCTGGCGCTGGGTGCCGGCGAGGCGGATGGCAGCGAGATGCGTCGCCCGCCGCGCCCGTCTGGCGAGCCTATCCTGACTGCCCGGCACTGGCGGCAGGTGGCCGGTTACGGCATGGTCATCACGGTGGCCACGCTGTCCGCCTTCGCGATCGCGCTGGGTCCGCTGGCGGCCACGGCGCAGCAGGCGGTGGGGGTGGCTTTCCTCACGCTGGCGTTGGCCCAGTTGTGGCATGTGTTCAACATGCGCCCGGCCGGCAGCGGCTGGCTGCGCAACGGCGTCACGCGCAATCCTTACGTCTGGACGGCGCTTGCGCTGTGCCTGGGGCTGCTCGGCGCGGCGGTGTATTGGCCACCCTTGGCCACCGTGTTGCATCTGTCGCCGCCTGATGCGGCGCAGTGGGTGCTGATCGGTGCCGCCAGCCTGCTGCCGGTTTTCGCCCGCCTGGCGGCGGATTGCCTGCGCGGAGGTGCGCGCCATGCACGATGAGTTCGATCTCGACCCGGCCATGATCTACCTCAACCACGCCGCCGTGGCGCCCTGGCCGCGCCGCACGGCGGACGCGGTGGCGCGTTTCGCCGCCGAGAACGCCCGCGACGGGGCGCGGCATTACCCGCGCTGGTTGCAGGTTGAGCGGCGGTTGCGCGAGCGCCTGGCGCGCCTGATCAGCGGCGAGGCGAGCGACGTGGCACTGCTCAAGAACACGTCGGAGGCGATTTCGGTCGTGGCGTTTGGTTTTCCCTGGCAGGCTGGCGACAACGTGGTGCTGGCGGCCGAGGAATTCCCTTCGAACCGCATTCCCTGGCAGGCGCTGGCCCGAGTGGGCGTCGAGTGCCGGACGGCGCATCTCGCCGGCGCGGGCGACCCGGAACAGGCGCTGCTCGATCTCGTCGACCGCCGCACGCGGGTGCTGGCGGTGTCATCAGTCCAGTACGGCAACGGACTGCGCATGGATCTCGAACGCCTGGGGCACGCCTGCCGCGCGCGCGGGGTGGCCCTGTGCGTGGATGCCATCCAGAGTCTCGGCGCGCTGCCGTTCGACGTGCAGGCCGTGCAGGCGGACTTCGTGATGGCCGACGGCCACAAGTGGATGCTGGGCCCGGAGGGCCTGGCGCTGCTGTGGGTGCGGCCGGAGTGGCGCGAGCGGCTGACGCTCTACCAGTACGGATGGCACATGACCCGCCAGGGCGGCAATTTCGACGCCACCGACTGGCAGCCGGCGGACGATGCGCGCCGCTTCGAGTGCGGCAGTCCGAACCTTCTCGGCGCGCACGGCCTCGAGGCGAGCCTGTCGCTGCTGGAAGAGCACGGCATCTTGCGCGTGGCGGACGCCGTGCTGGAGCGCAGTGGCCATCTCATCCAGCGCATCGCCGCGCGCGCCGAGCTTGAACTCCTCAGCGACGCCCGGCCGGCGCGCCGCTCCGGCATCGTCACCTTCCGTCACCGCGGCATGGACAGCGCGACCCTGCATCGGCGTCTGCTCGACGCTGGCGTGGTGTCCGCGCCCCGCGGCGGCGGGGTGCGCTTCTCGCCCCATTTCTACACGCCGCTGGCGCAACTCGACGCGACGCTGGCGGTCGTACCGGACTGAGCACCGCGCGGGCGGCGGGTAGAATCGTCGCCCCATTTCTAGCGACGGAAACCGCATGGAAGCCTTTCACGGCACGACGATCCTGTCGGTGCGGCGCCACGGCCGGGTGGTGCTGGGCGGCGACGGCCAGGTCACGCTCGGCAACATGGTCATGAAGCGCGGGGCGCGCAAGGTGCGCCGGCTGCACCACGGCAAGGTGCTGGCGGGTTTCGCCGGCGCCACGGCGGATGCCTTCACGCTGTTCGAGCTGTTCGACGCCAAGCTGGAAAAACATTCCGGGCAGCTCGCCCGGGCCGCCGTGGAGCTGGCCAAGGACTGGCGTACTGATCGTCTTTTGCGGCGTTTGGAGGCCATGCTGGCGGTGGCGGATGGGGAAACCTCGCTGATCGTGTCCGGCAACGGCGACGTGCTGGAGCCGGAGGACGGCCTGATGGCGATCGGCTCCGGCGGCGCCTACGCCCAGTCGGCGGCGCGCGCGCTGCTCGACCATTCGCCGCTCGACGCGCGGCAGATCGTGGAAGCCGCGCTCGGCATCGCCGCCGACATCTGCATCTACACCAACCACTCGCTGACCATCGAGGAGCTTGGCGCCTGAGGCGCATATCGCCATGTCCATGACCCCGCGCGAAATCGTTCAGGAGCTCGACAAGCACATCGTCGGGCAGGATGCCGCCAAGCGCGCCGTGGCGATTGCGCTGCGCAACCGCTGGCGCCGCCAGCAGGTGCCGGAGCCGCTGCGCGGCGAGATCACGCCCAAGAACATCCTCATGATCGGCCCCACCGGCGTCGGCAAGACCGAGATCGCGCGTCGTCTGGCGCGCCTCGCCGGGGCGCCGTTCCTGAAGATTGAGGCGACCAAGTTCACCGAGGTCGGTTACGTGGGCCGGGACGTCGAGTCCATCGTGCGCGATCTGATGGACGTGGCCGTCAAGCAGACCCGCGAGCAGGAGCTGGCCCGGGTCCGCCACCGCGCCGAGGACGCCGCCGAGGAGCGGGTGCTCGACCTGCTGCTGCCGGGCTCGCGGGACAGTGAGGGCTGGTCGGCAGCCGATGCCAGCGCCGATACGCGCCAGAAACTGCGCAAGCGCCTGCGCGAGGGCCAGCTCGACGACAAGCAGGTGGAGATCGAGGTCACGCTGCCGCAGGTGGGCGTCGAGATCATGGCCCCGCCCGGCATGGAGGAGCTCACCCAGCAGCTGCAGGGCATGTTCCAGAACATGGGCGGGCGGCGCACGCGCCGGCGCCAGGTGCGCGTGGCCGAGGCGCTGCGCCTGCTGACCGACGAGGAGGCCGCCAAGTTCGTCAACGACGACGACATCAAGCGCGCCGCGGTGCACAACGCCGAGCAGAACGGCATCGTGTTCATCGACGAGATCGACAAAATCACCCAGCGCGGCGGCGACCGTGGCGGCAGCGGCGGCGAGGTGTCGCGCGAGGGTGTGCAGCGCGACCTGCTGCCGCTGATCGAGGGCAGCACGGTCACCACCAAGCACGGCCAGGTGCGCACCGACCACATCCTGTTCATCGCGTCCGGTGCGTTTCACCTCAGCAAGCCGTCGGACCTGATCCCGGAGCTGCAGGGCCGGCTGCCGATCCGCGTGGAACTCGAATCGCTGCGGGTGGGGGACTTCGAGCGCATCCTGACCGACACCGACGCGGCCCTCACCGAGCAGGCGAGCGCGCTGCTGGCCACCGAGGGCGTGACGCTCACCTTCGCGCCGGATGGCGTGCGCCGCCTGGCACAGATCGCCTTCGACGTGAACGAGCGTACCGAGAACATCGGCGCCCGCCGCCTGCACACGGTGATGGAGCGCCTGCTGGAGGACCTGTCGTTCAGCGCCGCCGACCGGGGCAGCGAACAGGTCACGGTGGACGCGGCTTACGTGGACCGGCGCCTGGCCGATCTGGCGGGTGATCAGGATCTGAGCCGCTACATCCTGTGAGCCGGCCGGCGCGTGCGCGCGGGCCTCAGACCGGCGGCCGGCGCACGCGCCACACGAACACCCCGGCCGCCACCAGCGGCAGGGCCAGCAGCAGGAAATAACGGCCCATCGGCCAGCCCAGGCTGATCAGCACGCCGCCGGTGTACGGGCCGAGGATGGCGCCGAAGCGTCCGGCGCCGAGCGCGAGTCCGACGCCGGTGGCGCGGGCCGAATCCGGATACAGGCGCGCGGCGAGCGAATAGAGGCCGATCAGGCCGCCCAGCGAGAAGAAGCCGGCCGCCACGGTGAGCGCGAACAGCAGGTTCACGGCGCCGCTGGCCTGGCCGATGGCCATGATGAGCACCCCGCCCAGCACGAAAAAGGCGCTCATCAGCGGGTGCATGGGCCAGCGGCCGGACAGGTGACCCAGCACCAGCATGCCGACGCCGCCGCCAAGGTTCAGCAGCATGCCGGCGCCGATGGCCCGCTCGTTCGACACGCCGGCCTCGACCAGCACGGTCGGCGTCCAGTTCAGCAGGAAGTACAGCGTCAGATTGCCGAGAAAAAAGCACGCCCACAGGGCGAGACTCGGCGCCAGCCATTCGCCACGCAGCAGGTCCGTCAGACGCACGCGCGGAGCAGGCTGGGCGCGTTCTGACGCGCTGTCGAGACTGACGCCAAGCCTGTGCGCGATCGTCTCGGCCTGTCGGCGCGCCGGCGGCGCCGTGCTGCGCGTGAGGTAGTGCAGCGATTCCGGCAGTCCCATCAGCAGCAGCGGCACGGTGGCGAGCGTGAACAGGCCGCCCGCCACGAACACGGCCTGCCAGCCGGCCGACGGGATGAGCAGGCCGGCCAGGGCACCGCCCGCGATGCCGCCGACGGGATAGCCCAGATGCATGAAGGCGATGGCGAGGTTGCGCCGGGTGTCGGGCGTGTACTCGGCCACCAGCGTGTTCAGGCTGGGCAGCAGGGCTCCGATGGCGACGCCCGTGAACACGCGCAGCATCACCAGCTGGGCGACGGTGCCGGCGGCGGCGGTCAGCAGCGTGCTCAGGCCCAGCACGGCGGTGGCGAGAATGATCATGCGCCGGCGACCGATGCGGTCCGCCGCCGGGCCGAGCAGCAAGGAGCCGGCCGTCATGCCGACCAGACCGCTGCTGAAAACGATGCCGAGCGTCGTCGGTTCGAGCTGCCAGGCCTTGACGATGGCCGGGGCGGCGAAGGAAATCGCCAGCAGGTCGAAGCCGTCCAGCAGGTTGACCAGCCAGCACAGCGCCACCACGCGCCATTGCAGCGCGGACATCGGGCGCGCGTCGAGCTGTGCCTGCAGCGAGGGCGCGGGCTCAGCCATGGGCGTTCGTGGCGCGGGGGTTCTGGAGATGCTCACGCGGTGGCGCTGCCGGGCATCGACGTCACACCGCCGCTCAGGCCGGCGGCGAGTCGGTCGCGGCAATGCCAAGGTAGGCGCAGTCGGCGCCGACGAAGCGGGCGAGGGCGTCGAGCAGCGTGTCGTACGGGGCGGCGCCGGCATCCCCGGCGAGCGCCTCGCGCAGCGCCGGCAGCCAGCGCGCCAGGTGCCGTTCGAGGAAATCGGCCTGCGCGCGGCGCAGGTTTTCCGTGGTGGCCGCTGGGGCACCCGCCTCCAGGAACGCCAGGTAGTGCATGAACTCGAGTTCGGTCAGCAGGTGATCCGGCCGCTCGCGCGCGGCGCCGGCAGAAAAATCGAGCCCGAAGTAGCGGTAGAAGCGCAGCAGTTCTTCCCACAGCTGCTGCTCGGGCATGGCGCCCTCGTGCCGCGCTTCCAGCAGGGCGACGCGCGGCCGCCCGGTGATGGCATCGAACAGCGCGGTGTGCGCCTGCCCGAGCGTGCGGGCGTCGAGCGATGGCGGCGTGACGAAGGTGTAGCGATAGGGCAGGGCGCGGGCTGCATCGTCGAGGGACTGGTACAGCTCGCCATCGGCGAGTGCGTCGCCGATCCCGTCCCGCGGGAACTGCAACGCCGTGGCGAACAGGGCATACAGGCGGCTGCGCGTGGCGGCGTCGGACGGGGTGTCGACCGCCGGCGGCGCCACGTCGTCGAGCGCGGCTTCGCTCATGCCGCCACCGGCACCAGGGTGAAGTCGCCCGAGAACGACTTGCGCCCGGCGCGTTCCCGGTTGCCGCCGCTCCACACGCCAAAGGCCAGCTTGGTCGGCGTGCCGGGCTCGAACTGCGCGTACTGGTTGCCGACCTTGAGCGGGCGCTGCAGCACCACGTGCCAGCGGCCATCCTGGTGCAGCGCCTTCGAGACGAGCTGCGCGTCCTTGCCCGGGCGGCGCTGCGAGGTGCCGTAGCCCTCGGCCACCACATCGAACGGCTGGTCGGCCTTGTCGGCCTTCCAGTACCAGGCGTTCACCGGCTCGCCGGGGGCGCCCATGGTGACGGCGCTGGCCTTGGCGGACAGCGGGAACATCACCGTCACGCCGTCGACGAACTGGTCGAGGTCGGCGATGGTGTCGTGCCTGTCGCTGGCCCAGGACAGGCGCAGCGCGAGCACCTTGCCGTTGTGAAGACCCGCCGCGGTCAGGCCGTGAATGGCGCCGTGGTCGGTGCTCTGGGCGATGAACGGCGAGACGGCCTCAATCGCCGGGTTGTTCTTGAGCGGCGTCGGCACCATCGGAAAGTCCTGTGCCGCGGCCTGCCGCCAGACGGCGTTGGCCGGATCGAGCAGGGCGGCGGCGTCGGCCGTGACGCGCTTGATCTCCATTACACGGCCTCCTTGAGCGGATCGCTGTCGAAGCCCTTGAACCGATCCCAGAAATTGCGCCCGATCAGCAGATCCATGACCTCCGACGGCTCGCCGCGCTGACGCTTGGCGCGCTCGGCCTTCAGTCGCGCGATGACCGGCACCACCTCCCGCCCGAACAGCGTGATCAGCACCTCCGCCTCGACGCGGCCCTCGTCGGTGATGGAGCCGTCGTCGGCAAAGGCGCGCGTGGTGTCGAACGGCGGGATGTAGAACACGTTCGGTTCCGTGCCGTACTCCGGGTGCAGCGGCAGCGCCACCTTGTGCACGTGGATCAGCTTGTACAGGTCGCTGTCCTGGTCATCCAGATACCCGAACAGGCGCGTGCGGCCCGGGCACTGGCGGTCGCAGGCCGGCGCGATGCCCTGCTCGACGCGCGGGTAGCACATCACGCATTTCTCGGATTTCTGCGTCACCGGGTTGTAGTAGATGGCCTTGTACGGGCAGGCCTCGACGCACAGACGGTCGCCGTTGCAGCGGTCCTGGTCCAGCACCACGATGCCGTCCTGCTCGCGCTTGTAAATGGCGTTGTGCGTGCAGGCCTTCAGGCACGGCGCGTCGGCGCAGTGGTAGCACTTGCGCGGCAGATAGAAGTAATAGCCGTTCGGCCAGTCGCCGTCGCCTTCGTCCTCGTCCCAGTTGTAGCCCCACACCGGATCCTCGCCGGTGGCGGCGGATGTGGGCTTCAGATGCACCGACTGGCCCTTCCCGGCATAGAACACGTCGGCGTGGTTGAAGCTGAAGTTGTCGCCGACGTCGCTGAGCGTGGTCAGCATGCCGGGCGTGGGCGTCTTGGCCGCGTCGGCGGCATAGCCGCCGCCCATTTTTTCGTAGTCGCGCGGGTATCCCGCCCCCGGAAACGTGGTGACGTTCATCCAGCGCATGTGCTCGGTGCCGGCGCGCGAGGTCCACAGGCTCTTGCAGGCCTGGGTGCAGGTCTGGCATCCCATGCATTTGTTGAGATCAATGACGTTGCCGACCTGGCGGTCGTGGCGCAGCAGTTCTTCCTTGGGCGCGCCGCGGGGTGCGAATGCCATGACGTTTCCTCCTTGAATGAATGGCTACGGACGCCGCCGCTCAGGCCTGCGCGATCTTGCGAAAGTCCACCCGAACGCCGCGGTCGGTGCTGGGGCCCGGGCTGCCGTTGTAGAGGTAGTAGCGCAGCTGCTCGTAGCCACCGGCGAGGTGCAGCGGCTTGGGTTGGCCAATCAGCAGGCGGTCGTAGACCTCCCATTCCGGGAACTGGTAGGCCTCCCAGAAGTAGACGACCACCTGGTCCGGGGCCACGGTGGGCGAGGTGCGCACCATGATCCGGAAGTTCGAGAAGTCGTTGAACACCTCGACCTTCTCGCCGTCGGCAATGCCGCGCTGGCGGGCCACCTTGTCGTTGACGTGCATCACCGGCTGGGCGCGGTGCAGACGCATCAGCGAGGCCTGCGCCAGGTGCACGGAATGCACGCTGTGGCGCGGGTGGCCGCCGGTGATGGCGAACGGGTGATCGCCGCCGATCTTCGGCTGCGGCTTCCAGCGCGGCAGCGCCTCGTCGGCTTCCAGATACCAGTCGTGGTCCAGATAGAACTGGGCCCGGCGCGTGTAGGTCGGGTAGGTCTTCTTGTCGTCCACGTGCCAGCGCAGGCTATAGAAGGGCTTGCGTGGGTCGTACTCGTTGGCGACCAGATCCTTCATGAAGCCCATGCCGAAGCTGGCCTGCTCGATCATGCCGTCCTTGCGGAATGACTCGTAGGTGGTGCCCTTGGGGAAGGTGCCGGTGGCCTCGGCGATGGCGACCATCTCCTTGAGCGCGTCTTCCTGCGTCTTGATGTAGCCGCCCATGCTGTAGCGGTTCCAGAGATCCGCGTAGCGGCGCTCCTGCCCGAACACGTCCGTGTAGCCGGTCAGCCCGCGCTCGGCGGCGACGGCCACCACCTTTTGCAGGATGGCGGAGTAGATGTCCCACTCCGGCCGGCACTCGCCGGGCGGCTGCACCGCCTGCTCGATCAGGCACATGCGCGGGTTGGTGGTGATCGAGATGGTCATGTCCGGCTTTTCGTAATACCAGGCCGCCGGCAGGACGATGTCGCAGAACATGGCCGACGACGACATGCGCGGCTCCACCGCGAACATCATCTTCAGCTTC
Source organism: Pseudomonadota bacterium (assembly GCA_049322795.1). Taxonomy (GTDB): domain Bacteria; phylum Pseudomonadota; class Gammaproteobacteria; order Immundisolibacterales; family Immundisolibacteraceae; genus Immundisolibacter. The sequence goes on along the minus strand of JBMOQH010000014.1, from coordinate 263,361 downwards.
GGGAACAGGTGCTTGGGATATTGCAGGGCGGCGCTGCGCACGCGCCGGATGGGGTTGCTGGCGGTGATCATCAGCACCCGCGGCTGCTTGTCCGGCGCCGGGCGCAGGTGGGTCTTGTTCCACCAGCCCTTGTCCACCGCCTCTTCCATGTGGGCGGTGAAGTTTTTCTTCATCGTCGGGTCGTGCCAGGCGGCGTTGTCGTACAGCTCCTTGTAGCCGGCGTGGTGATACAGGAAGAACACCGGCGGCACGGTGCCGACGATGGCCGTCATCTGCTTGACCAGGGCCACCCCGATCAGCTCCTGGCTGATTTCCGGATCCTGCTCGCGCAGCTGGGCGGCCAGCGCGTCCTCGAGTTCCTTGATCTGCGCGAGGCCGCCCTGATGCACGGGCTTCTCGAGCAGCATCATCATCTCGACGTGGTCGGCCGGCATGGCCCAGGAGTTCCAGCCGGTGCCGGGCTTGCCCCAGTTGCCGGTCAGCGCCATCGCCAGCATCAGCGCGCGCTCGGCGAGATCGCCGTGGTAGATCTTGGCCGACGAGAAGCCGATGTAGGCCGCCGTGCGCTTGGTGGCCACTTTCTTGGCCAGAGTGCGCACCAGCGAGGGATGCACGCCGGTCATGGCCTGCGCCTTCTCGGGCGTGTGTTCGGCGAGCACCTTCTTGAGGCTCTCGAACACCGGCGTGACGGTGATCGTTGTGCCGTCGTGCAGCGTGACCTCGAAGCGGCCCTCGAGCGCCGGGTCGCCGGCGAACGCCAGCGTGCCGCGCGGCGCCTTGGCGACGGCGCCGGCCTTGGCGTCGTAGACGTAGAGCTGGTCCTCGCGCCCGGCGCCGGTGAGCTCGGTCTCGCGCAGGAACTTGCCGGTGTCCGTGCGCACCAGCAGCGGCAGGTCGGTCTGTTCCTTGATGAAGGGCCGGTCGATCAGGTTCTCGCTGACCAGCACCTCGCACAGCGCCATCCAGAAGCCGGCGTCGGTGCCGGTCTGTACCGGCACGTGGTAGTCGGCGTGGATGGTGCTTGGGCTGTAGTCGGGCGCGATCGACACCAGCTCCGTGCCGTTGTAGCGGGCCTCGGTCAGGAAGTGGTACACCGCCGGCATGGTGTACGACCAGTTGGTGCAGGTGGTGAACACCAGCTCGGCATCGAACAGGTTGTCGGCGCTGTAGCCGATGTGCATCTTGCCGATGGTGTCGGAGATGCCCTTGTAGAAATCGCCGATCAGCACGTTCAGATCCGGATTCACGCCGCCGATGACGGCGTTCATGCGGTGGCTGCCGGCCCAGCCGACGCTGCCCAGGTGCGCGTGCGGCGGATCCAGCACGAAGCTGTCCGGGCCGAATTCCTCGATGCCGTCGACGATGGCGTTCGCGATGTCGCCGACCGCCTCGTCCCAGCTGATGCGCTCCCACTTGCCGGAGCCACGCTCGCCGATGCGCCGCAGCGGGTACTTGATGCGCTCGTCGCCGTACAGGTTGGTGTGGAATGAGCAGCCCTTCTGGCAGCCGAGCGGGTTGTAGTCGGGGTAGTCCGGGTTGCTGGCGTGGTTCTTGGCGGCCTGCTCCTCGCGCCAGACCATGCCGTCCTTGACGTAGACATGGAACGAACACGAGCCCGGCAGGCACACGTTGGTGTGCGAGCCCCAGGTGACCTTGTCCCAGTCCCAGAGCTGCCGGTAAAGGTCCGGCGTGCCGCGGTAGTCGAGCGTCTTTTCGGCCGCGAACACGTCGCGCACGAAACCGCCCGACACGGCACCGGCGAGCTGCGTCATGGTCAAGGTCAGCGCGGCGCCGCCGCTGCCCTTCAGAAAGCCCCGCCGGGATACGGAAAGGCCAGGTTCGTCGGTCCCCATCGGCAATCCGTGCTCGATCTTGCCCATGCCGTTCTCCTCCTTGTGCGGGCGGGGTCGCTGCGGCACTTTAGGGCAGGGGCGGGCGACATGTAAACAAACATCCGCTAAGGTCGGCGCGCCCACCTCGGGGCATTCCCGGCTTGGCCGCGGCAGGTGGGTGCCAGTAGAATGCCGGCCTTACCAGCACCTGTGGCGACGGGCGGCGGCAACGCCTCCCGCCGCTTTTGCTGCGCCCGATGCAACCACCGGAGCCTGCATTGCCCGAGCCAGCACTTCTCGCCCTAGCCGACGGCACGCTGATGCATGGCGTGGCGGTCGGCGCCCGCGGCCACGCGGCGGGAGAGGTGGTGTTCAACACCGCCCTGACCGGATACCAGGAGATCCTCACCGATCCGTCCTATTGCCGGCAGATCGTGACCCTGACCTATCCGCACATCGGCAACGTCGGCTGCAACGCGCAGGACGAGGAAGCCGGACAGGTGCACGCCGCCGGGCTGGTGATACGCGATGCGCCGCGCCGGCGCTCGAGCTGGCGCGCCGAGGCGTCCCTGGACGATTACCTGCGCGAGCGCGGTGTGGTGGCGATCGCGGGACTCGACACCCGCGCGCTGACCGGCCGGTTGCGCCGGGACGGCGCGCAGGCCGGCTGCATCGTGGCCGGTCCCGACATCGATGCCGATTTCGCCGTGGCGCAGGCGCGCGCCTTCGCCGGCCTGCAGGGCATGGACCTGGCGCGGGTGGTGAGCTGCACGGCGCCGTATGCGTGGCAGGGCAGCACCTGGACGCTGGACGGCTTCGAGCCCGCCCCGGCGACGCGCTTTCGGGTCGTGGCCTACGACTTCGGCATCAAGCGCAACATCCTGCGCTGCCTTGTGGCGGTCGGCTGCGAGGTGACGGTGGTGCCGGCCCGAACGCCCGCCGCCGATGTCTTGGCGATGCGGCCGGATGGCGTGTTCCTGTCGAACGGCCCGGGCGACCCCGAGCCCTGCGACTACGCCATCGCCGCCATCGGCGAGTTTCTGGAGCGCGGCGTGCCGCTGTTCGGCATTTGTCTTGGGCACCAGCTGCTGGGGCTGGCGGCCGGCGCGCGCACGATCAAGATGAAATTCGGCCACCATGGCGCCAACCATCCGGTGTTCGAGACGGCCACCGGGCAGGTGCTGATCACCAGCCAGAACCACGGTTTTGCGGTCGACGAAAGCAGCCTGCCGGCGCGCCTGCAAGTCACCCACCGCTCGCTGTTCGACGGCTCGCTGCAGGGCATCGCCCACACCGAAAAGCCGGCCTTCGGCTTTCAGGGCCACCCGGAAGCCAGTCCCGGACCGCACGATGCGGCGCATCTGTTCAAACAATTCGCCGACCTGATGGCGGCCCACCGCGGCGCCTGAGGACTCCCGTGCCCAAACGTACCGACATCAAGAGCATCCTCATCGTCGGCGCCGGTCCGATCGTGATCGGTCAGGCCTGCGAGTTCGACTACTCCGGCGCGCAGGCCTGCAAGGCGCTGCGCGAGGAAGGTTACCGGGTGGTGCTGGTCAACTCGAATCCGGCCACCATCATGACCGACCCGGGCATGGCGGACGCCGTGTACATCGAACCCATCACCTGGCCGGTGGTGGCCAAGATCATCGAGAAGGAGCGCCCGGACGCGCTGCTGCCGACCATGGGTGGGCAGACGGCGCTGAACTGCGCGCTCGATCTCGCCCGCGAGGGCGTGCTGGAGCGCTTTGGCGTGCAGATGATCGGCGCCACCCGCGACGCCATCGACAAGGCCGAGGATCGCGAACGCTTTCGCGAGGCGATGCGCCGCATCGGGCTCGCCACGCCGCGCTCGGCGCTGGCCCACAGCATGGAAGAAGCCCTGCAGGTGCAGGCGCAGATCGGTTTTCCGACCATCATCCGGCCGTCCTTCACCATGGGTGGCAGCGGCGGCGGCGTGGCCTGGAACCGCGAGGAATTCGTCGCCATCTGCGAGCGTGGCCTCGACCTGTCGCCGACGCGCGAGCTGCTGATCGAGGAGTCGATCATCGGCTGGAAAGAGTTCGAGATGGAGGTGGTGCGCGACCGCAACGACAACTGCATCATCGTCTGCTCGATCGAGAACTTCGACGCCATGGGCGTGCACACGGGCGATTCGATCACCGTGGCGCCAGCGCAGACCCTGACCGACCGCGAATACCAGATCATGCGCAACGCCTCGCTGGCGGTATTGCGCGAGATCGGCGTCGAGACCGGCGGCTCGAACGTGCAGTTCGCCGTCAATCCGGCCGACGGCCGGCTGGTGGTGATCGAAATGAACCCGCGCGTGTCGCGGTCGTCGGCGCTGGCGTCCAAGGCGACCGGTTTCCCGATCGCCAAGGTGGCCGCCAAGCTGGCGGTGGGCTACACGCTCGATGAACTGAAGAACGAGATCACCGGCGGCGTGACGCCGGCCTCGTTCGAGCCGTCCATCGACTACGTGGTCACCAAGGTGCCGCGGTTCAACTTCGAGAAGTTCCCGCAGGCCGACGGCACGCTGACCACGCAGATGAAGTCGGTGGGCGAGGTGATGGCCATCGGCCGCACCTTCCAGGAGTCGCTGCAAAAGGCCATGCGCGGCCTCGAAACCGGCATCGACGGCTTCACGCCGTGCCTTGTTGGCCGCGACGAGGAGGCGCTCGACACCCTGCGCCAGCGCCTGCGCACGCCGTCCGACGATCGGCTGCGCTACATCGGCGATGCGTTTCGCTGCGGGCTGGCGCTCGACGAGGTGCAGACCCTGACCGGCATCGATCCGTGGTTTCTGGATCAGGTGGCCGAGATCATCGAAGTCGAGGCGCAGATCGCCGACGCCAGCCTCGCCGCGACCGACGCCACCAGGCTGCGCGCGTGGAAGCGCCTGGGCTTCTCCGACAGCCGCCTTGGCACGTTGCTCGGCGTGAGCGAGGACGCCGTGCGTCAGCGTCGCCGCGCGCTCGGCGTGGTGCCGGTGTACAAGCGGGTCGATTCCTGCGCCGCCGAGTTCCCGGCCGCGACCGCGTACCTCTACTCGACCTACGAGGACGAGTGCGAGGCCCAGCCCACCGACCGGCGCAAGGTGATGATCCTCGGCGGTGGGCCAAACCGCATCGGCCAGGGCATCGAGTTCGACTACTGCTGCGTGCACGCGGCGCTCGCCCTGCGCGAGGCGGGCTTCGAGACCATCATGGTCAACTGCAACCCGGAGACCGTGTCCACGGACTACGACACCGCCGACCGGCTGTACTTCGAGCCGCTGACGCTCGAGGACGTGCTCGAGATCGTGCGCGTCGAGCAGCCGTGGGGCGTGATCGTGCAGTTCGGCGGGCAGACGCCGCTGAAGCTCGCCCGGGCGCTGCTGGCGGCCGGCGCGCCGATCATCGGCACCACGCCGGACGCCATCGACCGTGCCGAGGACCGCGAGCGCTTCCAGCAGGTGGTGGACAAGCTCGGCCTGCTGCAACCGGCCAACCGCATGGCGGCGAGCCTGGAGCAGGCGCTTGCCGCCGCCGGGCAGATCGGTTATCCGCTCGTGATGCGCCCGTCCTACGTGCTGGGCGGCCGGGCCATGGAAATCGTGCACGACGAGGCCGGCCTGCGCGCCTACATGCAGAACGCCGCGCACGTGTCGGCCGCCTCGCCGGTGCTGCTGGACCGCTTCCTCGACGACGCGCTGGAAGTCGATGTCGACGCCATCTGTGACGGCAAGGACGTGGTCATCGGCGGCGTGATGGAGCACATCGAGCAGGCCGGCGTGCACTCCGGCGATTCCGCCTGCTGCCTGCCGCCGTACAGCCTGAGCCCGGCGGTGGTGGATGAGATGCGCCGCCAGACCGTGCTGCTGGCGCATGAGCTCGGCGTGGTGGGCCTCATGAACATCCAGTTCGCGGTCAAGAACGGCGACGTCTACCTGCTGGAAGTGAACCCGCGCGCCTCGCGCACGGTGCCGTTCGTGTCCAAGGCGACCGCGGTGCCGCTGGCCAAGGTGGCGGCGCGCTGCATGGCCGGCATCGATCTCGCGACGCAGGGCGTCGGCGCCGAAGTCGTGCCGCCGTACTATTCGGTCAAGGAGGCGGTGTTCCCGTTCGCCAAGTTCCCGGGCGTCGACATCATTCTCGGCCCGGAGATGAAATCCACCGGCGAGGTGATGGGTGTCGGGCGCAGCTTCGGCGAGGCTTACGGCAAGGCGCAGCTCGCCGCCAGCAATCCGCTGCCGCGCGGCGGGCGGGCCTTCATCAGCGTGCGTCAGGCCGACAAGAAGCCGCTGTTGATGCAGGTGGCGTCCGAGCTGCGGCAGATCGGCTTCGAGCTGGTCGCCACGCGCGGCACGGCGCAGGTGCTGACCGAGGCCGGCATTCCCTGCGCGGTGGTCAACAAGGTCAAGGAAGGCCGCCCGCACGTGGTGGACCTGATCACCAACGGCGAGATCGCCTTCGTGCTGAACACCACCGAGGGCAAGCAGGCGATTGCCGATTCCTTCGCCATCCGCGCCGCGGCGCTGCGCTTCAAGGTGCCGCATACCACCACCCTGGCCGGCGCGCGCGCCACCTGCCTTGCCCTGCAGGCGGGCACGCAGATTCGCGTCGAGAGCCTGCACAGCCTGCACACCGAGTTGACTGCCCCATGACCCGCGAACCCCTGACCGCCCGCGGCGCCGAGCAATTGCGCCGCGAACTCGAAGACCTGAAGTCCGTGCAGCGCCCGCGCGTGATCGCGGCGATCGCCGAGGCGCGCGCGCACGGAGATCTGAAGGAAAACGCCGAATACCACGCCGCCAAGGAGCAGCAGGGTTTCATCGAGGGCCGCATCAGCGAGATCGAGGACCGTCTCGGCCGCGCCGAGGTGATCGACCCGGCCAAGCTCGCCGCCGGCGGCAAGGTCGTGTTCGGCGCCACGGTGCAGTTGGTCAACGTCGACAGCGACGAGGAAGTGACCTACCAGATCGTGGGTGTCGACGAGGCCGACATCAAGCAAAGCCGCGTGTCCTTCCGCGCCCCGCTGGCGCGCGCGCTGATCGGGCGGGTGGTCGGCGACGAGGTGGTGGTGCCGGCGCCCGGCGGCGAGCAGCACTATGAAATCCTCGCCGTCGAGTACTGCTGAGGCAGTGATCCGCCAGTGAGCCGGCGCGGCAATACGCGCCGCTGGCTGCAGCGGCACGTTTCCGATCCCTACGTGCGCCAGGCTCAGGCCCAGGGCTACCGCTCGCGGGCCAGCTTCAAGCTGCTCGAGATCGACCAGCGCGACCGGCTGCTTCGCGCCGGCGCCGTGGTGGTGGATCTGGGCGCCGCGCCGGGCGGCTGGTCGCAGGTGGCGGCCGAGCGCGTCGGTCCGCACGGGCGGGTGGTGGCGGTCGATCTGCTCGACATGGCGCCGCTGGCGGGTGTCGAGTTCATCCGCGGCGACTTTGACGAGCAGGCGGTCTTCGAGCAGCTGTTGGCGCTCGTGCCCGGCGGCGCCGACCTTGTGATGTCCGACATGGCGCCCAACATCACCGGTGTGCGCGACGTCGATCAGCCGGCGGCGCTGTACCTGGCCGAGCTTGCGCTCGATTTCGCCGCCCGCGTGCTGAAACCGAACGGGGCGCTGCTGGTCAAATGTTTCGAGGGCGCCGGCAGCCAGGAACTGCGCGCCCTGTTCGGGCGTCGTTTCGGGCAGGTGCTGGTACGAAAGCCCGACGCCTCGCGCGACCGCAGCCGCGAGCACTACTTGATCGGCCGCGCTATGCTGCCGATAAGCCCACAGTAATTCCGCCGACCGGAGCGCAAAAACCGTGAATTCCATGTCCCGCAACGTCATCCTCTGGGTCGTGGTGGCGTTGGTGTTGATGGCGGTGTTCAACAGCTTCGGCCCACGCCGCACCAGCGAACGCACGGTCGATTACTCGCAGTTCATCGGGCAGGTGAAGGACGGCCAGGTCGACCGCGTCGTCATCGAGGAAGGCAGCGTGCGCGGTGTGACCAACAACGGCGAGAAATTCGTCGTCTACACGCCGAACGACCCGCACATGATCGACGACCTGCTGGCCAACAAGGTCGGCATCGAGGTCGCCGCGCCGGATCGCCAGTCGCTGCTGATGCAGGTGTTCATCTCCTGGTTCCCCATGCTGCTGCTGATCGGCGTGTGGGTGTTCTTCATGCGCCAGATGCAGGGCGGCCCCGGCAAGGGCGGCGTGATGCCGTTCGGCAAGAGCCGCGCGCGCATGCTGACCGAAGACCAGGTGCGCGTGACCTTCGCCGACGTGGCCGGCGTGGACGAGGCCAAGGAAGAGGTCCACGAGCTGGTGGACTTTCTGCGCGACCCGTCCAAGTTCCAGCGCCTGGGCGGGCGAATCCCGCGTGGCGTGCTGATGGTCGGCTCGCCCGGTACCGGCAAGACGCTGCTGGCGCGGGCCATCGCCGGCGAGGCCAAGGTGCCGTTCTTCACCATCTCGGGTTCGGATTTCGTCGAGCTGTTCGTCGGCGTCGGCGCGTCTCGCGTGCGCGACATGTTCGAGCAGGCCAAGAAGCACGCGCCGTGCATCATCTTCATCGATGAGATCGACGCCGTCGGCCGGCATCGTGGCGCTGGCTTGGGCGGCGGTCACGACGAGCGCGAGCAGACGCTCAACCAGTTGCTGGTGGAAATGGACGGCTTCGAGGGCAACGAGGGCGTCATCGTCATCGCCGCCACCAACCGGCCGGACGTGCTCGATCCGGCGCTGCTGCGCCCCGGCCGTTTCGACCGCCAGGTGGTGGTGCCGCTGCCGGACATCGTCGGCCGCGCGCAGATTCTCAAGGTCCACATGAAGAAGGTGCCGCTCGACAATGATGTCCAGGCAGACGTGATCGCCCGCGGCACGCCGGGCTTCTCGGGCGCGGATCTCGCCAATCTGGTCAACGAGGCGGCGCTGTTCGCAGCCCGCCAGAACAAGCGCGTGGTCGATCAGGACGACTTCGACCGCGCCAAGGACAAGATCATGATGGGCGTCGAGCGGCGCTCGATGGTGATGAACGACGACGAGAAGCGCCTGACCGCCTACCACGAGGCCGGGCACGCCATCGTCGGCCTGTCGGTGCCCTCGCACGACCCGGTCTACAAGGTCAGCATCATCCCGCGCGGGCGGGCGCTCGGCGTGACCATGTTCCTGCCCGAGGAGGACCGCTACAGCCTGAGCCGCGAGCGACTCGAAAGCCAGATCAGCAGCCTGTACGGCGGACGCATCGCCGAGGAGCTGGTGTTCGGCGCGCAGGCGGTGACCACCGGCGCGTCCAACGACATCAAGCGCACCACCGAGATCGCCCGCAACATGGTGACGCGCTGGGGCATGTCGGCGCGCCTGGGGCCGATGACCTTCGAGGAGGACGAGGGCGAGGTGTTCCTCGGCCGCAGCGTGACGCAGCACAAGAACGTGTCCGACGACACGGCGGCGACCATCGACGAGGAAATCCGCGCCATCCTGGAGCGCAATTACGCGCGCGCCAAGGAAATCGTCACCGCGCGTCTGGACACCCTGCACGCCATGGCTGACGCGCTGATGCGCTTCGAGACCATCGACAAGGATCAGATCGACGACCTGATGGCTGGCCGCCCGGTGCGCGTCGTGACGCCGCCGCCGGCTGACCGTCGCTCGCCGCCGCCATCGGCGGCCACGGACGCCGGCGCTGACGGCGACGGCGCGCCGAGCCTGCCCTGAGCAGACGGCGGGCGCCGCCCGGGCGCCCGCGGATCGCGGGCCCATGTTGCTGAACTGCGCCGGCAAGCCGCTGGATTTGTCGCGTCCGGCCGTCATGGGTGTGCTGAACCTCACCCCCGATTCGTTCTCCGGCGACGGCCTCGCCGGCAGCGTCGATGCCGCCTGCGCCCGCGCGCTGGCCCTGCAGGCGTCCGGCGCCGCGGTGATCGACATCGGCGGTGAATCGACCCGCCCGGGCGCGGCGCGGGTGTCGGTGCCGGAAGAACTCGGCCGCGTGCTGCCGGTCATCGAACGCCTGGCGGGGCAGCTCACCGTGCCGATTTCCATCGACACCCGCCACGCCGAGGTCATGCGCGCCGCGGTTGGCGCCGGAGCCGGGCTCATCAACGACGTGGCGGCGCTGCGCGAGCCGGGGGCGCTGGCGGCCGCGGCGGCGCTCGGCGTGCCGGTGATTCTCATGCACATGCAGGGCGAACCCGGCTCCATGCAGCAGGCGCCGCACTACGGTGACGTGGTCGCCGAGGTGGCGGCGTTTCTCGCGGGGCGGGTGGCGGCCTGCGAACGGGCCGGTATGGCCCGCGAACGCCTGCTGCTGGACCCCGGTTTTGGTTTTGGCAAGACGGCCGAGCACAATCTGGCGCTGTTGCGTGGCCTGCCGGTTCTGGCGCGGCAGGGCCTGCCCGTCGTGGCCGGGCTGTCGCGCAAGTCGCTGATCGGCGCCATCACAGGCGCGCCGGTGACGCAGCGCCTGGGCGGCAGCGTAGCGCTCGCGCTGCTGGCGGCCGAGCGCGGCGCGCACCTGCTGCGCGTCCACGACGTCGAGGCAACCGTGCAGGCGCTGGCCATGCTGGCCGCGGTTCAAGGGGTGGATGAATGACAGAACGGCGCTATTTCGGTACCGACGGCGTGCGCGGCACGGTCGGCGAGGGCTTTTTCACGCCTGATTTCGTGCTGCGCCTGGGCTGGGCGGCAGGCATGGTGCTGCGCCGCGAGGGCCGCGGCACGGTGGTGGTGGGCAAGGACACCCGCGTGTCCGGCTACATGCTGGAATCGGCGCTCGAAGCCGGCCTGTCGGCCGCCGGCATGGACTGCCTGCTGCTGGGGCCAATGCCGACCCCGGCGGTGGCGTACCTGACGCGCACCTTCCACGCCCGCGCCGGCATTGTCATCAGCGCCTCGCACAACCCTTACCCGGACAACGGAATCAAGCTGTTTTCCGCCGACGGCGAGAAGCTGCCGGATGCGCTGGAAGCCGAAATCGAATCCTGCCTCGGGCAGCCGCTTGCCATGGTGCCGCCGACCGAGATCGGCAAGGCGCGCCGCGCCGTGGACGCTGGCGGGCGTTATATCGAGTTCTGCAAGCGCGCGCTGGCGGACGGCCTCGACCTGCGCGGCGTCAAGATCGCCGTCGACGCCGCCAACGGCGCGGCCTACCAGGTCGCACCGGCCGTGTTTCGGGAGCTGGGCGCCACCGTCACGGCCATCGGCGTGGCGCCTGATGGCTTCAACATCAACCTCGATTGCGGTTCCACCGCGCCGACCGCGCTGCAGCAGGAAGTGCTGCGGGTGGGGGCGGATCTTGGGCTTGCGCTCGACGGCGACGCCGATCGCCTGGTGCTGGTGGACGCGGCCGGCGAACTGGTGGACGGCGATGAGATTCTGGGCATCCTGGCGCTGGCGCGGCAGAAAGCCGGCACGCTCGGCGGCGGCGTGGTCGGCACGCAGATGAGCAACTTCGGTCTCGAGCAGGCGCTGGTTCGCGCGGGAATCCCCTTCGAGCGCGCCCGGGTGGGCGACCGCTACGTGATGGAGCAACTGCGCGCGCGCGGTTGGCTGCTGGGCGGCGAGACCTCGGGGCACGTGTTGTGTCTTGACCGCACGACCACCGGCGATGGCCTGGTCACCGCGCTCCAGGTGCTGTCGGTGCTGCGCGAGCAGGGCCGCCCGCTCGCCGAAATCAAGCGTTTCATGCACAAGTACCCGCAGCGGCTGCTCAACGTGCGCATGACCCCCGGCTTCGATCCCGACGGCAGCGCGACGGTCCGCGACGCGGTCGGGTCGGCGCAGGCGCAGCTTGCCGGACGCGGGCGGGTGCTGCTGCGCAAGTCCGGCACCGAGCCGCTGGTGCGGGTGATGGTGGAGGGCGCCGACGCGGGCGAAGTGGACCTGTTGTGCCAGCAGATTGCGGGCGCGGTGCAGACCGCCCTGGCGCAGGCCTGATGGTTTCCGCGGCGTTTGCCCGACGCGGACAGCACCACTTCGCCCCCGGAGTTTTTCGGTCATTACGGTGCTTTCGGGGGCGCATGCATGCCCCACCGGCTTTGATTTCAGGCGCTTGCGGCATTACCATGCGCGCCCCTTGGTCAGCCCCGTGCAAGTGCCCATGACGCGCCCGCTGGTAGTCGGCAACTGGAAGATGTTCGGCGACCGGCAGATGGTTGCCGGCCTGCTCGGCGCCATTACCAATGCCGGGTCGAGCGTGTCGGGTGTCGACCTTGCCGTGTGCCCGCCGTTCCCGTACCTGGCCCAGGCGGCCGCGGCGCTGCAGGGTAGCCCGGTGCGGCTGGGTGGCCAGAATCTGGCGGTCGAGGCTTCCGGGGCGTTCACGGGCGAGGTGTCCGGCCCGATGCTGCGGGATGTCGGCTGCCGCTACGTCATCGTCGGGCACTCCGAGCGTCGCACCCTGTTCGGGGAAGACAACGCGCTGGTGGCGCGAAAGTTTCGCGCCGCCCTGGCGGCCGACCTCGTCCCCATCCTGTGCGTTGGCGAGCAGCTTGCACAGCGCGAGTCGGGCGAGACCGAGCGGGTCATCGGCGCCCAGATCGATGCCGTGCTGGAGTTGTGCGGTGGCGGGGCGCTTGCCGGCGCCGTCATCGCCTATGAACCCGTGTGGGCCATCGGTACCGGCAAGGTGGCAAGCCCCGAACAGGCGCAGGCCGTGCATCGCTTCATCCGCGAGCGCGTGCGCAGCGCCGCTGCAACGCCGACGCTTTTGTACGGCGGCAGCGTGAAGCCCGATAATGCCGCCGGTCTTTTTGCCCAGCCGGACGTGGACGGCGGCCTGATTGGCGGCGCCAGTCTGGTGGCGGATCAATTCCTTTCAATCTGCAACGCGGCGCGCCACCGATGATGATGGTCCTGTTGGTCGTTCATGTGCTGATCTGCCTGGCGCTGGTCGGGCTGGTACTCATCCAGCAGGGGCAGGGGGCCGACGCCGGGGCAGCCTTTGGCAGTGGTGCATCGGCAACGGTGTTCGGCAGCCGCGGCGCGGGTTCGTTCCTGACCCGGCTGACCGCTGGCCTCGCCACGGCGCTGTTTTTGACCAGTCTCGTCCTGGCATACATGGGCGCGCATGCCAGCGGACCGATCAGCGTTACTGATAAGATCGCGCCCCCGCCGGCCTCGCAGCCGGCCCCGGTCGCGCCGGCCCCGACGAGCGAGGCTCCGCCTCCTTCGCAGGCGCCCGACAAGTAATCCCACGCCGATGTGGTGGAATTGGTAGACACGCCATCTTGAGGGGGTGGTGACGCAAGTCGTGTCGGTTCGAGTCCGACCATCGGCACCAATGCTGTTTGTATCGCGTCGATCATGGCTTCGGCGCGCGTAGCGACGAATCTTCGCGTTCGGGGCTATCGCGCCCTTGCAACGCGCACGGTCAATCGCCGAGTTCGCTGACGAAATCCTCGAATTTTCCGCTGGCGGCGCGGTCGATCGTGGCCACCGGGCGCAGCGCGATGTCGAAGGCATGTCCAAGGCGCCGTCTGAGCATGGCCTGCAAGTCCTGTTCCTGCCAAGGTTCGAGCGGCCCGGCGCTGACCAGGTCCACCTCGATGCGGGTGGCGGTGGTCTGGCGCAGCCGGAACTGCTGCACCGGTGCGATGGCGAGCCAGTCTTCGGCCGGGAAGGACGGCCAGTGCCGGCTGCCATCCGGCAGCCGCAACAGGTTGCGGGCGCGCCCGTGGATGTGGCGCAGCACCGGCAGGCCGCGCCCACACGGGCACGCCGGCCCGGCCTCGGCAAAGTCACCGATCGCATAACGCACCAGCGGCATGGCGAAGTTGTGCAGCGTGGTCAGCACCACCTCACCGCTGACGCCGGGTGGGCAGGGCGCCCCGTTCGCGTCCACCACCTCCACCAGCAGATTCTCGGCCTGCACGTGGTAGTGCTCGGGTACCTCCGGGCATTGCAGGGCGATGTAGCCGGCCTCCTCGCAGCTGTAGACGTCGGCCAGCGGCAGGCCCCACACCCGCCGGCACAGGTCGCGCAGGTCGGCCGGCAACTGCTCGCCAAAGCTGCCGAGGCCGCGCAGGCGCTCCGGTTTCACGTCGCGCGCGTGGGCAGTCAGCAGCAGCGCGCGCAGGTTCGACGGGTGGGTGAGCAGGTAGTCGGGGTCCTTGTCGAGCAGCCAGTCGAGCTGGCTGTCGACCGGCGTGTGAATCGGCAGCGTCAGCGCCGGGCCGGTCTCGAACACCGCCTCGATCGCGCGCCCCCAGCCGGGCAGGCGCTCGTCCGCGACCTTGGTGCGGATGGCCGCGAAGGTGCCGGCGAAATCGCGCCGCTGCCACAGGTGCTCGCGCAGGTTGAGCGCGCCGAAAAAGAAATGACTCAGTTCGGTTTCGAGACCCCGCAGCGGCCGGCCGGTGGAACCCGAGGTGTGGTACTCGATCACCCGCCCGTGGTCGGCCGGCACGGCGCGGCTGTGCAGCGCCTCGCCAAGCGCCTGCACGTCGGCGCGGCGCAGCAGAGGGATGGACCGCCAGCACGCGGCGAGCCCGTCCGGATCAGCCAGCGGCAGGCCGGCCAGGCGCTCGGCATGGGCCGGCACGGTGTCGCGGGCGTGGCGCAGCGACAGGGCCAGCTGGCGATGAATCGCCGCATCGAGGCGGGACCTTGGCCACCATTCGCTTTGCGCCAGCTGGTAGTGGACGGCAAGCAGGCTGGCGCCGACGCTGTCCGGCAGCGCCGGCCAGGCGAGGCCGGTGACGGCCGAGCGCGGCTCAGTCACGCCGCCAGGCGACGACGCCGTTGATGTCCTCGCTGAGCGCCTCGATGTCGATGTGGTAGGCGAGCCCGACGCGCTCGCCGCCGGGCCCGGCCAGAAAGCCCGTCAGGTACGCCGTGCAGCCGGCAAAACACAAGACCCCGGACACGGCGAGCTTGCTGTCCGGCGTGGTTTCGAAGCGGCCATCGGCGATGCGCAGATTGTCGGCTGTCAGCTCGTAGCGGCCGCTCGGCACGGTGATGGCGACCGCGATGCGCGCGGTGCCGGCGGCGAAATCCGCGTCCAGCACGCCGTTTTCGAGAAAGTTGGTGGCGGCCATGCCGCCCTCGCCGGCCGTGGGCGACACCTGGCCGCCCAACACGGAATAGCGTGCGGCGCCGCCGGGCGCATCCGTCACCGGCACGCCGGCCACGTAATACAGGGCGTTGCGCGCGCCCTCGCCGCCGGTGATCTCCACATTGGCGTGGCGGCCCTGGCCGGCGGTGCGACCGGTGCCCCAGCGGCCCCAGGCGATCTGGCCGTCATTGCCGGCGTGTCCGACCGGCAGACTCCAGGTGACCTTCCCGCGGTCGTCGGCAAAGCCGCGCAGCAGGCCTTCGGTATCGAAATCGGGCGTCTGCGGCGGGTACTGATGAACCGGCGGCCCGTCGTCGGCCAGCAGAAAATCGTGCGCGATCGCCACCTGCCACAGCGCCGGCGTGTCGACGTTGCCGGCAGCGGTCGCCTGGCTGGCGATCAGCAGCGCCGCGGTGACCGGCATGCGGCTTCCTGCATCCTTCATGACTTGCTTCCGTGTTTAAGGCGCGCCGCCAGGCGCAGGCCGAGCGCGACCAGCACGGCGCTGGCCGACCACAGGGTGATGGGCGGCAGGCCGCCGTGCCAAAGCGCGGGCGTCAGCCAGCCCGGCACGCCATAGGCAAGGTGCAGGCCGCCGAGCGCCAGCGCCAGCACGCCGAAACCTTGCAACACCCGCCAGTAGCGCACCGACATGGCCTGCCGCACGCCGGGCAGTGAGGCGGCCAGCGGCAGCAGCAGCGCCAGCCAGGCGAGACCCCCGGCCAGCATGGCGCCCTCGGCGAGCGGCGTGAGCTCGAAGGCCTGTTGAAACATCAGCCGGTAGTAGCCGTAGTTCAGGATGGTCAGCGACACCACGATATGCACCGTGGCGAGCGCAAAACCGGTCAGTCCCCACCAGCGCCGCCGCCACAGATGCCGGCCGAGCGCCGGCCACAGACGGGCGGCGGGGCCGAGGCCGAGTGCCAGTGCCAGCAGCGCGATGGCGGTCCAGGCGAAGGCCTTGTTCATCACGTACAGCGGAATGTGGCCAATGGTCCACGGGCCGAACACCACGTAGCGCGTGATGGCATACGCGGCAGTAATGAGCAGCAAGGCCCCGGGCAGGATGGTGCAGGCTCGCAGCATGGCCCGGTCACGGGCCTCGCGCTGCGCCTCGGTGGTCTGAGGGGCAGGCTCCAAACGCGGACTCCTCCTGGGGCTTCGGCTGCCGTCAGGGTAACCTAGGCAAACACTGCATTGCCGACTTGGCAGTCGGGGTGTCGGCTTCAGGCGACTCGACGGAGGGCGCTTATGGGAATCGAAGTGGGCGGCCTGCTGGGCCTGATCGTGCTGATCGCCGACGTGTGGGCCATTGTCAACGTGGTCCAGAGCGCCGCCGGCACCGGCGCCAAGGTGGCGTGGATCGTCCTCATCCTGCTGTTGCCGGTGCTGGGGCTGCTGATCTGGCTGCTGGCCGGCCCGCGCGGATGAACGCTGCGTCCGTGCTGGACCTCATCCGCCGCTACTACGCCGGCTGCAACGCCGCCGACCGGGCGGCCATGCAGGCCACGTTCTGCGAGGACGTGGTGCATTACTTCACGCACCACGCGCCGGTGCGCGGCGCCGCCGCGCTGGCCGAGCACTGGGCGCGCATGCAGCCGCGCATAGCCGGCCACTGGACGGTCGATCACGGCATCGCGCAGGACGACGAGGCGGTCATCGAGTGGACCTTGCGCTGGACGCCGCCCGGCACGCGCGGGGCAGGCCCGGCGGAACTGATGCGAGGCGCCGAGTGGTATCGCCTGCGTGGCGGGCGCATCGCGGAAATCCGCGCCTATTACCTGAATCGCCACGCACCGTATGCGCGGCGGGATTTCGAACTCGACGGGTTCGATTACGCCGGGCGCGGCTATGCCGTGCTGCCCGAGTGACGTTTCAAGGAGCCCCGCATGTCAGCTGAATGTCCACGCTGCGCCGTCGCCCTGGTGGCCGGCGTCTTGCAACAGGTGCCGGTCAGCCGCTGCCCGCGCTGTCGCGGCCTGTGGCTGGAGGCGCACGCGCTGGAAGCGGCGCGCGACGCGGCCGACGCCGACCTTGCCACGCTGGGCGTCGAGCTGTGGTCCGACCCGGAGCAGTTCCGCCATGCCCCGCGCAGCGGCCGCTGCCCGACCGGCGACGGCGCGCTGCATGCGCTGGAGTACGGTCACACCGGCGTGACGGTGGACTACTGCGACGCCTGCTTCGGGGTGTGGTTCGACGAGCGCGAATTCGAGCGCATCGTGAGCGCGCTCGAGCGGGAGGTCGACCAGCGGCCGGCCAGCGACTATCTGCGTTCCGCCCTGCACGAGGCGCGGGAGCTGCTGACCGGCCCGCAACCGCTGCTCGACGACTGGCGCGCCCTGCGCACCGTGCTGCGGCTGCTCGAATACCGCGTGCTGTCCGAGCATCCGGGCCTGCACCAGCGCCTGCTGGCGCTGCAGGCGAGCAATCCGTTCCGCTGAGCCGGCGCCAACGGCCCTTCATATAGAATGCCGCCCGCCGCGGCGCGCCGCGGCTCACCGTCAGTCACCCGCCCGATATTTCCATGCGCCAAGTCCGTGTCGCGCTCGCCGCCGTGCTGTGCCTGCTTGCCGTCGCGCCCGTGGCGAGCGCGCGTGGCACCCACGGTTGGGTCGAGTTCGTCGAGCTGCACCTCGACGGCCAGCCGCTGCGGGTCAAGGCCAAGCTCGACACTGGCGCAAAGAGCTCGTCGCTGGACGCGACTGACATCACGCCGTTCGAACGTGACGGGCAGCGCTGGGTGCGTTTTCGCCCGAGCCGTTCCGGCGCCGACCAGGCGCCGCTGGTCGAGCAACCGGTCGCGCGTTACGTGCGCATCAAGCGTCACCAGGGCCCCTACGACCGGCGGCCGGTGATTCGCCTGCCGCTGTGTCTGGGCGACGAACTGCGCACCGTGGAGGTCAACCTCACCGACCGCGGCCGTTTCATCTATCCGCTGCTGCTGGGGCGCAAGGCGCTGGCCGGGCTTGCCGTCGTGGATCCGGCGCGGACCTTCATGCGCGCGCCGCGCTGCGACGACACCTCGACCCTGGGCAAGTGAAGCCGTGCGCAACCGTCACCTGCTGATCCTGTGTCTGCTGCTGGTCGCCGGCGGCGGCAGCCTGTTCCTGTACAAGTGGCTGGAACTGGGCGTGCCGATCCGCGCCGAGAACGCCATCGGCGCCTGGACGGTCGAGGCGCGCGTGCGCTTCACCGCGCAGTCCGGCAGGCCGGTCAAGGTGCGCCTGGCGGTGCCGCTGCGCCCGCCGGGCTTCGCCCTGCTCGACGAGACCTTCGTGTCGAGCGGCTACGGCCTGTCCACGGCGGTGAAGGATGGCGACCGCGAGGCGCTGTGGGCCATTCGCCGGGCCCGCGGTGAGCAGGAGCTGTACTACCAGGCGGTGGTGTATCCGGAAGCCCGCGAGCCGGCGTCCGGCCGGGCGCCGCCGGTCGAGCCGCCGCAATTCGGCGATGCCGAGGCGGCGGTGGCCGACACCTTGGTCGGGCAGGTGCGCGCGCATTCCGCCGACATCGCAACGTTCGCCGGTGAGACCCTGACTCGCCTTCGCGCGCGCGACAACTCGGACATCAACCTGCTGTTGGCAGGCGATGACTCGCCCGAACGGCGGGCGTTCGTGGCGACACAGATTCTGGCGAGTGCCGGCATCGCCGCCCGGCCGGTGTACGGCTTTCTGCTGAGCAGGGAAGGGCGTCGCCTGCCGCTGCTGACCTTGCTCGAGGTCCATAACGGCGAGCGCTGGCTGTGGTTCGACCCACAAACCGGCGCCCAGGGTCGTCCGCAGGGTTTTCTGGTCTGGTCGCGCGGCCAGCCGCCGCTGCGCGAAAGCGACGGCGTGCGCCACTTGCGGCTCGAGTTCTCGGCCGCCGAGAACACCTACGAGGCGCTCGCCGCGGCCCGCCAGCGCGCCGCCGAACGCGGTTCGATGGCGTTGCAGTTCTCGCTGCTGAGCCTGCCGGTGCAGATGCAGATGGTGTACCGGGTGGTGCTGACCATGCCGCTGGGCGCGCTGATCATCGTGCTGCTGCGCAACGTGGTCGGCATCAAGGCGTTCGGCACCTTCGCGCCGATCCTGATCGCGCTGGCGTTTCGCGAAACCCGGCTGCTGAACGGCATCCTGCTGTTCACCGGCATCGTGGCGCTGGGTCTGCTGGCGCGCTTCTACATGGAGCGGCTCAAGCTGCTGCTGGTGCCGCGCCTGGCCTCGGTGCTGACCGTGGTGGTGCTGATGATGGCCGGCATCAGCGTCGTCACCCATCAGCTCGGCATCGGTGCCGGGCTGTCGGTCGCGCTGTTCCCGATGGTGATCCTGACCATGACCATCGAGCGCATGTCCATCGGCTGGGAGGAAGCCGGCCCCAGAGAGGCGCTGCAACAGGCCGCCGGCAGCCTGCTGGCCGCCTCGCTGGCCTACCTGGCGATGACCGACCGGCAGTTGCAGCACCTGGTGTTCATGTTCCCGGAACTGCTGCTGATCGTGCTGGCAGCCATGTTGGTCCTCGGCCGCTACACCGGTTATCGACTGACCGAGCTCGCGCGCTTCCGGGCACTGGCCCGATGATCGCCTTTCCCTGGCAGCGCGCCCGGGCGCTGCGCCGCGCCGGCGTGCTCGGCATGAACCAGCGCAACGGCGACTTCATCGCGCAGGTCAACCCGCGCCGCCTGTACCCGCTGGTGGACGACAAGGTGCGCACCAAGACGCTGGCGCAGGAGGCCGGCATCCGCGTGCCGGAGCTCTATGGCGTGCTGCGCATCCAGCACGAAGTGGTCGAGCTGCCCAAGCTGCTCGACGGCCGCGACGATTTCGTCGTCAAGCCGGTCAACGGCAGCGGCGGCAACGGCGTGCTGGTCATCGTCGGCAAGCGCAAGGGCCGCTACCGCAAGGCGAGCGGCGCCCTGCTGACCGAGGACGAGCTCGAGCACCACATCTCGAACACCCTGTCCGGGCTCTACAGCCTGGGCGGCCAGCCGGACGCGGCGATGATCGAGTATCGGGTCAAGATCGACTCGGTGTTCGAGCCCATCTCCCACCAGGGCGTGCCGGACCTGCGCACGGTGGTGTACCGCGGCTACCCGGTGCTGGCCATGGTGCGCCTGCCGACCGCGCTGTCCGACGGCAAGGCCAACCTGCACCAGGGCGCCATCGGCGCCGGCATCGACATCGCCAGCGGCGTCACCGGCCGCGGCGTGTGGCGCAACGAGGTCGTCGACGAACACATCGACACCGGCAACCCCATCAGCGGCGTGCAGGTGCCGCAGTGGGACACGCTGCTGGAGCTGGCCGCCCGCTGTTACGACATCAGCGGCCTGGGTTATCTGGGCGTCGATTTCGTGCTGGACCGCGACTTCGGGCCCATGATGCTGGAAATGAACGCCCGTCCCGGCCTCAACATCCAGATCGCCAACCAGACCGGCCTGCTGCCGCGTCTGGCCACGGTGGACGCGCTTGGCCGCGACGGCGCGAGCGTCGCCGAGCGGGTGGCCTTCGCGCGCCAGCATTTCGCCGCCGCCTGATCGATGCCGTCCGGCCCGTTTCGGGGCCGCTGCTAGACTTGTCCCGACCCCCTCACCCGGAGCCGAACCGTGAATATTGCCGACGATTGCGTCGTGACCCTTGCCTATACCCTGCGCGACGACGCTGGCGAGGTGCTCGACAGCGCCACCACCGCCGAGCCGTTCGCCTACGTCCAGGGCCGCCGATCGGTCATCGCCGGGCTCGAAAAGCAGCTCGCCGGCCGCGCCGCCGGTGACAAGCTCGACATCACCATCGCGCCCGCCGAGGCCTACGGCGAGCACAGCCCGGCGCGGGTGCAGGTGGTGCCGCGCGACCGCTTCCCGGACGGCATCGACATCGAGCCCGGCATGCAGTTCCACGCCGCCGACGAGCACGGTGGGCGGATGAACGTGCGCGTCACCGAGGTGAACGAGGACGGCGTAGTCATCGACGCCAACCATCCCCTGGCCGGGCAGACGCTGCACTTCGCGGTCGAAGTGCTCGGCGTGCGCGCCGCCACCGCCGAAGAGCTGGCTCACGGCCACGTGCACGGCCCGGGCGGTCACCACCACTGAGTGCGCGCATGGCGGCGGCGGCGTCGCTTGGGGCCGCGTGCCGCCGCCAGGGGTTTGTCTGGCTGTTCCGCGCGCTGCTGGCGGCTGGTGTGTGCGGCGGTCCCGCCGTCGCCGAGCCGGTGGCGGACGCACTGCGGGCCGGTCTGACGGCGCCAGCCGACCATTCGCTGTACGCGCCGGAGCTGCTGCGCGCGCTGTATGCAGGTCGTGACTTCGCGCCGCTGTGGGCCGGCGCGCGGGCGGACGAGGCCCGCGCGGCGCTCGCCGCTGCCGCTGCCCACGGCCTTGCCACGGGCAACTACCACCTTCCCGTCATCGATTCCCGGCGGGGCGATGCCACGCCCGCCGCCCAGGCGAAGCTCGACCTTCTGATCAGCGACGGCCTGCTGCTGCTCGGCTCGCACGTGCGCAGCGGACGCATCGAGCCCGGCTCGCTGAACCCGCGGCGGGAGTTTCTGGCGCTGGATGCGGACCTGCCGGCGCACCTGGCGGCTGCCCCGTCCGCGGCCGCGTTCCTCGAGGGTCTGGTGTCCCCGCTGGCCGGCTATTCCCGGCTGCAGGACGCGCTGGTTCGTTACCGGTCCATCGCCGAGTCCGGTGGCTGGCCGGCGCTGCCGGACGGATCCACGCTTCGTCCCGGCGACCGCGATGCGGCGGTTGCGGCGCTGCGCACGCGACTGGCGCGCGAGGCCATGGACGGGCCCGTCGGCGAGGCGAGCGACCTCTACGACGCACCCCTCGAAGCGGCCGTGCGGCGGTTCCAGGCCCGCCACGGCCTTGACGTGGACGGCGCCGTCGGCCGTCAGACGCGCCGGGCGCTGAACACCCCGGCGGCGACGCGCGCGGCGCAGATCGTCGCCAACCTGGAGCGGCGGCGCTGGCTGGGCGAGACACCCGGACGGCGGCAGGTGCGCGTCAACGTGGCCGCCTTCACGCTGGAGGCCATCGACGGCCCCGAGGTGGTGCTGCGCACGCGCGTCATCGTCGGCCAGCCGTACCGGCCGACCCCCGAGTTCGCCGACCGCATCCGCTACCTGGTGCTGAATCCCTACTGGGAAGTGCCGCCCCGCCTGGCGGCCGAGGACAAGCTGCCGCTGATCCGCCGCGACCCGGCCTACCTCGCCCGCGAGCGCCTGCGCGTGCTGCGCGGCTGGGGCGAGGCGGCGCGCGAGCTCGACCCGGCGACCATCGACTGGCAGCGCGTGCGGGCGCCGCTGCCGTTTCGTCTGCGCCAGGACCCCGGCCCGTGGAACGCGCTGGGGCAGATCAAGTTCATGTTCCCGAATGCCCACGACGTGTACCTGCACGACACGCCGTCGCGCGGTCTGTTTGCCCATGCCGAGCGCGGGTTCAGCTCCGGCTGCATCCGCGTGCAGCAGCCGCTCGCGCTGGCCGACTGGCTGCTGGCGGACGATCCGCGCTGGCCGCCGGAGGCGCTGCGTGAGGCCATCGACAGCGAAAAGACGCGCACCGTGAACTTGCGCCGTCCGGTGCCGGTCTACCTCCTCTATTGGACCGCCTGGGTCGACAGCGACGGAGCGGTGCAGTTCCGGCGCGACATCTACGACCGCGACGGACCGCTCGCCGCCGCCCTGGCGGCGCCGCTTCAGGGAGAGTGAGCATGGGCCGGCGTGTATACGGTCGTTGGCTGGCCGGCGTGCTGTGCGCGGGCGCGCTCGGCATGGCCGGCATGGTCCGGGCGGCGCCGCTGCAGCTGGCCATGCTGACGCCGCCCTCGGCGGCGGTCGGCGGGGCCGGGTTCAGCGTGCGCTGGGGTGCCGAGCGCTCGGCGCTGGCGGTCAATCCGCTGGTCGCGGCGCCGGGGCAGGCGGTCACCTTGCAGGTGGAGGATGGGCTGCGCGGCGCGTTCGCGCTCGACGCCGGCGCCGGCGCCGTGCAGCGCCTCGGCCCGGCGCGCTGGCGCTGGACCGCGCCCGGCCGGCCGGGCGCCTACACGCTCGAAATCACCCGCACGGACGGCGCCCGCATGCGCTTCACGGCGCTGGTCACCACGCCGCGGCGGGCGCTGCGCGGCGGCATGCTGAACGGCTACCTCATCGGCGACTACCCGCAGCACCCGGCCGGGCAGGCCATCTACCGCCAGCCGGACGGCTTCATCGAGGTCAACGCCCGCACCGCCGAACTGCCGTTGACGCCGCGGTTGACGCTCGGCCAATTCGTCTGCAAGCAGGATTCGAGCGGTGCCCGCTACGTGGTCTTGCGCGAGCGCCTGCCGCTGGCGCTGGAAGCCGCGCTCGATCGTTTTGCCCGCGCCGGCCTCGCGGCCAGTGGTCTCACCGTCATGAGCGGCTACCGCACGCCGCACTACAACCGCAAGCTCGGAAGTTCGCGCTTGAGCCGCCACCAGTTCGGCGACGCGGCGGACGTATTCGTCGACGAGGACGGCGACGGCGTGATGGATGATCTCAATGCCGACGGCCGGCACGACGTCGGCGACGCGCGGCTGCTGTTCGACATCGTCGACGCGGCGCAGGCCGACGCCCACTGGCAGCGCTTCAGCGGCGGCCTGTCCGCCTACCCGCCGACGGCGTACCACGGCGCTTTCTTGCACATCGATACGCGCGGCATGAAGGCACGCTGGTAGCCCAGCGGCACCGGCAGGGACAATTTTTGTCATTAATTGACAATCCTCGGCGCGCTAGCCGACTGCCAACCGCCGGGGCATCGGTGACATAAAACCCTTCACGCGCCGAATTCAGGCTTGCGCTTAACGGCACACCGAAGCATATCGTTCTTATTATTTTATTATTTAAAATCATTATGTAACGAGCCTTTCAGGCGCCGTGCGGCAGACCGAAAGACCGTGCCAGAGCCGGGAGACAGCGTAGCCGCACAGCGTGTGCATAGGATTGGCACAGGCGTTGCGAGTAGGCTACCCGCGAGCCGGCCTCAAGCCCGCCTGCACCAGACCGATAGCACGTTGCTTCGGCGGTGCGGATGGACCCGACGCCGACGCAGACGGGCCTTCATTCCACAATCCGGAGATACCTCATGCAGAAACTACAACAGGGCTTCACGCTCATCGAACTGATGATCGTGGTCGCCATCATCGGCATCCTGGCCGCCCTGGCCGTGCCGGCGTATCAGGACTACACGATTCGGTCGAAGGTGTCGGAGGGCGCCTCGTTGGCGTCGGCGGCGCGTACCGCGATTGATGTGTTTTACAGCGAGAACGGCACGTTGCCGCGTGCCGCCATCGATCAGCAGGCGTCGTTGGGTCTTGCGGACGTCGACTCCTACAACGCCAAGTACGTAACCACCGTGGACGTCGGTGCAAGCGGTGTGAACGGAAGCATTCGGGTGACACTGAAAAATATTGATGAGCTCGGGACGGCAAAAAATACAAACTTTGATTACATCCCTACGCGTAAAGGGGGCAACCTGGAGTGGCGCGTATCGGCGGGCTCCATTCCGGCCAAGTACCTGCCCAAGCGCTAGGCGCTCCGTTGACGCTCTCAAAGGGCGGCTGTGGCCGCCCTTTTTTTGGCGTGCACGACACCGAAATGCCGGCGCGCGCCTGGGTATTCATGTTGATTGGGTTGCTCGCCTCGACCGCTGCCGCGTACTGGCCCGGTCTGCGTGGGCCCTGGCTCTTCGACGATTTTCCAAACATCATCGAGAATCCCTTCATTAGGTTGGCGGGCCTCGATGTCGCGGCGATGGCTCGGGCCGCGTTTGATGGCCAGGGAGCCGGTCCGCTTGGCCGGCCACTGGCCTACCTGACTCTTGCGCTCGACTACTATCGCGCCGACGGGACAACTACCGCCTTTCTTTTCAAGGTAACGAACCTCGTTATCCATGCGATTAACGTGGCTCTCGTCTGGTTGCTCGCTCGGGTCGTGGCACGTCGTCTGCCACGACTTTCCCATCCCCCGGCGTTTGCACTGGCCGTGGCGGCATTGTTCGCACTGCACCCGATCATGCTTTCCAGCGTGCTGTACGTGGTGCAGCGCATGACCTCACTGGCCGCAACTTTCAGTCTGGCGGCGTTGCTGTGCTGGCTGCGCGCGCGGGAGTGCACGGCACCATTCGCGGTTCAAGCCGCTGCGACATCGGCACAGCTTGCAGCTTCAGCCGCGAGCCGCGTCGATATCGGCGCTCGGGCCGCAGCCTGGTTGCTGGCCGGCGGTGTGTTCTTTGTGTTGGGCGTTTTCACCAAGGAGAACGCCATCCTGACGCTGCCGCTTGCGCTGCTGTTGGACGCGGCGCTGTTCGCATCCGCCCGACCGTGGTGCCTGTGGGAGCGCCTCGCGCCGCGCGCGCGGTGGGCGCTTCTCGGCCTGGCAGCAGTGGTGACGGTGCTGGTTTTGGCGACCGCCGCGCAGCACTTTGCCGGCGGGTATGCCGCGCGCAGCTTCACTCTTGCGGAGCGGCTGCTCACCGAGGCACGGGTAATCTGGTTTTATCTTGGTTTGATATATCTGCCACGCATCGATGCCTTCGGTCTGCACCATGACGACATCGTGCTATCGACCGGCTGGCTTGCGCCGTGGACCACGCTGCCGGCGGTCATCGGCATTGTGGTGCTGCTCTGCATAGGCCTGTGGGCACTGCGCAGGCAACCTCTGCTAGCCATCGGCATTCTGTGGTTCCTGATCGGCCACAGTCTCGAAAGCTCATTCATTCCGCTCGAAATCGCGCACGAGCACCGCAATTACCTGCCGGCGCTCGGTCCGTACATGCTGCTGGCCGGTGCTTTCTGCGTCATCTGGCAGCGTGCGCCGCGCCGCCAGGCTGCGCTGCTGGCGGGTCTGGTGGTCGCAGTGTTGACGGGCACGACCACACTGCGTGCATCCCAATGGCGGGATGATTTGTCGTTCTCGCAGTACGAGGTCGCGCACCATCCCGATTCTGCGCGGGCACGCAACGACCTGGCCTCCGATCTGGCGCGTGTTGGCGACTTTGCGGGGGCGCAGCGGGAAGCCGAGGCCGCCGTGCGTATCGACCCGATCGAGGTCGGCTACCGCATCAACCTCGCCAATCTCGTGCTGGCGCAAGGTGCCGAGTTGACCGCCGATGCGCAGGCGACCATTGAATCTCTGCTGACGGACCAGCCCCTGTCAGCCTTTGGCACCCTCGCCTTGAAACGCTACGCCGCCTGCATTCAGAGCCGATGCAAACAGTTGGCACCGTACCTCGCCCGCTGGCTCGACGTGTATCTGGCCGCCGACCAGCCGAAGTTCGATCAGTCCTACGCGTGGTACCTGAAGGGCTTGTCGCAGCGGGCGGCGGGCGATGCTGGCGGGGCGCTGAATGCCTTCGAGAAGGCATTTGCCCTCGACGGCGTGTTCCTGCACCCGCTGTTCGAGCAGGCCAACATCTTTCTTGCGCTCGGCCAGTGGGACAATGCTGAGTTCAACCTGCGCCGTTTGACGGAGGCGAACCGCAGGGCGCCAGTGCGGCAGGACAAGGCGCTGCGGGATCTCGAAACCGCCATCGCAGCGGGTCGAACTGGAGAAGGCGCCGAATCCATTCCTGGTATGGCCCCGTGAGAGCCTGGCCGGTCCGTTGGGCGTGTCTCGCCGGTGCCCTGGCGCTGGTGGCGCTGGCCTATCTGCCGGGTCTGCGCGGGCCGTTCGTGTTCGACGATTTTCCGAACATCCTGAACAACCCGGCGATGGCGCTGACGGAGCTGACGCCGCAGACGCTGCGCACGGCGGCGCTGTCGAACCGCAGCGGGCCGCTCGGCCGGCCGGTGGCGGCGCTGTCGTTCGGGCTCGACCACTACCGGGCGGGCGGTTTCTACCCGCTGGCGTTCAAGCTGACCAACCTCGCCATCCACCTGCTGAACGTGCTGCTGGTGTACGCCATCGCCGTGCGCCTGGCGCGGCGGCTGGGGGCGGGCGAGGGTGCGGTGGCGGTGGGCGTGTTCTGCGCGGCGTTGTGGGGGCTGCACCCGCTGCAGCTGACCTCGGTACTGTACGTGGTGCAGCGCATGACAAGCCTGGCGGGCACCTTCACGCTGGCGGCGGTGCTGTGCTGGATCGAGGCGCGCGGACGATGGGGGCAACGCCCGGCCACCGGCTGGCTGCTGGCCTGCGGCGGGTTGTTCGTGCTCGGCGTGTTCACCAAGGAAAACGCGATCCTGCTGCCGCTGTATCTGGCGGTGATCGAGTGGTGCCTGTGGCGGCCGGCCGCGGTGGATGACCCGGGCCGGCGCATGGCAAACCGCTTTTTTGCGCTCACACTGCTTGCGCCGCTGCTGCTGGGTCTCGCGCTGCTCGCCGTCAAGCCCGACCTGCTGCTGGACGGCTACGCCAGTCGGCCGTTCACGCTCGGCGAGCGGCTGCTGACCGAGGCGCGCGTACTGTGGTTCTACGTCGGCCTCATCGCCTTGCCGACGCCGGCGCGGCTCGGGCTGTACCACGACGACATCGCGATCTCGACCGGGCTGCTCGACCCGTGGACCACGCTGCTGGCGCTCGACGGCTGGGCCATCGTGCTCGGGGCCGCCTTTCTGCTGCGGCGCCGGGCTCCGGCGTTCACGTTCGGCGTGCTGTGGTTCCTGGCCGGACACGCGCTGGAGTCCACCGTGGTGCCGCTCGAAATCGCCCACGAGCACCGCAACTACCTGCCGAGTCTGGGCGTGCTGTTCGCCGCCGTGGGCTGCCTGGCGGCCGTTGCCCGGCGCAGCGGCCAGCAGCGGGTATACGCCGGCCTGGGGCTGGCCGCCACGGTGGTGTTCGGTTTCTGCACCTTCGGCCAGGCGGCCGTGTGGGCGAGCGACGAGACCATCATCGAGGCGCTGCATCGCCACCATCCGCGTTCGCCCTCGGCGCAGCAGATGATGGGCGAGCTGATGTTCAAGCGTTACGGCCAGCCGGCGCAGGCGGCGGCGCATTACCGGCGCGCCGCGGAGCTGGCGCCCTGGGAGGCCGGTTACGCCATCCGCGCGCTGTGGGCCCGGCACGCCGCCGGTGAACTCGGCCCGACCGAGACCGAGGTGCAGGCCATCGCGAAGACCCTGCGCGAACGTCCCGTGCCGCCGACGACCCTGATCGCGTTGCAGAACCTCAGCGACTGCGCCCGCACGGACGCCCCGGTCTGTCGCCGCATGCTGTCGGCGCTGCTGCCCTGGCTGGCTGCCGCTCAGGAGAACCCGCGCCTGGGCGACGTTGGCCGCCAGCAGGTGTGGATGAACTACGCGCAGGTGTGCCTGGAAACGGACCGCTACGGCGAGGGCCTGGCCTGGGTGCGATTGGTCCAGCAGCGCTCCGGGCAGGCCGTGTATCGCCTGATGGAGGCGAACTTCCTCATGCTGCAGGGGCACCTGGACGCGGCCGAGGCGGTGCTGGTGGACGTTGCCCGGCAGCCGGCACTGACGCCCACCGACCGCGAACACGGGGCCGTGCTGCACGACGCCATCCAGCAGCGCCGGGCG
Organism: Pseudomonadota bacterium; assembly: GCA_049322795.1. Taxonomy (GTDB): domain Bacteria; phylum Pseudomonadota; class Gammaproteobacteria; order Immundisolibacterales; family Immundisolibacteraceae; genus Immundisolibacter. The sequence continues at coordinate 235,032 of JBMOQH010000014.1, read as the reverse complement.
GCCCAATCGCCCGCCACCGATGGGCCGGGTTGAGATGAGCCCGCGCCGGCGCACCGTGACGCTGGGGCTGGCGCCGCGGGTGGCCGGACTGGCGCGGTGAACCTGGTGCCCCCGGGCGTGGCGGTCAGTCCGGCAGGCTGAGCGTGCCCTGAATCATCTGCACCACCTGACCGCCCACGCGCAGGGTGAGGCCGCCGCCGGCGCGCTTGTCGAATTCGGCCTGCAGCAGGCTCTTGCGGGTGGCGTCGAAGCCGCGCTCGACGATGAACGTGTGCGTGCCGGCGCGCAGGTTCGGCTGGGCCGCGAAGTAGGCCGCGAAGGCCGGCAGCGCGGCGCCGATCGGCGGGTCCTCGCGCGGGCCGATGTCGGGGCCGATCAGCCGGGCGTGGAAGTTGGCCTGCGGGTTTTCGGTCTGGCGGCAGAACAGCAGCAGCTCCTGCGCGAGCATGGAGGGCGCGTGCGAGCCGGCCCAGGCGGCGGCGTTGAAACGCGCCGAGTCGAGCGCCTCCAGGCTGCGCAGTGGCAGGATCAGGTACGGCCGCTCGCAGGCGACGAGCAGCGGCTGCAGTTCGCGCTCGCCGAGAGCGCGCCGCTCCAGTGACAGGATGCCGGCGAGTTCATCGGCAGTCGGCACGAAACGGTCGATCACCGGAAACACGGTGCGACTGAACTGCACGAAGCCGGGCCGCCCATCGGCCGCGCCGAGACGCACATGAACCGGGCCGAAGCCGTGCACGAACTCGAGCGCGCCGTCGGCCGGCGCCTGGCCGGTCAGGCCCAGGATGTGCGCGGCGGCCAGTACCGCCTGACCGGCGAAGTCGATTTCCGCGTGCGGCGTGAAAACGCGCACCCGCAAGCGCCCGGGTTTGTCCGCGGTGCTGACGAAAACGCTGTTTGGAAGGTTGAGCTCCGCCGCGATGCGCTGCATGCGCTCGGGGTCGAGTGCGTCGGCCCGCGGGAACACGGCGATCTGCGCCCCACCGAAGGGCCGGTCGGTGAACACGTCGGCGGTGTACAGCAGCAGGTCCATCGGCGCGTTCCTCCGGTCGGCACGGTGTCGGTGTCAGCCTAACAGGGAGGCCGTCCGTCCGCTGGCCGCGAACGGCCGGTCGGGCCGGGCTCGCCTTGTGGCCGGCCGCCGCCGGCCGGTACCATTGCGGGCCCGGATGGTGCCGTCCGGGCCGTTCGTCCACGCACGGCGCCGCTCACTTGCCGCTTGCCGGCCTGCCGAGGAAATCTGCCATGAAAATCAACTGCGCCCTGATCGGGTCCGGCAACATCGGAACCGACCTCATGTTCAAGCTCGAGCGCAGCCGCGTGCTGAAGCCGGTGTGGATGGTCGGCATCGACCCGGATTCCGACGGCCTGCGCAAGGCGCGCGAGCACGGCATGAAGACCACCCACGAGGGCGTGGACGGCCTGCTGCCGCACCTGGCCGAGGACAACATCCAGATCGCCTTCGACGCCACCTCGGCCTACGTGCACAAGGACAACTCCGACAAGCTGACCAGCCGCGGCGTGGTGATGATCGACCTGACGCCGGCCGCCATCGGGCCGTTCTGCGTGCCGCCGGTAAACCTCAAGGACCACCTCGGCAAGCGCGAGATGAACGTCAACATGGTCACCTGCGGCGGCCAGGCCACCATTCCGATGGTGGCGGCGGTCAGCCGCGTGCAGCCGGTGGTGTACGGCGAGATCGTGGCCACCGTGTCGTCCAAGTCGGCCGGGCCGGGCACGCGCAAGAACATCGACGAGTTCACCCGCACCACCGCCAAGGGCATCGAGGTGGTGGGCGGCGCACGCAAGGGCAAGGCCATCATCATCCTGAACCCGGCCGAGCCGCCGCTGATCATGCGCGACACCGTGCACTGCCTGACCGAGACCATTCCGGACCAGGACGCCATCCGCGCCTCGGTGCAGGCCATGGTCAAGGACGTGCAGACCTACGTGCCGGGCTACCGGCTGCTGCACAACGTGGTGTTCGACGGCAACCGGGTGTCGATCTTCCTGGAGGTCGAGGGCCTCGGCGACTACCTGCCGAAGTACGCCGGCAACCTCGACATCATGACCGCCGCCGGCGCGCGCACCGCCGAGATGATCGCCGAGGACATCCTGTCCGGCGCCTTCGATCCGGCCAATTACAAGACCGCCGCCGCCTGAACCCGACGAGGACACGACCATGGCACTCACCGATCTCAAAGGCCGCAAGGTCACCCTGCACGACATGTGCCTGCGCGACGGCATGCACGCCAAGCGCCACCAGATCACGCTCGAACAGATGACGGCCATCGCCAGCGCGCTGGACGAGGCCGGCGTGCCGATGATCGAGGTCACCCACGGCGACGGCCTGGACGGCACCTCCATCAACTACGGCTTCGGCCTGCACTCCGACGAGGAGTACCTGAAGGCCACCGTGCCGCACCTGAAGCAGGCCAAGGTGTCCTGCCTGCTGGTGCCGGGCATCGGCACCGTGGACGGCCTGCGCATGGCGGCGGATCTGGGCGTGTCGTGCATCCGCGTGGCCACGCACTGCACCGAGGCCGACGTCGGCGAGCAGCACATCGGCCTCGCGCGCAAGCTGAACCTGGACGCGGTCGGCTTCCTGATGATGGCGCACATGGCGAGTCCCGAGAAAATCCTGGAGCAGGCCAAGCTGTTCGAGTCCTACGGCGCCACCTGCATCTACGTGACCGACTCGGCCGGCTACATGCTGCCGGACGACGTCACCGCCAAGATCGGCCTGCTGCGCGCCAATCTGGCGCCGAACGTGGAACTCGGCTTCCACGCCCACAACAACCTGTCGATGTCGGTGGCCAATTCGCTGGCCGCCATCGAGGCCGGGGCCAACCGCATCGACGGCTCGGCCGCGGGCCTGGGTGCCGGCGCCGGCAACACGCCTCTGGAGACGCTGGTGGCGGTTTGCGACCGGCTCAAGATCGAAACCGGGGTGAGCCTGTACAAGATCATGGACGTGGCCGAGGACGTGGTGCGGCCGATCATGGACCAGCCGGTGCGCGTGGACCGCGACTCGCTGTCGCTCGGCTTCGCCGGCACGTACTCCACCTTCCTGCTGCACGCCAAGCGCTTCTCGGAGCGCTACGGCATATCGGTGCGCGACCTGCTGGTCGAGTGCGGCCGGCGCCGCACCGTGGCCGGTCAGGAGGACATGATCGAGTCGATCGCACTCGAAATGCTGGCCGAGCGCGGCAAGCAACCGGCCCACGCCTGAGGACACGCGCATGGCACTCGACACGGCAACCATCGCCAAACTCGCCGAGCATCTGGAAAAGGCCGAGCTCGAAGCCTACGACGTCACCAAGATCACCGACGACCATCCGGACATGACCATCGCCGAGGCCTACGCGGTGATGGAGGCCATCCGCGAGCGCAAGCTCGCGCGCGGCATCCGGCAGGTCGGCTACAAGATGGGCCTGACCTCGCGCGCCAAGATGATCCAGATGGGCGTCGACAAGCCGGGCTACGGCCTGCTGTTCGATTACTTTGCCGTCGAGGACGGTGGCGTGGTCGACACCAAGAAGCTGATCCACCCCAAGGTGGAGGCGGAGATCGCCTTCGTCACCAAGGCGCCGCTCAAGGGCCCGGGCGTGCACATCGGCAACGTGCTGGCGGCGACGGACTTCGTGCTGCCGGCGCTCGAGATCATCGATTCGCGCTACCGCGACTTCAAGTTCGACATGGTCAGCGTGATTGCCGACAACAGCTCGTCGAGCCGCTTCGTCACCGGCGGGCGCAGCCGCAACGTGTCCGACGTGGACCTGAAGACCTTGGGTCTCGTGATGGAAAAGAACGGCCAGCCGGTCGGCCTTTCCTGCGGCGCGGCGGTGCTGGGCCACCCGGCCGCCAGCGTGGCCATGCTGGCCAACATGCTGGGCGCCAAGGGTCAGGAACTGCCGGCCGGCAGCTTCATCATGACCGGCGGCGTGACCGCCGCGGTGGCGGTCGAGGCCGGCGACACCATCACCGTGCACTATCAGGACCTCGGTTCCATCTCCGTCAGCTTCGCGTGAGGACGCCGTCATGCCGTTCATTCAGGTCAACATTCTCGAAGGCCGCAGCGAGGACCAGAAACTCGGCCTGATCCGCGAGCTGACCGACACCGTGTGCCGCGTGCTCGGCTCCAAGCCCGAGCAGGTGCGCGTGCTGATCAACGACGTGCCCAACACCAACTGGGGCATCGCCGGCAAGTCGGCCAAGGAACTGGGCCGCTGAGCGGCGGCACCGGTCGTTTGTCACCCACGGGAGAGCGAGTCGTGCCCAAGAAGAAAGCCGAAAAGCCGTTTCTCACCGACATCAAGACCCTGCGCAAGCGGGCGCGCGAGCACATCGAGCGCGGCGCCGTCACGGCCGGCTACCGGGCCGACCTCGATACCGTGATCCGGCTGCTGAACGAGGCGCTGGCGACCGAGATCGTCTGCGTGCTGCGCTACAAGCGCCATTACTTCATGGCCAGCGGCATCAACGCCCAGAGCGTGGCGCAGGAATTCCTGCTGCATGCCAACGAGGAGCAGGCGCACGCGGACCAGCTCGCGCAGCGCATCGTGCAGCTCGGCGGCGAGCCGAACCTGTCGCCCGACGGCATGCTCACGCGCAGTCACGCCGAGTACGTGGAAGGCGAAACGCTCGCCGACATGATCCGCGAGGACCTGGTCGCCGAGCGCATCGCGATCGACAGCTACCGCGAGATGATCGCCTACCTCGGCAGCGACGACTCCACCACCCGGCGCATGCTGGAAGGCATCCTGGCGATGGAAGAAGAGCACGCCGACGACCTGGTCAGCCTGCTCGAGGAGCTGGGCTAGGCGCCCGGCTGCCACACCTCCCCGAAACCCCCAGAGACAAGCATGAGCAATCCCGAAATCGGCCAGTGGATCAACGCCGGCGGCATCAACACCAACTACCACGACGTGGGCGAGGGCTACCCGACGGTGCTGATCCACGGCTCCGGCCCCGGCGTGAGCGCGTTCTCCAACTGGCGCCTCGCGTTCCCGGTGCTGTCGCAGAAGGTGCGCGTGCTGGCGCCGGACATGCTGGGCTTCGGCTACACCGAGCGCCCGGCCGGCGTGCAGTACACCCTCGACAGCTGGGTGAAGCACCTGATCGACTTCCTCGACGCGCTCGGGCTGGAGCGGGTCAACCTGGTGGGCAACTCCTACGGCGGCGCGCTGACGCTGGCCACCACCATCCGCAACCCCGGCCGCGTGAACCGCATCGTGCTGATGGGCGCGGCGGGCGTGAAGTTCCCGCTTACCGACGGTCTCGACTACGCCTGGGGCTACACGCCATCGTTCGAGAACATGCGCAAGATGCTCGACCTGTTCGCCTACGACCGGAACCTGGTCAGCGACGAGCTGGCGCGCCTGCGCTACGAGGCCAGCCTGCGCGAGGGCGTGCAGGAAGCCTACGCCAGCATGTTCCCGGCGCCGCGCCAGCAGTGGATCGACGCCCTGGCCAGCCGGGAAGAAGACATCGCCAAGATCCAGTCGCCGGCCATGATCATCCATGGCCGCGAGGACCGCATCCTGCCCTTCAGCAACTCGGTGCGGCTGTTCGAGCTGATCCCGAACAGCCAGCTGCACCTGTTCGGCAAGTGCGGCCACTGGACGCAGATCGAGCACGCGGGCCGCTTCAACAAGCTGCTGCTGGATTTCTTCGGCGAGGACTGATCCGGCGCGCTGAGTGACAAAAGCCGCCTGTCGGGCAACCGGCCGGCGGCTTTTTTCTGTTCCGGCAACGCCTCAGCCGGACGCGGCCTCGCGTCGCGCGAGCACCTGCTCCGCCTGCGGGCCCACGCTGCGCAGGTGCACGTCCCGCTGCGGGAACGGAATCTCGATGCCGGCCTCGCGCAGCGCCTCGTTGATGGCCATCAGCAGCTCGTGGCGGGCCGGCACAGAATCCTGCAGCGTGCGCACGTGCACCCGCACCTCGAACTCGAGCGCGCTGTCGCCGAAGTTGGTGAACAGCACCTGCGGGGCCGGCTCGTGCAGCAGGCGCGGGTTGGCGCGCACCACGTCCAGCAGCAGCGCCTGCGCCGCCTGGGTGTCGACGCCGTAGGCCAGACCCACCTTGATCACCACGCGCAGGATCTGGTCCGACAGGGTCCAGTTGACGAACTGCTCGGTGATGAAGGTCTTGTTGGGGACGATCAGTTCCTTGCGGTCGAAGTCGGTGATGGTGGTGGCGCGGATGCGGATGCGCGCCACGTTACCGCTGACCCCGCCCACGGTGACGATGTCGCCGACCCGGAACGGCCGCTCGGCCAGGATGATGAGGCCGGAGATGAAGTTGGCGATGATCTCCTGCAGACCAAAGCCGATGCCGACGCCGAGCGCCGCCACCAGCCACTGCGCCTTCGACCACTCGAGCCCGAGCAGGTTGACCGCCACCAGCACGCCCACGGTGACGATCACGTAGCGGGTGATGGTGATGGCGGCGTAGCGGGCGCCGGCGTCCATGCCCAGGCGCTGCAGGATGGCGATCTCGAGCACGCCCGGCAGGTTGCGCGAGGCGAGCACGGTCAGCGCCGCCACGCCGGCGGCCAGCAGCAGGCTCGCCAGCGTGACCGCGCCGCTTGCGGCGTCGGCCTCGTTGCCCAGCCGGTACCGCCACAGCACCACCTGGTCGAGCGATTGCAGCGCCGGCAGCAGATCCGCCCACACCGCCAGCAGCACGCCGGCCACCGCCACCGACAGCGCAAGACCGAGCAGACTGCGCGCCTGCTCGTCGACCGCTTCGATGTCGAGCCGCTCGCCGGCACCGTCGGCCAGCTCGGATGGCTCCGGAGCGAGCGCCTGCTTCAGGCGCAGGCGGCGCTGCGCCACCGCCAGCGCGCGCAGCACGAGGTAATACACCAGCAGCACGGCGAGCAGCCAGCCGGCGGTCGCCACCATGCGTGCCTGCAACTGCAGGGCAGCGTAGTAATAGCCCGCCAGCGCCAGCACGGCCGGCACCAGCGGCGTGGCCGCCGTCAGCGGGTGCCACAGGCGTCGCCAGCGCGTGAGGCGGCTGAGCGGCCGCGCCGCCAGCCAGGCCGCCGGCGCGCCGCGCTGCGGATGCAGCACGCGCCATACGAAAGTCGCCAGCGCCAGCGAGAACACCACGAACGCCAGCCGCCCGACGCTGGCGCGCAGTGACGGTTCCCCCAGCCGTTCCGCCAGCGCCGCCAGCAGGCCGGCCGGTACCGCGACCAGCCGCAGGCGTACCGCCTGCCGGCGCAGCAGCTGCCGCGCCGCCGCCCGCCACTGGTAGTGCAGGTCGAGCACGCCGCCGCGGCGGGCCAGGTCCTGCAGGAAGGCGAGTACGAACACCCAGCGCGCCATGCGGGCCAGGGCCGCACCGGCCGCCTCGGCGAACGAACCCTCGGCGGCGCCCGCCGTCAGCAGGCGCCCGGTCAGGAGCAGCAGCAGCGACCACGGCGCCGCGCGCAGGGCGGCATAGGCGAGCGCCCGCGCGGTGAGCCAGGCGCTGTCGCGGTGAATGTCGGCAAGTCGCGCGGCGACGGCGCGCTCGCGGCGCAGCGCCGGGCGGCGCAGGGCGAGCAGGGCGAATGGCAACACCAGGATCAGCGCCTGCGCGGGCTGTCTGACGAGCGTCGTCACCAGGGCCGCCGGCAGCTCCGCCCAGTGCGCCCGGCTCAACACGATGTCCAGCGCCGGCGGCCAGGTACGCAGCCAGCCACGGCCAAACGCGTCGACGTCCGGCGTCCACAGCAGGCGGCGGTCGAGCAACTCGGCGTAGCTTTGCGCCACCTGCTGCACCTGCTGCTGGCGCCGACCCAGGTCGCTCACCAGCGCAATGCGCCGTGCGTAGGCGTCGTCGAGGCGCTGCACCAGCCGGCTCTCGGCGCGCAGCAGCGTGCCGAGTTCCTGTCGCAGCGCCGCCTGCTGCGCGGCGTCGACCGGCGGGTCGGCCCGCTGGGCAAGTTCCCCTGCCCGCTGATATGGCAGGTCGAGTTCGCGCCGCTGCTCGGCCAGGCGCAGCTGGCGCAGGCGCGCCTCGCCAATGTCGCGGTTGCGCCGCTCGGCCTCGCGCCGGTAATCGGCCGGGCGCGGCAGGCGCAGGCGCCGGTCGTGCAGCGCCTGCGCCAAGGTGCCGCTCAGTTCCGCCAGCTCGAGCTGCGCCTGGGTGGCGCGCAGCAGCGCCTCGAGGTCGGTGTACTGGGCCTGCGCGCGTTCGATGGCGGCACCGGTGCGATCGTCGGCCTGCAGCACACCGGCCAGCTCGCGCGTCAGCTCGGCCTGCCGCATGGCCGTGTCGCGAATCAGCGGATGCGCGTCGGCGGTGCGCTGCACCAGGGCTTCGGCGTCCGCGAGTTCCTGCCGGGCCAGCGCCTGACGCGCCGCGCTGACGCGCGCCGACAGGGCGTCGACGTAGTCCTGCAGCGCGGCTACCCGGCGCTCGGCCGCGTCGCGCTCCGCCTCGGCCAACTCGCGCCGGATGGCCACCGTGCGCAGCTGCGCCTCGCGCAGCGCGATCCGTGCCTGCAGGGCGTCGAGCCGGGCCGCGCGGGTCAGAACCTGCGCCTCGCCCAGCGGTCCGGCCGCCGGAGGCGCGACGTCATCGCCTGTCGACAGTCGTTGCAGGTCGGCGCGCGCCCGCGCCAGCTCCTCCTGCAGCGTGAGCGGTGCGCGGCCCATGTCCTGCACGCCCTTGTCTGCCGCGCTGCGCTCGGCGAGCGCCGCCTCGAGGGCGCCCTGTCCATCCGCCAGCGCGGCGTCCAGGGTTGTCAGGTCGGCACCCGCTGGCGGCATCGCGGGCAGCGGGACGCGCTCGCCGCGCAGCGCGGCAATGCGCCCGGGCGCGGCGCGCACGGCGCGGGTCAGCGCCTCCTGCTCGGCCCGCTGGGCCGCCGCCTCCTGGACCTGGCGCTGGGCGGATTGCAGTTCGGTGACGAGCGCGTCGCGATCGGCCTCGGCCAGGGACGTGTCGGCCTTCGCCGCGGCGAGGCGCTGCTCGATGGCCGCGGCGTCCGGCCGGACCGCTTCGGCCGCCCATGCCGGCACGGCGCCGGCGAGCACCAACACCAGCCCGATCAGCCGCGCCAGACCCGCCATGCCGGCCTCAGGCGCCGGCAATGCGCGCGCGCAGCGCGGCCGCGGTCGTCGGGTGCAGGAACACCGACACATCGCCACCGAAGCGCGCCACTTCCTTGACCAGGCTGGATGAAATGAACGCGTGCTGTTCGGCCGGCGTCAGGAAGATGGTCTCGACCTGCGGGCGCAGGTGCCGGTTCATGGTGGCGAGCTGGAACTCGTACTCGAAATCCGACACCGCGCGCAGGCCGCGCAGGATGACCTGCGCGTTCTGGCTGACGACAAAGTCGACCAGCAGGCCGTCGATGGGCATCACGCGCACGTTCGGCAAGTGGCCGACCACGGCGCGCACCAGCTCGATGCGCTCGTCGAGGCCGAACAGCGGCTGTTTGCTGATGTTGCGGGCGATGCCGACGATGACCTGCCCGAACAGCCGCGCGGCGCGCTCGATGAGGTCGGCATGGCCGTTGGTGATGGGATCGAACGAGCCCGGATAGACGACGGTTGCCATGCGCTCCCCAGCTGAGTGGCCGATGTCCTGGCCGCATGGGCCGCTGCGCGGGGCGTCAGGGCTGGCTGCCCTCCCACGCCAGCAGATGATAGCCGACCTCCCCGGCGCGCTTGCTGCGCCAGACCGCGAAGCCCGGCGGCAACGGCGGCGCGCCATCCCGCACCGCGTGCTCGATGTAGACCAGCGCCCCGGGGGCGAGCTGACCGCTGCCGGCAAGCGTCGCCAGCAGCGTCGCCAGCGCGTGGTGGGCGAACGGCGGGTCCAGGAACACCAGATCGAAACGCCGTCCCGCGCTGCGCAGAAAGGCGTCTGCCTCGCCCTGGCGCACCTCGCCGCCGGCGGCGTCGAGCGCTTTCAGGGTGTCGCGCAGATACGCCACCACGCGCGCGTCGCGATCCACCAGCACCACGCTGTCGGCGCCGCGCGACAGCGCCTCGAGGCCGAGCGCGCCGCTGCCGGCGAACAGATCCAGGCAGCGCGCGCCGCCGATGTCGGCCTGCAGCCAGTTGAACAGCGTCTCGCGGACGCGATCCGGCGTCGGCCGGATACCGGCCTCGGCCGGAAAGCGCAGCCGCCGGCCGCGCCAGCGCCCGGCGATGATGCGTACCTCGTTGCGACCCGCGGTCACTGGGATGCAGTCGGCGAGCCGCCCCCGACGCTGATCAGCACCAGGCGCTCGGCGTCCAGGCGGCGCGCGAAGGCGTCCTTGATCTGCTCCACGGTGACCGCGTTCACGCGTTCGACGTAGCGATCCAGCCAATCCAGCGGCAGGCCGTAGAAGCCCAGCATGCTGAGGTAATCGACGATCTCCCGGTTGCTGTCCAGACGCAGCGGAAAGCCGCCGGTCAGGTTGCGCTGCGCGGCTGCGAGCTCGGCCGGGGTCGGGCCGCTGGCGATGAATTCGTCGAGCGTCTGACGCAGCAGGGCGGTTGCCTCGCCGGCCTGGTCGCCGCGCGTCTGCAGGCCCATCAGGAACGGCCCCGCCTGACGCATGGGCATGAAGTAGCTGTAGGCGCTGTAGGCGAGGCCGCGCTGCTCGCGGATGACGTTGCTGACCCGCGACACCAGCCCCGAGGCGCCGAGCACGTGATTGCCGACCACCAGCGGGAAATAGTCCGGGTCGTCACGCGTGAGCACCGCGGCGCCGAGCAGGATGTGGGTCTGCGCCGACGGGTGGTGGATGCGCTCGCTCGCCGCCTGCGCCAGCGGCAGCACGCCGCCGAGTGCCGGTGCCGAGTCGCCGGCCGGCAGGCCGGCCAAAAGCCGATCGGCGAGCGCCTGCGCGGCGGGTCGATCGACCGCGCCGACAATGGCCACCACCGCGTTGCGAGCCACGTAGTAGCGGCGGTGAAACGCCTGCGCCGCCTCGCGCGTGAGCAGCGGCAGCGTCTCCGGCTCGCCATCTGGCCAGCTGGCATAGGGGTGGCTGCGGTAGGCGGCCTGGTAGAAGGCGCGACTGGCGATTTGTCCGGGCTGCTCACGCTCCTGCGCCAGCGCGACCTCGAGCGTGCGGCGCGCGCGGGCGACGGCGTCTTCGGGGAAATCCGGTTGGGCCAGGATGCGCGCCAGCAGGCTCACGGCCGGGTCGAGCTGCGGCGCGTCGACCAGCGAGCGCAGCGACACCACCGCCATGTCGCGCTCGGCGGCGGCGCTGTACTGGGCGCCCAGGCGCTCGAAGCCGCTGGCGATGGCCTGCGCGTCCAGCCCGCCGGCGCCATCGAACAGCAGCCCACTGGTGAAGCGGGCGAGACCCGGCGTGGCGTCGTCGCGGGCGGCACCGGCGTCGAACGCCACGCGAATGTCGACGATCGGCAGATCGGGCGTCGACACCAGCAGCACGCGGGCGCCGTTGCTGGTGGTCCAGGTGTCGATGGCCGGTATGGCGCCGGCGGCGCTCCCAAGCAGGGTGCCGAACACTCCGATCAGGCCGGCCGCAGCCGGCCGCAGCCGGCGCAAGAAACTGCTGAAAACCTGGCCGTGCATGTCAGCTCCCGATGTCGTGACGGCCGCCGGGGACTCCAGCCGGACGGCGTTTGGGCAGCCCGCCCGGCTGCGGGCGCAGCACGCCGACGGTCACCTTGTCCTCGCCCAGATACCGCAGCGCCACCTGCTGCACCTGCTCGGGCGTGACCGCGCGGATGCGCCGCACGTAATCCTCGCCCACCGGCCAGCCGATACCGATGGTCTCCAGCAGACCGATGCGCATGGCCTGGTAGAACACCGAATCGCGCTGGTAAACCTCGGCCGCGACCACCTGCGCCTTGACGCGGTCGAGCTCGTCGGCCGCCACGGGCGTCTGCGCCAGGGCGCTGATCTGCCCGCGCAGCGCCTGTTCGAGTTCCTCGACGGTGTGGCCCGGCGCCGGCGTGCCCTGCAGCAGGAACATGCCGGGCGCGCGCTGGAAGGCGCGGTAGCCGGCGCCGACGCCGGCGGCGATCTCGCGCCCGCGGCGCAACTGGCTCGCCAGGCGGGCGCTCTCGCCGCCGTCGAGCACGCCGGCCAGCACTTCCATTGCGTAGGGCTCCCAGTCGGCGGCATCGGCGCTGGCGGCCGGCGCCTGGTAGCCCATGAGCACGACCGGCACCTCGGCCGGCGCCTTCAGTTCCAGGCGGCGCTCGCCGCGTTGCGGCGGCTCCATCTGTCGCTTGGGCGGCGTCACCCGGCCGCCCGGCAGGCCGCCGAAGTAGCGCCGCGCGAGCGAGAACACCCGCGACGGGTCGACGTCGCCGACCACCACCAGCGTGGCGTTGCTCGGCTGGTACCAGCGCCGGTACCAGTCCTTGAGGTCGTCGACGGTCATCGTCGCGAGGTCATCCTCCCAGCCGATGATCGGGTTGCGGTAGGGATGGGCCAGATAGGCCGTGGCGTTGAACTGCTCGTACAGCGCCGCCTGCGGCTGGTCGTCGGTGCGCAGGCGGCGCTCCTCCTTGACCACCTCGATTTCTTTCGCGAACTCGGCCGGATCGAGACGCAGGTTGCGCATGCGGTCCGCTTCCAGGCGAAAGCTCACCTCGATGCGGTCGGCGGCCATGGTCTGGAAATAAGCCGTGTAATCGCTGCCGGTGAAGGCGTTTTCCTCGCCGCCGTTGTCGGCGATGATGCGCGAGAACTCGTTCGGCCCCAGGCGCGCCGTGCCCTTGAACATCATGTGTTCGAGCACGTGCGAGACGCCGGTGTGGCCGCCCGGTTCGTAGCTGCTGCCGACCTTGTACCAGACCTGCGTGACCGCCACCGGCGCCCGGTGGTCCTCGCGCACGATCACCTTCATGCCGTTGCCGAGGGTCTGTTCCTGCGTGGTCGAGTCGGGCGCGGCGGCCGGGGCAGCCGCGTGCAGCGGCGCCACCGCCAGCAACAGCAGGGCGCTCAGAGTGCGTTTCACCGGAAGGCTCCTGTGGGTAAGGGCGCACGGGTCGGCCGTGGCGCCGGTGTTAGCATAACGCGGCCTTGGACCACCGATTCGCCGCCCGGTTGCAGCCCGCTTCATGACCGAGAGTTCCCGTCCGGGCCTGTTCGCCCGCCTGCGTCAGGGTCTGGCGCGCACCCGCGAACGTCTGGGCGGCGGCATCGCCGATCTGCTGCTCGGCCGGCGCGCCATCGACGCGCTCACGGTCGATGAAATCGAGACCCTGCTGCTGGGCGCCGATGCCGGCGTCGAGGCCACCACGGCCCTGGTCGACGATCTCAACGCGCGCCTGGCCCGGCACGAACTGGCCGACGGCGCCGCCGTGCTGGAGGCGCTCAAGGAGCGCATGGTGGCCCTGCTGGCGCCGTGCGAAGTGCCGGCGCCGGTGTTTGCCGCCAAGCCGCACGTCATCCTCATGGCCGGCGTCAACGGTGCCGGCAAGACCACCACCATCGGCAAACTCACCCAGCGCCTGAAGAGCGAGGGCAGGCAGGTGGTGCTCGCCGCCGGCGACACGTTTCGCGCCGCGGCGGTGGAGCAGCTCAAGGTGTGGGGCGAGCGCCTCGGCGTGCCGGTGATCGCCCAGCAGCCGGGCGCCGATCCGGCGGCGGTCATCTTCGACGCCCTGCAGGCGGCGAAAACGCGCGGCGCCGACGTGGTGATCGCCGATACCTCCGGGCGGCTGCACACGCAGGCCGGCCTGATGGACGAGCTGCGCAAGATCCGCCGCATCATGGGCCGCTTCGACGCCGCGGCGCCGCACGAAACGCTGCTGGTGCTCGATGCCGGCAACGGCCAGAACGCGCTGATTCAGGCGCGCCAGTTCAACGAGGCGATCGGCGTCACGGGCCTGGTGCTGACCAAGCTCGACGGCACCGCCAAGGGCGGCGTGGTGCTGGCCATCGCCAGCCAGCTCGGCCTGCCGATCCGCTACATCGGCGTCGGCGAGAAGGCCGACGATCTGCGGCCGTTCGTGGCGCGCGAGTTCGTGGAGGCGCTGCTCAGTCGCGACGAGAGCGATGACGCGGGCGCGGCGCCGTGATCCGCTTCGAGCACGTCAGCAAGCGCTATGCGAACGGCGGCGACGCGCTCAAGGACATCAGCTTCACGCTGGAGGCGGGCGAGCTGGCCTTCGTCACCGGCCACTCGGGCGCCGGCAAGAGCACGCTGCTGAAGCTGATCGCCGGCATCGAGAAGCCGAGTCGTGGCAACGCCGTGGTCAACGGTCAGAACCTCGGTCAGCTGTCCCGCCGCCGGCTGCCGTACTACCGGCGCAACATCGGCATGATTTTTCAGGACCACAAGCTGCTGCCGGAGATGTCGGTGGCCGACAACGTGGCCATGCCGCTGGTGGTGGCGGGCCACCACGGGCCGGAGGTCGGCCGGCGTGTGCGGGCCGCGCTCGACAAGGTCGGCCTGCTCGGCAAGGAGCGCAGCCTGCCGCTGGCGCTGTCCGGCGGCGAGCAGCAGCGGGTCGGCATCGCCCGGGCGCTGGTGGCGCGCCCGCCGCTGCTGCTGGCCGACGAGCCGACCGGCAACCTCGACCCGGAACTGTCGCGCGAGGTGATGCGCCTGTTTCGCGATTTCAATCAGGTCGGCGTGGCGGTGCTGATCGCCAGCCACGACCACGCCCTGATCGACGAAATGGACGCCCGCACGCTGATCCTGCACGCCGGCACCCTGCTCAGCGACGCCTGACATGCCCCGTTACCTGGAACGGCACCTGCAGGCGCTGGTGGGCAGCCTCGGCCAGCTGTGGCGCCAGCGCGTGAACACGCTGCTGACGGCGCTGGTCATCGGCGTGAGTCTGGCGCTGCCGGCGACCCTGCTGCTGGGCCTCACCACGCTGCGTCAGGCGACCGCCAGCTGGGATGCCGATGCGCGTTTGACGGCCTATCTGAAGATCGACACGCCGGACGCCGAGGCGGCCGACCTCGCCCGGAAACTCGGCCGCGAACTGGCCGGCAAGGCCGAGGTCGAGCTGATCGATCGGGCCCAGGCGCTGCGGGAATTCGAGCGCAGCTCCGGGCTTGGCGAGGCCTTGGCCTTGCTCGGCGAGAACCCGCTGCCGGCGGCGCTGGTGCTGACGCCCGCCGGAACGGCCGACGAGGCGACCCTGGCGCGGCTGGGTGATCGCCTGCGCGCGCTGCCGCCGGTTGAGGACGTGCAGGCCGATCTCGAATGGGTGCGCCGCCTGAACGCGTTGCTCGAGCTTGGCCGGCGGACCGTGTGGGCGTTCGCGGCGCTGCTGGGGGCCGGCGTGGTGCTGGTGACCGGCAACACCATCCGGCTGGCCATCTTCAACCGCCGCTCCGAGATCGAGATCACCAAACTCATCGGCGGCACGGACGCCTTCATCCGTCGGCCGTTTCTGTACTGGGGGCTGCTGCAGGGCGTTGCCGGCGGGCTCGTGGCGATGATCCTGCTGTTTTCGGTCAACGTCGGTCTCGCCGGTCAGGTGCGCACCCTGGCCGGCCTGTACGGCTCCACGCTCTCGCTCGTCACGCCCGGTCTGGTGGGAAGCCTGGGCGTGCTGTTGCTGGGCGGTGGGCTCGGCTTCGTCGGCGCGGCGCTGGCGGTGCGCCGGCATCTGCGCGAGATCGAGCCGGGCTGAGGCGGGCCCGGTATCGGGCCTGCCAGCGCGGGCGCGCTCGCTATACTGCCCGCCCGTTCGTGCCTGGTTCTTGTCGATGCCCACCGATACGCTGCACCGGTTCACGTTTGCCGACGCGCCCGTGCGCGGCCTGCTGGTGCAGCTCGACGGCACCTGGCAGGAGGTGCTGTCGCGGCACCATTACCCGCCGCAGGTGCGCGATCTGCTGGGTCAGCTGCTGGCCGCCGCGGCGCTGCTGGGTGGCAATCTGAAGTCGAACGGGCAGGTGATCGTGGAACTGCGTGGCGCGGGGCCGCTGCGCCTGCTGGTGGCGGACAACCGTGCCGGTTCAACCGTGCGCGCGCTGGCGCGCTGGGGCGAGCCCTTGCCGAGTGCCGACTGGCACGAGCTGATCGGCGCCGGCCGGCTGGTCATCACGCTCGACGCGCGCGGCGACGGACGCCGTTATCAGGGCATCGTCGAGCTGGCGCCGGGTGGTCTCGCGGCCACCTTGGAGGGCTATTTCGCCAGCTCCGAGCAGTTGCCGGGTTGCATCCTGCTGGCGGCGGACGACACGCGCGCCGCCGGTCTGTTGCAGCGCCTGCCGGGCAGCAGCGCGCCCGCCGACGCCGCGCGCTGGGAGCATCTGGCGGCGCTCGCCGGCACCACCCGGCCGCAGGAGCTGCTGCACCTCGAGCCCGAGCGTCTGCTCGGTCGGCTGTTCGCGCAGGAGGATCTGCACCTGCTCGCGACGCAGGCGGTGCGCTTTGGCTGCTCGTGTTCGGGCGAGCGGGTGGAAGCGACGCTGCTGGCCCTGGGGCGGGCGCAGATCGAATCGCTGCTGGCCGAGCGCGGCAGCGTCGAGGTCGATTGCGAGTTCTGCAATCAGCACTACCACTACGACCGCGCGGCCGTGCAGCGTCTGCTGGATGACATGAGCACCGGCCCGCTGCACTGAGGTGCCGCGATGGGATCGCGCGGCTAGCGCCCGACGCCTCGCGCCGCCCAGGCCAGCAGCAGCCAGGCGGCGATCCAGGCCGTCCCGCCAAGCGGCGTGATGGCGCCCAGCCAGCGCACGCCGGTGATGGCGAGCAGGTACAGGCTGCCGCTGAACAGCACGGTGCCGAGCAGCATCAGCCAGCCACTCCAGCGCAGCGCGCCGCCGGCCGGCACGTGCAGGGCCAGCAGACCGACGGCGAGCAGGCCGAGCGCGTGGTAAACGTGGTACTGGCTGGCCGTGTGATAGATGGCGAACAGGTCGGCCGGCAGGCGGTCGCGCAGGCCATGCGCGCCAAACGCCCCCAGCATTACCGCCAGCGCGGCGCTGAGCGCCCCGGCCATCAGGAACAAACGGGCTTGAGTCATTGTGAACTGCCGGTCAGGGTGATGAAGCGTCGCGGCGATTGTCGCCGCGGGGCGATGCGCGGGTCGAGCGCGGGTTGAGGGCGGCATGGCCGATTCGCCACAGTCGTCCCGTCGCCCGCCGGCCGTGGCCGGCGGCCTGCCCGATTATCTGGCGCCCGGACTGCGCGTGCTGTCGGTGGGAATCAACCCGTCGCTGCGGGCAGTGCGCGAAGGCTTCTATTTTCCCAATCCGCACAACCGCTTCTGGCGGGCCTTGAACGCGAGCGGCTTGCTGCATGCACAGGTGACGCCCGGCCCGGCGGCCATGCAGCTGATCCTGACGCGCGACCGGATCGGCTTTACCGACGTCTGCAAGACGGCGTCATCGATGGCGCACCAGGTGCGGGCGGCGGACTTTCGCGCTGGCGCCGCGCGCCTGGCCACGGCGGTGGACGCTTGCCGGCCGCGCGTGCTGTGGTTTCACGGGGCGACGGCGTATCGCGCCTTCTGTAGGCAGGTTTTGCAGGCACAGGCAACAGTGGAGCCTGGCGTGCAGCCACAGGTCTTCGCGGGGGCGCCGATCTTCGTTACTCCCAACCCCAGTCCGGCCAACGCCCGCTACAGCCTCGACGAGCTCATCGGCCGCTACCGCGAGCTGGCGGATTTTGTGGCGGCGCTGTGACTGGAATACGCCGACCGGCTGCTACGCTTTAGCCCACCTGCAAACGCCGTCCGCGAGCACGCCCCCAGATGACGCTACCGACGCCCGAGTTTTCGATCGTGTTGCCGGCCCGCAACGAGGCAGCGGCGCTGGAGGGATTGCTCCCGGTGCTGCGCGAGCGCTTCCCGGCGGCGCAGATCGTGGTGGTGAACGACGGCTCGACCGATGACACCAGCGCCGTCTGCGCACGTCACGGCGTGCAGGAGGTTCGGCACCACTACAGCGTCGGCAATGGCGGGGCGGTCAAATCCGGGGCGCGGGCGGCCCACGGTCCGGTGATCGTGTTCATGGACGCCGACGGCCAGCACGACCCCGCCGACATACCGCGCCTGCTGGCGCGGATAGACGCGGGATTCGACATGGTGGTCGGCGCGCGGGGTGACGGCTCGCAGGCAAGCGTGGGCCGCTCGCTGGCCAACCGGGTCTACAACCGCCTGGCCACGTACATGACCGGCCAGCGCATCGATGACCTCACCTCCGGCTTCCGGGCGGTGCGGGCGGAGCGATTTCGCGAGTTCCTGTTCCTGCTGCCGAATGGCTTCTCCTACCCGACCAGCATCACCATGGCGTTCTTTCGCGCCGGTTATGGGGTGGCCTACGAACCGATCGTGGCCGCCAGGCGCATCGGCCGCAGCCACATCCGGCCGCTGCGCGATGGCGCGCGCTTTCTGCTCATCATCTTCAAGCTGGCGACGCTGTACGCGCCGCTGAAGATATTCGCGCCGCTGGCCGGGGTGGGCTTCACCGCCGGCGTGGCCAATTACCTGTACACGTATACCCGCGAAGGCCGCTTCACCAACGCCACCACCGTGCTGCTGACGACCTCCGTGCTGGTGTTCCTGATGGGGCTGATCTCGGAGCAGATCACCACCCTGCTGTACGCCGCCGCCTCGCGCGACCGGCGGCGCTCCGACGCGCCTTGAGGAATGTTCGCCGCTGCGGTCGCGAACGCGTCGCTCGCGCCTCAGGCGATCAGCCGCCGTTCAGGCCGGCCTCGCCTGGCGCTCCGCGTCGAGACGCGCGGTGATCAGCGCCGCCGGCATCGGCCGGGCAAAGTGGTAGCCCTGCATGACGCGGCAGCCGAAATCCTGCAAGGCCTGCGACTGGGCCGCGGTTTCCACCCCCTCGGCCACCACGCCGACACCGAAGGCCTCGGCGACCGCCAGGATGGCCTGAACCACCGCGCGGTCGCCACTCGCGCCGGGCAAGCCCGCCACGAAGGCGCCGTCGATCTTGAGCCGATCGACCGGCAGCTCGCGCAGGTTGGCGAGCGAGGCGTGGCCGGCGCCGAAATCGTCGATGGCGAAGCGCACGCCAAGCTCCCGGCAGGCCTGCATCTGCGCCTGCGCGCGCGGCAGGTCTTCGAGCGCCGCGGTTTCGGTGATCTCCAGCACCAGCCGATCGCGCGGCAGATCGGGATACTCGGCCAGCCGCTCGGTCAGGCCGGGCAGGAAGCCGTCCTCCAGAAACTCACGCGCTGACACATTCACGGACACTGCGAGCGCGTGGCCCTGCCGGTGCCAGGCGGCGGTCTGGGCAAGGGCGCTGCGCAGCACGTAGCGCCCAAGCGCAACCATCAGGCGCCGGCTGTGGCGCTCGATCTCCGGGATGAAGCTGGCCGGTGGTCGCAGGCTGCCGTCGGCTTGCGGCCAGCGCAGCAGGGCTTCCACCGCCACCGTGCGTTCGCCCGGCAGCTGGATGATCGGTTGGTAGTGCAGCACGAAGCGGTCGTTGGCCAGGGCGTGCTCGACCTCCTCCAGCAGCAGCTCACGCCGCCGCACGGCCTGGGCGATGTTCTGGTTGAAAAAGCAGATTTCCCGACCGCCCTGACGGCGCTTGGCCTCGTACATGGCCAAATCGGCGTTGGCGAGCAGCGCGTCGGCCTGGTCGCCATCGTCGGGAAAGGCGGCGATGCCGATGCTGGGCGTCACTGCCGTGGTGCCGCCCGCCACCGCCACGCGCAGCGTCAAGCGCGTCTTGACGCGGGCCGCTACCGTCGCCGGTTCTTCCGGCCAGGCCTGGTATTCCATGAGCAGCACGAACTCGTCGCCGCCCAGGCGGCCGATCACGTCGCCGCCGCGGACCACCTCGCGCAAACCCTGCGCCACGTCGCGCAGCAGGGCGTCGCCGACGGCGTGGCCGGCGCGGTCATTCACCGCCTTGAAGCCATCGAGGTCGATCACCATCAGCGCGTAGCGGCGCCCGTAGCGATGACCGTCCGACACCGCCTGGCGCAGGCGATCGAGAAAATGGCCGCGGTTGGGCAGGCCGGTCAGGTCGTCATGGTTGGCGCGGTGTTCGAGGCGCTGCTCGAGCCGCCAGCGCTGGTGCGCCAAGCCAACCTGGGCGGCGATCGTGCTCAGCAGCGACAACAGCGCCTGGTCGGGGGCGTACACGGCGTTCCTGAACCAGGACACCACCAGCACGCCGACCGCCTCGCCGGCGCTGTGCAGCGGCACGGCGAGATTGGCGCGCAGGCCGCTCGCCACGAACGCCGGCATGGCGCCCGGATAGGCCGGGTAGTCCGGCACGAATACCGGACGACGCTCGGTCAGCGCCGCCCCGGCGACGCCGGACACGCGCCCGAAGCGGTAGCCGAGAAACCGGTCGCGGTAGTCGTCCGGCACGCCGAGGAAAAACTGGTATTCGAGTTCATCGGCGTCGTTCAGCAGGATCAGCGCCGCCGCGTCGGCGCCGACCAGGTCCGCCGCCGCGCCCGCGGCCTTGCGAAAGAAGGCCTCGAAGTCGGCTTCCAGCGACAAGGCCTCGACCACCTGGCGCAGGGCACGGATGGCGGCGAAGGTATTGGAGTGACGGTCGACCATGCTCGGGGGGATCGCAGGGGGCGGGTGAACGGTCTGGCGGCGTAAAGCAAGATTCGTTCCCGGGTGTGGACACTCGCCGACAGCCCGGGACCGTCGCGGTACCGTTCGGTGCGCATCTGGCCTAGGATGGTGCCATTGCTGCGCCGGACCATGCACCGCGGGAGTGCCGGCGTTTGCACCGGAAATGATCAGGCCATTCGCGAGGAGAAGCCGCCGTGAACGCACCCGCCGTCGATCTCGACACCCGCATCACCACCGACCTGCCGCCGCTGATCGAGGGGCCGATCCCGGTCGAGCCCTACGTGTCGGCCGAATTCTTCGAGCGCGAGCGCGAGCGCATCTTCAAGCGCGCCTGGCTGAACCTGTGCCGGGTGGAAGACCTGCCGCAGCCGGGCGATTTCAAGGTGTTCGACATCGCCGTGTGGGATGCCTCGATCCTGCTGGTGCGCGGCAAGGACGGCGTGATCCGGGCGTTCCACAACATCTGCACGCACCGCGGCAACCAGGTGGCGGCGCGCTACGGCTGCGAGGGCAACACCCGCACCTTCGTGTGCGGCTATCACGGCTGGACCTTCGATCTGGACGGCAGCCTGCGTACGCTGCCGGCGCAGGAGCAGTTCCCCGGCGTCGACAAGGCGCAGCTTGGCCTGCTGCCGGTGGCCTGCGACGTGTGGAACGGCTTCGTGTTCGTGAACTGGAACGCGCAGCCCGAGTGGCCGCTCGCCGAGTTCCTGGGCGGACTCGGCCGGCAGGTGGACGGCTACCCGTTCGCGCAGATGGAGCGCGTGGCGCGCTACAGCGCGCGCGTGGCGGTGAACTGGAAAACCTTCGTCGACGCCTTCCACGAGACCTATCACGTCGGCATGGTGCACGCCCGCTCGCTGCCCGGCTGCTCGATTCCGGCCGAGCTGCGCTTCGAGTTCGACACCCTGGCCTCGGCGCGCTTCTACCCGCCGCACCATTCGGCCAGCAACCGCCTGGTCAGCCGCCTGGACGTGACGCCGGTCGGCGGCGCCGCCTGGCAGCTCGGCACCAGCTTCGCCGCCAACGAGGATGCGCCACGCCTGCCCGGCACCAACCCGAGCGACGACAAGCGCTGGTACTTCGACATCAACGTGTTCTTCCCGAATTTCTTCGTCGACCCCGGCCCCGGCTGGTACTTCACCTACAACTTCTGGCCGATCAGCGTCGACGAGACCGAGTGGACGATGGACATCTACCAGTTCGCCGCCGCCGACGTCGGCCAGCGCATCGCGCAGGAGCACACCAAGGTGCTGCTGCGCGACCTGCTGTACGAGGACCTGAGCACCATGGAAACGACGCACCGGGCGCTGAAATCCGGCGCGCTGAAGCACATGACGGTAAGCCCGGTGATGGAGGTGGCGGTGCGCCACCAGTACACCAACGTCATGCGCTGGGTGAACGGGGAGGTTTGATCATGGCCCATGCACTGCCCGCCGCTTTTGCCGACCTGCAGCCCTTGGCCGACCGTTACGCGCTGCCCACCGAGCACGAGCGCCACGCCGAGCGCCTGAAAGGGCCATTCGAGGACCTGCGGGCGCTCTACGACGCCGTGCTGCCGCGCCTGGATGCCATCCACGCGCACCTGAAGCAGCATCCCTGGCCCGAGCTGCCGCCGGCCGAGCAGAAGCTGCTGAACCTGGCGCTGGCGTTGATGGAGGTGTCGCTGGCGGTCGAATCGCACGGCCAGCCGACGGTGCCGTACGGCTTCGATCACACCCGCTTCAAGGTGTGGTTCTGAGCCGGGTGTTCATGAGCCGGGCCGGGCCATGCGTTTCGAGACCCTGATCGACCCGGACACCTTGCACCGCGCGCTGTCCGGGCAGCCGCCGGTGCTGTTCGACTGCCGCCACGACCTGACCGATCCCGCCGCCGGCCGGCGTGCCTTCTCCGCGGCGCACTTGCCCGGTGCCCGCCATGTGGATCTCGCCACTGACCTGTCCGGTCCGCTGACCGACACGTCGGGACGCCATCCCTTGCCGGATCGCGCTGCCCTCGCCGCGCGTCTCGGCGCACTCGGCGTCACGCCCGCCACGCAGGTGATCTGCTACGACGCCGGCGACGGCAGCTTCGCGGCACGCGCCTGGTGGCTGCTGCGCTGGCTGGGGCACGACGCGGTGGCGGTGCTGGACGGCGGTTTTGCCGCCTGGACGGCGGCCGGTTTGCCGACCGTCGCCGGCGACGACGAACCGGCCGGTGCCGTCGCGCCGGCGCTGCCGGTCCGCCCGGCGCTGGTCGAGGCCGTCGCCGTCGACGAGGTCGCGCGCAGCCTTGGCAGTGCGCACCGGCTGTTGGTCGACGCCCGCGCGGCGGAGCGCTACCGTGGCGAGCGCGAGCCGATCGACCCGGTCGCCGGCCACATTCCGGGCGCCGTGAACCGCCCGTTTGCCGACAACCTCGCCGATGGCCGCTTCAAGCCGACCGGCCTGCTGGCCGCCGAGTGGCAGACGCTGCTCGGCCGGCACGCGGTCGGCGAGCTGGTGGTCTACTGCGGCTCCGGCGTCACCGCCTGCCATCACCTGTTGGCGCTGGCCCACGCCGGCATGCCCGGCGCACGGCTGTACGCCGGGTCGTGGAGCGAGTGGTGCCGCGATCCAGCCCGGCCGGTGGCGCGCGGCGCCTGAGCGCATCCGCCGGCCCGCCGCCGGCATTCGACTGGACAGCGATGCCGAGCCGGTCAGGAAACCATTGACTACGCTGAAAGGAGTTTGCAGGCCCATGCCGATCAGGCTGTTTCACAACCCGCGCTGCTCGAAGTCGCGCCAGGCGCTGGCGTTGCTGCGCGAACGCGGCGCGGAGCCCGAAATCGTCGAGTACTTGAAAGAGCCGCCCACGGCGGCGGAACTCGACCGTCTGCTCGTCCTGCTCGACATGCAGCCGCGCCAGCTGATGCGCCGGGGCGAGGCTGCCTACAAGGAACTCGGACTCGACGATCCGGCGCTGTCGCGGGCGCAGCTGATCGAGGCCATGGTCCGTGAGCCGATTCTCATCGAGCGGCCGATCGCCACCGACGGCCAGCGTGCGGTGCTTGGGCGACCGCCGGAGAAGGTGCTGGAGTTGGTCTGGAAGGTCTGAAAAACCCATCCATGGGATTTTTCAGACTCGCCGAGCACGGCACATGTCCGTGCTCGGCTCCGCCCGATCAAGCACTTGCATGCTTGATCGGCGGGCGCGCCATCCAGGGCGCGCGGAACCGCTGGACAAGGCCTGAGGCTGTCAACCGGGCGTGCCGGCCGCCAGCAGCGCGGCGATGGCCTTCGGATCGATGCGCGTCTGCAGGGCCCGGTAGGGCGCAACGGGGTGGTCCAGCAGCGGCTGCGCCCGCGTCGCCCAGGCGAGCGGCGCATCGAACAGCGCCTCGACCTCGCCCGCCAGGCGCGGCAGCACGGGCTTCAGATATGTCACCAGCAGGCGGAACAGGTTCAGCGCCTGCGTGCACACGCCGTGCGCGTCCGCCAGGCGCGCCGGGTCCTTGACCAGCGTCCACGGCGCGGCGGCGGCGATGTACTCGTTGGCGCGGTCGGCCAGCGCCATCACCTCGCGCATGGCGCGCGCGTACTCGCGGGCCTCGTAGGCGGCGGCGATGGCGTCACCGGCGGCAACGAATTCCTCGTAAAGCGCCGGCTGCGGCAGTGCGCCCGCGAGCTTTCCGCCGAAGTGTTTTTCGATGAAACCGGCCGTGCGCGCGGCGATGTTGACCAGCTTGCCGACCAGGTCGGAATTCACGCGCGCGACGAAGTCGTCGAGGTTCAGATCGATGTCGTCGATGCCGGCTCCGAGCTTGGCCGCGAAGTAGTAGCGCAGCGGCTCCGGCGGCAGGTGATCGAGCCAGCGGCGGGCCTCGATGAAGGTGCCGCGGGACTTCGACATCTTGTGCCCGTCCACGGTGAGGAAGCCGTGCGCGTTCACGGCCGCCGGCTTGGCGTAACCCGCGCCGTGCAGCATGGCCGGCCAGAACAGTGCGTGGAAGTACAGGATGTCCTTGCCGATGAAGTGCCGCACTTCGCGCCCGGCCCAGAATTCGCGCACCTCGTCCAGCGTGACCGGGCGGCCCTCGCGGCGGTTCAGCCAGTCCCATAGGCTCGCCAGATAGCCGATCGGCGCGTCCAGCCAGACATAGAAATACTGGTCGTCGGAGCCCGGCACCCGAAAGCCGAAGTAGGGCGCGTCGCGCGAAATGTCCCAGTCGGCGAGGCCGGCCTCGAACCACTCGGCGATCTTGTTGGCGACCTCGTCCTGCAGATGCCCGGCGCGCGTCCACGCCTGCAGCAGGTCGGCGAAATCGCGCAGGCGGAAGAAGTAATGCTCCGATTCCTTCAGCACCGGTTCGGCGCCGGACAGGGCCGAGCGCGGATTCCTGAGGTCGGTCGGCGCATAGGTGGCGCCACACGCCTCGCAGGAATCGCCGTACTGGTCGGCGGCGCCGCAGCGCGGGCACTCGCCGCGGATGAAGCGGTCGGCCAGGAACATGCCCTTGACCGGGTCGAACAGGCGCGTGACGCCGTAGCGCACGATGTGCCCGGCCGCCGACAGGCGCGTGAAGATGTCCTCGGCGAGCTGCCGGTTCTCGTCGCTGTGGGTGCTGTAGTAGTTGTCGAAGCCAATGCCGAAGTCGGCGAAATCGGCGCGGTGCTCGGCGCCGATGCGCCCGACCAGCGCCTCGGGCGTGATGCCCTCGGCCTGCGCCCGCAGCATGATGGGCGCGCCGTGCGCGTCGTCCGCGCACAGGTAGATCACGTCGTGCCCCAGCTCGCGCATGGCGCGCACCCACACGTCGGTCTGGATGTACTCGACCAGGTGGCCGATGTGGATCGGCCCGTTGGCGTAGGGCAGGGCGGAGGTGACCAGGAGGCGGCGTTGCATGCGGCGGACGGGGCGTTGGACGGGGCGGCAGGGCGCGGCAGCTTAGCACGGGGGAAATCGGCGCCCGTGCTAGACTTGCCGGCCATTTCGCCGGCCGCGGACGCGGTCCGTGCGCTCCCCCGTCAGGCGATTTCCGAACCATGAGCGACACCCTGCGCCCTGCGGCCGACGCCGCGCTCGACGGCATCGTCGATCCGTGGACCGGCGCCAGCCTGAAGCCGGCGCTGCGCGAGATTGCGCTCGATCAGGGCCGTCTGCGCGCGACGCTGCAGCTCGGTTACCCGAGCGCCGGGCTGGCGGGCGAACTCAAGCCCGCGATCGAGGCCGCGCTGGCCGGCCTGCCGGGCGTGCAGGCGGTGGAGGTGACGCTCACGCACGCCATCGTGGCGCACGCCGTGCAGCAGGGCGCGCAGGCCATCGCCGGCGTGCGCAACGTCATTGCCGTCGGCTCCGGCAAGGGCGGCGTCGGCAAGTCGACCACCGCCGTCAATCTGGCGCTGGCGCTGGCGCGCGAGGGCGCGCGGGTGGGCGTGCTGGACGCCGACGTGTACGGCCCGAGCCTGCCGACGCTGCTTGGCGTCAGCGACAAGCCGCGCCTGGTCGAGGGCGACGAGCGGCGCATCGCGCCCCTGATGGGCCACGGCCTGCAGTGCATGTCGATCGGTTTCCTGATCGACCCCGACGCGCCGATGGTGTGGCGCGGGCCGATGGCCACGCAGGCGCTCGAGCAACTGCTCCGCGACACCGCCTGGGACGACCTCGACTACCTGGTGGTGGACCTGCCGCCCGGCACCGGCGACATCCAGCTCACGCTCGCCCAGCGGGTGCCGGTGAGCGGCGCGGTGATCGTCACCACGCCGCAGGACCTGGCGCTGGCCGACGCGGTCAAGGGCCTGAAGATGTTCGAGAAGGTCAAGGTGCCGATCCTGGGCATCGTCGAGAACATGAGCACCCACATCTGCAGCCAGTGCGGGCACGAGGAACACATCTTCGGCGCCGGCGGCGGCGCCCGCATGGCCGAGAAGCACGGCGCGCCGCTGCTGGGCGCGCTGCCGCTCGACATCCGCATCCGCGAGCAGGCCGACGGCGGGCGCCCGACCGTGCTGGCCGAACCGGACGGCCCGGTAGCCCGCGCCTATCGCGAGATCGCGCTGCGCGTCGCCGGGCGCCTGGCCACGCGCGGCAAGGATTACGCGCGCCGTTTTCCCAAGATCACCGTCGTCAACGACTGAGCGCCCAGGAAGCCACCCATGACCGTCAAAGCCGATCGCTGGATCCGGGAACAGGCCGAGAAACACGGCATGATCGAACCGTTCGAGCCGCGCCAGGTGCGCGAGCTGGGCGGCCAGCGGGTCATTTCCTACGGCCTGTCGAGCTACGGCTACGACATCCGCGTGGCGCGCGAATTCAAGATTTTCACCAACGTGCATTCCGCCGTGGTCGATCCGAAGAACTTCGACGAGGGCAGCCTGGTCGACGTCGAGGCCGACGTGTGCGTGATCCCGCCGAACTCCTTCGCCCTGGCGCGCACGGTGGAGTACTTTCGCATCCCGCGCAACGTGCTCACGGTGTGCCTGGGCAAGTCCACCTACGCGCGCTGCGGCATCATCGTCAACGTGACGCCGTTCGAGCCCGAGTGGGAGGGCTACGCCACGCTCGAGTTCTCGAACACCACCACCCTGCCGGCCAGAATCTACGCCGGCGAGGGCTGCGCGCAGGTGGTGTTCTTCGAGTCCGACGAGGCCTGCGAGGTGTCCTACAAGGACCGCGGCGGCAAGTATCAGGGGCAGGTCGGCGTGGTGGTGCCGCGCCTTTGAGCCTGGCGGTGCGTGCATAATCGGCCAGCCTTGGGCCGTCGCCGGCCGCCGCGCTAAAGCCGGGCCGGCTTGCGGGCGAAAAACCAGGGCCAGCTTCAAGCCAGTCGAGGGAGATCCGAATGAACAACAACATCGTCACGCTGACGTTTGCCGGCAGCCTGCTGGCGGCCCTTGGCGGGACCGTTGCCGCCGCCGAGTATGAGCGGCCGGTGGCCATGACGGTGGCGGACGCCGGCACGGCGCCAGCCGCCAGTGCCAGTTCCGACGACGACTTTGCCGAGTGGGAGCAGGACACCGGCGTCGAGGTCAGCGATCCTCTGGAGAGGATCAACCGCGGCGTGTTCTGGTTCAACGAACAGGCCGACCGCTTCGTCATCAAGCCGGTGGCCAAGGGCTACGACTGGTTGCTGCCGAAGCCGGTCAAGCGCGGCGTGAGCAACGTGTTCGACAACCTGTTCACGCCGGTGGTGGCGGTCAGCGACCTGCTGCAGGGCAATTTCCAGGAAAGCGCCGAGGACGTCGGCCGCTTCGTGGTCAACAGCACGGTGGGCGTGGTCGGCATTTTCGACGTCGCCACCGGTTGGGGGCTCGAGAAACGGCGTGAGGACATCGGTCAGGCCTTCGGCGCCTGGGGCATCGGCGCCGGCCCGTACCTGGTGCTGCCCATCCTGGGCCCGAGCAACGTGCGCGACGGCGTCGGCCTGGTGGGCAACTACTTCCTGTCGCCGCAGAACTACATCGAGGACGACGGCGTGCGCTGGGGCGTGATCGCGCTCGGCGGCATCGACACCCGCTACCGCCTGCTCGATGCCAGCACGGTGCTGGAGCAGGCGGCGCTCGACCGCTATGCCTTCGTACGCTCGTCCTACGCGCAGCACCGGCAGAACCTGGTCGAGAACAAGGACGGCGGCAAGCCGGTGCCTGCGGCGAGCTTCGGACAGTAGCGGGTACCCCCGCGCCGGCGAGCCCAAGAAGGCCGCGAAGCGATTCGCGGCCTTTTTTTTGCAGTCGTCATGACGCGCCGTGGCCGATCGACTGGCTGTCTCCAAACCGACTCATCCGCCGGAGGCTGCAACCGCGTAGCGGCGAGGGCGCGGTTGTCGCCGTGATGGCGCGGTTCCGTTACCTCGGAACGGTGGCACGCACGGTCGTGGGCATTGCGTCCGGCACGCTGGCGGTCGACGGCGAAACGATCAGCCTGACGGCAATCCCAGCGCGCGCAGGTCGATGTGTTCACCGCGCATCGGCGGGCACCAGAAGTAGGACCCCGTCAGCGGCCGGGTGAAGCCGAACAACGCGTCGACGATGCCGTCCTCGGCGCCGGTCATGCGTTTCAGCTGCGCCTCGAAGGCGTCCGGACTGAAGCCGAAGGCAACGAACATCAGTCCGGCGTCGAGGCCGTCCGCCCAGGGCATGGAGCGGCGCAGCACGAAGGCCGGCGGGCTGAACGATTCCTGGGCCGTGCGCTTGACGTGCGCCGATAGTGGCGCTTCGTCGATTTCGTCGTTGCCGATCCGGTGGCGGCCGATGCTCAGGTCCTGCTGCTCGGGCGAGAGGGTGTCGAAGCGCCGGAAGTCATGCACCCAGCGTTGCACGGCAACGAAGCTTGACCCGTCCAGCCCCGGCCCGCGGCCATGCACGATGGCGGCGGCGTCGGCGGCGTCCTCGCGGGGATTCTCCGTGCCGTCCTCGTAGCCGGTCAGGTCGCGGCTGTCCTGGTACTGGAACGCGTCCACGCTCTCGCGCAGGCCAAATGCCGGCAGCAGCGCCGCTTCGAGTGCGCGCGCGCGGTGCAGCAGGACGCCGCGGTCTTCCCCGCGCAGCCACAGCCACAGTGCGGCCGGCGTGGACGGCACGTCGACTCCCGGGCCGTTGAGCGCGGGGAACGGGCGCAGGCCATCGATCGACCGGCCAAGCGCCTGTACGGTCGACGCCCCGATGCCGACCACGGTCTGCTCGCCGTCGGCGAGTTCCCGCAGGCGGAGCAGGGCGGCCGGTATCTCGCCCGCGGCGACGAGGTCGAAGCTCAGATAAACCGCCAGGCGCGGCGGGGGGAGCAGGATGCCGTTTTGCATGGGCTGCATGATGGTCTCGCGGATGACGGCGGCGCGCTGCGGCTGGAATCGGTCGCCGGGACGGTCAGCGCCGGGGTGCGATGATGTCGGTGACGCTGCCGTCGAATACCTCGGCCGCCATGCCGACCGTCTCCGACAGCGTCGGGTGCGGGTGGATGGTGAGCGCCAGATCCTGCGCGTCGGCGCCCATCTCGATGGCGAGCACGCCCTCGGCGATGAGATCGCCGGCGCCCGGCCCGACGATGCCTACACCGAGCACCCGGTGGCTGGCGGGGTCGAACAGGATCTTGGTCAGGCCCTCGTCGCGGCCGAGGGTCAGGCTGCGGCCGTTGGCGGCCCAGGGGAAGACGGCCTTCTCGAAGGCAACGCCGTCCTTCCTGGCCTGGCTTTCGGTCAGGCCGGCCCAGGCGATCTCGGGGTCGGTGAACACCACCGCCGGGATGGCGAGCGGCGCGAAGGCCGCCTTGTGGCCGGCGATGACTTCCGCCGCCACCTTGCCCTCGTGGGCCGCCTTGTGCGCCAGCATGGGCTCGCCGGCCACGTCGCCGATGGCGAAGATGTGCGGCACGGCCGTTCGCCGCTGGGCGTCGACGGCGATGAAGCCGCGCTCGTCGACCTTGACGCCGAGCGCTTCGAGGCCCAGATCCTTGCCGTTCGGGCGCCGGCCGACCGCCACCAGCACGCGGTCGTAGACCGCCTCGGCGGCGCCGTCCGGCCCCTCGAAGCTGACCTTGAGGCCCTGTTTCTGGGCCACGACGCCGGTGACCTTGGTCTTGAGGCGAATCTCGGCGAACTGGCCGGCGAGGCGCTTGGCAAGCGGCTTCACCAGATCGGCGTCGGCGCCCGGCAGCAGGCCGTCCATGAACTCGACCACGCTCACCGCGCTGCCGAGCGCGCGGTACACGGTGGCCATTTCGAGCCCGATGTAGCCGCCGCCGATCACCAGCAGCTTGCCGGGGACGTCGGCTAGCGCCAGCGCGCCCGTCGAGTCCATCACCCGTGGGTCGTCCGGCAGGCCGGGGATGCGCGCCGGCGTGGAGCCGGTGGCGACGATGGCGTGCTCGAACTGCACCTCGGTCGCGCCGTCCTTCCCGGTCACGCGCAGCGTGTGCGGGCCGCTGAAGCTGGCGTTGCCGTGGACCACCTGCACCTTGCGCTGGCGCGCCAGCACGCCGAGACCGTCGGTGAGGCGCTTGACCACCTTGTCCTTCTGGTCGCGCACGGCGCCCACGTCCACCTTGGGCTTGCCGAAACTCACGCCCGGCGTGTGGGCCGCCTCGTCGATGACCTTGGCCACGTGCAGCAGCGCCTTGGACGGGATGCAGCCGACATTCAGGCACACGCCGCCCAGGCGCGGCTCGCGTTCGACCAGAGTCACCGCAAGGCCGAGATCGGCGGCGCGAAAGGCGGCACTGTAGCCGCCGGGGCCGGCGCCGAGCACGACGACCTGCGTTCGGATGGGTTCGGGCATGGGTTCTCCGCGCCTGTGTTCAGTGTATTGGGGTGCGCCGGGGTGGCTGGCTCAGCGCGTCACTTGGGGCCGGAAGCCCCAAGGTCGGGCAGGGCCACCTGCCCGACGGAGCCCGGTGCGGGCGTGAACCGCGCCGGGCGAGTCGAAAATTTCCATGGAGGGAAATTTTCGACATGGGTCAGAGCAACACGCCGCGCAGGTCTTCCAGCAGCTCGGCCAGATGGCGCGTGAAGCGAGCCCCGGTGGCGCCGTCGATGACGCGGTGGTCGTACGACAGCGACAGCGGCAGCACCAGGCGTGGCACAAACGCGCTGCCGTCCCAGACCGGCTGCATGGCGGCGCGCGACACGCCGAGGATGGCCACCTGCGGCCAGTTGACGATGGGCGTGAAGGCCGTGCCGCCGATGCCGCCGAGACTCGAAATGGTGAACGTGCCGCCCTGCAGCTCCTCGGGTTTCAGCTTGCGCTCGCGGGCGCGGCCGCTGAGGTCGCCGAGTTCGGCGGCAAGATCGAGGATGCCCTTGCGGTCGACGTCGCGGATCACCGGCACCACCAGCCCGGCCGGGGTGTCCACCGCCACGCCGATGTGGATGTAGCGCTTGATGATCAGCGCCTTGCCGTCGGGCGCGAGACTGGCGTTGAAGTCCGGGAAGGCCTTGAGCGCGCTGGCGCAGGCCTTCAGCAGCAGCGCCACCACGGTGAGCTTGGCGCCTCGCGCCTCGGCGGCTTTTGCTTGCGCCTTGCGAAACGCTTCCAGGTCCGTGATGTCGGCCGCGTCGTGCTGCGTGACCTGCGGCACCTGCGGCCAGGAGCGGCCAAGGTTCTCGCCGGTCAGCTGGCGGATGCGGCTGAGCGGCACCGATTCGACCTCGCCCCACTGGGCGAAGTCGATCACCGGCAGCGGCGCGAGTCCGCCGCCCGTGGCGCCCGCGCTGCCCTGCATGACGGCTTTGACGAAGGCCTGGACGTCTTCCTGCGTGATGCGGCCCTTGCGCCCGCTGCCGCCGACGCGGGACAGGTCGACACCGAGTTCACGCGCGAAGCGCCGCACGGACGGGGTGGCGTGGGGTGTCTGGCCGGAGGCCGGCGGCTCGGCCGTTACTCGTGGCGACGGTTCGGTCGCCAATGGCGCGGATACGGCGGCCGGCGCGGCCTTTGCCGGTTCGCTGGCGGGCGCGGACGGTTTCTGTTCCGGGGCCGGGGCGGTCGCCGCAGCCGTTTCGATCATCGCCACCAGATCGCCGGTCTTCAGCTTGTCGCCGACCTTGACCTTCAATTCCCGCACCGTGCCGGCGAACGGCGCCGGCAGTTCGGTGGCGGCCTTCTCGGTTTCGACCGTGAGCAGGGCGTCGCCCTCGGCGACCTGGTCGCCGGGCTTGACGGCCAGCTCGATCACGTCGGCGGCCTTGCCGTCGCCAAGATCGGGGCAGGTGACCGCCTGCAGGGTGGTTGAAGCGCCCGCGGCAGCGGCGGGCGCAGGCGCTGCATCGGCCGTCCCGGTCTTGGGGGGCTCGGCCTTCGGGGCGGGCGCGGCGGCCTGCTTGGGCGGCGTTTCGGCGCCGGCGGTCGTTTCCAGCACGGCGATGACGTCGCCTTCCTTGACCTTCTGGCCGGCCTTGACGCGCACGGCGGTCACCTTGCCGGCCACCTCGGCCGGCAGCTCCATGGCCGCCTTGTCGGTTTCGAGTGTCAGCACGATGTCGCCGACCGCAATGAGGTCGCCGGGCTTGATGCTCACCTCGGCCACGTCGGCCTCGTGCACGTTCTCGGCGAGGCCCGGCACGATCAGGTTCTGTTCCATTGTTGTTGTCGCTCCCTGCGTCAGACGGTGGCCGGGTCCGGCCGCTCGGGGTCGATGCCAAGCTTTTTCGCGGCCTCGGTGACGGTCTTCACCGGCACGGCACCCTCGTCGGCCAGCGCCTTGAGCGCGGCATAGGCGATGTGCTCGCGGCTGACCTCGAAGAACTGGCGCAGGCGCCGACGGGTGTCGCTGCGGCCGAAGCCGTCGGTGCCGAGCACCTCGTAACGGCCGCGCACCCACGGCCGGATCTGGTCGGCGTAGGCCTGCATGTAATCGGTGGCGGCGATCACCGGGCCGTCGGTGCCGTCCAGGCACTGCTCGACATAGCTCTTGCGCGGCGTTTCGGTGGGATGCAGCCGGTTCCAGCGCTGTGCGGAAAGGCCATCGCGGCGCAGTTCGTTGAAGCTGGTGGCGCTCCACAGGTCGGCCTGCACGCCGAAATCACGCTCCAGAATCTCGGCCGCGGCCTGGGCCTCGCGCAGGATGGCGCCGCTGCTCAGCAGCTGCACGACCGGCGGCGCCTTGCCGCGGCCTTTCTTGCGCGCCGGCGCTGGCAGGCGGTACAGGCCGCGCAGGATGCCGTCGGCGGCGCCGTCCGGCATCGGCGGGTGGGCGTAGTTCTCGTTCTCGACGGTGATGTAGTAGTAGACGCTCTCGTCGGCCTCGTACATGCGCCGCATGCCGTCCTGGATGATCACGGCGAGCTCGTATAGATAGGCCGGGTCGTAGGCGACGCAGTTGGGGATGGTCGATGCCAGCAGGTGGCTGTGGCCGTCCTGGTGCTGCAGGCCCTCGCCGGCCAGCGTGGTGCGCCCGGCGGTGCCACCGATCAGGAAGCCGCGCGTGCGCATGTCGGCGGCCGCCCAGGCGAAGTCGCCGATGCGCTGGAAGCCGAACATCGAGTAGTAGATGTAGAACGGGATCATCGACACGCCGTGCATGGCGTAGGACGTGCCGGCGGCGATCCAGGAACAGAAGGCGCCGGCCTCGTTGATGCCCTCTTCCAGAATCTGGCCCTTCTTGTCCTCGCGGTAGAACATGAAGTGGCCGGCGTCCTCCGGCTCGTACAGCTGGCCTTCCGGCGCGTAGATGCCGAGCTGCCGGAACAGGCCCTCCATGCCGAAGGTGCGCGCCTCGTCCGGCACGATCGGCACCAGGTGCTGGCCGATGTGCGGGTCCTTGGCCAGCTGCGTCAGGATGCGCACGAAGGCCATGGTGGTGGAGATGTCGCGCTCGCCGGTGCCTTCCAGCAGCTTGCCGAAGGCGTCGAGGCCGGGGATGGTCAGACGCGGCGCCTGCGCGCGGCGCGCCGGCAGGTAGCCGCCCAGCGCCTGGCGCCGGGCATGCAGGTACTGCATTTCCGGGCTGTCCTCGGCCGGCTTGTAATAGGGGATGGCGGCCAGCTGGTCGTCCGCGATCGGCACCCGGAAGCGGTCGCGGAACGCGCGCACCTGCTCGTCGGTCATCTTCTTTTGCTGGTGGGTGATGTTCTGCCCCTCGCCGGCCGTGCCCATGCCGTAGCCCTTGACGGTCTTGAACAGGATCACCGTCGGCTGGCCGCGGTGGCGCACGGCGGCGTCGTAGGCGGCGTAGATCTTCAGCGGGTCGTTGCCGCCGCGGCGCAGGCGGTAGATGTCATCGTCCGACAGGTGCTCGACCAGGCGCAGCGTCTCGGGGTACTTGCCGAAGAAGCGCTCGCGCGTGTACTTGCCGCCGCGCGCCTTGTACGCCTGGTACTCGCCGTCCAGGGCTTCTTCCATGCGTTTTCTCAGCAGGCCGCTGCGGTCGCGGCCGAGCAGGTCGTCCCACTCCGAACCCCAGACGACCTTGATGACGTTCCAGCCGTTGCCGCGGAACTCGCTTTCGAGCTCCTGGATGATCTTGCCGTTGCCGCGCACCGGGCCGTCCAGGCGCTGCAGGTTGCAGTTGACGACGAAGATCAGGTTGTCGAGCTTCTCGCGTCCGGCCACGGACAGCGCGCCGCGCGATTCGGGCTCGTCCATTTCGCCGTCGCCGAGGAAGGCGTAGACCTTGCGGCCGTCCATCGGCGCCAGGCCGCGGGCATCCAGGTAGGCCATGAAGCGCGCCTGGTAGATGGCCATCATCGGTCCCAGACCCATGGAGACCGTCGGCAGGCTCCAGAACTCCGGCATCAGCCACGGATGAGGGTAGGACGACAGGCCGCCGCCGTCGGCCAGCTCCTGGCGGAAGTTGTCGAGATCGCGTTCGGTCAGGCGGCCTTCGAGGAAGGCCCGCGCGTACATGCCCGGCGAGGTGTGCCCCTGGTAGAACACCAGATCGCCGCCGCCGGCGTCGCCCGGCGCGTGAAAGAAATGGTTGAAGCCGACCTCGTAAATGGTGGCGAGCGAGGCGTAGCTCGCGATATGGCCGCCGAGCTCGGTCGATTCGCGGTTGGCGCGCGTCACCATGGCCATGGCGTTCCAGCGCAGCGCGGCGCGGATGCGGCCCTCGAGCTCCTGATCGCCCGGATAGGTCGGCTGGCGGGCCGTGGGGATGGTGTTCAGATAGGCCGTGGTCAGGCCCTGGGGAAGATTCAGGCCCAGGCGGCCGGCTTCGTCGAGCAGGGTTTCGAGGATGAAACGGGTGCGCGTCTCGCCTTCCACCGCCGCCAGCGAACGCAGTGCGTCCAGCCAGTCGCGTGTCTCGAATGGGTCGTCGTCGTGCGCGCCCACGGCAGGCAGACCGCCTTCCGGTTTGTTCATGCAGGATCTCCGCGTGTGGATTGAAGCCGGAGCGGACCGGCGGCCCTGTGTCTGCCGCGGCCCGAAGCCGTGCCGGGGGGTGGCCCCGGCCGGCGCAGTTTACCAGCGGCTCCAAGCCCGCCGTGCGGCGGATAATGCGGGTTTTGGCCAGCCCACACGCCATGGACACGCTGACGCTCGCCCGCCCTGACGACTGCCATCTGCACCTGCGCGACGGCCCGGCGCTGGCCGCCGTGCTGGCGGACAGCGCGCGCCGCTTCGCCCGCGCCGTGGTGATGCCGAACCTGCGCCCGCCGCTGACCACCGGGGCGGCGGCGCTGGCCTATCGCGATCGCATTCTCGCCGCGCTGCCGGCGGGCGCCGCGTTCACGCCGCTGCTGACGCTGTACCTGACCGAGGCGACGTCGGCCGATGAGCTCAAGGCCGCGAAGGCGGCCGGCATTGTGGGTGCGAAGCTCTACCCGGCCGGCGCCACCACCCATTCGGACGCCGGCGTGCGGCGCATCGAGGCGATCTATCCGCTGCTCGAGACGATGCAGGCCATCGACCTGCCGCTGCTGGTACACGGCGAGGTCACCGATCCCAAGGTCGACGTGTTCGACCGCGAGGCGGTGTTCATCGAGCGGCATCTGGCGCCGCTGGTGGCGCAGTTCCCTGGCCTGCGCGTGGTGTTGGAACACATCACCACCCGCGAGGGGGTGGATTTCGTGCGCGGCGCGCGCGGCGGCGTGGCGGCCAGCATCACCCCGCAGCACCTGTCCATGAACCGCGGCGCGCTGTTCGACGGCGGCCTGCGCCCGCACCACTACTGCCTGCCGGTGCTCAAGCGCGAGGAGCACCGCGCGGCCGTGCTGGCAGCGGCCGTGTCGGGGGACGCGAAGTTCTTTCTCGGCACCGACAGCGCGCCCCACCCGGCGCGGGAAAAGCACAGCGCCTGCGGCTGCGCCGGCATCTACAGCGCCCACGCCGGCATCGAGCTGTATGTGGAAGCGTTCGACGCGGCCGGCGCGCTGGACAGACTGGAAGCCTTCGCCAGCCACCACGGCGCCGATTTCTACCGCCTGCCGCGCAACGCCGGCACGCTCACCCTGCGCCGCGCGCCGCAGATGGTGCCGGACAGCCTGCCGTTCGGCGACGATCGCCTGGTGCCGCTGCGCGCGGGCGGACAGGTGGCCTGGCAGGTGGTGGACTGACCGCGCCAACCCGGAGACCCGACATGCTGGAATCGCTTCGCCATCGCGTAGAAGAGCCGCTGCGCGCGCGGCTGCAACCGGCCGTGGAGTGGCTGGCGGCGCACGACGTGACGCCCAACCAGGTCACCCTGGCGGCGCTCGGCGTGAGCCTGGTCGCGGCGCTTTGCATCGGCGCCGGCTGGCTGCGCCTGGGGGCGCTGGTGCTGATCGTGGGCAGTCTCGGCGATCTGCTGGACGGCATGCTGGCGCGCGAGACCGGACAGGCCAGCCCGTTTGGCGCCTTTTTCGACTCGACCCTCGACCGCATCGGCGAAGGCGCCGTGCTGGCGGCGGTGGCCTACCGCTTCGCTCTGGCCGATCGCCCGTTGCTGGTGGCGCTGGTGGTGCTGGCGCTGCTCGGCTCGCTGCTGGTCAGCTACACGCGCGCCCGGGCCGAGGCGCTCGGCATCGACTGCAAGGTCGGGCTCATGAGTCGCGCCGAACGGTTGGTCCTGACCATCGCCGGACTGTTGCTGGGACTGCTCGGGCCCGCCATGGTGCTGATGGCGGTGCTGTCCCTGTATACCGTCGCCGAGCGCGTGGCACATGTGCGCCACGTGCTGGTCACGCGCGCGTCCTGATCGTTCGCGGTCATCGTCATCGCTCTGTCACCCGGCTGTCACGCCCCCTGAATACGCACGTTTGACAGTGCCGACCTCCGGCATGCGCCGGGTGCGTCATCGTTCAAGCAGGGGGTAGTGTGATGAAACGAAGCGTGTTTTCCACGTTGGCGGCCATCGGCCTGTTGGCTGGTGCCGCGATGTCGGTACCGGCCTTCGCCGGCAAGGGTGGCGAGGCTGCCGGGCATTTGCCGGAAGTGGCCGCCGCCCGGCAACTGATCCAGGTTGGGCCACGGCCGTTCTATCTGGTGGCCGGCATGCAGGACGGGGCCCTTAAGTCGACGCTGCAAAGCTGCGGCAACGGGCCGTTCAAGCGCACCGATTTTTCCATCGGCCACCGCGGCGCGGCCTTGCAGTTTCCTGAGCACACACGCGAGTCCTACGAAGCGGCCGCGCGCATGGGCGCGGGCATCGTGGAGTGCGACGTCACCTTCACCGCCGACGGCGCGCTGGTGTGCCGGCACGCCGAGTGCGATCTGCACACCACCACCAACATCGTCGCCACGCCGCTGAACGCCAAGTGCTCGGTGCCCTACGCCGGGCCGGGCTCGTCGCCCAAGTGCTGCGCCAGCGACATCACGCTCGACGAGTTCAAGTCGCTCACCGGCAAGATGGACGCCAGCAACCCGGCGGCGTCCGACGCGGCGGGCTTCCTGGGCGGCACCGCCAACTGGCGGACGGATCTGTACACCGGCCGCGGCACGCTGTTGACGCTGCGCGAAAGCATCGCGCTGAACCGCAAGCTCGGCGTGAAGCACACGCCGGAGCTCAAGGGTGGCGACGCGCAGCGCATCGCCGCCGTGTTCGGCGGGCAGGCGCAGTACGCGCAGCGGCTGATCGACGAGCTGCGCGCCGGCGGCGTGAAGCCGCGCGACGCCTGGCCGCAGTCGTTCAACCTGGATGACGTGCTGTACTGGGTCCAGCACGAGCCGGACTACGGTCGCCAGGCGGTCTATCTGGTCGACTACGACCCGACTGCGGGCCAGACGGTGCCGGAGCTGCCGCGGGCCGAGCTCGAGCGCATCAAGGCGCTCGGGGTGCGCATCGTGGCGCCGCCGATGCCGGCGCTGCTGGCGGTGCAGGACGGCAAGGTGGTGCCGTCGCCGCTGGCCGTGACACTCAAACAGCTCGGCTTCGACATCATCACCTGGACCTTTGAGCGTTCGGACCTGCGCCGCGGCGCCTCGAAGGCCGGCTTCTACTACGCGTTCGATCCGGCCGGCGAGGCCATCCGCACCGACAGCGACATGTACCTGGCGCTCGACGTGCTGGCGCGGCAGGTGGGTGTGCTCGGCATCTTCTCCGACTGGCCGGGCACGGTGACTTACTACGCCAACTGCATGGGGCTGTAGCGCGACGGCAGCCGTGCATCGTGCGCGGCCGCCAGC
The DNA here is from genome assembly GCA_049322795.1 of Pseudomonadota bacterium. Taxonomy (GTDB): domain Bacteria; phylum Pseudomonadota; class Gammaproteobacteria; order Immundisolibacterales; family Immundisolibacteraceae; genus Immundisolibacter. The sequence continues at coordinate 196,574 of JBMOQH010000014.1, read as the reverse complement.
GGCACGAAATCCGTCACGGCCTGTTGCCGTGACGGATTTTTGCGCAGGTCAGGCCGCCTGCAGCTCCGACATGGCGCCGTTGGCCCAGTCAACCGCTTGCAGGTAAGCGCCCGGGGCGGGCTGCGACTCCAGCGCCTGCAGGGCGGGATTTTCGAAATCGCCACGTTCCAGCGCCAGCGCCGCCTCCAGGATGCGCCCGAGCGGTCCCTCGTGTTCCAGCACGGCGGCGCGCACTTCGTCCGCCAGCGGCAGCTCATCCAGGAGCTGGGCGAGCGGTTTGTCCAGCAGGGCATCGAGTCCGGAGAACAGTCCGGCGGTGAAGGCCGCATCGGCCTCGCCGCGGCCCGGCGGCGCCAGTTCCGCGCACAGCCGCGCCCGCGTCAGCAGGGTGCGCGTCAGCTCGTGTGGCACATCCTTCGAGTTGGTAAGCGCCAGCAGGGTGGCCATGTCGCGAATGCGGCGCTGGCCGAGGATGACGATGGATTGCGCGATCGAGGTGATCTTGCGCGGCAGGTTGAAGGCTGCCGAGTTGGCGTAGCGCAGCAGGCGGTAACTGAGCGACACGCTGCGCTGGATGACGTTCTGCACGTCCTGCAGCTGCGATTTGGGGCTGTGCAGGACCGCCAGCAGCTGCATCACGCTGAGGCGATCCTCGGACACGGTGCGGCTGGCCACCAGCTTGGGGCGGGCAAAGAAATAGCCCTGGAAAAAATTGAAGCCGAGTGCCTGGCACTGGGCGAACTGTTCATGGGTCTCGACCTTCTCGGCGATCAGGGACACCGGAAATTGCCGCAGGGCGGCCACGTGCTCCGCCAGTTCCGCCTCGGGCACCGCCTGCAGGTCGACCTTGACGAAGTGCGCCAGCTCCAGCAGCGGCAGCGTGCCCTCATGCACCAGCAGGTCATCGACGCTGATGCCGTAGCCGTTGGCGCGCAAGCGGCTGACCGACTCCAGCAGGTTGTCGTCGAAGGCCGCGTCCGGCATCAGCTGCAGGACCAGCTGCGCCGGGTCGAACAGGCGCAGCAGGTTGTCGTCGAGGATTTCCGGCGTGACGTGGATGAAGGCGCGCGCTTTGCCGACCACCCGTTGCACACCCATTTCGAGGAAGGTGTTGATCAGTACGTCGGCAGACGCGCGCGCGTCGTTCTTGTCCGAATGGTCGGCTGCCCCGTCCCGGTACAGCAGTTCGTAGGCGACCGGTTTCAGGTCCTTGTTGAAGATCGGCTGACGGCCGAGATAAATGTTGCGCATTGCCTGCAAACTCCTGCGTCCGGCGCCAGCCCGTTGCGGGTCCTGCCGGTGGTCATGAGCCTGTATCGGCAGTGTCCGGCGGGGCTTGATAGTGTCCGGCGGCGGTCAGGACGGGGCGTTGGCGTCGCGGCTGTCGCGCATCGCCGCGATGGCCGCCGCGGCCACCAGCAGCGGCGCGCCGAATATCAGGAAATACAGCGCGAAGGGCGGTTCCACGGCGGCCAGCCAGCCGCCGGCCAAGGGTCCGAAGATCGAGCCGATGCGGCCCCAGGCCTGCGCCGCGCCGACGCCGGTGGCGCGCACCGTGCTGGGGTAGACCTGCGTGGCGATCGGGTACAGGCCCACTTGCGCCGCGCCGGCGAACAGGCCGGTCGCGAAACTGGCCGCCAGCACCACCGCATAGCGCCCGCCGCCAAGACCTATGGCCATGATGGCGAGCGCGCCGAGCGCGAAGAACGTCGCCAGCATGTGGCGCGGGTTGTAGCGCGTCGACAGCCACGCCAGCACCAGCGCGCCCAGCACGCCGCCGATGCCGAAGGTGACCGCCGTGCGAATGGCGCGGGCGAGGGGCACGCCCGCATCCACCAGCAGCTTCGGCAGCCAGTTCATCAGGAAGAACAGCACCAGCAGGTTGATGAAAAACGCCAGCCACAGCAGCAGCGTGTTGCGCAGCCGCCCGCCGCGAAACAGCGCGTCGGCGCCGCTGCGCGTGGCGGGTTCCGCTGCCGTGTAGCGGTCCTGCGGCGCGTAGGCGCCGGCCGGGTCGATGCGCGCGAGCAAACGCGCCAGCTCCGCGCCGCTGCCCGTGCGGCGGGCCAGGAACTGCGGCGACTCGGGCAGCAGCCACAGCAGCAACAGTGTCAGCCCCAGTGGCAATCCGCCGCCCACGTAGAACATGGCCCGCCACCCGTGCGAGACCACCAGCTCGCTGGCAATCAGGCCGCCCAGCATGCCGCCCACCGAGAAGCCGATATACATCAGCGTCACCTGCAGGGCCCGATGCCGGGCCGGTGCGCACTCGGCCACCAGCGTCACGGCATTGGGCAGCGCACCGCCGAGGCCGAGCCCGGTCAGCAGGCGCAGCGCCATGATCTGCTCGACGCTGCTTGCAAACGCCGTCGCCAGCGTGCCGGCGCCGAACAGCGCCACGCAGAAGATCATCGTGCGACGCCGGCCGAGGCGATCGCCGAGCGTGCCGAACGCCAGCGCGCCAACCGTCATGCCGACCAGCGCGGCGCTGAATACCGGCCCCAGGCGGTCGTTGCCGATGCCGAACTCGGCGGCGATCTGCGGTGCCGTGAAGCCGATGAGCTGCGCGTCCAGGCCATCGGTAGCGGCCACGGCAAAGGTGAGCGCCAGTACCAGCCAGTGCAGCGCACCGAGCGGTGCCGTGGCGAGACGCGCGGCGACGTCCCAGGTACGGGGTGCTGGATTCATCGACGGTACCGCGATGTGGGGGAGGCGAAGTGTCTGTTCATTCGGCATTGATGACGCGCGTGCTCAGCGTGAAGGTGGCCGCTGCTGCCAGCAGGACCACCGCACCGAAGCCGGCGAAGTAGTGTTGCAGCGGCACCGCCGAGTGCAGCAGCTGGCCACCGATGAGCGGCCCCAGCACCGAGCCGACGCGCCCACAGCCAAGCGCCCAGCCGATGCCGGTGGCGCGCAGCGCGGTCGGGTAGGCGGCCGCAGCGAGCGCGTGCAGGGTGATCTGCGCCCCGAACACGAAAAAGCCGGCCAGTGCCGCGGCCGTCAGATATGCCGCAAAGCTGCCGGTGGCGTAACCGACCGCGGTCAGACTCAGGCTGGCGAGCACAAAGGCGCTGCCGATCACCCGCCGCGCGTCGACCGTGCGGCACAGCAGCGCCAGCAGCAGGGGTCCGACCACACCGCCGAGGTTGAGCGCCAGCGCCGCGAGCGAGCCCTGATGCGCCGAGAAGCCGGCCTTGCCAGCCAGGTACGGCACCCAGTTGGCCAGAAAGAACATCACCATCATGTTGATGAAAAGCGCGACCCAGAGGCGCCGCGTGTCGGCGCCGAACGGGGCCGCGAACAGGCGCCGCACGCCGCCGTGCTGCGCGGCGGCGGTGCGGTGGGTGGCTGGTGTGTCGGGCAGGTAGCGGTGCAGCAGCGGGATCAGCAGCAGCGGCAACACGCCGCCCACCACGTACATCGAGCGCCAACCGAAGTGCGGGACCAGCGGCACCGCGAGCGCCGCGCACAGCATGCCCCCAAGCGCGAAGCCGACCAGCCCGATGCTGACCAGCAGTGGCCGCTGGCGCGCCGAGGCGTGGTCCGAGATCAGCGCCGTGGCGTTCGGCACGGCGCCGCCGAGGCCAAGTCCGGTCAGAAAGCGCAGCGCCAGCAGCGCCGGGTAGCCGGTCGCCAGCGCCGTCAGGCCGGCGAACACGCCGAACAGCCCGCAGCACAGCATCAGCACGCGCCCCCGGCCGAGCCGATCGCCCAGCGGCGCGATCAGTACCGAGCCGCCGATCATGCCGAGGATGCCGACCGCGAACACCGGCCCCAGGCGCTGCGCCGGCAGTGCCCAGTCGGCGGCGATGGCCGGCGCGGTGAGCGCGATCACCAGCATGTCGAAGCCGTCCAGCACGATGACCAGCAGGCACAGCGCCACCACGCGCGCGGTGCCATGCCCGCGGCGCGCCGCCTCGACCGTCGCGACCATTGCTCCCCCTGGGTCTGTAACCCGGCTCTGTCGGCGCCCCTGCCGCCTGGCGGGGCACCTTGTTGTCGTCGGCACGGCCGCTCCGGGCCGGGACTGCAACGATAACCCGGCTCGTGCGCGTCGGGCTGCTTACAATGCAGGCATTGCCTGCCAGCGTTCGATGCCATGCCAAGCCCGTTGCTGCCCGTGTCCCCCGCTGCCCGTGCGCGTGCCCGGGCGCTGCTCGATTTCATCGACCTGAGCCCCAGCCCATGGCACGTGGCGGAGGCTGCCGCGGCCTTGCTGGAGGCAGGCGGTTATCGGCGGCTCGACGAGGCCGACCCCTGGCAGCTTGCGCCCGGCGACCGCTGTTACGTGGTGCGCGACGGCTCCACGTTGGCGGCTTTCCGCATCGGCACCGCCCCGCTGGCCGAAACGGGCCTGCGACTGATCGGCGCCCACACCGACTCGCCGGGCCTGCGCGTCAAGCCGCGCGCCGGCGAGGCCAAGGGCGACTGGCTGCGCCTGGGGGTGGAGGTGTACGGCGGGCCGATCCTGGCCACCTTCGCGGATCGCGATCTCAGCCTTGCCGGGCGGGTGGCGCTGCGCGCGCCACGGGCGCCGCTGGGGGTCGACAGCCGCCTGGTGCGCTTCGGCAAGCCTCTGCTGCGCATTCCGAATCTCGCCATTCACCTGAACCGCAAGGTCAACGAGGATGGGCTCAAGCTCGACCGCCAGGCGGCGCTGCCGCCGATTCTGGGGGCGGTGCAGGACGGTCTGCCGCCGGCCGACCATCTGACGCGCCTGCTGTCCGAGGCACTGGCGGTGGACCCGGCCGATATCCTCGGTTTCGAGCTGAACGTGTACGACACGCAGCCCGGCGCCTTCTTTGGGCCGCAGCAGGAGTTCATCGCCGACTCGCAGCTCGACAACCTGGGTTCCAGCCACGCCGCGCTGGCGGCCCTGCTCGACACCGATGCCCGGCCGCCGGCCGCGACCGCCCTGTGCCTGTTGTTCGATCACGAGGAAGTCGGCTCGACCAGCGCCAAGGGCGCCGACGGCAGTTTCATGGACGACGTGCTCGAGCGCATTGCCCTCGGCAGCGGCCTCGATCGCGCCGACTACCGGCGTATGCTGGCGCGCAGCATGCTGGTCAGCGCCGATATGGCGCACGCGTTTCATCCGGGCCACGCCGGCGCCTATGACGACCAGCACCGCGTGCACGTGAACGCGGGCCCGGTCATCAAGACCAACGCCAGCCAGCGCTACACCACCGATGGCATGTCGGCGGGCGTGTTCCAGCTGGCCTGCGAGCGGGCCGGGATTCCCTGGCAAAGTTACGTGCAGCGTAGCGATCTGGCCTGCGGCAGCACCATCGGGCCGCTGGCGGCCGCGCGGCTGGGGTTGCGCAGCGTGGATGTCGGCAATCCGATGTGGGCCATGCACAGCGCGCGCGAGAGCGCCGGCGCCGCGGATCATGACGCGATGTGCCGGGCGCTGGGGGAGTTTTTTCGCGCCTGACCGGGGCGCGATGCTTATCCCCAGCAGCTGTGGATAACTTTGTGGACTACTGCCGGAACAAGCCCCGCGAGTGCGCATGGATGCACGCGCGAATACAGATTGCCCAGCATTTAATCATTTATTCATAATGGTTACAAAACAAACAATTGCAATACATTTCGCAGCCAGTTTTGGAGCCGATTGCCCATTGCCCCGCCCCCAGCAAGGACTTTTTCGCCGCTGTGGGGAAATCTCGTCTCCGGGGCTTGCTTCGTCCCGGAAACTAGGCTAAGCGGGGCCTTTGCCGGCACCCCCATACCTGCCACGTAGTGGATCCGACATGACGCTCACCCACCTGCAACGCCTCGAAGCTGAAAGCATCCACATCCTGCGCGAGGTGGTGGCCGAGGCCGACCGGCCGGTAATGCTGTATTCCATCGGCAAGGACAGCGCCGTGATGCTGCACCTGGCGCGCAAGGCCTTCTACCCAGCGCCGCCGCCGTTTCCGCTGCTGCACGTCGACACCACCTGGAAGTTCCGCGACATGTACGCCATGCGTGAGCGCATGGCGGCCGAGCTCGGCATGGAACTGCTGGTCTACCAGAACCCGGAGGCCAAGGCGCTCGGCATCAATCCGTTCGATCACGGCTCGCAGGTTCACACGGACCTGTGGAAGACGCAGGGCCTGAAACAGGCGCTCGACCTGCACGGCTTCGATGCGGCCTTCGGCGGCGCCCGCCGCGACGAGGAGAAGTCCCGCGCCAAGGAGCGCATCTTCTCGTTCCGCACCGCCCAGCATCAGTGGGATCCGAAGAACCAGCGCCCGGAGCTGTGGCGCCTGTACAACGGCCGCAAGCACAAGGGCGAGTCGATCCGCGTGTTCCCGATCAGCAACTGGACCGAGCTCGACGTGTGGCAGTACATCCACCTCGAGAACATCCCGATCGTGCCGCTGTACTTCGCCGCCGAACGGCCGGTGGTGGAGCGCGACGGCACGCTGATCATGGTCGACGACGAGCGCATGCGCCTGGCGCCCGGCGAGGAGCCGATGATGAAGAAGGTGCGCTTTCGCACGCTGGGCTGCTATCCGCTGTCGGGCGCCATCGAGTCCGAGGCCGACACGCTGACGGCGATCATCCAGGAGATGCTGCTGACGCGGACCTCCGAGCGCCAGGGCCGCATGATCGACCACGACCAGGCGGCCTCCATGGAAAAGAAAAAGCAGGAGGGCTACTTCTGATGGCTCACGTATCGGACCTGATCGCCAGCGACATCGAGGCCTACCTCGTCCAGCACGAGCAAAAGAGCCTGCTGCGCTTCATCACCTGCGGCAGCGTCGACGACGGCAAGAGCACGCTGATCGGCCGTCTGCTGTACGAGTCGAAGATGCTGTTCGACGACCAGCTCGCCGCCATCGAGGCGGACAGCAAGCGCTGGGGCACGCAGGGCGGCGACATCGACTTCGCGCTGCTGGTGGACGGGCTCGCCGCTGAGCGCGAGCAGGGCATCACCATCGACGTCGCCTATCGCTTCTTCAGCACCGACCGGCGCAAGTTCATCGTCGCCGACACGCCCGGCCACGAGCAGTACACGCGCAACATGGTCACCGGCGCGTCCACGGCGGATCTCGCGGTCATCCTCATCGACGCGCGCAAGGGCGTGCTCACGCAGACCCGCCGCCACAGCTATCTGGTGTCGCTGATCGGCATCCGTCACGTGGTGCTGGCCATCAACAAGATGGACCTGGTCGACTACGACGAGGCGGTGTTCCGCCGCATCGAGGACGACTACCGGGCATTCGCGGCGCAGATCGGTCTTGCCGACATCACCTCCATTCCGCTGTCCGGCCTCAAGGGCGACAACATCGTCGAGCCGAGCGGGCGCACGCCCTGGTACCACGGCCCGACGCTGATGGCCTTCCTGGAAACCTGCGAGGTGGACGACACGCGCCTGCAGGCCGGCCCGCTGCGCCTGCCGGTGCAGTGGGTGAACCGCCCGAACCTCGACTTTCGCGGTTTCTGCGGCCTCGTCGCCGGCGGCAGCGTGCGGCCCGGCGAGCGCGTGCGGGTGCTGCCGTCGGGGCGCGAGAGCCGCGTGGCGCGCATCGTCGCCTACGGCGGCGACTGGCCGCAGGCGGTGGCCGGCCAGTCGGTCACGTTGACGCTGGCGGACGAAATCGACATCTCGCGCGGCGACGTCATCTGCGCCGCCGACGCGCCGGCCGAGGTGGCGGACCAGTTCGAGTGCACGCTGGTGTGGATGGCCGACGAGCCCATGCTGCCCGGCCGCCCGTACCTGCTCAAGCTCGGCGCGCGCACGGTCAGCGCCACCGTCACCGAGCCGAAGTACAAGGTCAACGTCAACACGCTCGAGCACCTCGCCGCCAAGCAGCTCGCGCTGAACGAGATCGGCGTGTGCAACATCGCGCTCGACCGCGCGCTGCCGTTCGATCCGTACGTCGTCAATCGCGACACCGGCGGCTTCATCCTCATCGACCGCCTCAGCAACGCCACGGTCGGCGCCGGCATGCTGCACTTCGCGCTGCGCCGGGCGCACAACATCCACCTGCAGGCCGTGGACATCGACAAGGGCGCCCGTGCCGGTCTGATGGGCCACCGGCCGGCGGTGCTGTGGTTCACGGGTCTCTCCGGGGCCGGCAAGTCGACCATCGCGAACCTGGTCGAGAAAAAGCTGCACGCCGCCGGCTGTCACAGCTATTTGCTCGACGGCGACAACGTGCGCCACGGTCTGAACAAGGACCTCGGCTTCACCGACGCCGACCGGGTGGAGAACATCCGCCGCGTGGCCGAGGTGGCGCGGCTCATGGTCGACGCCGGCCTGATCGTGCTGACCGCCTTCATCTCGCCGTTCCGTGCCGAGCGGGCGCTGGCGCGCGGCCTGCTGGAGGAGGGCGAGTTCATCGAGATCCACGTCGACACGCCGCTCGACGTGGCCGAGTCGCGCGACGTGAAGGGCCTGTACAAGAAGGCCCGCCGCGGCGAGCTGAAGAATTTCACCGGCATCGATTCGCCCTACGAGGCGCCGCTCACGCCGGAGCTGCGCCTCGACACCGGCACCCTGTCGGCTGACGAGGCCGCCGATGCGGTGCTGGCGCTGCTGCGCGAGCGCGGTCTTATCGGTGCCTGATCGCGTGTGGCGCTGCGCCGCGTTGCCGCTGCTGCTGGCGGCGGCGCCGGCGGGCGCCATCGTGGCCGGGGCGCCACCGGACAGCCCGGCGGCACGGGTGGACGCCAACCGGGCGGAGTCGCCCTTTGCCGGCGTGGGCAGCATCCGCGTGCTGGCCGCCGACGGGCAGGGGACAGCCGGCATCTACAGCGGCTGCCTCGTCGCCCGGCGCTGGGTGCTGACGGCCGGGCACGTGGTGTCCGGCCTGCCGGCCGCCCGCCTTCGCTTCAACCTCAACCTGACCGGCGACCTCTCTCACGTGTTGGCGGTGCGGCAGGTGGTGCGGCATCCCAATTTCCGCGCGCTGCCCGGTCAGCGCTACGCCGACGACCTCGCCCTGCTGGAGCTTGCCGAGCCGGCACCGGCCACGGCGCCGGTGTACGTGCCGGCCACGGCGGCGCTGCATGCCGGCACGGTGTTGACGCTGGTCGGCTACGGTGCGAGCGGCAGCGGTGCCGGCGGCGAGACGGTGCCCGGTCAGGCGCAGGTCCGTCGGGTAGCCCTGAACAGCGCCGACGTGCTGGAGATCGTGCCACCCATGCGCGTGCCGCAGGTGTATCTGTTCGATTTCGACGGCCCAATGGGCAATGGTTTCCTGGGCGGTTCGACGCTTGGCAATGCCCTCGAAGGCACGCTGGCCGGCGGCGATTCCGGCAGCCCGGCGCTGCTGCGCGACGCCACCGGTGATTGGCGCCTGGCAGGGGTCGGCACCTTCGTCTTCGGCCTGGCGGGTGGGCCACCGCCGCCGCGTTTCGGTTCGGGCGGCGGCGGCATGCTGGTGGCGCCGTATGCCGGCTGGATCGCCGACACCATCGGCGCCGGGTCACGCTGACGCGGTGCGCGCCATGGCCGGTTCGGATCCCTGGGGCCGGGCCTTGGACGCTGCCTTGGTCGCCCGTGACGCGGTTGCCGTCAATCCGGGCCGTCGCGCACCGCCACCAGTCCTTCGCCGTTGTTCAGCGTCAGCTGCGCCGGCAGCGCCGATTCGTGCGGCAGCACCTGGCGCCAGCCGCTGCCGGCCTGCGGCATCAACTCGGCGACGTCCAGCTTGGCCGGCTCGCCCTCGAGGTTGAGCAGCAGCAGCACCTGACGGGTGTTGTCCGGGTGCCGGCGCAGGCCGGCTACCAGCACCGTGCCATCCACCGGCCGACGGAAGTAAAAGCTGTCTTCGTCGCCCAGGTTCGCGGCCAGCCAGGGGTTTTCCTGGCGGAAGCGGCGCACCGCCAGCATGGCCGCGGTCTGCGCCGGGTCCAGTTGCTCCTGGTGCAGGGCGACGTTGCAATAAGCGTGCATGTCGTCCATCCAGGCGCGGGCGATGGCGTTCATCGCCGGCACGTCCAGCGGCCTGGGACCGGCCACCGCGGGCACCAGCGAATCGAAGAACTGGGCCACCCGCGCCACGTCGTTCTGGGTCGCCAGCATCGACCGGGCCAGGTTCTGCAGGAAGTACTCGAGATCCGCGAAGGTCTGGAGACCGAGTTCCTTCAGGCGAATGAAGAAATCCGGCCGACGGTAGCGCTCCTCGTCGATCTGCCACAGCATCGAGCGCCACTCCTCCTCCATCACCTTCACCGCGTAGCGGTCGTCGGTGTTGCGCACGAAGCCCCACGGCGCGCGCACGTTGGTGTTGATGAAATCCAGCGGCACGCCCGGCAGGAAGGCGTGGAACAGCATGTTGAAGCCGACGTGGTCGTAGGCGTTGTGCAGGATGTCCATCAGCGTATGCCCCAGGCGGCGGTTGATGGACACCGATTGCGGGTCGGTCTGGGCCCCGCGGCGGCGGGTGTCGTGATTGGCGATGCCCGAAATCCAGCCCTCGCCCAGGAAGGCGCTTTCCTCCAGGCGCCACCACTTGCTGATCCAGAACGCCGACACGAACGGCGTGTTGTGGGCGAAGGTCAGCGGCCCCCACTGGAAGGACCGCGGTTCCTGCTCGATCAGCGCCCGGTAGGACGATGACAGCTGGTAGTCCTCGCGCGGCCAGGGCCGGCCGTCCTCGAAGATGATCCAGGGCTGGTAACGCACGCCCTCGACATCGACCGGCTGCCGGCCCATGGCCAGCAGGAATTCGTCGTCGTGGGTCAGCCGCTGATATTCCTCGTCCCAGTAGGAAAAATCCTGGGCGCCGTCCACGCGCAGACCATCCGCGCCGAAGCCCATCTTGCGCGCCGCCATCTCCAGCAGGATGGCGCGCACCACCGGATGTCGATAATTGATGTTCTGGCCGTACATGTTCGGCCCGGTCAGGAAATGCCGGTTCAGCAGCGACAGGGCCTGGTTGTCCGCGTGGCCGTAGACCAGGTCGAAGACGACCTTGATCGGGTGCCCCGGGAAGGTGTGCAGCGTGGCGATGAAGTCCACCAGCTCGTCCGGCCGGCTGCTCTCCAGCAGGCGCGGGTTGACCGCCGACATGGCCGAAACGACCACGTCGTAGCCCCAGTTGGTGGCCATCGGCCGGCGCAAGGTCACCCGCGCGCTGTCGGTGCCGGGGTGGTCGTCGGCGATTTCAAAGAACGGTGGTCCGGTCTCGAAGGTGACCGTCGGCTCGATCGGCATCAGCTGCACGCCGTCATAGCCCGCGTAGCACTGCTCGAACGGCGTCAGCGGCTCGCCGTCAGACAGTTTGCGGGCGATGCCGGCGAAGATGCGCGTCAGGCCCGCCAGCGATGTTTCGGCGCAGGCGGTGCTTGGGTGGATCTCCAGCAGATTGACCGACGGCTCGACCCACGCCATGCCCTTGGCGTCACGCGGCAGGCGGCGGAAATAGTCCAGATCCGCGCGCTCGCGGTTGAGCCGGGCGCGGTCGTAGAGCTCGGCCGGCGCGAAGGCGCCAAACGGCGACGACCAGGGCAGGTAGTCCGGCCGCGTCCACCAGTTGCCCTCGTTGTCCTGACAGCGCACCCAGTAGAACGCGCCGACCTGTTCGCGGTTGCCGACGTGCAGGCCGGACACGGCCAGCCAGAAGTAATCGTCGTCGTCGGCCAGTGGCAGCAGGTGGCGCCGGCAGTCGAGTTCCTGCATCGGCAGGCGAAAATCCAGCTCATCGGGCGGCTCGAACAGCTCCAGAAACACGCACTTGGGATGGATCCCACGCTCGCGCACTTCCGGCAGCCAGAAGCCGAACGTGGCCGTGCCATTGGCCGCCACCTGACCGCCCAGGCGCCGGGCAATTCGCTGCGCCGCCTCGAAGGGCGACATGTCGCTGCGTTGTTGCCGCGCCCACTGGCACAGCGCGGCCGTTTCCGCCTCCAGAATCGCGGGCCCGGGGGGGGTCGAATCGAGCAAAACGCGTATCCTCCGCACACATCGGCACCGCTGCCGGCGCAGCGGACTGGGGTCTACGTTTATCACGGCCTCCACGCCGGCGGCACGCCAGCGCGTCACGCCGTCGGGTATCGGGGGCACCGCGACCGCAGCGGCGTCTGCCGTCGGTCGTGATAGGTTTGTCGGCAGCGTCATGCGCCTTGGCCGCCGCGCCTCAAAGGGCCGGGTGCCACTGTCCACCGCCAGGCCCGCTCCCAGGGGATGCCGACAATGCCCACCATCGAACACCATACGGCCGACCTGTCAGCCGTGCGCCTGCATTACCTTGCGGCCGGTGATGGTCCGGCCCTGGTGCTGCTGCACGGCTGGCCGCAGAGCAGCCACGAATGGCGGCACCTCATCCCGTCGCTGGCCACGCATTACCGGGTGATCGCGCCGGACCTGCGTGGATTGGGCGATTCCGGCCGGCCGCAGGGCGGCTACGACAAGATGACCGTGGCGGCCGACATCGCCGAGCTGCTGACCGGCCCGCTCGGCATCCGGCAGGCCGCCGTGGTCGGCCACGATTGGGGCGGCGCCGTTGCCTACGCCCTGGCCGCCACGCACCGCAGCCTGGTCACGCGCCTGGCCATCCTCGACATGCTGCTGCCGGGCATCGAGCTGCCGGGCCTGGGCGCCAATGCCCTGTCCGCTTACTGGCATTTTGGCTTCCACGGCGTGCGCGATCTGCCGGAACTGCTGATCGCCGGCCGCGAGCGGGCCTACATCAACTGGTTCTTCACGCAGTTCGCCTACAACCCGCGCGCCATTGCCGAGGCCGACGTGGACGAGTACGCCCGCTGCCTGGCCCAGCCCGGGGCGCTGCGGGCCGGTTTCGAGTACTACCGGGCGGTGGCGCAGGACGCGGCCGACTTCGCCGTCGCGGCGCGCGAGCCGCTGACCTGTCCGGTGCTGGCGCTGGGCGGCGAGCGCAGCATCGGCGCGGCGGTCAAGCTGTGCATGCAGCAGGTGGCGCGGGACGTGCGCGGCGGGGTGATGCCGCGGGCCGGTCATTGGCTGGCCGAAGAACAGCCGCAGGCCCTGCTGGACGCCCTGAGCGACTTTCTGGCGAGCCACTGACGCCCGGCCATGACCCCGCACCGCATCCACTGGGTCCAGCATGTGCCCTTCGAGGGCTTGGGCACCATCGAACCCTGGGCGCGACGCCATGGCCATGCGCTGTCCTGCACGCGCATGCACGCCGGCGAGGCACTGCCGGCGTTGGACGCCTTCGACTGGCTGGTCGTCATGGGCGGCCCGATGGGCGTGTACGAGGCCGACCAATACCCACACATTGCGGCCGAGATCGCGCTCATCGAGGCCGCCATCGCAGCGGGCAAGCGGGTGCTCGGCATCTGCCTGGGCGCGCAGCTGATTGCCGCCGCGCTCGGCGCGCGCGTGTACGCCGCCGGGCGGCGCGAGATCGGCTGGTTCCCGGTCGAGGCGGTGGCGGACTCGACCAGCCCCTTTGCTGCCGACCTGCCGGCGCCGCAGACGCTGTTCCACTGGCACGGCGATACCTTCGACCTGCCGGCCGGCGCGCTGCACATCGCCCGCAGCGCGCAGTTCGAGCAGCAGGCCTTCAGCTACGGCACGCGCGTGCTGGCCGTGCAGTGCCACCCGGAGATGGACGCGCCCGGCGTGGCGGCGCTGGCCGATGCCTTCGGCGCGCGCTTGCGGCCCGGCCCCGGCGTGCAGTCGGCCGAGGTCATGCGCGCGCAGCAGGCCCATTTCGGCCCGGCGCAGCGCCTGCTGGACGCCTGGCTGGACCGCCTGGCGACGGCCTGAGGTGCTTCGCCCGCGCGCCGCACCGGGCCTGGGTCTGGTCCTGACCGGCGGCGGGGCGCGCACGGCCTACCAGGTGGGCGTGCTGCTGGCAGTCAGCGACTGGCTCGGCCGGCCGCGGCGCGTGCCGTTTGCCATCATCACGGGCACCTCGGCCGGCGCCATCAATGCCAGCGTTCTGGCGGCGCGTGCCGGCGACTTCGCGCGGGGTCTCGAGGGCCTGGCCGGTGTCTGGCGGGGCCTGACGGTGGCCGACGTGTTCCGCTGCGACCGGCGCGCTCTGTACGGGAGCGCGTTCCGCTGGCTTGTTGCCCTGCTGCGCGGCGGCCTTGGCCGGCACAACCCGCGCTCGTTGCTGGACTACCGGCCGCTGCGGGAATTGCTGGAACGCCACGTCAACTTCGCCCGTATCGATCTGCACCTCGGTCGTGGCGTGCTCGACGCGGTAGCGATCACCGCCTCCGGCTACGGCAGTGGCCGCGGCGTGACGTTCTATCAGGCCACCGGCCGCGTGCCGCCCTGGCAGCGCGAGCGGACGCTCAGTCGGCCCGTCGAGCTGACCCTGGACCACGTGATGGCGTCCGTGGCCATCCCGGTGCTGTTCGAGGCGGTGCGACTCGGCGACGACTGGTACGGCGATGGCGCCATGCGCGACCACACGCCGCTGTCGGCCGCCATCAACCTCGGCGCGCAGCGCCTGCTGGTGATCTCCACCCGCAATTCCGATCCGGTGCCGCCGCCACAGTCGCCGCCCTATCCGCAGCTCGGCAGGATCGCCGGCTACGTGCTCGATTCGCTGTTCATGGACGGGATCGGCCCGAACCTCGAACGCGTGGAGCGCCTGAACGAGCTGATCCGGCTGCGCGCAGATGGGCCGCCCGAGCGTTTCGGCCGGCCGCTGCGCCGGATCGACACGTGTCTTGTCACGCCGAGTGTCGACTTGCGACAGGTCGCCGCGCGTCATGCCAGGCGGTTTCCGGCGCCGGTCCGGCGCCTGTTGCGGGGCATCGGGGCCTTTGGCGATGCGAGTCCGCTGCCGAGCTATCTGCTGTTCGACGGCGCCTTCTGCCGCGCGCTGATGGACCTGGGCTACGCGGATGCGCAGCGCCAGAAGGCCGCCATCATCGCCGTGCTGACGGCCGGCGCTGGGGAAATGGAATAAAAATATGAAAAATAAATAATTCGCAGCTATATCGCGGGGCCATACCATGGGGTGAACCAATTTTTCACCGCACCCTCCATGGCCTCCCAAGACAAGATCGAGCACGCCATCGCCGTCCTGCAGGCGGCGCAGGCGCACAGTCCAGCCACCCACACCAACAGCTTCGGCCCGGAAGGCGTGGTGCTGACGCACCTCATCGCGGAGCACGCGCCACAGATTCGCACGGTGAGTCTGGACACCGGCCGCCTGCCGGAGGAGACCTACGCCGTGGCCGAGGCGCTGCGCCGTCGCTACGGCGTCGACATCGAGTGGTACTACCCGGATGCGCAGGCCCTGAACGCCTTCACGCACCAGCAGGGCGCCAATGCCTTCTATCGCAGCGTCGAGCTGCGCCGCGCCTGCTGCGCCATCCGCAAGGTGGAGCCGCTGACCCGGGTGCTGGCCGGCCAGCGCGCCTGGGTCACCGGCCGGCGGCGGGAGCAGAGCGCGCACCGCGCCGCCCTGCCGGAACGCGAGTGGGACGAGCAGCGCGGCGTGTTCAAGTTCAATCCGCTGGCCGAATGGACGGACGCCGAGGTGTGGGCCTTCATCCGTGCCCACGACATCCCCTACAACGCCCTGCACGACCGCGGCTACGCGAGCATCGGCTGCGCGCCCTGCACGCGGGCGGTGACGGTCGGCGAGGATCCGCGCGCCGGGCGCTGGTGGTGGGAGCAGGACGGCCCGCGCGAGTGCGGTCTGCACGGCCCGGCGCGGGCCGTCACCGACCAGGACGCCGAGGCCACCCCCGCGGCGGCCCTGCCGGACGTCGACCTGTAGCTGGCACGCCGCGCGTTAGGCGGCGCCTCACGCTGACCCGGGGCGGCCTATCAGTGCCCGAGCATAGGCAGCAGCAGGGCCAGCGTCAGCGCGCCCGCGAGCACGTGCAGCGGGATCCCCAGGCGCAGGTAATCGCTGAAGCGGTAGCCGCCCGGGCCGTACACCATCAGGTTGGTCTGGTACCCCATCGGCGTGGCGTAGGAAGCCGAGGCGCCCATGACCACCGCCAGCAGCAGCGGTCTGACCGCCAAGTCCGACTCGCCTGCCATGGCGATGGCCAGCGGCACCATCAGCGCCGCCGCGGCGTTGTTGGTGATGAGCTGCGTCAGCACCAGCGTGCCGAGGTAGACCGCCGCCAGCGTCTGCCACGCCCCTTGGCCGAACAGATCCTGCAGGCCGTGCGCCAGCGCGCGGGCGGCGCCGCTGCCATCCAGGGCGGCGCCGATCCCGATGGCCGCGGCGATCGTCAGCAGTACCGAGCTGTCCAGGCTGCGTCTGGCCGCCTCGAAGCTCAGGCAACCGGTCACGATCATGGCCGAGGCGCCGATCAGGGCGGCCTCCAGGATGTCCACCACACCGAAGCCCGCCATCAGCACCACGCCCGCCAGGATGGCCAGCGACAGGGGCGCGCGCTCGTGGCGCGGCGGGCTGGCGCCATCGATGGCGCTGATCAGCAGGAAATCCGACGTGCGGCGGAAACGCTCAATGAACGAGGGACGCGCCTCCAGCAGCAGGGTGTCGCCGGCGCGCAGCACGATGTCGCCGATCTTGCAGCGCAGACGCTCGCCGCTGCGCGCCACGGCGATGATGGCGGCGTCGTAATGGTTGCGGAAGCGGCCCTCGCGCACGCTCTTGCCGGCAATCGGGCAGTGCGGTCCGACAACCGCCTCCACCAGCTGGCGCTGGCTGCGCGGGCCATCCAGCCGGAACACCTGCGTGGTGGCGGGATTCAGGCCGCGAATGCGGTGCAGGTCCACCACCGACTCGACGTCGCCGACGAACACCAGACGGTCGCCGGCGGCCAGCACCTCGTCCGGATCGACCGCCTGCAGCAGGCGCCCGCCGCGGTCGATTTCCAGCAGGTACAGGCCGGACAGGGCCCGCAGACCGGCCTGGCTGATGGTCCGGCCGACCAACGGGCCGCCCTCCTGTACCAGCATCTCGGTCAGGTACTCACGTGCCGCGGCCGTGTCGGCGGCCACGGCCACCCGCTCCGGCAGCAGACGTGGGCCGAGAAACAGCAAATACGCCATCCCGGCGATGGCCACCGGAAGCCCGATGGGCGTCACCTCGAACATTCCCAGGGCCGGCTGGCCGGCGGCCACCCCGAGGCTGCTGACCACCAGATTGGTGCTGGTGCCGATCAGCACGCAGGTGCCGCCCAGCAGGGCGGCGAAGTTGACCGGCAGCAGCAGCTTGGATGGCGAGATGCCGGTGCGTCGGCACCAGTCCTTGATGAGCGGGATCAGCAACGCCATGACCGGCGTGTTGTTCATGAACGCGCTCAGTCCCGCGGCCGGTAACGCCACCCGCGCTAGGGCCCGCCGCGTCCCCTTGGGGGCGCCCAGCAACTGTCGACCGAGCCACTGGATGGCGCCGGTTTCCTGTACGCCACCGGCCACCACATACAGCAGCGCCACCGTCAGCAGGCCGGTGTTGGCAAAGCCGGCGAAGGCCCTGTCCACCGGCAGGGCACCGATGGCCACCATCAGCACGACGCCGCCCAGAAAGGACGCCTCGACCGGCCAGCGGGTCAGCAGCAGGCTGGCCAGTACGGCCACCACCACCGCCAGCGCGAGAATCGCTTCGATGCTCATAACCGTCCTTTTGCCAACGGCGCGCGGTTCAGCGCGCACGGCCGATCGGCGGCGGTGGGGGCGGCCCGCCGCCGTGATGTTGTCGAACGCTCTGGCTCAGTCGTGAAACTCGCGCCCGGCAGCCACCGCCGGCACCACGCCGGCGCGCACCAGGAAATCGCCGAAGTGCTCGGCCGTCTTCCGCTCGGCGGCAAAGCGCTCCAGCAGCGGCGTCAGGGCCTCGACGATGGCGTCCTCGCCGATGTTCTCCCGGTACAGCTTGCTCAAACGCTCGCCGTGAAAGCCGGCGCCGAGGTAGAGGTTGTACTTGCCGGGCGCCTTGCCGACGAGACCAATCTCGGCGATGTACGGCCGCGCGCAGCCGTTCGGGCAGCCGGTCATGCGCATGGTGATCGGCGTGTCCGCAAGACCGCAGGCGTCGACGATGGCGTCCAGGCGCGAAATCAGGTCCGGCAGGTAGCGTTCGCTCTCGGCCATGGCCAGCGCGCAGGTCGGAAACGCCACGCAGGCCATGGCGTTGCGGCGCAGCAGCGACACCTCGCGCTCGAGGCCGTATTCGCCGATCAGTGCCTCGATCGCCGGCCGCGCGGCGGCTTCGACGCCGGCTATGGTCACGTTCTGGTTGTTGGTCAACGCGAAGATGCCGCGGTGCACGCGGGCGATTTCCCGCAGGCCCGCGCGCAGGCGCCGTTCACCGCGATCCGCGATGCGGCCGTTCTCGACGAACAGCGTGTAGTGCCAGCGCCCGTCCGGGCCCTGGTGCCAGCCGAAGGCGTCAGTGTTGTGATCGAAGGCGAACGGTCGCGCCGGCGCCAGCGCGAAGCCGAGCCGGCTTTCGAGTTCGCCTTTGAACCACTCCACGCCGCGGTCGTCGATGGTGTACTTCAGGCGCGCGTGGCGGCGGCTGCTGCGGTCGCCAAAATCGCGCTGCACGCAAACCACCTGCTCGGCCACGGCAATGGCCTGTTCGGGCGTGCAGAAGCCGATCACGTCGGCCAGGCGCGGGAAGGTGGCCTTCTCGCCGTGCGTCATGCCCATGCCGCCGCCGACGAGAACGTTCCAGCCGGCGAGCTTGCCGCCTTTCTCGATTGCGACGAAGGACAGGTCCTGCGCGTACACGTCGACGTCGTTTTCCGGCGGCACGGCGACGCTGATCTTGAACTTGCGCGGCAGGTACAGCGGGCCGTAGATCGGTTCCACCTCGGCGCTCGGGTCGGTGACCGGCGCGTCGAGCCAGATTTCGGCGTAGGCGCCAGTCTTCGGCAGCAGGTGCTCGCTCACCGCCCGGGCCAGCTCGCCGGCCGCCGCGTGCAGCGGCGAGCGGTAGGGATTGGCGCTCGCCAGCACGTTGCGGTTCACGTCGCCGCAGGCGGCGATGGTGTCCAGCCCGGCGGCGTGGATGGCCTGCATGGCCGGCTTGAAGTGCGGCTTGCGGATGCCGTGGAACTGGAAGGTCTGGCGCGTGGTGAGGCGCAGCGTGCCATTGGCGTGCGCGCCGGCGATGTCGTCCAGCGCCAGCCACTGCGCCGGCGTGCACTCGCCGCCCGGCAGGCGCACGCGGATCATGAACGTATACGCCGGCTCCAGCTTCTGGCGCCGGCGCTCCTCGCGCAGGTCGCGGTCGTCCTGCTGGTAGCTGCCGTGGAACTTCAGCAGCGCGTTGTCCTCGGCCGCGATGGCGCCGGTCAGCGGATCGACCAGGCCGTCGGCGATGGTGCCGCGCAGCAGCCGGCTGCGGCTCTTGATGACTTCCACTTCATTCGGCGGAGCCTTGGGGTCGGGTGCGTTCATCGGAGAAGCCCTGTCGGGTAGTGCTGAACAAATCTGTCCGCCCTGGTGGGCGATTCGCGCCGGGGGCGGCGCTCCCACGGCGCCGTTTGCGCTTGATCGGTGGGAGGCCCGCCCCCGGGCCGAATTCCGGCGCCTTCAATAAATGTCGCGCTGGTAGCGGCGATTGCGCGACAACTCGCGCAGGTAGTCCTCTGCGGCCTCGGTGGTGAGCCGGCCTTCGCCGGCCACGATGTCGCGCAGCGCCGCGTGCACGTCGGCAGCCATGGCCGTGGCGTCGCCGCACACGTACACGTGCGCGCCGTCCTGCAGCCAGGCGTAGAGGTCGGCGGCGCGTTCGCGCAGGCGCTGCTGCACGTACACCTTCTGCGCCTGATCGCGCGAGAAGGCAACGTCCATGCGCGTCAGCAGCCCGCCCTTCAGCCAGCCCTGCCAGTCGGTCTGGTACAGGAAGTCGGTATGGAAATGCCGGTCGCCGAAGAACAGCCAGTTGCGGCCGCTGGCGCCGGTCGCCTCGCGCTCCTGCAAAAAGGCCCGGAACGGCGCCACGCCGGTGCCGGGGCCGATCATGATGACCGGCGTGTCGGGACTCCCCGGCAAGCGGAAGTTGTCGTTGTGCTCGATGAACACCGGCACCGTGTCGCCCGGCTTGACGCGGTCGGCCAGCCAGGTGGAGGCGACGCCCTGGCGCGGAATGCCGAGACTCTCGTAGCGCACGGCGGCGACCGTGATGTGGGCCTCGTCCGGGCAGGCGGCCTGGCTCGACGCCAGCGAGTACAAACGCGGCGGCAGGCGGCGCAGCAGGGCGGTGAACTCCTCCGCCGTCAGGCCGGTGACCGGAAATTCCCGCACCACGTCGATGATCTGCCGTCCGGACAGGTACCCGCGCAGGGCGTCCTCGTTGCCTTCGGCGAGCAGGGCGGTCAGCTTGGCGCTGTCGGCCAGCGCCGCGTAGGCGGCCAGAAACGGCCGCGTCAGCGTGGTGATTTCGTAACCGGCAAGGGCCTCCGCCAGCGGCAGGCTGGCATCGCCGACCGCCACCGCGGCCGCTGCCGGCAGATCGAGCGCCGCCAGCAGGGCTTCAACCAGCGCCGGGTCGTTTCGCGCCAGCACGCCCAGCGCGTCGCCCGGCTGGTAGCCCAGGCCCGGCACGGCCAGCTCGATGTGGCGCGTTTCCTTGTCCGCGCCGCGGCCGTTCAGGTTGATGTTCTCAAGCACCTCGGCCTGATACGGATGGCGCTTGTCGTACTGCGCGCCGGCGGTGGACTGCGGCTTGACGGCGGTCGCCGCCGGTCCTGCCACGGTGCTCACCTCCCGCAGCAGGGCGTTCAGCCAGGCCAACGCGACGTCGTCGTCATCCACATCGCAGTCCACCCGCGACAGCAGACGCTGCGCGCCGAGCTTCTCGAACACGGCGTCGAAGTCCTTGCCGGTCTGGCAGAAGAACTCGTAGCTCGAATCACCCAGCGCCAGCACGCCGAAGCGCAGACTCTCCAGGCGGGGCGCCTTGCGGCCGTGCAGGTACTCGTGCAGCTCGCGCGCGCTGTCCGGCGGCTCGCCCTCGCCGTGCGTGCTGACGATCAGCGCCAGCGTGCGCTCGTCGCGCAGCCGCGCCGGCTTGTAGTCGGCCGTGCTGGTCAGCGTCACCGCGAGACCGCGCGCCTGCGCCAGCTCGGCCAGGCGCCGCGCCAGCTTGGCACCATTGCCGCTTTGCGAGCCGTACAGCACGGTCAGCGCGCCGGCCGGGGTGGCTGCCGCGGCCGGCATGGCCGCGCCATCGCCGCCCAGTTGCGCGCGGGCGGCGAGATAGCCGCTCAGCCACGCCATCTGCGTCGGTGTCAGCTCCGCCACCAGCGCCTGCAGGCGCTCGGCCTGGGCGTCGGTCAGCGGTGTGGTGGCGGAGGTGATCGGAGCGTTCATGACAGCCGGCTGGAGCGTAAAAAGCTGATCATTATAGAAAGCGTGCATATACGAGAGAAAAAATATTTCCTCGGCTGCACATTCCGAATCGGCATAACACTCGGCCACACGGAGCCCCGGCATGATCGAGCTTTTCCACAAGAAATACCCTCCACCCGGCAGCGCCCCCGGCGAGCTGCGCCCCTTGCCGGTGGCGCCGACGACCGTGGCGCACACCCTGCTCTACGACGCCGGCGCCATCCGGCACGACCGCCCCGGCCTGGCCGACGACCCGGCCGCGCTGCGCCAGAGTGACGCGGTGCTGTGGCTGCACTTTGCCGGCACGCCCCGGGTGGAGGACTTGCGGCGCGTCGGGGAGGCCTTCGGCCTGCACCCGCTGGCGCTCGAGGACGTGATGAACCACGGCCAGCGGCCGAAACTGGACGTGTTCGACGATCACCTGTTTCTCGAGCTGCGCTGCCTGACGCAGGGCGCTCAGCGCGCCGTGGTACACGATTTCGCGCTGTTCCTCGGCGCCGATTACGTGGTCAGCGTCTACCACGGCAGCGACGATCTTTTCGCGGACGTGCGAAACCGCCTGCGCGATCCGGCCAGCCGCCTGCGCCGCGCCGGCGCCGACCGCCTGGCGCATGCCCTGCTGGACGCCGTGGTCGATCACGCCTTTCCGGTGCTGGAGGCGCTCGGCGAGCGCATCGAGGACCTCGAAACCGAGCTGCTGGATCAGCCCGGCCCGGACGCCCTGCACGAACTGCACCGCCTGAAACGCGAAACGCTGCTGATCCGCCGCGCCGTATGGCCGGCGCGCGACGTGCTGGCCAGCCTGGCACGCGGCGACTCGCCGCTGATCCCGGAGCCGACGCGCATCTATTTCCGCGACATCCACGACCACGCGGTGCAGATCATCGAGCTGCTGGAAAGCTACCGCGACATGCTGGCCGGCATGCTCGACGTGTACCTGTCGAGCGTCAGCAACCGCCAGAACGAGGTGATGAAGGTGCTGACCGTGATCGCCACCATCTTCATCCCGCTGACTTTCCTGGTCGGCGTGTACGGCATGAACTTCAGCGTCAACCAGACCAGCCCCTGGGCCATGCCGGAACTGCACTGGGACTTCGGTTACCCGGCGCTGTGGCTGGTGATGCTGGCGCTGGCCGGGGGCATGCTGCTGTATTTCAAGCGCCGGCGGTGGTTTTGATGGGGCCGGCCGCGCCGGCGACGTCGGTGTCAGAAATTTTTACTTTCGTAAGATGATGATTGTAAGGCTATTATTCTATTTGTGTGAAGGCCTTATCAGTCATTCGGCCCCGCTGGCGTCTCAAACAACCGGACACTTGTCAGGTTTTTTTGCGATCTGGCGCGCGTCCGCCGATCGTTTTTATAAAAATCATTAAAAATCAGAAGGTAATTGTTATGGCCCGAAACGTGCTAACACAGAAAAAAGGAACGCAGACCGCGAGCCCCGAGCAAACCCCAGGAGTGGCGACGATGCCAATTGTTATCCGCCGTAAGCTCACGGCCTCCCTCGCGCTGGCTCTGGTGCCATTAGGGGCTGGTTTTGCGCCAGTCGTCAGCGCTGCCATCGACCTGAACGGCATCAACTACGTCCAGTACGGCGACGCACAGTCCTATTCCCTCCCGATCGCCTGCAAGCAGGAGAACCAAGCGTACTCAGGTTGCGAGTACAACGTAGACTCGACGCCTGGGAAGATCAAGGACTTGGTGGTGATCGCAACCGGTGCCGGCGGCAAGCCGATCAATGAGAATTTCGCCGGCATGGACGATGCCTACAGCACGCCGAACAGCTCTGGCGTGGCGTTCTTCCAGACGGGTGGTACCACGGTTGGCAGCGTTACCTATCCGGCCACGGATCCCGGGCAGGTGTCAGCTTTCACGGGTGACAAACCCACCACTTGGGATGCGACCGTGGGGTCGTTGTCGACCTTCTTGGGTGGCGATGCACTCGTATTCTTCTTCAATAACAACCAGGAAAAGAGTAACGGCACTGCCGCCGAGTCGCTGGCGGTCTGGGCCCAGATCACGGTGACCAGCGCCGATGGCCTTACAACCTACGGCACCTTCGACTTCACGAACAACAACGGCAAATATGCGCTGGTGTCCGAGGGAGGCGGCGGCACGGTCAACGGCGACGTTACGAGTTATACGTCGGATAAAACGGGTCCTGACGGCAATAGCAATGCGAACACCGACTACGTGTTGTCGGGCGGTGCTCTGTGCGTGAGCGGCACCCCGCCGTTGCCCGTCTCCTGCGGCACGCCAGGCGCGTCGGCGCCGATCGACCACAATCTGGGAGCCGACCACGCGGCGTACGCCATCCTGTTCCCGGAGCTGAATGCGCTGCTTGCGGACTTGATTGCTGCTGGCAATCTCACGGCCGTCATGCACGTGGACTTCCGCATGGGCTGCGATCCAACGCTATTCGGTACCAACAAGGATGCGGTCATCTGCACCGGCACCGACAACGGTTTCGGCAAGGCGCTGAACAATGGATATGAGCAGCTGTTCATCGGGCGCGCAGTCCAGCCGTCCCGGCCACCAGTAGTGCCGGCCCCGGGTAGCTTGGCCTTGATCGCGGGTGGCCTGTTGGCGGCGGGTGTAAGCCTGCGCCGCAGGAAGGACAAAGCGGCGGCTTGATAGCTGTCCAGATCGAGCTGACAGAACGGGGCGCTTCGGCGCCCCGTTCTGTTTTGGCGGCGCCGCGCTGCGGTTAGGTATACGCCGCCATGCCGCCGTCGACGTCCAGCTGGGCGCCGGTCACGTAGCTGGCGGCGTCCGAGGCCAGAAACAGCGCCACGTTGGCCACTTCCCGCACCTGCCCGATGCGGCCCATCGGCACGCGGTAATACGAGGCGGTCGAGGTCAGGAAATCCGCATAGCTACCCTGCGCCGGGTCGTGCCAGGCCTGCCAGGCCGGCGTTTCCACAAGTCCGAGACCAATCGCGTTGGCGCGAATGCCTTGGGCGGCGTATTCCTTGGCCAGCAGCTTGGTGAAGGACAGGCACCCGGCGCGCACCACGCTCGAGGCATAAAACGTCATGTCCGGCTGGCGGGCGAAGATGGCGTTGATGTTGACGATGCTGCCGCCGCCACGGGCCAGCATCAGCGGCACCGCGGCGCGGGCGGTGCGGATCATGGCCAGCAGCTTGACGTCGAACTCCGTGTGCCACTGCTCGTCGCTGAGGCCGGTGAGCGTGCCGGCCTGCGACGTGGCGGCGTTGTTGACCAGCACGTCGATGCCGCCGAAGCGGGCCGTGGCCTCGGCCATCAGCCGCTCGATGTCCTCGCCTTTGCCGACGTCGGCCGCGATGCCGGCCACGCGCTCGCCGTGCGTGGTGCGCCATTTGGCGATTTCCGCGTCCAGGCCGGCGCCGTCGCGGGCGCAGGTGAGCACGCTCGCGCCGGCTTCGAGAAAGGCCTGCGTGATGCCGTGGCCGATGCCCTGGCGCCCGCCGGTGACGACGGCGACCTTGCCCTTGAGGTTGATGTCCATGTGGGGTGTTCTCCTTTAGGGATTCATTCGGCCCGAGGGCGGGCCTCCCACAGGCGGGCCTCCCACAGGCGGCGGTGCTGTGGGAGCGGCGCCCCCGCCGCGAATGTTCCGAGTCAACTCAAATCATTCGGCCCGGGGGCGGGCCTCCCACGGGGGACCTCCCACAACCTGGATCGTGGGAGCGGCGCCCTCGCCGCGAAACCGCCGTGGCCAGCGAACCCTCCGGCGCTTATTTGAGCCCGGTCCAGACGGTCTTGACCTCGGTGTACATGGCGATGCCTTCCTCGCCGTTCTCGCGCCCCAGACCCGACATCTTGTAGCCGCCGAACGGCGCCGCGGCGTCCAGCACGCCGTAGGCGTTGATGTACACCGTGCCGGCCTTGATGGCGCGTGCCACGCGGTGCGCCTTGCCGACGTTCTGCGTCCACAGCCCGGCGGCGAGGCCGTACTGGGTGTCGTTGGCCAGCGCGAGCACGTCCGCCTCGTCCTCGAAGGGGATCACCGACAGCACGGGGCCGAAGATTTCCTCCTGCGCCACGCGCATGGAGTTGCTGACGCCGGCCAACACGGTCGGCTGGTAGAAGTAGCCGCGCCCACCGACGTCGGCCGGCGCACCGCCGGCCACCACCGTGGCGCCCTCGCTGACGCCGAGCTTCACGTACTCGTCCACGCGCTTCCAGTGCTGCTCGGACACCAGCGCCCCGACGCGCGTGTCCTCGGCGAAGGGGTCGCCCACCTTCATGCGCGCCGCGGCCTGGCTGGCGGCCTCGAGCGCCTGCTCGTAGAGAGGCTTTTCGACGAACAGGCGCGAGCCGGCGATGCACACCTCGCCCTGGTTGTAGAAGATGGCGGCGCCGATGGCGCGCATGGCCGATTTCAGATCCGCATCGCCGAAGATGATGTGCGGCGACTTGCCGCCGAGTTCGAGGCTGATGCGCTTCAGCGTGCCGGCCGCCTGGCGCATGATGTGCTGGCCAGTGCGCGTGGAGCCGGTGAAGGCCACCTTGTCGACGTCCGGGTGGGTGATCAGCGCCTCGCCGGCCTCGGTGCCGATGCCGGAGACGATGTTGACCACGCCCGGCGGAAAGCCGGCCTCGTTGATGAGATTGCCCAGATACAGCGCCGTCAGCGGCGTCTGCTCGGCCGGCTTCAGCACCACCGTGTTGCCGGCGGCCAGCGCCGGGGCGAGCTTCATCACCGCCATGAACAGCGGGAAGTTCCACGGCACGATCTGGCCGATGACGCCGATCGGCTCGCGCAGCGTGTAGGTCAGGAACGGCCCGCGCACCGGCACCGTCTCGCCGCGCAGCTTGGACGGCCAGCCGGCGTAGTAGCGCAGCGTCTGCACCGACAGCGGCAGGTCCACCTTGCTGGCGTCGCCAAACGGCTTGCCGGTGTCGTAGGTCTCGAGCGCGGCGAGCGTGGCGGCGTTCTGTTCGATGAGATCGGCGAAGCGGTGCAGCAGGCGTTCGCGATCCGCCGCCCCCATGCCGGCCCAGGCGTCCGACTCGAAGGCCGCGCGGGCGGCCTTGACCGCCTGGTCGATGTCCGCCGCCGTGCCCTTGGCCACCGTGCCCAAGGACTGGCCGGTGGCCGGGTTGATGTTGTCGAAGCAGGCGCCGCCGCTGGCGTCCTGGTAGGCGCCGTTGATGAAAAGGCGCGTCGGGGCGGTGAGTTTCTCGAACGGAATCATGGTGGTCTCCTCATCAATGAAATGCGTAGCCAGGCGATTGGGGCAAGGATGCCTCAACACCTGGCGCGGGCGTGAGTCCGTGCCGGGAGGCAACACGCCCTGGACGGCGTTTTGCCGCTTTCGACTCAGTGCGCCTCGTCCCAGTTGGTGCCAAGGCCGGTCTCGACCTCGAGCGGCACGTCGAGCGGGCTGTCGGCGGTCATCAGGGCGGCCACCTCGTCGCGCAGCGCGTCTGCCCGCTCCCGCGGCAGCTCGAACACCAGCTCGTCGTGCACCTGCAGGATCATGCGCGCCGGCTCGCCATTGTCACGCAGCCAGCGGTCGATGCGGATCATGGCGAGCTTGATCAGGT
The DNA here is from genome assembly GCA_049322795.1 of Pseudomonadota bacterium. Taxonomy (GTDB): domain Bacteria; phylum Pseudomonadota; class Gammaproteobacteria; order Immundisolibacterales; family Immundisolibacteraceae; genus Immundisolibacter. Next base: position 169,828 of record JBMOQH010000014.1, on the reverse strand, counting down.
CCGCTGCCGTGCCCTGCATGGGCGCGTTGATGGCGGTGCGCTCGGCGTATTGGCGGCGCTGCGCGTTGCCGGCGCGGATGTCCGGCAGGTACAGGCGCCGCCCGAACACGGTCTCGACGTAACCGCGCTCGCGCGCCTGCTGGCGCGTCAGGTCCATGTAGGCGCGCACGCCGGGGTAGCGCTCGAAGTACTGGTCCACGTAGCGTTGCGCGGCGCCGCGGTCGATGCCGAGCTGCTGCGCAAGCCCGAACGCCGACATGCCGTAGATGAGGCCGAAGTTGATGGCCTTGGCGGCGCGCCGCTGCTCGGCGCTCACGCCCTCGGCTGCGACGCCGAAGATCTCGCCGGCGGTGGCGCGGTGCACGTCGGCGCCCTCGGCAAACGCGCGCCGCAGGCCGGCGTCGCCGGACAGGTGGGCCATGATGCGCAGCTCGATCTGCGAGTAGTCCGCCGACAGGAGCAAGCAGCCCGGCGGCGCGATGAAGGCCTGGCGGATGCGCCGGCCCTCGGCCGTCCGCACCGGGATGTTCTGCAGGTTCGGATCGGACGAGGACAGCCGGCCGGTCGAGGCCACCGCCTGGTGATACGAGGTATGCACCCGCCCGGTGGCCGGGTTGACCTGCGCCGGCAGCTTGTCGGTGTAGGTGGAGCGCAGCTTCGACAGGCTGCGGTGCTCCAGGATCACCCGCGGCAGCGGGTAGTGCAGGGCGAGTTCCTGCAGCACGTCCTCGGCGGTGGACGGCTGGCCCTTGGGCGTGCGACCCAGCACCGGCAGTTTCTGCTCGTCGTACAGAATCTGCTGGATCTGCAGCGGCGAGCCGAGGTTGAACGGCCGCCCGGCGAGCGCGTGGGCTTCGGCTTCCAGGCGCAGCATGGACTCGGCGAGTTCGCCGCTCTGGCGGCGCAGCAGCGCGGCGTCGATGAGCACGCCGTGACGCTCGATGCGCGAGAGCACCGGCAACAGCGGCATCTCGATGGTCTCGAACACCCGCTTCAGCGTCGGTTCGGCCTCGATGCGCGGCCAGAAGTGCCGGTGCAGGCGCAGCGTCACGTCGGCGTCCTCGGCCGCGTAGCGCGTGACGGTGGCGAGGTCCACCTGGTTGAAGGTGATCTGCTTGCTGCCGCTGCCGGCCACGTCCTTGAAGGTGATGGTGGTGTGGCCGAGATGGCGCGCGGCGAGCGTGTCCATGTCGTGCCGGCTGGCGGTGCTGTCGAGCACGTAGGACTCGAGCATGGTGTCGAAGGCCGGGCCGGCCACCGCGACGCCGTGCCGGGCGAGCACCGTGTAGTCGAACTTGAAGCCCTGGCCGATGACGCGCGGCGGGTCGGCCTCCAGCAGCGGTTTCAGGCGTGCGAGCACCGCGTCGGCGGGCAGCTGATCGGGCGCGCCGGGGTAGTCGTGGCCGACCGGTACATAGGCGGCCTGCCCGGGCTCGCAGGCAAACGACACGCCGACCAGGCGCGCGGTGATCGGGTCGAGCGCGTCGGTTTCAAGGTCGAAGGCAAAGGCGTTGGCGCCGGCGAGGCGTTCGCACCAGCGCTCGAGCGTGTCCATGTCGAGGACGGTCTCGTAGGCGTCGCGGTCGATGGCCGGCGCCGCGACATCGCCGGTCGGGCCGGCCGGAGCGGGCGGCGTATCGGGCGCGCCCTGGTCGAGTTCCTTCAGCCAGGACTTGAACTCGAGCCGCGTGAACAACTGCCGGAGCGCCGCCACGTCCGGCGCGGCGCGGTTGAGATTGTCGGGATCGATGTCGAGCGGCACGTCGCAGCGCACGGTGGCCAGATCCCGGTACAGCGGCAGCGCGTCCAGCGTCTCGCGCAGGCTCTCGCCCACCTTGCCGCCCACCTTGTCGGCGTTGGCGATCACGCCGTCGAGCGAGCCATATTCCTGCAACCACTTGGCGGCCGTCTTGGGGCCGACCTTGGGCACGCCCGGAATGTTGTCCACCGTGTCGCCGGTCAGGGCCAGGAAGTCGGCGATCAACTCCGGCGGCACGCCGAACTTGTCCACGACGCCGGCGACGTCGAGCACCGTGTTGCTCATGGTGTTGACCAGGCGTACCTGCCCGTCCACCAGCTGCGCCAGGTCCTTGTCGGCGGTGGAGATCAGCACCTGCTCGCCGCGCGCGGCGGCGCGCCGCGCCAGCGTGCCGATCACGTCGTCCGCCTCCACGCCCTCGACCACCAGCAGCGGGAGACCCAATGCCCGCACCAGCGCCTGCGTCGGCGCGATCTGCACGGCCAGATCGTCCGGCATGGGCGGGCGGTTGGCCTTGTAGTCGGCGAAGGTCTCGTGGCGAAACGTCGGCCCCTTGGCGTCGAACACCACCGCGATGTGGGCTTCCGGGTAGTCGCGCTCCAGCCGGCGCAGCATGTTGACGACGCCGTAGGTCACGCCCGTCGGCTGGCCCTGCGAGTTGGTCAACGGCGGCAGCGCGTGGAAGGCACGGAACAGGTAGGACGAGCCGTCCACCAGGACGATCAGCGGTGATTCGGGCATGCGCGGGGGCGGTGTCGGCAATCGGGCGAAGGGGCCGCCGGCAGTGTAGCGCCGCGGTCCGGCGGTGGCGCGGTGCTATCCTTCGGTGAGCGTTTTTCCGCCCTTCCAGGAGCTTTTCCCCATGCGTCGTGCGCTGTTCATCGCGCTGTTGCTGGCCGGCACGGCGCACGCCGCCCAGAAAGCCCCGCCCCCCGGAACCGAGGCGCTGCCGGAGTTGCAGGTCGAGAATCGCGACGACACGCCACCCGCCGGCAGCGAGGTGCCACCGGAACTTCAGGTGGCGCCGCAGGAAGGCGAAGCGTCGTCGCCCGAGGTCACGATCAAGCGTGACGCCAAGGGCACGCGTGAGGAATATTCCGTCAACGGCCGCGTCTACATGGTCAAGGTGATTCCGGCCATCGGCCCCGCCTATTACCTGGTCGACCCCACCGGCCAGGGCGAGTTCAGCCAGCAGATCAACGACATCAAGAACCCGCCGCCGGTGCCGCGATGGGTGCTGCTGCGCTGGTAGTCGGGAGGCTGCGTGTCGGTTTACACCCGGGTCGAGACGGCCGAGGTCGCGGCCTTTCTGAAGGACTACGCCGTCGGTGAGCTGCTGGACCTGCAGGGCATCGCGGACGGCATCGAGAACACCAACTACTTCGTCACCACCCGCGGCGGGCGCTTCGTGCTGACGCTGTTCGAGCGTCATGCCGAGGTGGAGCTGGAATATTTCCTGGAACTGATGGTGACGCTGGCCGACCACGGCCTGGCCTGCCCACGGCCGATCATGGCCGACGACGGCAGTTATCTTCGCCGCCTGGCGCAGCGTCCGGCGGCGCTGGTCGAGCGTCTGGCCGGGCGCGCCGTCAGCGAGCCCTCGGCCGAGCAATGCGCGGCCGTGGGCGGCGCGCTCGGGCGCATCCACCGCATCGGCCGGCACGTGCACCGCCGGCGGGCCAACGAGCGCGGTCCGGCCTGGTGGCGCTTCACCGCCGACGCGCTGCGCGCCAGCGTGGAGGCAGAGGCGATGGCGCTGATCGACGGCGAGATCGCCTTCCAGGCCGGCCTCGACACCGAGCGCCTGCCGCGCGGCGTGATCCATGCCGACCTGTTCCGCGACAACGTGCTGTTCGAGAACGGGCAGCTGACGGGCGTGATCGACTACTACGCCGCCTGCAACGACATCCTGCTGTACGACGTCGCCATCTGCCTGAACGACTGGTGCATCGCCCCGGACGGCGACTTCGACGCAGCCCGCGCCCGCGCCTTTCTGGCTGCCTACGCCGACAGCCGCCCGTGGGCGGCCGGCGAAACGGACGCGCTGCCCGCCATGCTGCGCGCGGCGGCGCTGCGCTTCTGGCTGTCGCGCCTGTACGACCTGCACTTTCCGCGGGCCGGCGAAATCACCCACGTCAAGGACCCGGCACACTTCGAGCGCATCCTGCGCCGGCGCATCGCCGAGCCGCAGCGCGCGCTGTCCATCCTGCCGGACTGATCGCTGTGGGCCGCGTCGCGCCGTACCTGTGGCTGAACCTCGCCTGCGTGTTCTGGGCCGGCAACATGGTGGTCGGCCGGGCGCTGCGCAGTTTTCTCGGGCCCGGCTTGATCGTGACCGTGCGCGGAGCGATGTCGCTGGTGCTGCTGACGGTCTTGGTGCGTGTGCTGCGGCGCTCCGACGAGCCGCCGCTGCGCGAGGATTTCTGGCGGCTGTGCTTCATGGCCTTCAGCGGCGTGGCCGGGTTTCAGGGCGTGTTCTATCTCGGCCTGCGCTACACGGATGCCATCAACGCCGCGCTGATGAATGCCGCCGGGCCGCTGGTGTCGCTGGTGCTGGCGTTCGTGGTGCTGCGCACGGTGGTGCGGCCGGTGCAGTGGTTCGGGGCGCTGGTGTCGCTGGGCGGCATCGCCGTGATCCTGTCCGGCGGCAGTCTCGCGCGCCTTGCCAGCCTGCACTTCAACGCCGGCGATCTGCTGCTGCTCGGTTCCATGGTGCTGTGGGCCGGCTATTCGATTGCCGGCCGTGAGGTGATGCGCCGCCGCTCGGTGCTGTCGGTGACCGCCATCACGTCGGCGCTGTCCCTGGTGATGGTGCTGCCGTGGGGCCTGTGGGAGTTCGCCACCGGCGAGCCGCGTTTCACGCCGCAGGTGTGGCAGGCGCTTGGTTTCATCGCCGTGTTCGTCGGCGTCGGTGCGCTCCTGGCATGGAATACCGGTGTCAAAGCCGTGGGCGCCGCAGAGGCCATGGCCTTCATGAACATGACGCCGGTGTACACCGTGCTGCTGTCGACCCTGCTGCTGCACGAGCCGATGCGCCTGTACCAACTGGTGGGCGCGGTGCTGGTGGTCGGCGGCAGCCTGCTGGCGGCGCTTGGCCCCCAATGGCTGCGCCGGCGAGTCGTGGCGCCAGGCACCTGAGGCAAGGCATGGACAGTCTGTACGGCAAGACGCTATTCATCACCGGCGCCAGCCGCGGCATCGGCAAGGCGATCGCGCTGCGCGCGGCCGAGGACGGCGCCAATATCGTCATCGCCGCCAAGACCGCCGAGCCGCATCCCAGGCTGCCCGGCACCATCCACACGGCGGCGCAGGAGATCGAGGACGCCGGCGGGCGGGCGCTGGCGCTGGCGGTGGACGTGCGTGACGAGGCCGCCGTCGAGGCGGCGGTCGAGCGGGCGGCGCAGCACTTCGGCGGCATCGACATCCTGGTCAACAACGCGTCGGCCATTCATCTCGCCGGCACGCTGGCCACGCCGGTCAGGCGCTTCGACCTGATGTTAGACATCAACCTGCGCGGCAGCTGGGTCGCCGCCCGCGCCTGCCTGCCGCATCTGCTACGGGCCGAGAACCCGCACATCCTGACCCTGTCGCCGCCGCTGAACCTCGAGCCGCGCTGGCTGGCGCCGCACCCGGCCTATACCGCCAGCAAGTACGGCATGAGCCTCGTCGCATTGGCGCTGGCGGAGGAGTTTCGCGAGCAGGGCGTGGCGGTCAATGCCCTGTGGCCGCGCACGGTGATTGCGACCTCGGCGGTCGACATGCTGGCCGGCGTCGAGCCGGGTGCCTGCCGCAAGCCCGAGATCGTCGCCGACGCCGCGCACTGGATCCTGACCCGCCGCAGCCGCGAGCTGAGCGGCAACTGCTTCATCGACGAGGCAGTGCTGGCACAGGCCGGCGTGACCGACTTCGACGCCTACGCCGTCGAGCCGGGCCGCGAACTGCTGCTGGATCTGTTTCTGGACTGACGCGTGGCCGGCGGCCGTCAGGCGCTTGGCTGACTCGTCGCCCGTTCCTGCCGCCACATGCCGAGCAGCAGCAGCCCGGCGCCGACCGTGATGGCGCTGTCGGCCACGTTGAATGCCGGCCAGTGCGAGGCGCCGTAGTAGACGTCCAGAAAGTCGACCACGTGCCCCAGCCACAGGCGGTCGATCAGATTGCCGATGGCGCCGCCCAGCACGAGTGACAGGCCGCTGGCGTTCAGGCGGTCCGCCGGCGGCGTGCGGCGCAGCAGCACCACGATGACCACGCTCGCGGCGAGCGAGATGGCGCTGAACAGCCAGCGCTGCCAGCCACCGGCATCGGCCAGAAAGCTGAACGAGGCGCCGCGGTTGAAGGCCAGCGTGAGGTTGAAGCCAGGAATGAGCGGCACCGTCTGGTAGGGCTCCAGCAGCCGCAGCACGGCGAGCTTGCTGGCCTGATCGAGCACCAGCACCAGCGCGGCGAGCGCGAGCCGCGCCCGCATCAGGCCCACTGCCGCAGCTCGCCGGGGCCGGCGACGTTCTCAACGCAGCGTCCGCACAGCTCCGGGTGATCCGCGTGGGTGCCGACGTCGTCCCGGTGGTGCCAGCAGCGCACGCACTTGGGGTGTGTGCTGGCGCGTGCGGCGATCCACACGATCCACAGCCCGTCGTCCTCCGTCACCCCTTCGGCAGGGCGTTCGTCAGCCGGGTGCACGCGGGCGTAGGAGCAGATCAGCACGAAGCGCAGCTCCTCGCCCAGCGTGCCGAGCAGCGCGGCGTCGGCCTCGCCGACGTAAAGATCGACCTCCGCGTCCAGCGCCGAGCCGATGTCGCCGGCCACGCGCAGGCGCTCGAGGTGGCGGTTCACGGCGTCGCGGATGGCGCGCAGGCGTTCCCACTGCGACAGCCTCAACGCTTGCGTAAACTCGTCCGTAAGCGCCGGCAGCGCATACCACTCGGCCAGCAGCACGCTGTCGGCCCGCTGGCCCGGCATGCAGGCCCAGATCTCCTCGGCGGTGAAGCTCAGAATCGGCGCGACCCAGCGCACCAGCAGTTCCAGCGCGTGGTACATGGCCGTCTGAGCGGAGCGGCGCGGCCGGCCGTCGGCCTGACCGGTGTACTGGCGGTCCTTGATCACGTCGAGGTAAAACGCGCCCAGATCCACCGCGCAGAAGTGGTGCACCTTGCGGCTCACCTCGTGGAAGCGGTAGGCGGCGTAGTCGGCCCGCACCTCCGCATCGAGCGCGGCGGCGCGGTATAGCAGCCAGCGGTCAATGGCCACCATGTCGGCCGGCGGCACGCCATGCGCGGCCGGGTCGAAGCCGGCCAGATTCGCCAGCAGAAAGCGCGCGGTGTTGCGCAGGCGCCGGTAGGCGTCGGCGGTGCGGGCGAGAATCTCGTCCGAGATCGACATCTCGGCGCTGTAGTCGGTGCTCGCCACCCACAGGCGCAGCACGTCCGCGCCGAGCTGGCTGATCACCTTCTGCGGGGCGATCACGTTGCCGGCCGACTTCGACATCTTCTTGCCGGCGGCGTCCACCGTGAAGCCGTGCGTGAGCACGCCGCGGTACGGCGCGTGGCCGTGCAGGGCGACGGACGTCAGCAGCGAGGAATGGAACCAGCCGCGGTGCTGGTCCGAGCCTTCAAGGTAAAGCTCGGCCGGGAAGGCCAGTTCCGGGCGGCGCTCCAGCACGCTGGCATGCGTGACGCCGGAGTCGAACCACACGTCGAGAATGTCCGCCACCTTGTCGTAGTCACCGGCCTCGGCGCCCAGCAGCTCGGCCGGGTCGAGCTCGAACCACGCCTCGATGCCGCCGTGTTCGATGCGCTGCGCGACGGCTTCGATCAGCTCCGGCGTGCGCGGGTGCAGCTCGCCGCTGACGCGGTGCACGAACAGCGCGATCGGCACGCCCCACACGCGCTGGCGCGAGATGCACCAGTCCGGGCGGTTTTCGATCATGCCGTGGATACGCGCCTCGCCCCATTCGGGGGTCCACTCGGTCTGCACGATGGCGTTGAGCGCCTTGTCGCGCAGGTCCGCGTGCGCCATGGCGATGAACCACTGCGGCGTGGTGCGCGTGATGGTGGGCGTCTTGTGGCGCCAGCAGTGCGGGTAGCTGTGCTGCAGCGGCCGGTCGGCGAGCAGGGCGCCGCGTTCGCGCAGCAGTTCGATGATGGCCTTGTTGGCGGCGAACACCTGCTGGCCTTCCACGTGCGGTGTGCCGGGCAGGAAGCGGCCGTCGCTGCCGACCGGGTTGTAGACCTTGAGGCCGTACACCTTGCCGATGGCGAAATCGTCCGCGCCGTGGCCGGGCGCGGTGTGCACGGCGCCGGTGCCGGCCTCGGTGGTGACGTGGTCGCCGAGGATCACCGGCACCGTGAGGTCGAGGAACGGGTGGCGCAGCGTCGCGCCGTTTAGCGCCTGGCCGGTGCAGCGGCCGAGTTCCCGCGCGCCGCCAAGGTCGTAGCGCGCCAGGGCGGTCTCGGCCAGCTCGGTGGCGAGGATCAGCCGCTCGGTGCCGGTGTCGTACAGGCCGTATTCGATGTCGGCGTTGAGCGCCACGGCCTGATTGGCCGGCAGCGTCCACGGCGTGGTGGTCCAGATGGGCAGGCTGAGCGGCCGGCCGTCGTCGGCGGCACCGAACGCGGCGAGCACACGGGCGCGGTCGTGCACCGCAAAGCGCACGTCGATGGCCGGCGAGGTCTTGTCCTGGTAGTCCACCTCGGCTTCGGCCAGCGCCGAGCGGCAGTCCAGACACCAGTGCACCGGCCGCTCGCCCTTGAACACATAGCCGCCGGCGACGATGCGCCCGAGCGCGCGCAGGATGTCGGCTTCGGTCTGCGGCGCCATGGTGAGGTAGGGCCGCGCCCAGTCGCCGATGACGCCGAGGCGCTGGAAATCCACGCTCTGCCCGGCGACTTGCTTGGCCGCGTAGTCGCGGCAGGCGGCGCGAAACTCGTTGGCGCTGACCTTGTCGCCCGGCTTGCCGAGCTTTTTTTCGACCACGTGCTCGATGGGCAGGCCGTGGCAGTCCCAGCCCGGCACGTAGGGCGCGTCGTCGCCGTCGAGCGTCCAGGACTTGACGATGATGTCCTTGAGAATCTTGTTGACCGCGTGGCCGATGTGGATGTCGCCGTTGGCGTACGGCGGGCCGTCGTGCAGCACGCGCCGCCGCCGGCCGGCGCGCTCGCGGCGCAGGCGGGCGTAGATGTCCTGCTCATGCCAGCGCGCCAGGGTCTGCGGCTCGCGCTGCGGCAGGTTGCCGCGCATCGGAAAGTCGGTCTGCGGCAGGTTGAGCGTCGCTTTGTAGTCGGCCATCGGGATCTCAGGATTGGGCAAGCACGGCGCGGGCGGCGCGCACGTCGTCGTCGATCTGCCGGCGCAGCGCATCGAGGCCGTCGAAGCGCTGCTCGTCGCGCAGGCGCCGCACGAACTCGACCTCTACCTGACGGCCGTACACCTGACCGTCGAAATCGAGCACGTGGACTTCCAGCAGCGGGTAGCGGCCACCCACGGTTGGCCGCCAGCCGAGGTTGGCCACGGCGGGCAATGGCGCAGGGGCGAGCCCGGTCACCCGCACCGCGAACACGCCGCGCAGGCTCACCGCCTTGCGGTGCAGGGGCAGGTTCAGGGTGGGAAAACCGATCGTGCGGCCGCGCGCGTCGCCATGGCTCACCCGCCCGTGCAGGGTGTACGGACGGCCCAGCAGGCGCGCCGCGCCGTCGAGGTCGCCGGCCATCAGGTGCCGGCGCACGGCCGTGCTGCTGACGCGCTCGCCGTCCAGTTGCAGCGGCGGCACCACCTCGACGCCGAAGCCGGCCGCGGCGCCGGCGGTTGCCAGATAGTCGACGTCGCCCAGGCGCTGGTGGCCGAAGCGGAAATCCGGGCCCACCACCAGCTGCCGCACGCCCAGGCCCTGTGTCAACAGCCGGTCGACGAACTGCTGGCGCGGCATGCCGGCCAGGCGCGCGTCGAAGCGCAGGCACAGCACGCCGTCGACGCCGAGCGCCGAGAGAGCCGCCAGCTTCTCGCGCAGGCGCATCAACCGCGGCTCGGCCGCCTGCGGGCGGAAGAACTCCAGCGGCTGCGGTTCGAACAGCACCACCCGCGCCGGCAGTCCCAGCGTGGCGGCATGGTCGAGCAGGCGCGCCACGATGGCCCGGTGGCCCAGGTGCACGCCATCGAAGTTGCCGATGCTGGCCACGCAGCCGCGGTGGCGGGGGCGCAGGTTGTGCAGGCCGCGGATCAGTTCCACGCCAGATTCCACATGGCGAATGTTCCTGTGCGGGCGCGGCTCAGTAGCGCGCCCAGTCGGGGTCCAGGGTTTCGAGCACCTCGGCCAGCGGCCGGCGCCCGGCGAAGCCCTCGTCGTAGCCGTGGTAGTGGCCGAGCTTGAGTTCCGGATATTTCCAGCACAGATAACCGTCGCCGGTGTCAAAGTCGACCAGCCAAAGGCCTTTGACCACCAGGCCTAGGCGGCGCATCTTGTTCATCCAGGCGTTGACGATGGTCTGGTAGCGCGCCTCCGCCGCCTGCAGTTCCGGCGTGCGCCGCGGCAGCACCTTCAGTTGCCGTTGCACCGGTGCCAGCGCTTCGGCCGCCCGTTGGGTGATGCCGCGCACCAGCGGGAACAGCCCCTGCGCCTCGGCCAGGCTGAACACGCGGGGATCCTGCGGCGATCCGATACGAAGGAGGTCGTCGTCCACGCGGCGTGTGATCGTGCGATTGGCGTAGGTGGGGGTAGGGTAGGCGGCAGCGAGTGGATGCCGCGCGGTTTCCGGATGGCTCATCACGGGTGGCGCAGCGCGGTCAGCGGCAGCCGCAACAGCAGCAGCATTCCGCCATAGCAAACAGCCCCGCCGACGACCCAAAGTCCGAGTCGCATTACGCGATCGCCGGCGCCGAGCGCGAGCCAGGCATCGAGCGGGCCCGCCCCCAGCCACAGCAGCACCGCCATGGCGAGCGTGGCAAACGCCACGCGCAGCACGAACAGCGCCCAGCCGGGCTGCGGTCGATACACGCCGCTGTGCCGCAAACCGCGCAGCAATAATAACGCGTTGAGGTACGCGGCCAAGCTGGTGGACAGGGCCAGCCCCGCGTGCTTGAAGGGCCACACCAGAAGCAGCGTGAAGCCCATGTTGGTCAGCATGGCGATGACGCCGATGCGCACCGGCGTGCGTGTGTCCTGGCGGGCGTAATAGCCGGGCGCCAGCACCTTGATGGCCATGAACGCCAGCAATCCCGGCGCGAAGGCCCACAGCGCCAGGCGCGCCATGTGCACGGAATGCGCGTCGAAGGCGCCGTAGTTGAACAGCGTGCCGAGCAGCGGCCCGGCCAGCATGAACAATCCCGCCGCCGCCGGCGCGCCGACCAGCAGCACCCAGCGCAGACCCCAGTCGAGCGTGCGCGAGAAGGCCTCGCCATCCCCCCCGGCGTGCTGGCGCGACAGTCGCGGCAGGATCACCGTGGCGAAGGCAATCGCGAGCACGCCGAGCGGGAACTCCATCAGGCGGTCGGCGTAGTACAGCCAGGACACGCTGCCGGTGACCAGGAACGACGCCACCACGGTGTCGAACATCAGGTTGATCTGCGCGACCGACGAGCCGAACACGCCGGGCCCCATCAATTTCAGGATGCGTCGCACGCCGGGGTGCGAGAAGCCGAGCCGCGGGCGCACCAGGTTGCCGGTGGCGGCGAGCGTCGGCAGTTGCCACAGCAGCTGCGCCAGCCCGCCGATCACGACGCCGATGGCGAGCGCCACTACCGGCACGTCGAGTCGCGGGGCCAGCCACACGGCGGCGCCGATCATGGCGAGGTTCAGGAACAGCGGCGTCAAGGCCGGCGCGAAGTAGCGCCCGAAGGTGTTGAGCACGCCACCGACTGCCGCCGCGAGCGACACCAGCGGCAGATAGAAGAAGGTGATCCGCAGCAGCGTGGCGGTGAGTTCGGCGCGCTGCGGGTCGTCGCCGAAGCCCGGCGCCAGCAGCCACACCAGCGGCGGCGCGGCGATGACGGCGAGCACCGTGACCAGCAGCAGCACCGCGCCCAGCGTGCCGAGCGTATGGGCGACCAGGTCGCGCACCGCGGCCGCGTCGCGCTGTGTTCGGTACTCGGACAGCACCGGCACGAAGGCCTGCGAGAACGCGCCCTCGGCAAACAGGCGGCGCAGGAAGTTCGGGATGCGGAAGGCGACGAAGAACGCGTCGGCCGCCGGGCCGGCGCCGAAGCTGGTGGCGATGACCGTGTCGCGCACATAGCCGAGCACGCGCGAGGTGGTGGTGGCAAGGCCCACCGAAGCGGCGGAACGCAGCATGCTCAGGCGGCCTGGGGGTGCTTTTTCGGGTTGACAAACCCGGCGTCGATGCGCATGATTCGCGGCCTTTTTTTGGTTTTCGATGCAGGTATTTCGCCGTGGCCAACAGCCCGCAAGCCATCAAGCGCGCCCGTCAGAACGACGACCGCCGCGCCCACAACGCCAGCCGTCGCTCGGCGCTGCGTACTGCCGTCAAGCGCGTGCTGGCGGCCATTCGCGCCGGTGACGCCGACACCGCCAGCACCAGCTACCGCGCCGCCGTGCCGCTGCTGGACCGCATGGCCGCCCGTGGCCTGATTCACAAGAACAAGGCCGCCCGCCACAAGAGCCGCCTGAACAAGCGCATCTTCGCGCTGCGCCAGGCCGCCTGACACGCCGCGCGCCGCGGCGCGCGTGCCAACAGACAGAAAAAGCCCGGATCGGGCTTTTTCTGTTTTGGCGGGACGGGTTTGACTGCCCGTCACAGCAGTACCAGGTTGTCGCGGTGGATCAGTTCCTCCTCGTCGACATAGCCGAGCACCTCGGCAAATCGGCTGCTTGCCAGGCCCTTGATACGCCGCGTCTCGTCGGCGCTGTAGTTGCACAGACCGCGCGCGATCTCGCGCCCGTCCGCGCCTGCGATGGCGACCAGGTCGCCGCGCCGGAAATCGCCTTCGACCGTTGTCACGCCGACCGCCAGCAGGCTTCGTCCGGCCTGGCGAAGTACGTGTTCGGCGCCCGCATCGATGACCAATTTTCCGCGCACGTGCAGGTTGCCGGCCAGCCACAGCTTGCGTGCCTGCAACGGCTCTTGTTCGGGCAATAGCAGGGTGCCTATGTCGGCGCCGGCGGCGAGCTTGACCAGCACCTCCTCGATGCTGCCCCCGACGATCCAGGTGGCGGCGCCGGACCGCGCCGCCAGGCGCGCCGCGCGCAGCTTGGTCTGCATGCCGCCGCGACCGAGCCGACCGCCGGTGCCGGCCATGGCGTCCAGCGCCGGATCGGCGGCGTGCGCGGTCGCCAGGCGACCGGCCTGCGGGTCAAGAGCTGGGTCGGCCTCGTACATGGCGTCGCGGTCGGTCAGCAGCACCAGCAGCTTGGCCTCGATCAGGTTGGCCACCAGGCCGCCCAGGGTGTCGTTGTCGCCAAAGCGCAGTTCGTCGCAGGCGACCGTATCGTTCTCGTTGATGATCGGCACCACGCCAAGATCGAGCAACGTGCGCAGGGCGCTGCGCGCATTCAGGTAGCGGCGGCGGTCCGCGAGGTCCTCGTGCGTCAGCAGTACCTGCGCGGTGTGCACGCCGTGGGCCTGAAAGCAGCTCTCCCAGGCCTGCACCAGGCCCATCTGGCCGACCGCGGCGGCGGCCTGCAGGTCGTGGATGGCGTCCGGGCGGGCCTGCCAGCCGAGGCGGCGCATGCCCTCGGCGACGGCCCCCGAGGACACCACCACCACCTGGCGGCCCTGCGCGCGCAGGGCCGCGAGCTGCGCCACCCAGGCGGCGATGGCCTGCGTGTCGAGACCGGCGCCGCCGGCGGTGAGCAGCGCGCTGCCGATCTTGACCACCCAGCGCCCGCTGCCGGCAAACGACGCGCGGTTCACGTCGAGGCCTCGGATTCCTGTTGCAGGTGCTGCAACACCGCCTCGCACAGCGCCTGACAGCCCTGGCCGGTGGCCGCCGAGATGACGAACAGCGGCCCTTTCCAGCGCAGCTTGCGGGCGACTTCCTTGGCACGCGCGGCGGCCTCTTCCGGCGGCAGCAGATCGGCCTTGTTCAGGACCAGCCAGCGGGGCAGGGCGGCGAGATCGGGGTCGAAGGCTTCGAGTTCGGCGACGATCTTGCGCGCCTCGTCGGCCGGCTTGCTGGCCGGGTCGGCGGGCGCGAGGTCGAGCACGTGCAGCAGCAGGCGTGTGCGGGACAGGTGTCGCAGGAACTGCGTGCCGAGCCCGGCGCCGGCGGCCGAGCCCTCGATCAGGCCCGGGATGTCCGCCATCACAAAGCGGTGCAGGCGGTTGACCTCGACCACGCCGAGTTCCGGGTTGAGCGTCGTGAACGGGTAGTCGGCCACTTTGGGCCGGGCTTCCGAGATGGCCGTCAGCAGCGTCGATTTGCCGGCGTTCGGGGCGCCCAGCAGACCGACATCGGCCAGCAGGCGCAGCTCGAGCGCGAGGCGCCGCAGATCGCCGGGCTTGCCGGGACTGGTCTGGCGCGGAGCACGGTTGATGCTGCTCTTGTAGCGGGTGTTGCCGAGGCCGTGAAAGCCGCCGGCGGCGACCTTCAGGCGCTCGCCGTGGCGGGTCAGGTCGCCGATCTGCTCGCCGGTGTCGGCGTCCCGCACCACGGTGCCGACTGGCACCTTGATCTCGCAGTCGGCACCGGCCCGGCCGGTGCGGTTGCTGCCGGCGCCGGGCTGGCCGCTCTCGGCGCGGAACTCGCGCTGATAGCGAAAGTCGCTCAGGGTGTTCAGGCCCTCGTCGGCGACGAGGTAGACGCTGCCGCCGTCGCCGCCGTCACCGCCGTCCGGCCCGCCGAAGGGAATGTATTTTTCGCGCCGGAACGCCATGCAGCCGTTGCCGCCCTTGCCGCCGGCAACGGTGATGGTGGCTTCGTCGACGAAACGCATGATGACGGCGCTATAAACACAAAGCCCCGCCGGAGCGGGGCTTTGGCGCTAGCCGGGTCCGTGACTCAGGCCAGCGGCTCGATGCTGACGAAACGGCGGTTCTTGGCGCCGCCGACCCGAAAGCGCACGCGACCCTCGACCAGCGCGAACAGCGTGTGATCGCGGCCGAGGCCGACGTTTTCGCCCGGATGGAACTCGGTACCGCGCTGGCGAACGATGATGTTGCCGGCCAGCACGTGCTCACCGCCGAAGCGCTTCACGCCCAGGCGCTTGGAAACGGAATCGCGGCCGTTGCGGGAACTGCCTGCGGCTTTTTTGTGTGCCATGACTGCTTGCTCCTTGAAGCCGTGTTACGCGGCGCCGATGCCGGTGATGGCGATTTCGACGTAGTGCTGGCGGTGGCCCATCTGCTTTTGATGGTGCTTGCGCCGGCGGAACTTGATGATGCGGATTTTCGGGTGCCGGCCCAGCGCGCGCAGCTCCGCAGTGACAGTGGCGCCCTCGACGTAGGGGCGGCCGACCTTGACGTCGGCGCCCGCGCCGACCATCAGCACGCGGTCGAAGGTGAGAGTGTCGCCGACGGCGCCATCGAGCTTCTCGACCTTGAGCACCTGACCCTGCGCGACGCGATATTGCTTGCCGCCGGTTTCGATTACCGCAAACATGGACTTCCCCGTGACCAGACCTGCCGCGCGGGAGCATTCGCCCGGCGGAAAAAAGGGTGTGAATTCTAGGTCTGTGGCGTGGGCAGGGTCAAATGGCTTGACACTCGCCGGCACCAAAACCTAGCATCCGCCGGCTTCGCAGCTCCCGTCCCAAGCGTGCGCATGACTGCCAACTCATTGGCCGAGCTACTCGAGCCGGCCGCCACCGACATGGTGGCCGTCAACACGCTCATCGAGCAGCGCCTGCATTCCACGGTCGCCACCATCGACCAGCTGTCCGGCTACATCATTCACAGCGGCGGCAAGCGTCTGCGGCCGGTGATGGCGGTGCTGGCGGCGCGCGCATGCGGCTATGCAGGTGACCAGCACTGCCTGCTGGCGGCCATCGTCGAGTTCATCCACACCGCCACCCTGCTGCACGACGACGTGGTCGACGAGTCCGACCTGCGCCGCGGGCGGCAGACCGCCAACAGTCGCTTCGGCAACGGGCTCAGCGTGCTGGTCGGCGATTTTCTCTACTCACGCTCGTTCGAGATGATGGTGGAGCTGGGTTCGCCGGCGGTGATGGACGTGCTGGCCACCGCCACCAACCAGATCTCCGAAGGCGAGGTGCAGCAATACCTGAACCGCCGCAACGTCGACGCCACCCCCGCGCAGTGTCTGGCCATCGCTCGCAACAAGACCGCCACCCTGTTCGAGGCGGCGGCGCGTTGCGGCGCCCTGCTGGCCGGGCAGGACACGGCGGTGCAGCAGGCGCTCGGCGACTACGGCCTGCACTTCGGGCTGGCCTACCAGCTGGCGGATGATCTGCTCGACTACCGCGGCGACGTGGCGCGCACCGGCAAGAACCTGGGCGACGATCTGGCCGAAGGCAGCCCGACCTTGCCGTTGGCCTACGCCCTGCAGCAGGCTGAACCGCAGCAGGCGGCCACTTTGCGGGCAGCGATGCAGGCCGACGGCGAGCCCGACTTTGCCGCTGTGCTGGCCGTGATTGAATCGACCGGGGCCATCGCGTACACTGCCGGGCTCGCGCAGACCCATGCCGAGCGCGCTGAGGCGGCCCTGTCCGGGCTGCCGGAGTCGCCGGCGCGGGCCGCCCTGCAGGGCTTGGCCAGGTTTGCGGTTTCCCGGGATTTTTGAGATTCAGTGCCGCTTTGCGGCGGTACTGATCCGCGCGGTTCGCGTGCGGTGTGTCTGAATGTCGCAATCGGGGTGTAGCTCAGCTTGGTAGAGCACCGTCTTCGGGAGGCGGGGGCCGGAGGTTCGAATCCTCTCACCCCGACCAGTTGCGACTCACGTTCGAAATTCGTTCTATCCGGGTAAGGGTGTCGGCAGCCGCGCGGGCCTTCGCCTGGTCACCACTGCCTGTAAAGCACACGCCAAAGCGACCGTTTACCCTTCCAGGATCGACTTGCGGGAGGGATCGGATGCATTCCAACGTGTCACGGCCGGCTTCGAGGGGGTGCCCATGCTGACGCCCGCGCAGGCGCACGTGGCGGTCATCGGGCTGGGCTACGTCGGATTGCCGCTGGCGGTTGCGCTCGCCGGGCGCATGCCGACGCTGGGTTTCGACATCGACGCGCAGCGTGTCGCCGCGCTTGGCCGGGGGCACGATGCCACCGGCGAGGTGAGCGCCGAGGCGCTGGCGGCGAGCGCGCTGCGGGTGTCGAGCGAGCTGGGTGATCTGGCCGCCTGCAACACCTACATCGTTACCGTGCCGACGCCGGTCGACGCCCACAAGCGGCCCGATTTCTCGCCGCTGCTGGCGGCGAGTCGCACGCTCGGCAAGGTGCTCAAGCGCGGCGACGTGGTGATCTACGAATCGACCGTCTACCCCGGCGCCACCGAGGAAGTCTGCGCGCCGGTGCTGGAGCGCGAGTCGGGCCTCGCACTGAACCGCGACTTCTTCGTCGGCTACAGCCCCGAGCGCATCAACCCCGGCGATCGCGAGCATCGCCTCGAGACAGTCACCAAGATCACTTCCGGCTCCACCCCCGAAGCGGCGGCCTACGTCGACGCGCTCTACGCCACCATCACCAACACCCACCGCGCCAGCAGCATCCGCGTGGCCGAGGCCGCCAAGGTGATCGAGAACACCCAGCGCGATCTCAATATCGCGCTGGTCAACGAGCTGGCGCTGATCTTCAATCGCCTGGGCATCGATACCACCGAAGTGCTGGAAGCGGCTGGCACCAAGTGGAATTTCCTGCCGTTTCGCCCGGGTCTGGTCGGCGGGCACTGCATCGGGGTCGATCCGTATTATCTGACGCACAAGGCGCAGGAGATCGGCTACCACCCGGAGGTGATCCTGGCCGGGCGGCGCATCAACGACGGCATGGGCCGCTATGTGGCCGACCGGGTGGCGCGCCTGCTGGTGCGCCGGCGTCTGCCGGTGGCCGGCGCCCGCGCGCTGGTGCTGGGCGTTACCTTCAAGGAGAACTGCCCGGACGTGCGCAACACGCGCGTGGTGGACGTGGTGCGCGAGCTCGAGGACTTCGGCATGACCGTGGACGTCCACGACCCGTGGGCCGATGCGGCCGTGTGCCGGCACGAGTACGGCATCGAGCTGTGCGCGCAGCCGCAGGCCAATGCCTACAGCGCAGTGATCCTGGCCGTGGCGCACCGGCAGTTCGCGGCCCTGGGCGCCGACCAGCTGGCGGCCTTCAAGGCACCGCAGGCGGTGGTGTACGACATCAAATCCGTGTTGCCGCGCGACCAGGTGGACGAGCGGCTGTGAGCGAAGGTCAATTTCAGATGGAACCGATGCGGATACTGGTCACCGGCACGGCCGGTTTCATCGGCTCGACCGTGGCGCACCGTCTGCTCGACCAGGGCCACGAAGTCATTGGTCTCGACGAGGTCAACGACTACTACGACGTGAACCTCAAGCTGGCGCGCCTGGCGCGCCTGACGCCGCGCGCCGGTTTTACCGAGGCGCGCGTCAGCCTGCAGGATCGCGGCGCGATGGAACGCCTGTTCGCCGACACGCGCCCGCAGCGGGTCATCCATTTGGCCGCGCAGGCTGGCGTGCGTTACTCGCTCACCCATCCCCACGCCTACGTCGACTCGAACCTGGTCGGCTTCATGAACATCCTGGAGGGCTGCCGCCACCACGCGGTCGAGCACCTGGTGTATGCCTCCAGCAGTTCGGTCTACGGCGCCAACACCAAGCTGCCCTTTTCCGAGCACGACCTTGCTGACCATCCGCTGAGCCTGTACGCGGCCACCAAGCGCTCCAACGAGCTGATGGCTCATTGCTACGCGCACCTGTACCAGCTGCCGGTCAGCGGGCTGCGCTTTTTCACCGTCTACGGGCCGTGGGGCCGGCCGGACATGGCGCTGTTCCTGTTTACCCGCGCCATCCTCGCGGGCGAGCCGATCGACGTGTTCAACGCCGGCCACCACCGGCGCGATTTCACCTACATCGACGACATCGTCGAGGGCGTGGTGCGCGTTACCGCGCGCGTGGCGGCGCCCAATCCGGCCTGGGATGGCCACCGGCCGGATCCGGCCACCAGCACCGCGCCGTTTCGCGTCTACAACATCGGCAACAACCGCCCGGTGGAGCTGATGCGCTACATCGAGGTGCTCGAGGACTGTCTCGGCCGGAAGGCCGTCAAGAACCTGCTGCCGATGCAGTTGGGCGACGTGCCGGAAACCAGCGCCGACATCGATGGTCTGGGCGCCGATGTTGGCTACCGGCCGACCACCCCGGTTGAAGTCGGCGTGCGCCGCTTCGTCGACTGGTACCGCGAGTACTACAAGGCTTAGGCGATCATCCCCGAGTGCGTGCGGTTTGGTCCCCGGGCGCTGGGGCCAAGGGGCACCGCAGCCTGGGGTGCGCCCATCGTCCTGACCACAGGCATGGACGCTGCATTTAGCCGCCGACGCGGGCCAGATCGCCCTTGCCCGGCCGCACCACGTTCGGCAGCCCATCCTCGAACGCCACCACCGTACTGACCTGCCAGTCGCCCGCGCCGGCGTCGAGCAACAGATCGATGCGTTTGCCAAGGCGCGCCTCGATGTCGTCCGGTTCCAGCAGCGGAAAGTCCTCGCCCGGCAGTTGCAGGGTGCTCGACAGCAGCGGCGCCTCGCGCAGCGCCAGCAGGCCCTGCGGCACGGTGTGGTCGCAGATGCGGATGCCGACCGCGCGGCGGCGATCCTGCAGGCGCTTGGGTACCTCGCGCGTCGCCGGCAGCACGAAGGTGTACGGCCCCGGCGTGCTGGCGCGCAGCAGGCGGTGCTCGGTGGTGCCGAGCGTGGCGTAGCTCGACACCTGCGACAGATCGCGACACAGCAGCGTCAGCGGGTGGTTGTCGTCCAGCTGGCGCAGCGTGCGAATGCGTTCCACGGCCGCCTTGTCGGTCGGCTCGCACAGCAGCACGTAGCTGCAGTCGGTAGGGCAAGCCACCACGGCGCCGCGGGCGATGGCGTCGGCGGCCTTGGCGAGCAGGCGCTGCTGCGGGTTGTCGGGGTGCAGATGAAAACGCTGCATGGGGGTCGCGGGGCCGTCCGTCGTCGCGTGGGCCGGGCATGGTAGCGTTTACCACCTCTCAGGACGCGCTGAGCGGCGCGTTGCTGGCGCTTTCCAACGAGGCTTTCCCGCTTGAAGCTGCTGTTCGATTTTCTGCCCATCATCGTGTTCTTCGCCGTCTACAAGTGGGCGGGGATCTACTCGGCGACCGGCGCGGCGGTCGCCGTGTCGGCGCTGCAGATTGCGATGCTGCGCGTACTGCGCCGGCCCGTCGACAAGACGCAGTGGTTCAACCTCGCGCTGCTGGCGGGGCTGGGTGGGCTCACCATCGCGCTGCGCGACGAGCGCTTCATCATGTGGAAGCCGAGCCTCATCAACTGGGCGTTCGCCGTGGCGTTCGGACTCAGTCTGTTCAGCCAACGACCGCTGACCGAGCGCATGCTGGGGACGCAGCTCGCGCTGCCGCGGGCGGTGTGGCGTCGGTTGACCGTCGGTTGGGTGGCGTTTTTTCTGCTGAGCGGCGCGCTGAACGCCTACGTGGCCTTCGTCTACCAGGTCACCCCGCAAAGCCTCGGCACGGAGCAGCAAACGACGTACGCGCAGGTGGCGACCGACGACGGGGCCTACGCGCAGGCCGTCGAGGGCAAGGCGCTGGCGGATCTCGACGCCGCGCAGCGCGCGGACCTGGCCGGGCTGGCACCCGCGCAGCGGCAGGCGGCGTATCTGCACAAGCTGCATCAGGACCTGTGGGTGAACTTCAAGCTGTTCGGCTTGATGGGGTTGACGCTCGCCTTCGTGCTGGCGCAGGCCGTGTACATCGGCCGTCACATGCCGCGGCAGGATGCCGCGGAGTCGGCGGCATGAGCGCAAGCCAGGACACGCCGCGCATGGCGCGAATCCGCGCGGCGCTCGACGAGGCACTGGCGCCGAGCCGCCTTGAACTCATCGACGACAGTCACCAGCACGCCGGGCATGCCGGCGCCCGTCAAGGCGGGCACTACACGCTGCGTATCGCCGCGTCCGCGTTTGCCGGCAAGCGGCCGGTGGAGTGCCATCGCATGATTTATGCGGCGCTCGGCGAGCTGATGCAGACCGAGATTCACGCGCTCGCCATCGAGCTGTTGCCGCACGGGGAACAGCGGAAACCATAACGTCCCCGGGGCCGCCCACCGCGTCCCGGCATAGCGAGGAGGAGAACCCGATGACTCAAAGAACCGGCAAACGGGCCGTGTTGGTCGCACCGAACCAGCCGATCGAGATCTGGGAGCGGCCGGTGGCCGAACCCGCGGCGGGCGAGGTGCTGGTGCGCATCACCCATGGCGGCGTGTGCGGCACGGATGTGCATTTCTGGCGCGGCGAGGTGCCGCTGCCCGGGCCGGTGGTGCTGGGGCACGAGGGCGTGGGCGTGGTCGATGCGCTCGCCGCCGGGGTGGGCACCGACTATGCCGGTACGCCGCTGGCGGTGGGCGACCGGGTGTACTGGCAGCCGGTGGCGCCGTGCCAGCGCTGCCACGCCTGCACCGTGCTGGGCGACGTGTCGATGTGCGAGAACGCGTTTGCCGGCGTGTTCGCCGACGCCGGCGGGCCGACGCCGGCGAGCTATTGCGACTACGCCACGCTGCGCGCGGGCTTGCCGTTCTATCGCGTGCCTGACGACACGCCGTCGGATGCCGTGATCGCGCTCGGCTGTGCGCTGCCGACGATGCTGCAGGGCATCGAGCGCCTGAAGGGTATCCGCCCCGGAATGAGCGTGGTGGTGCAGGGCTGCGGGCCGGTGGGCCTCGCCGCGACCCTGCTGGCGCATCTCTCCGGCGCCGCGCCGCTCGTGGTCATCGGCGCGCCGGAACGGCGTCTTTCGGTGGCGCGCGAGTTCGGCGCCACGCACACCATCGATATGGATCAGGTCACCGACCCGGCCGCGCGCGTCGCCCGGGCACGCGAGCTCACCGGTGGGCGCGGCGCCGACGTGGTGATCGAGGCGGCCGGCGTGGTACCCGCCTTCGGCGAGGGTTTGCAGCTGGTTGCCCGCGGCGGGCGTTACCTGATCGTCGGCCTGTGGTCGGCGCCCGGTACGGTGCCGGTCGAGCCGCGCCTGATCAACAACCTCAACCTGCGCATCATCGGCACCGCGCTGTCGCAGCCGCGGCATCTGTACCAGGCGCTGCAGGTGGTGCAGGCGCAGCACGCGCGCTTTCCGCTGGCGGCGGCGGTGACGCATCGTTACCGCATCGAGGACAGTCAGCAGGCGCTCGAGGCGGTGGCCCGACTGGAGACGGTCAAGGCGGTGATTGCGCCGGCGGCCTGACGCCGTCGGCTCGGCGTGCCGCGCGGGCCGGCTAAATCCGTATGCCGGCCCAGCGCCCCTCGCGCCAGTAGTGGCGGAACACGCCAAGCTGTGCGAGGCGGTACACCTCCTGGCCGATCCAGATCCCGAGCAGGCCAAGCCCCCACACGGGGCCGATCAGATATGCCGCCGGGGTGAACAGGAACCACTGCGTGAGCACGCTGACGCGCATCACCCGCCGGCCGTCGCCGGCGCTCATCAGCACCTGCATGTAGACGCGCTTGATGCCTTCGAGCACCACCGCGAGCCCGGCGATGCGCATCGGCCAGCGCGCCAGCGCCACCGTGTCCGGATCGTGCAGGAAAAGCCCCAGGATCAGGTCCGGCGCCAGCACCAGCGGCGCGCCCAGCAGGCCAAGACCGACCACCCCGAGGCGCATCGCGTCGCGCGCCCAGCGCCGCGCTTCGTCGGGCTGGCCGCTGCCGAGCGACTGACCCACCAGTGTCGCCGCCGCCATGGCCAGCCCCATGCCGGGCAGGATCACCACCATCATGAGGTTCACCAGCACGTTGGCGGCGGCGAGCTCGGCCGTGCCAATGCGCCCGATGATCCAGTACAGCGCCACCAGGCCGGCCGATTGCGACACGTGCTGCAGACCGGCCGGAATCGCGATGCGCACCAGCGAGCGGTAATCCTGCCGCTGCGGCCGGCGGCGCAGAAAGCCGCCCTCGAGCGCGTAACGCCAGCCGAAGCCGTAGTAGATGGCGGTGCCCAGCAGCACCGACAGGGCGGTCCCCAGTCCCGATCCGGTCACGCCCAGCGCCGGCGCGCCGAAGTGGCCGTAGATGAACATGTAATTCAGCAGCACGTTGCTGGCATGCATGATCAGCAGCGTGGTCATGTACAGGCGGGATTGGCCGATGCCGTTCCAGTAGCCGCGAAAGGCGTAGTTCATGGCCATCAGCGGCCCGGCCAGCATGCGAATCTGGAAATACGGCACGGCGCCGGCGATGACCGCCGGGTCCGGGTTCAGCAGTGGGAAAAACCACGGCGCCAGCCCGCACAGCGCCAGCGTCAGCACGGGTCCGATCGCCAGGATCAGCAGCAGGCTGGCGTTGAGCGGAACGGCAGTTTCGTCGAGCCGGCCCTCGCCCCTGCGCCGCGCGGCGATGGCCTGCACGCCGACCGACAGGCCAAGAATCATGGCCTGGCAGGTGAATAGCACGAAACTGCCGAGCCCGACCGCCGCCAGCGCGGCGTCGCCCAGGTGGCCGACCATGGCCGTGTCGACCACGTTCAGCAGCGCCTGCGAGGTCATGGCGGCGATGATCGGCAGGGCGAGCGCCAGGATGCGGCGCCGGCGGTCGGCCTCGACGAACAGGTAACCGCGCCCAGATTCGGCGCGCAGGCTTGGCGCCGCGACCCCGGCCGGCGTGTCGGGGATCGGCTGCTCGCCCGCCGGCGGTGCGCTCAAGTCCGGGGGTCTTCGCGCCTTCCGTGGGCGGCCGCTGCGGCGTCCTCGACGTCGGGCGTGATGCCCAGTTCCTGCAGCGCCGCCATGAGTTTCGCCATGCGCTCCTCGATGGCCTCGATGTGGTCGAGCACGGCGTCCAGCGAGCGACCGACCGGGTCCGGCAGGTCCCCGCGCAGACCATACGCGGCAAAACCGATGCGGGCGGCGGTCTCGCGCCGGCGCTCCGCGTCAGCCCCGACCATTCGGCCCGGCACACCGACCACGGTGGCGCCGGCGGGCACGTCCTTGACCACCACCGAGTTGCTGCCGATGCGCGCGCCCTGGCCCATGGTGATGGGGCCGAGAATCTTGGCGCCGGCGCCGACCACCACGTCGTTGTCGAGCGTCGGATGGCGCTTGCCCTTTTCCCAGGTGGTGCCGCCAAGCGTGACGCCGTGGTACAGCGTGCAGTCGTCACCGATCTCGGCCGTTTCGCCGATCACCACGCCCATGCCGTGGTCGATGAAAAAGCGCCGGCCGATGCGCGCGCCGGGATGAATCTCGATGCCGGTCAGGAAGCGCGACAGGTAAGCTACCGCCCGCGCCGGCCAACGCAGCTTCATACCCCACAGCCAGTGCGCCAGGCGGTGCAGCCACAGCGCGTGCAGGCCGGGATAGGTGGTGAGCACCTCGAAGCGGTTGCGCGCCGCCGGGTCGCGGGCGAATACGCAGTCGATGTCTTCGCGCAGTCGGTCAAACATGGGATTCAGGCATCGGGGTCGGTCTTGGCAAGGGCGTGCTCGGCGGCACTCAGGATGCCCCGCAGGATCTGGACTTCATTCTGGTCCGGGGCTGCCCGGTTGACAAGCGCGCGCAGGCGCCGCATGCCGCGCTGCGGGTTGCTCAGGCGCAGGAAGCTGATCCGCTCCAGCACCTGCTCCAAATGCTCGAACAGGCGCTCGACCTGCGTGTGCGTGGCGGGCGGGCTGAGCGGTTCTGGCGCCGCCGGCGGCTCGGCGGCGCGCCGGTACAGCTCGTAGGTCAGCACCTGAACGGCGGCGGCGAGATTGAGCGACGGAAACGCCGGGTTGCTCGGGATGACCACGCGCCGCTGGCACAGGTCGAGGTCCGCATTGCTGAGGCCCGAGTGCTCGGGGCCGAACACCAGCGCCACTTCGCCGTGCGCGGCCTGGGACAGGGCGTGCTCGGCGCAGGCCGGCGGGTCCAGCGGCGGCAGCTCGATGCTGCGCTCGCGCACGCTGGCGCCGATCACCAGCGTGCAGTCGGCGACCGCTTCGGCCAGCGACCCGCACACGATGGCGTTCTCCAGCAGTGCATCGGCACCCGCGGCGCGGGCGCTGGCCTCCTCGTGCGGAAAGAACTTCGGTTGCACCAGGTACAGACGCGCGAGCGCCATGTTGTGCATGGCGCGCGCCACGGCGCCGATATTGCCGGGATGCGTGGTGCCGACGAGCACGATGCGGATTCGAGACAGCTTGTTCATGGCTGCGAATTCTAGGGAGACTGGGAGAACGCGTCCGCGGAATTTTTCAGTTCAGCGCTTCGCTGGGCGCGCCAGCGAAGCGATGCATGGATAAGAGGTGTCCGCGCTTGGCTCATGTCGAGGCGTCCTGCTTCAGACGGGAAACGCTCAATTTGCGGCGCTGCGCCTGGCGGCGCCGGGGTGTTGGGCGGCACGCGCTAAAATTGCGACCCGGCGCGCCGCCTGGCGCGCCGCTGTTCCTGCCGCAGCGAGTTCTTTGCATGTCCCCACTGATCACCATCGCCGTGCGCGCCGCCCGCGCCGCGGGCGACTTCCTGCTACGGACCGGCGAGCGTCTAGACGAGTTGCGCGTCGAGATGAAAGGCCCGAACGACTTCGTCTCCGAGGCCGATCGAGAAGCCGAGCGGCGCATCGTCGAGATCATCCGCCGCGCCTACCCTGACCACGCCATCCTGGGCGAGGAGGGCGGCGCGCAGGGTGAGGTCGGCAGCCAGGGCGCGCGCTGGATCATCGACCCCCTGGACGGCACCACGAATTACCTGCATGGCCTGCCGTGGTACGCGGTGTCGATCGGGCTGGAAATACGCGACCGGCTGGAAGTCGGCGTGGTTTACGACCCCGGCCGCGACGAGCTGTTCGTGGCCGAACGCGGCAAGGGCGCGCGCCTGAACGACCGGCGTTTGCGGGTCAGCGGGCACACCAAGCTGCCGGGCGCGGTGATAGGTACCGGTTTTCCGTTCAAGTCCCAGGTGCATCTGGACGCTTACACGGAGACCTTCAAGGCCGTGTCCAGCGCCGGTTGCGCCATCCGCCGCGCGGGGTCGGCGGCGCTCGATCTGGCGTACGTGGCGGCGGGTCGTTTCGACGGTTTCTGGGAGCTGGGTCTGTCGCCCTGGGACATCGCCGCCGGCGTGCTGCTGATCCGCGAGGCCGGCGGCGTGGTCACCGACATCCGCGGCGGCGAAAGGGCCATGAAGACCGGCAATGTGGTCGGCGGCAACCTGCGCGTGCACCAGGCCCTGCTGGATACCATCAAGCCCCATCTGGGCGCCGATCTGCCGGCCTGAAGGCACCGTTTCGGCCGGGGCGGGCGGCCCCGGCGCGCGTTGCCAAGCCCCGGGTGCGGGCCTACCATGCGATCGATCATTCAGCAGACGAGCACCGAGGAGGATCGCCCCGTGGGAACCGTGGACCGCGTGAACGTCGACGGCCGGCAACGCCGGCATTCCGAGCAGGACGTGCGCCGCGGCGCACGCAACATGCTCATCGACGGCTGCGAGATGAAGGCCGGCGACGAGGTGCTGATCCTCAACGAAAACGGCATCACCGAGCCGGCCGTGTCGGACATCATCGCGGACGAGGCGCGCCAGCTCGGCGGGCGCGTGCATGTGATGTGGACCGACACCGTGAAGGGGCCGGAGGACATGCCGCCGGCGCTGGTCCGGGCCTTCGAGGCGCCGGACGTGACGGTCTTCAACCACATGGTCGCCGCCGTGCTGCGCCTGGTGCCGTTCAACGGTCGCGGCATGAAGATGCTGAATTTTCTGCAGACCTGGGATCAGCTCGGCTCGCCGTACGCGCAGGTGCCGTACAAGGTGTGGCTGGAGGTGCTGAAAAACCTTGGGCCCCGGCTGGGCATGGCGAAATCGTGGCGCATCACCTGTCCGCTCGGCAGCGACCTGTCCGGCCCGATTCCGCAGCCGGGACAGTCGCCCAAGCAGGCAAAGAGCGACGCCAAGTCCACCGGCGACGGCTTCACGCTGCGCACCTTCCCGCTCGGCGTGTGCCAGGTGTTCGACGGCATGCAGGCCAGCGGCCGGCTGGCGGTGCGCTGGCTGACGCCGTCCGGCATCCATGTGTTCGAGCCGAATGGCACCGCCCTGCCGAGCCCGGTGCTGATCGAGATCGACCACGGCCGCATCACCGGTTTCGATGGTGACGCGACCGCCGTGTCGCAGCTGCGCGCCTACCTCGAGAAGTGCGGTGGCGAGATGGGCAAGGAGCCCTACATCGTCAATTCCTGGCACGCCGGCATCAACCCGCGCTGCAGCGTGACCGCCGGCCCCGAACAGGGCCTGGACCAATGGATGTACAT
The DNA here is from genome assembly GCA_049322795.1 of Pseudomonadota bacterium. Lineage (GTDB taxonomy): Bacteria > Pseudomonadota > Gammaproteobacteria > Immundisolibacterales > Immundisolibacteraceae > Immundisolibacter. The sequence goes on along the minus strand of JBMOQH010000014.1, from coordinate 142,720 downwards.
GGTCCACGCCAACCCGCGCATCGTGCATTTCCACACCATCGGCGCCGTGCAGCCGGGCGAGATGTCGATCCCGGTGGTCGACCCGACCATCACGTTCGATGGCGAGCCGCTGTGGGAGCGCGGCCGTTTCGTGTTCCTGGACCAGCCGGCGCTGCGCGAGACAGTGCGCGTTTTCGGCGACCCGGACTTCGCCTTCGAGCACGAACTCGAGATCGGCGTCTGACCCGCCGCTCGCACCCGCAAGTCGAGGAATCTCACCGAATGTCCCGCACCCTTTGGTACACCCGCTGCCCGGTGCCGACCGCGTCCGGCATCGCCTACCAGCGCAAGCTGTTCGACAGCGAGTTCGCCGGCACCGACTGCGAGGTGCGCAACATCAGGGAACTCGGCCGCGAGAACTCGGATACGCACTTCGCGCACACGCTGGCGGACTCGTTCCGCGAGGGCGGCGGCTCGCCGCCGGTGTGGGCGCGCTCGCGCGGGGCGGACACCTCGCTGCTCGGCATCAGCTTCGTCGAGGAGACGCTCGGGCTGTTCGTGCGCGCGGACGATCCCATCCACTCGGTGCGGGATCTCGCCGGCAAGCGCCTGGCGCTGCCGGTGTGGCCGAAGCTGATCATGAATTTCTTCCGCTTCGCCGCCAAGAAGGCGTTCGTGTCGGCGCTCGAACTGCACGGCATGCGCGAGGGCGACGCGGTGTTCACCGACGTGATCGAGACCGGCGATCACCACCAGCTGATCAATCCCGGCTTCGCGGACGCCCAGACGCGGCAGATTGCCTCCTACTACCACTGCCAGATGCGCGCGCTGCTGGACGGCAAGGTGGACGCCTTCTTCGCCAAGGGCGGCGAGATTGCCGCCATGCAGCGCGAGTCCGGCGGCGGCATCCGCCTGCTGTACAACCTGATCGACGCCAAGCCCCTGTGGGCCAAGGTCAACAACGCCACGCCGCGCCTGCTGACGGTCAGCAACTCGCTGGTGCGCGAGCGTCCGGACGCGGTGGTGCGCTATGCGCGCACGCTGCTCAAGGCCGCCACCTGGGCCGCGCAGCCGGAAAACAAGGCCGCCGCGACCGCCGCGCTGGCGCTCGAAACCGGCGTCAGGCCGGCCGACATCGAGGCCTACTACACGCCGGACCTGCACCAGAAACTCAAGCCCGAGCTCAGCATGCGCCTCATCGAGACGCTCGAGATCATGAAAAGCTTTCTGCACGCGCACGGCTTCATCGAGCAGAACTTCCAGGTCCGGGACTGGCTGGCCACCGACCTGCTGCGGCAGGCCTACGATGCCGAAGGGCTGGCCTGGATCGACTGATTGCCGAACCGAAACACCCGAACGACAAGGACCCCTCGATGACCGATACGCTCGACCCGAAAGCCCTGCGCCAGGTGTTCGGCCAGTTCTGCACCGGCGTGACCGCGGTGTGCGTTGCCGACGCCGAGGGGCGGTCCTGGGGCATCACCGTCAACTCGTTCAGCTCGCTGTCGCTGGACCCGCCGCTGGCCCTGTTCGCGCTGGTGCGCGAGTCCGAGACGCTCAAGGCCATCCAGGCGGCGCGCGCCTTCAGCATCAACATCCTGGCCGACAGCCAGCAGGACATCTCGAACGCGCTCGCCAAGAAAGGCGGCCCGGAGAAGATGAACGCCGTGCCGACCCGGCCCGGGGTGACCGGTGCGCCCATCATCGAAGGCAGCATCGGCCACATGGACTGCACGCTGCATGCGCAGTTCGACGGCGGCGATCACGTGATCATCGTTGGCGCGATCAAGCAGGCGCAGGTCGGTGAGCCGGCGCCGCCGCTGCTGTATTTCCGCAGCGGCTACAAGACCCTGCCGGCCTGAGCCGGACGACTGGAGGAGAAACCCATGGCCCAGCCGAATGTGACGGAAACCATCGACGTCGCCGCCCCGCCGGACAGGACCTGGGCGCTGGTCGGCGACTTCGCCGGCCTGGTCGGCTGGTTTCCGGCGGTGACCGGGAGCGTGGTCAAGGGCAGCGGCATCGGCGCGCTGCGCTACCTCACCATGCCCGACGGCAACAAGCTCACCGAGCGCCAGGAAGCGCGCGACGAGGCCGGCCGCAGCTACGAGTACGTGGTCATCGCCGGCGCGCTGCCGTGCACCGACTACCGCTCGCGCATTGCGGTGACGCCGCTCGGCAGCGGTTCGCGCATCACCTGGACGGCCAGCTTTCAGCCGATACCGGATGCGCAGGTGGACGCCGTCGCCTTCATCGGCGAGGTGTATCGGGGCGGTCTCGCCGGCGCCAAGGCGGTGCTGGAACGCGGCTGAGCCGCTTCGGAAGGTCTGAAAAGTCCATCCTGGACTTTTCAGACCACGCCCATCGAAAAGTGCGATTTTCGATGGGCTTCATGTTCAACGACGTATCGTCCTTAAACATGGCGGCACATCCCTGTGCCGCGCAAGCGCTGAACGAGTCCAGCGCCTCCCTTCAGTACATGCCCGGCTCCGGCGCCTGCCCGGCGAGGTAGCGCCCGAAGGCGCGACTGGCCGTTTCGTGGTTGATCACCAGGTGCTGCGCCATGGCGTGCAGGTCGCGCCAGCGCCGCTGCAGGGCGTTGCCGCCGTAGATGGCGGTGGCGCCGGTGTGGGTGAACAGCTCGGTCGCCAGTTCCCGCGCCTGCCGCGCCAGCCAGGCGCGCCAGGCAAAGCTGCGCACGCGCAGTTCGGGCGCGTCGAGCGACCCTTCGCCGCGGCCGAACGCCTGCAGCGCGTCGGCGTAGCGGTACATGAGCTGTTGCATCGCATCCACCCGCACGGCGTTGTCCGCCAGCAACAGCTGCGAGCTGACGAGGGCGTCCTGACGGTCGGCGCTGAACAGCGGCGTGCGTGAGCGCATGCGCTCGGTGAACGCCGACAGCATGCCCTGTGCGCCGCCGACGCTGGTCGGCGCGAGCGCGATCGACAGGCCGGCGACGAAGGGCACCTGGTAGATCGGGCCGGGGTTGATGGTCTGGCCGGGGGCGGTGCCGCTGGCGACCATGTGCCCCATGCGTACCACCCGGTGCGGCGGCACGATGGCGCCGGCGACTTCCACCGACGAGGAACCGGTGCCGCGCAGGCCGACTGTGTCCCAGTCGTCGACGATCCGGAAATCGCCCTTCGGCACGAACAGCATCAGGTATTCCGGTTCGCCGTCCGGCGTCAGTGCGCCGTTGGCGCCCAGCGCCACGAAATCGGACCAGTGTACGCCCGACGCGAACATCCAGCGCCCGGACAGGCGCAGGCCGTCGGCGGTGTGCTCGAGCTTGCCCATCGGCGCGAACACGTCGGCGAACAGCCGGTGCGGGTTGTCGCCCCACAGTTCCTGTTGCATCGGCAGGTCGACCAGCCCGCCCCACCAGTGGTGGCAGCCGAGCAGCACCTGCACCCAGGAGGTGGCCACGTCGTAGCTGGCCAGCACTTCCGACACGCGCACGAAGTCCGGAAAGGACACCTCGAGGCCGCCCCAGCGCCGCGGCTGCAGCAGGCCGATCAGGCCGCTGTGGGCAAGGTCGGCCACCAGTTCATCGGACAGGCGCCGGTTGCGGTCGGCCGTTTCGGCCTGGGCGGCGGCGCGCTCGCCGATGCGGTGGGCGGCGGCGATCAGCGTGTCGATGGGGTCGCGGGCTTCGGTCACGGGGGGCTCCTCCTGGTTATTTGTCGGGCCTATTTGAGCAGACTGTCCGATCGAGGCGACGGTCGACGGGAAACGCTGCGGTTGTTAGGCTCAAGCGCCTGGCGATTCCGAGGAGCGAGTCATGGCCGAACTGCGCGTCAACGGCACGGCGTACCAGGTCGACGCCGAGCCCGACAAACCGCTGCTCTGGGTGCTGCGGGAAGATTTGGGCCTCACCGGCAGCAAGTTCGGCTGCGGGGTCGGGCAGTGCCTGGCCTGCCTGGTGCACCTCGACGGCCGGCCGGCGCCGGCCTGTCTGACGCCGCTGGCGGCGGTCGGGCGCAGCGAGGTCACCACCATCGAGGGCCTGCCGGCCGATGGCAGCCATCCGGTGCAGCGCGCCTGGATGGAACTGAACGTGGTGCAGTGCGGTTACTGCCAGTCGGGGCAGATCATGGCCGCCGCCGCGCTGCTGGCGGACACGCCGCAGCCGGACGATGCCGCCATCGACGCTGCGCTGCGCGGCAACCTGTGCCGCTGCGGCACCTACCAGCGCATCCGCCGGGCGGTGCAGCGCGCCGCCGTGCTGGCGCGGGAGGTGTGACATGGCCACCCTCAGCCGGCGGGCGTTTCTGGTGGGCGGCGCGAGCGTCGCCGGTGGCCTGTGTCTGGCGCTGCGCCTGCCGTCGCTGGCCGCCGCCGGGAGCGACGCCGCGACGGACGCCGCGTTCGCCCCCAACGCCTTCGTGCGCGTGGACCCGGACGGCACGGTCACGCTGACCTTGCACAAGTCCGAGATGGGGCAGGGCACGCACACGGGTCTCGCCGCCATCCTGGCCGACGAGCTCGACGTCGATCTCGCCGCCGTGCGCCTGGTGATGGCCGACGAAGACCCGGCCTATCACCTCGCCATGGGCATGATGGGCACCGGCGGCAGCACCAGCATCCGCTATTCCTGGGACGCGCTCGCCGATGCCGGCGCCGCCGCGCGGGCCCTGCTGATCGCCGCCGCGGCCCGCACCTGGCAGGTCGCTCCGGCCGCCTGCCGCAGCGCCATCGGCACCGTGCTGGGGCCGGACGGGCAGCGTCTGGGGTACGGGGAGCTCGCCGAGTTGGCGGCGCAGGAGCCGATGCCGCAGAGCCCGCCGCGCCGGCCGGCGGCCGAGTATCGCTACATCGGCAAGTCGACGCCGCGCGTCGACAACCTGCCGAAGGTCACCGGGCGGGCGCAGTTCGGCATCGACGTGAGTCTGCCGGGGCTGCTGACGGCGGTGGTGCTGCGGCCGCCGCAGTTCGGCGGCGCGCTCGACAGCTTCGATGCCGCAGCTGCGCAAAAACTGCCCAGCGTGCGCGCGGTGGTCGCCATCGACTCCGGCGTCGGCGTGATTGCCGACGGCTACTGGCAGGCGCGCCGGGCGGCCCAGAAGGTGACCGTGCGCTGGCGCCCGGCGGCGCTGGCGCTCGACGAGGCCGGCATCGCGAGCGCGCTCGACGCGGCGCTGGAGCAGCCCGGCAGTCCGGCGCGCCGGGACGGTGATGCCAACGCGGCGCTCGCGGCCGCCGCCAGGACCATCGACGCCACCTACCGGCTGCCGTTCCTGGCCCATGCCTGCCTCGAGCCCATGAACGCCACCGCGCACGTGCAGGGCGATCGTTGCGACATCTGGGCGCCGACGCAGGGCCAGACGCGCAGCCGCGATGCGGCGGCCAAGCTGCTCGGCATCCCGCGCGAGCGGGTGGCCGTACACACCACGTATCTGGGCGGCGGCTTCGGGCGGCGCTTCGAGTTCGATTTCGTGCTCGACGCGGTGGCCCTGTCGCGGGCGGCCAAGGCGCCGGTCAAGGTCATCTGGTCGCGCGAGGACGATCTCGCGCACGACTTCTACCGTCCCGCCGCGGTGCATCGCCTGCGCGCGGCGCTGGCGGACGGCAATCCCGCCGCCTGGCAGCACCGCATAGCCAGCCCCAGCATCGAGCGCCGCCTGAATCCGGGTGCGATCAAGGACGGCGTCGACCGCACCGTGGTGGAGGGCGTGCGCGAGCTGCCGTACGCCATTCCCAACGTGGCGCTCGACTGCGCGCTGGTGGACGTGGGCGTGCCGGTCGGTTACTGGCGCTCGGTCGGCAGCTCCGGCAACGCCTTCGTGGTCGAGTCCTTCGTGGACGAGCTCGCGCACGCGGCGGGCGAGGATCCGCTCGCCTTCCGTCGCCGTCTGCTGGCCGACAAGCCACGCCACCGGGGCGTGCTCGATCTGGCCGCCGCGCGCGCCGGCTGGGGCGAGCCGCTGCCCGAGGGCCGTGCCCGCGGCCTTGCCGTGCACATGAGTTACGGCAGCTACGTGGCGCAGGTGGTGGAGGTGGAGCGGGTCAAGGACACGCCGCGCGTGCGCCGCGTGGTGTGCGCCATCGACTGCGGCCGGCACGTGAACCCGGACCAGGTGGCGGCGCAGATGGAAGGCGGCATCGTCTATGCCCTGACCGCCGCGCTGCACGGCGAGGTGCCGATGGCGGACGGCGCGGCCCGCATCGGCAATTTCGACAGCTACCCGCTGCTGCGCCTCGACGCCATGCCGACGGTCGAGGTGCATATCGTGCCGAGCGGGGAGCCGCCTGGCGGCACCGGCGAGCCCGGCGTGCCGCCGTTGGCGCCGGCGCTGGCCAACGCGCTGTTTGCGCTCACCGGCCAGCGGCTGCGGTCCCTGCCGCTGCGGCTGGCCTGAAGGCGTTCAATAACCGGCCGTGAGCCCGACCAGCGCGGTGAGTGTGCCGTGTTCGGTGTGATCGAGCCGCAGCCGCGCCCGCCCCGCGTAGCCCAGGCGTATCCGCCAGGCGTGACTGAGCGGCATGCCGAGCACGCCGCGCAGCACCATGGCGATGGTGCCGCCGTGGGCGACCAGCAGCACGCGCTGGCCCTGCGCATCGCTTGCAAGACGCCGCCAGGCGGCATCGACGCGCTCGCAGAACGCTGCCAGCGGCTCGCCCTGCGGGGGCGGGTGGGCCTCCGGGTCCTGCCAGAACCGGGTGAGTGAGGCGCCGTAGTCGGCTTGCACCTGCGGCGTGGTGAGCCCTTCCCAAAGACCAAAGCTGATCTCCCGGAAATCGTGCTCGATGCGGCAGTCGATGCCACGGTCGGCGGCGAGCGCCTGCGCGAATTCCCGGCAGCGGCGCAGCGGCGAGCACACGATCGCGTCCCATTGCTGATCGGTCGTGGCGGCGGCGAGCTGCGCCCAGCCGGTGGCCGACAGCGGGTCGTCGACGCTGCCGCGAAAGCGTGGGCCGCCTTCGGGCTCGCCGTGGCGCAGCAGGTCGATGAGGGTGACCGGAGCGTCCATCAGGGCGCCCCGATGGCGGCGCGGTAGCGCGCCCAGTCGAAATGCGGGCCGGGGTCGGTCTTGCGGCCGGGGGCGACATCGCTGTGGCCGACGATGCCCTCTGCGCGGATGGCCGGAAACGCGGCGCGCAGTGCCCGCGTGAGCGTGATGAGCGCCGCGTACTGGCCCGGCGTGAAGCCGTCGTCGTCGCTGCCTTCGAGCTCGATGCCGAGCGAGAAATCGTTGCAGCGCTCGCGGCCGGCAAAATGCGACACGCCGGCGTGCCAGGCACGCTGCTGAACCGGCACGAACTGTGTGACCAGCCCGGTGCGGCGGATGAAGAAATGCGCCGACACGCGCAGCCCCGCCAGCGTCGCGTAGTCGGCGCGACGGGTGCAGTCGAGCGTGCCGCAGAACAGCGCCGGGACGTCCGGGCCGCCGTACTCACCGGCCGGCAGGCTGATGGCGTGGATGATCAGCAGCTCGATCACCTCGCCCGGAGGGCGCTCGTCGCGGTGTGGCGAGGGCAGGTAGGGTAGGCCGCTGGCCAGCCCGCTGCTGGGGTCGATGCTCAGGGTGTCGGGGCGGGGTGCGCTCACTGGCGAGGTGGCTTGTTGCGGGCTTGGTGGTGCGCATTGTCCGGCCAATCACCGGGGCCGGCTCATCCCTGCGCCGCATGCATCAGGGGCTTGCGCCCTTGAATCACGGCGGGGCATCCTGCCGCGGCTGGCAGGCGCCGTTTGAATGAGCGCTCCCGCTGGCCGTCGCCAACTCCGCGCATCGTCTCCAGAGTCGTCACCCATGCCACTTGCCCCCGGTTTGCTGTTTGTCGTCTGTGGTCCGTCCGGGGTCGGCAAGACCAGCCTGGTGCGGGCGCTGGTGCAGCGTTGCCCGAAGCTTTCCCTGTCCGTTTCGTACACCACCCGCGCGCCGCGACCGGGGGAGCAGGACGGCGTGGCCTATCACTTCGTCAGCGCCGAGCGTTTTGCCGCCATGCAGGCGGCTGGCGAGTTCCTGGAGTCGGCCCAGGTGTTCGACCATCACTACGGCACGGCCGCCCCGGCGGTGGCGCAGACGCTCGCCGCCGGCCGCTCGGTGGTGCTCGAAATCGACTGGCAGGGCGCACGCCAGGCGCGTCAGCGGTTGCCGGGCTGCTTGACGGTGATGATCCTTCCGCCCTCAGTCCCGGTGCTGCGCGCGCGTCTGACTGGCCGTGGCGATGACGAGGCGGTGATCGAGCGGCGCATGCGCGACGCACTCGCCGAACTCGGCCACTGGCCGGAGTTCGACTATCTGGTGGTGAACGAGGATTTCGAGCGGGCGCTGGATGACCTATTCGCCATCACGCGCGCTTCAGCGCTGACGCGCGAGCGCCAGCGTCCCTGGCTGGCCGCCACGCTGCCGGAGCTGAGCCCTCAGGGCTGACGGGCGATCTGCGTGCCGCGTGCCGAGGCTTCCAGCCAGCGCCGCGCGCGGCCGGCGTCGCCGACGCGTGTGAGCGTGCCCCAGGAGTTCATCAACACCATCACCACCGGCTTGCCGTTGACGGTGGTCTGCATCACCAGGCAGCGCCCCGCTTCGCTGAGATACCCGGTCTTGGTCAGGGCGATGTCCCAGGACGGATTTCGCACCAGCGGATTGGTGTTGCGGTACAGCGTGCGGTAGCGGCCGACCATCACCGAATACTCGGGTGTGGTCGAGTAGGCATGGATGGTCCGGTAGCGGGCCGCTGCGCGCACCAGGCGCGCGAGATCACGCGGCGTCGAACGGTTGGCGCCGGACAGCCCCGTGCCCTCGACGAACTGCGTCCGCGTCATGCCGAGCGCGCGTGCCTTGCGGTTCATGGCGGCCACGCCGGCGGCCTGCCCGCCGGGGTAATTGCGCAGCAGGGCGGCGGCGGCGCGGTTCTCGGACGACATCAGCGCCAGACGCAGCATATCGCTGCGCGACAGGCGCGTGCCGATGGCCAGGCGCGAGGTCGTGCCGCGCAGGCGGTCCCGCTCGGCGTCGGTGATGGCCAGCACCTGATTCATGGGCTGACCGGCGTCCAGCACCACCATGGCCGTCATGAGCTTGGTGATGGAGGCGATGGGCAGAGTCTGATCGGCGTTCTTGGCGTACAGCACCTCGCCCGTGTCGGCGCTCTGGATCAGCGCGGCGGCGGAGCGGATGTCGGGTGCCCCGACAGAAGGCGGCACCCGCGGCGGGGCGGCGTGGGCGGTGGACACGAGACCGGCGATGAGCAAGCCGGACACCAAGCGCTTGACCGTCGAAAGCCGCATCGTTCTCCCTGGATGGTGTTGGCCCGACCCGGTTGGTCGGCATGGCGCACGCCTGACCCGGCGCGGCGCGCACAGTATCGCCATTTTTTCGGCGAGCGCCAGCGTATTTCGGCGTCCGCCGGCGGATTCCCGGCGGTCAGGCGCGGGTCAGGTTTCGATCTCCAGGCCGCGCACCCGGGCAAACCCGCGCGGCAAGGGCTTGCCGCGGTCCGCCCGGTGCCCGGCATAGGCCTCCAGATCGGTGCCGCGCAGCGTCAGGTGCCGACCACCGGCAAGCACCCTGAGCGGCGCGCCGGCGGGCAGCGGCAGCACGAACTGGAGTTTTTCCTCGCCGCTGGCGATCAGCTTGCCGGGGATGCCGATCAGCTTCACGCCCTTGCCGCGCGGCAGTTCCGGCAGTTCGGCAGCGGGGAATACCAGCAGGCGCCCGGCGCTGCTGACGCAGGCCAGCAAGAGGCCGTCGTCGGACGGCAGCTGCAGCGGGGGCAGGGGCACGGCGCCATCCGGCAGTGTGAGCACGGTCTTGCCCGCGCGCTGGCGGGAGATCAGCGATTCGAGCGGCGTGACGAAGCCGTAGCCGGCGTCGCTTGCAATCACGTGCCGCTGTTCGGGTTCACCGAGCAGCACGTGCAGCATGCGCGCGCCGGCTTCGAGCGTCAGGCGTCCGGTCAGCGGCTCGCCGTGGCCGCGGGCCGACGGCAGTGTGTGCGCCGGCAGGGCGTAGGCGCGGCCAGTGGAGTCCAGAAACACGGCCTGCTGATTGCTGCGGCCGCGTGCCGACGCTTGGAATTTGTCTCCGGATCGATAACCGAGTGCCTCGGCATCGACGTCGCCGCCCTTGGCCAGGCGCACCCAGCCGTGCGCCGACAGCACCACGGTGACCGGCTCGCTGGGCGTGAGGTCGGCCTCTGCCAGCGCCCGCGCGGCGCCACGCTCGACCAGCAGGCAGCGCCGGGGGTCGCCGTACTTCTCGGCATCAGCCTCGATTTCGCCGCGGATCAGCTCGCGCAGGCGCTTGTCCGAGCCCAGCGTCGCTTCGAGCTGCTCACGCTCTGCGGACAGCTCGTCGTGCTCGCCGCGCAGGCGCGTCTCCTCGAGCCGCGCCAGGTGCCGCAGCTTGAGTTCGAGGATGGCCTCGGCCTGGGCGTCGCTGAGGGCGAAGCGCTCCATGAGCACGGGCTTCGGCCGGTCCTCGAAGCGGATGATGGCGATCACCTCGTCGATGTTGAGAAACGCGATCAGCAGACCGTCCAGGATGTGCAGGCGTTCGAGCACCCGGTCGAGGCGATGCTGCAGGCGCCGGCGCACCGTGACGGTGCGGAACTCCAGCCATTCGAGCAGCAGGCCGCGCAGGTCGCGCACGCCCGGCCTGCCGTCGAGACCGATGCAATTGATGTTGACCCGGTAGCTTTTCTCGAGCTCGGTGGTGGCGAACAGGTGGCCCATCAGGGCCTCGACGTCGATGCGCTTGCTGCGCGGCACCAGCACCAGGCGGGTCGGGTTTTCGTGGTCCGATTCGTCGCGCAGATCCTCCAGCCACGGCAGCTTCTTGGCCTGCATCTGGGCGGCGATCTGCTCCAGCACGCGCGCGCCCGACACCTGGTACGGCAGGGTGGTGATGACGATGTCGCCCTCGTCGAGCTCGTAGCGCGCGCGCGCCCGCACGCTGCCGTTGCCGCTGCGGTACAGCTCCAGCAGCTCGGCGCGCGGGGTGACGATGTCGCAGCCGGTCGGGAAGTCCGGCGCCGGCAGCAGCCGGCACAGGGCCTCGAGGTCCGTCTCCGGGTCGTCCAGCAGCGCCAGCGTGGCGGCCGCCACCTCGCGCAGGTTGTGCGGCGGGATGTCGGTGGCCATGCCGACGGCGATGCCGTGGCCGCCATTCAGCAGAATGTTCGGCAGGCGCGCCGGCAGCAGGCAGGGCTCCTCCAGGGTGCCGTCGAAGTTGGGCGTGAAATCGACCGTGCCCTGGCCAAGCTCGGCCAGCAGCAGCTGCGCGAAGCGCGACAGGCGCGCCTCGGTGTAGCGCATGGCGGCAAAGGATTTGGGGTCGTCGGCGCTGCCCCAGTTGCCCTGGCCTTCGATCAGCGGGTAGCGGTAGGAGAAATCCTGCGCCATCAGCACCATGGCTTCGTAACAGGCGCTGTCGCCGTGCGGGTGGAACTTGCCGATCACGTCGCCTACCGTGCGAGCGGATTTCTTCGGCTTGTTGCCGGCCGCCAGCCCCAGCTCCGACATGGCGTAGACGATGCGCCGCTGCACGGGTTTCAGGCCGTCCGCCAGGTGCGGCAGGGCGCGGTCGAGGATGACGTACATCGCGTAGTCGAGGTACGCCTTCTCGGTGAAGGTCTTCAGCGGCAGGCGTTCGAGGGTGTCGTCGAGGCTCATGCGGGTGGGGCTCGGCAGGGTTCAGGGGAGGGCGAAACCGGCGCCCGGCGCAATGGCGACGCCAGCAGACGTCACGTCCGGCGCCGCGATGCTGGCCGCGGCACGGTCGCCGGCAGCGGTGTCAGCGTTTGGCGCGCGCGTCGACGATGAGGTCGCACAACTCGCGCGCCGCGCCGCGCCCGCCGGCCAGCGACGTGGTCCAGCGAGCCGCCGCCCGGACCGTCGGGTGGGCGTCGGCGACCGCCACCGGCAAGCCGGCCATGCGCATGGCCGGCAGGTCGATGACGTCGTCGCCGAGATACGCGGCCTGGGTGCCGTCGACGGCGAAGTGCCGCAGCAGGTCGGCGAAATCCTGGTCCTTGTGCTGGCATCCCTGGCGATGCAGGTCGACCTGAAGTTCCTCCAGGCGCCGCGTCACGGCGGACGATCGCCTGCCGCTGAGCGCGGCGGTCTTCACGCCGGCCTCCCGCAGCAGCTTGAAGCCGTGCCCATCGCGCACGTGAAACGCCTTGAATTCCGTGCCGTCATCACCAAGGTACAGGCGCCCATCGGTGAGCACGCCGTCCACGTCGAACACCACCACGTCCACGCGCGCCGCCAGTGCCAGCAGCTCCGAATCGATTGCCATGTCGTTGTCAGTCCGTCAGTCGGGTCGGCATTGTAGAAGCAGCCGGGGCGGGCGGCTTGGCCGGAAGGCGGCCGCGCGGGTGGGCGCTTCAGATGACGCCCGCGTCCAGCAAGGTGTGCATATTGAGCGCGCCGGCCAGCCGGCCGTCCGCGTCCTCCACCAGCAGCGCGTTGATGCGCCGTTGCTCCATGAGTTGCGCGGCCTCGGCGGCCAGCACATCGGGCCGGATGCGCACGCCGCCGGGCGTCATCACGTCGGCGATCGCCACCGCGCGCACGCTGTCCACCCGGGCCAGCACCCGGCGCAGGTCGCCGTCGGTGAAGATGCCGACGGCGCGGCCGTCGTCGTCCACCACGGCCGTCATGCCAAGACCCTTGCGGCTGATCTCGAGCAGCGCGTCGGTGAGGCTGGCGCTCAGCGGCACGGTCGGCATGCGCTCGCCCTTGACCATCACGTCCGCCACGTGCAGCAGCAGGCGGCGGCCAAGCTTGCCGCCCGGGTGGCTGCGCGAGAAATCGTCGCGCGAGAATCCGCGTGTGTGCAGCAGCGCCACCGCCAGCGCGTCGCCGAGTGCCAGCGTGGCGGTGGTGCTGGCAGTGGGCGCGAGGCCGAGCGGGCAGGCCTCGCGCTCGACGCTGGCGTCGAGGTTCACATCCGCCTCGCGCGCCAAAGTGGAACCGCTGCCGCCGGTGATGGCGATCAGGCGCACGCCAAGCCGACGGATCATCGGCAGTATGAGCAGAATCTCGCCGGTTTCGCCCGAGTTCGACAGCGCCAGCACCACGTCATGCGGCGTGATCATGCCGAGATCGCCGTGGCTGGCTTCGCCGGGATGCACGAAAAACGCCGGCGTGCCGGTGCTGGCCAGGGTGGCGGCGATCTTGCCGCCGATGTGGCCCGACTTGCCCATGCCGAGCACCACCACCCGTCCGCGGCAGCCGAGCAGCAGCCGGCACGCGGCGACGAACGGTTCGCCCAGGCGCGGTGCCAGCTGGCGGATCGCGTCGGCCTCGGTGTCGAGCACGTCCCGCGCGAGCTGCAGCAGCGTGGTGGGATCGACCAGGGGTTCGAGGCGTGAGGCATCGTCGAGGTGCATGGCGTGCGGTCCGGTGCGGGAATCTCGGGCAGGCGCGCATTATCGCCGCGGCGTAATCGGACGCGTCGTACGCACACCGCAGGTAACGATTCCAACTTGTTGACATCCCAACTTATCGAGTGTTAGGTTGCCCGCCGCACCGTACCCAACGGCGGCCTGGACGGCCTGCTGCGGGCGCGGCGAGGAGCAAAGAGGGGGATTGTTGTCGGGAAAGGGTGCCCGGCAAGGATCGCGCGGATTGCATCCCGTCCCGGGGTGCCGTCGCGCCCGTCGGCGAGGGCAGCACGCCTACGCTGTCTGCAAGCTGACTGAACACCCCTCCGTGTTCCGACCGTGTATTGACTGGTGCGCCTCGTGGCGGCTGGTCGGCATGTTGGGAGTCAACCGGGAGGGGATTATGAAACCACGCAATAACGCTGCGCCTCGGGTTCGCGTGAGCCGTTACTGGCTTGCCGCCGCGGCCTTGGCTGCATCGGGCGGCGCCAACGCGGCCGCGTTCCAGCTGTTCGACGGTGCCGTCGAGGGTTCGTTCGACACCACGCTGGGCTACGGCATACAGCTGCGGACCGAAAAATACGATCGCGACCTGTCGCAGGTTTGGCCGGGCGGCTCGGCGGCTGCTGAACTTGGCAACAACCAGTACGGCAACCGCACCCTCTTCAACAAGAAGTGGGACATCTTCTCGAACGTGGTCAAGGCATCGCACGACCTGCAGCTCAACGGCGGCCGGTGGAGTGCCTTCCTGCGTGGCAATTACTTTTATGACTTCGCCATGGCGAGCGAAAAGGACAGCATCCCGGATGCTTCCGAGAATCGCGCCATCATGCACGGTGACATCACCGACGCCTACTTTCTGACGCGCCTGGGCGCCAGCGATCAGTTCACCGTCCGCCTCGGCAAGCAGGTGATCTCTTGGGGCGAGAACACCTTCATCGGCGGATCGCTGAACGACATCAACACGGTGGATATCACCAAGCTGCGCCAACCTGGCGTGGAGCTGAAGGACGCCTTGGTCGGCACGCCGGCGGCCTACTTCAGCTGGCAGATGACTAACGCGCTGTCGCTGGAAACTTTCGTGCTGTTCGGCTACGACGAGCTGAAGGTCGATCCCTACGGCGGCTTCTTCGGCACACAGGATGCGATTACCGACGGGGCCGGCTTCGCAAACGCCATGGTGGACCCCGCGGGTCCGCTCGGACCGTTCCCCATCTGCCGCGCGCCGGACGGCGGCACCTGTCATCTGGCGCTGGGCCCGATTCCGGTGACCCGTTCCGGGGACGACATTCCCTCCTATGGCGGCCAGTACGGCGTGGCACTGCGTTACTACGCGCCGAATCTTGGCAACGGCTTCGACTTCGGTCTCTACTACCAGAACCTGCACGACCACAACCCGCAGCTGTCCTCGCGGGCGGGGGCCACGGTGGGTGGGCTGCCGCAGCCGGGAACGTTCTTCGTCGACTACGCCAAGGATGTCGAGCGTTACGGCTTCAGCTTCAACACCACGCTTGGGCCTTGGGCGGTGGGTGGCGAGTACAGCTATCGTCGCAACGCGCCCATCCAGGGCACCGATTTTCTGGTGGTGGCGGCGACCGGAGCCGACTTGAGCGGTACCGTCTTCGCCCCGGGGTCCAAGTACGTCGGTTTTGAGCGGTACAAGCGGCACCAGATCCAGTTGACCACCCAGCGGCTATGGGGGCCGATGCCAATGCTGCTGGGTGCCGACCAGTGGAACACCATCGGCGAGGTCGCGTTCGGATGGGCGGAGGACATGCCGGGTCTCGACCTGAACGGTCACGAAAGGACCCCGACGGCGCTCATTCCCAAGGATGGCTTCGTGCGGTTTGACGATATCACGGGCCATTTCTGGGGCTTTCAGGCGCGCTCGACACTCACCTACAACAACATCCTGTTCAACCGCATCAACATGGACTTCAACACCGCCTTCCGCTGGGACGTGGAGGGCGTGTCGCCGGAGTTCGGTGGTGGAACGCTGTTCATCGGTGGTCGCAAACAGGCGTCCATCGGCGTCAATTTCGACTACGCGCTGCGCTGGAGGGTCGGCATCAACCAGACCTTCATCTTCGATGGCGACAACGACCAGTGGCGGCCCAACCGCAGCCGGCCCGTCAACAACACGGATCGCGATTTCCTGTCGCTGGACGTGAGCTACACGTTCTGAGGCTGGGTTGATGATGCGCCGGGGGGGGGGGGGGGGGGGGGGGGCCGCGGCGCTT
>JBMOQH010000014.1:0-127156 GCA_049322795.1 Pseudomonadota bacterium | reverse complement strand
GGCCGCGGGGGCGGCCGACCCGGCTCTTTTCAAGCAAGGGGTATGCAAGTGGAAATGTCGAACCGCGTGGCGCGCGTCGCGTTCGCCGCGCTCGTTGGGGCTGTGTCGCTTTCAGCGGCGGCCAAGGTGTCTGAGGAAGAAGCGGCCCGGCTCGGCATCGAGGGCACCGAGCTCACACCGCTCGGCGCGATCCGCGCCGGCAATGCCGACGGCAGCATCCCCGCCTGGGAGGGCGGTATCAAGACACCGCCGGCCGGTTATACCCAGGGCGGTTGGTACGTCGACCCGTACGCCGATGACGCGGTGCTGTTCACCATCACCGCCCAGAACCACGAGCAGTACAAGGACAAGCTTTCGATCGGCCAGATCGCGATGCTGAAAAAATACCCGGACAGCTACAAGCTGAACGTGTATCCGACCCGGCGCAGCGCGTCCTATCCGAAGGAGGTCTACGAGAACAGCATCTGGAACGCCACCAATACCGAGTTCTGCACCCCTTCGCTGGGCAAGGACCGCGAGGAGCGATGCGTCAGGCGCGATGTGTACCGGCCAGGCATTTTCTTCCCGATCCCGAAAACCGGCGGTGAGGCCATGTGGAACCATACGTTCTACTGGTTCGGCAAGTACTACACCGTGACCCATTACGGCTTCAACGCCTTCGCCGATGGCAGCTATGCGGAATTTGCGACCACCGAACGGTGGATCATTCCCTCGTCCATGAACCTGGACGAAGTGCCGAAAGGTGATGTCTTCAGTCGTCTTGGCGGCGCGGCGTGGTGCTTCTCGCAGGAGACGCTGGCCCCACCGCGCAACGCCGGCAGCATTTTCGGTGGCTGCAATTACTTCGAGACGACCGACTTCGACGCCTATTTGTACGTGCCCGGCCAACGGCGGGTGCGCAAGGCGCCCGAGATCGGCTTCTACGACAGCCCGAGCTCGAACTCCGACGGTTTGCGTACGGCCGATTCCAAGAACATGGGTGCCATGACCGGCAACGAGGAGTGGTACGTGTGGACCGCCAAGCGTCGCGAAATGTACGTGCCCTACAACAGCTACAAGATGGCCCAGCCGGGCATCACGATGAAGGACGTGGTACGCCCCGGGCATGTCAACACCGACATCATCCGGTATGAGCTGCACCGCGTCTGGGAGATCGAGGGCAAGCTCAAACCCGGTTACCGGCACCTGTCGCCGCACCGCGTCACTTACGTCGACGAGGACAGCTGGGCCGGCGTGGCGCAGGACCTGTACGACGCACGGGACAACCTGTGGCGCGTTTCCGAGGGGTATCTGATCAATTATTACGACGTGCCCACCGTGCATCAGTTTGCGGACGACCACGCCGACGTGATCAATGGCCGCCATGCATCCAACGCCGGCTGGCCAAACATCAGCGGCAATCCCGCGAACCTGATGAATTTCCACGTGATGCCAGACCCGGACGTTCAGACTCCGGCGGGTCTTCGCAAATATGGCATGCGTTGATGAGCGCCGGCATCGCGGCGCGATGCCGGCCGCTTGCAAGCCGGTGCTGATTGCAACGACTGAAAAACCGACGAGGTACAAGGCGATGAAAGCACGACCGTTGTCTAGCATCCTGCTCATGGCGGCGGCCGCCGCCCTGGCGAGCGGTCAGGCGGCAGCCAAGGTGTCTGCCGATGAAGCGGCCAAGCTGGGGCTCGAGGGCACCGAGCTGACCCCCGTCGGCGCCATCCGCGCCGGCAACGCCGACGGCAGCATTCCCGCCTGGGAAGGCGGCATCAAGGCGCCTCCGGCCGGCTACGAGGAGGGCAAGTGGTATGTCGATCCGTACAAGGATGATCAGGTTCAGCTCACCATCACTGCGCAGAACTACCAACAATACGAAGACAAGCTGTCGGCAGGCACCGTCGCGCTGCTGAAGAAATACCCGGACACCTTCAAGCTGAACGTGTACCCGAGCCGGCGCAGCGCCTCCTACCCGCAGTGGCTGTACGAAAACTCCCTCTGGAACGCCACCAACACCGACTGGTGCGACCCGCCGCTGGGTGGCCCGAACACCGCGCAGCGCTGCGTGCCACGGGAGACCTACCGGCCGGGCGTGTTCTTCCCCATCCCCAAGGATGGCGGCGAGGCCATGTGGAACCACACCTTCTACTACTTCGGCAAGTGGTTCACGTCCACCGCCTACGGCTTCAACGCCTTCCCCGACGGCACCTACGCCGAGCATGTCAAACGTGAACGGTGGTTGATGCCCCTCTATCTGGAGGGTGATGAGCGCCCCAAAGGCGAGATGTTCGACCGCAACGGCGGTGCCGCCTGGTGCTTCTCGCAGGAAGACCTGGCTCCACCGCGCACCGCCGGCACCATGTTCAGCGGCTGCAATTACTTTCACTCGGTGGACTTCGACGCGTATCTGTACGTGCCCGGACAGCGCCGGGTGCGCAAGGCGCCGGAGATCGGCTTCTACGACAGCCCCGGCACCGGCTCCGACGGCCTCCGTACGGCGGACGCGCGCAACCTGTTCGCCCAGACCGGCGGGGAGGAGTGGTACGACTGGTCGCCGCCGGTCCGCAAGGAGATGTACATCCCCTACAACAGCTACAAGCTGGCGGACCCGCAGTACACCTTCAAGGACATTGTGCGCAAGGGACACGTCAACTCCGACCTCAAGCGCTGGGAGCTGCATCGTGTTTGGGTGATTGAGGGCAAGCTGAAGGCCGGTTTCCGGCACCTCGGCCCGCACCGCCTGGTGTACGTGGACGAGGACAGCTGGGCGGCCGCGCTTGCGGACATGTACGACGCTCAGGGCAACCTGTGGCGCGTGTCGGAATCCTATCTGCTGAACTACTACAACGTGCCGATGGTGCACTGGTGGGGGGACGACCACTCGGATCTGATCTCCGGTCGCCACGCCGGCGTCAATGGCTACTTCAATCACGGCGCAAAGCTGGGCACCTTCCCGCCGGATTTCTCGCCTTCCGGCAAGCCGGACTCGGACCTGATGACGCCGGCCGGTCTTCGAAAGTACGGCGTGCGCTGATATGAGGATTCGCGCGGCCTGGCGAGCGCCGACTCTGCCAGGCCGCGTCGGTGGTGCGGCCAGGGATCATTTGCACGACGCCCTCGGGAGTGAGGGCGCCTTTGGTGTGTCTCAGCAGATGCAGGGGGATATGTGTTGAAAGCGTTCAAGGCGCTCAAATCGCGCGGCTTGGCGGGGTGGGTCGGCGCGCTGCTTGCCGTCGTGCTCGCGCTGCCGGGCCTCGCGAGGGCGGAAGACGGCTTGCAGCCGGCGGCGACCGGGCCGCGCGTTGCCAAGGCTTTATTACTGGATGCTGCCCGCGCCGGTGAGCGGATCGTTGCCGTGGGTGAGCGCGGCATCGTGCTGTATTCCGACGACGAGGGTCAGACCTGGTCGCAAGGGGCTGCCCCGATAGACGCGACGCTGACCGCGGTGACGTTCGCGGACGCGCAGCACGGCTGGGCGACCGGGCACGACGCGGTCATTTTGGCCACGCAGGACGGCGGTGCGAACTGGGCATTGCAACACGCCGATCCTGCTCTCGACGTGCCTTTGCTGGATGTCCATTTCGAAACGCCAAGCCTGGGTTTCGCCGTCGGCGGACGCGGCAACCTGTTTCGTACCGAGGACGGCGGCAAGACCTGGATCAACCAGGTGATCCTGACCCGGGACGAGTTCGACAGCCACCTGTTCGGCATCAGCAAGTCGACGTCAGGAAGCTACTTTCTCGGTTCGGAGCAGGGAGTCCTGTACCGGTCGGATGACACAGGCATCACGTGGACGCAGCTGGACAGTCCTTACCGAGGGTCCTTTTTTGGCGTGATCTCCACCAATGCTGGCCGTGTGATCGCCTTCGCGATGCTCGGCAACGTCGCGGTCAGCGACGATGACGGCGCGACCTGGCGCATGGTGCCCACCGGGACTGACAAATCGTTCATGTCCGCAACCATTTCGGCCGGCGGTGCGGTCGTGCTGGCCGGGCTCGATGGCGCCATTGCCGTGAGCCGCGACGGCGGCGACAGCTTCGAACTGATGGCCCAGAAAGACCGGCGCAAGTTCGCCCGTCTGCTGCAGAAGCGCGACGGGACATGGCTCGCATTCGGCGAGGGCGGCGTTAACGCCATCGCCCTCGACGTCAAGTAAGCGCGCGCACCACGGAGTTCTGGAGGAGTCATGTCGACGTTTAATTATGCGAACGCGATGGCGCGCGCTTCCGCCTGGCTGGCCGATGCGCTGATTCGCAATCGGGTCGCAATGCTGATCGTGCTGAGCGTGCTGACAGTGTTTCTTGGCTATCACGCGTCGTTCCTGCGGATGGACCCGGGGTTCACCAAATCCATACCGCTCGGCCACCCGTACATGCAGACCTACACCAAGTACACGGACCAGTTTGGTGGGGCCAATGTGATCATCGTCGCCTTGATGCAGAAGGATGGCGACATTTTCAACATCGATTTCTTCAAGACGCTCGAACAGGCAACGCAGGAGGTGCTGTTCATCAAAGGCGTCGACCGGTCGTCGGTAACGTCCCTGTTCACGCCGAACGTCGACTACGTGCTGGTCAATGAGGAGGGCTTCGCCGGCCACCGCGTGGTGGAGCCTGATTTCAAGCCGAGTCAGGAGAGCATCGAGCAGGTGCGGCGAAACTTGCTGGTTTCGCAGCACGTCGGCCGACTGGTGTCACATGATTTTCACGGCGCCCTGATCCGCGCCGAGCTGGTCGACAAGGATCCCGCCACCGGTCAGCCGCTCGATTACTCCGAGGTGGCTACGGCGCTGGAGAAGATTCGCGCCACCTATAGCAGCGAGAACGTCGACGTCAAGATCATCGGCTATGCCAAGTTCATTGACGACGTGATCAATGGCGCGCTCGGCGTGGTGCTGTTCTTCGTCATCGCCGTCGCGATCACGGCGGTGATGCTGTACTTCTACTCGAACTCGCTGCAGATCACCGTGCTTGCGATCCTGGTGGCTGTGACGGCGGTGATCTGGCAGCTTGGCCTGATTCGGCTGCTCGGCTATGGCATCGACCCGCTGTCGATTCTGGTGCCGTTTCTGATCCTGTCGATCGGCGTCAGCCACGCCATTCAGATGACCAATACCTGGAAGCTGGAGATTCTGGGTGGCGCGGATTCGCGCAGCGCAGCGCGCGAAGCCTTCAACAAGCTGTTCATTCCGGGCACCACGGCGCTGCTGGCGAATGCGGTCGGCTTCGCCGTGATCATGATCATCGATATCGACATCATTCAGGAGCTTGGCATCACGGCCAGCATCGGCGTGGCGGTGATGGTGGCAACCAACAAGTTCATGCTACCGGTACTGTTGTCTTACGCCAGCATGAAACCTCAGACCATCGAGCGCATTCGGGCGCGAGTCCTGGAGGAGGAAAAGCCGTTTTTCCGTTTTCTGTCCGGCTTTGCCGACCGGCGGCGCGGTATGGGCGTCATCCTGGTGGCCATCGCGTTGCTTGGCTTTGGCTGGTGGAAGTGGCAGTCGCTGATTATCGGTGACAGCGAGGCGGGGGCGCCGGAGTTCTGGCCGGACGCCCGCTACAACCAGGACATCCAGGCCATCATCAGCAACTTCAACATCGGCATAGACGAATTGACGGTCATTGCCGAGATGCCCCGCGATGGTTGCACCACGTTCGGCATGATGCAGACGATCGACCGCTTCGTGTGGCACGTCAGCAACGTCGAAGGCGTGCAGTCAGTCGGCACGCTGAGTCAGGTGATGAAGGACCGCAACGTCGGCAATAACGAGGGTCACATCAAGTTTTACGGCCTGCCCCGTACGCCTGCGGGTTTGGGCTCGGCGATGCGGAACATCGAGCTCAATCAAAAGCTTTTCAATGACACGTGCGAGGCTTTGCCAATCCGGATTTTCCTGTGGGACCATACGGCATCCACCTTGCATCGAGTGGTCGAGGCGGTAAAAAACTTCCAGAAACCCGCGGAAGGTGATGGTGCCAAGGTAGAGTTTCGTCTGGTGTCCGGCCCGGCCGGCGTAATGGCCGCGACCAACGAAGCCGTCGAGCGCGCCGAGCTGACCATGATGGGCGCGCTGTTCCTCGCGGTCGGCTTCCTGTGTTATCTCACCTTCCTGTCTTGGCGGGCCTCGCTGTGCATCCTGCTGCCACTGGCGCTGGTCTCCATTCTCGCCAATGCGGTGATGGTGATACTCAACATAGGCCTCAAGGTGTCGACACTACCCGTCGTGGCGCTCGGTGTCGGCGTGGGCGTGGATTACGGCATCTACCTGTTTGCCCGCACCCAGGCGAACATCCGCCTTGGCCTCAACCTTAAAGACGCGTATTACGAGGGCCTGAAGCAGGCGGGGACGGCGGTGATCTTCACTGCCAGCACCATGTCCATTGGTGTGGCGACCTGGTTCTTCTCGGCTCTGAAGTTCCAGTCGGACATGGGTGTTTTGCTAGCGTACATGTTCTTCGTGAACATGGTCGGCGCCATCGTCCTGTTGCCGGCGCTCGCCGCCTGGTTGATCAACGTCGACAAGGAGCGTCTGTCGACGCGGGGGCTGGCGCACTAGGGTCACCGGACGGGTCAGCGTCCGTGCCTTTCGCACTGGTGTTGACTCGCGTCGCCCCCCCCCTGGTGGGGTAGGATGTCCCGGACCGGTTTGCAGGTTCTCAACCGTTATTCGTGCAGTGCATCGCGTGGGGCACGAGGACGCGTCGAGCCGGAGAAGCCCGTCGAGGGCGGGCCTTCGGCGATTTTTCAAGAGGAGGTGCTCATGGCAACGTACAAGAATCTGGCCAGCGCGGTGCTGGCCGGCGCTGCGGGTCTGGCCGCCGGGTCGGCATTGGCGTTCGACTTCAAGGTCGGCGAGCTTGAAGCCGCCTTCGACACGGACCTTACCTGGGGCCTATCCATGCGTACGGCCAAGTCCGATCCGGTCAATCAGGGCGCGTTTGGAAACCGTCATCTGTTCCAGGACAAGTGGGACATCTTCTCCCATGTAATCAAGGGCTCCCACACACTCGAAGTCAAAGGCGACAGCTACGGTGCCCTTGCGCGGGGCAACTGGTTCTATGACTTTGAGATGGCGAACCAGAACCTGCCGAAGGCATCCGAGAATCGCGCCAGGCAGCACGGCGACATCACGGACGCCTATGTTTACAAGTTCTTCCTGCCGGACCAGAACCTGTCCGTTCGCTTGGGCAAGCAGGTGATCTCCTGGGGTGAGAGCACCTTCATCGGGCAGGCTCTGTCCGATATCAATACGGTCGATATCTCCAAGCTGCGTACGCCGGGGTCGGACCTGAAGGATGCGTTCCTGGGCACGCCGGCCATTGATGTGGCGTACACCTTCGGCGAGAACTACACGCTCGAAGGCTTCTACCTGTTTGGTTTCGACGAGATCAAGGTCGACCCGTTCGGTGCTTTTTTTGCGGGCCTGGATGCGATTACCGACGGTGGTGGCTTTCCCAACGCCCTGGGCGGCTTCGGCGGCAGCGCCTCCGTTAATGTGCCGCCCGGAGCGTTTCCACGTTGCGTGGCGCCCGACGGCAAGCCCTGCGATATTCTGGGTGGCCTCTTGGTGCGTGCGGGAGACGACATTCCGTCTTACGGCGGGCAATGGGGTTTGGCCTTTCGTGTGTTCCTGCCGAGCTTCGGCAATGGTGGCGAAGTCGGCGTCTACTATCAGAACATGCATGACCACCTGCCCATGCTTTCGGCCATGCGCAACGCCGTTGGCCCGGGCGGGCGTTTCATCATCGAATATCCCAAGAACGTCGAGCGTTTCGGCGTCTCGTTCAATACCAATATGGCGGGTGTGGCGCTCAGCGGCGAGTACTCCTGGCGGCGCAACGCGCCCATTCAGCTGATTGGCCCCTTGGTGCAAGGGGCGGGCGTTGCGCCGGGACTGGCTCCCGGGGCGGCAAAACGCGGCTTCGACCGCATCGGGCGCCACCAGGCGCAGCTGACCGTCAACAAGAATTGGGGTGTAACCCAGTGGCTGAAGGCCGATGCCAACGCGACGGTGGCGGAGATCATGTGGGGTTGGCTGGGTGACGTGCCGGCGGCGAACACGCTGTTCGAGCCTGCAATCAGCAAGGATTTCGGCAAGCTGGTGGTTCGGCACGCGATGACCTACAACGCCGCACTGTTCAACCTGATCGCACTGGAGCCGAGCGTGGCCTTCAGCTGGGATATCCACGGGTTCTCGAACGAGCTGGGCGCCGCCAAGCTGGTGGTGGACGATCGCAAGGCGATCACCCTTGGTCTCGGTTTCCTGTACGGCGGCGGCAAGTGGACCGGCAACATCAGCTATACCAACTTCTTTGGCCCACAAAACGATTTCAACGCGGCGAACAGCCGCTTCAACGGCACGAATGATCGCGACTTCCTGTCGTTCAACGCGAGCTACTCGTTCTGAGTCGCCGCGGTACGCCAGATGACTGGGGAATTTTCATGAAACAGCTTGCTTCCCAATCCTTACGCCTCGCTGGCGCCGGTTTGCTCGGTCTCGGCCTTGCGGGCGCCGCCTTGGCCAAGATGAGCGACGAGGAAATCGCGCAGCTTGGCGTGACCGGCACGCCGTTGACGCCGGTGGGTGCGACGCGGGCCGGTAACGCTGCCGGCACCATTCCGGAATGGACGGGCGGCATTCAGGCACCGCCGGCGGGCTTCACGCCCGGTGCCGGGTGGGCGGACCCTTACGCCGAAGACAAACCGCTTTTCACGATCACGGCCCAGAACTACGAGCAGTACAAGGACAACCTGCTGCCGGGGCAGATCGCCATGTTCAAGCAGTATCCGGACAGCTTCCGGATGCACGTCTACCCGACCCGGCGCAGTGCGGCCTACCCGGACTGGTTCGTCGAGGCGACCAAAGTGCAGGCCAAGAACATCGACATCTGCCCGCAGTACGCGGAGAGAAACGAGATGTGCCTGATCGATGCCCAGCCCGGAGGCGGCGTGCCGTTCCCAATTCCCAAGACTCCGGAGGAGGCGGGCTGGAATACAGTTCTCGGTCACTATAGCGGCACCACGATGGACGCCATGGGCAACGGCGCGCTGATCGATTCTTTGGGCAATCGCACGGACGTGATCATGCGTTCGCGCGAGTTCTGGCCGTACCAGCTGCCCGCTGGCAAGAAGCCGTCCAACGAGTGGTTCACGCAGTGGGGCGGCGCGTTCCTGTGCGATTCGTGGCAGATCGAGCAGCCGCCGCGGTCGTCGGGTCTCGTGTTCGGCGGCTGCATGTATGCGCAGAACGTCGATTTTCAGGTGTACCTCTACATTCCCGGCCAGCGGCGCGTGCGCAAGGCGCCGGAGATCGGTTTCCATGACAGTCCGTCGTTCGGCTCCGACGGGCAGCGCACCGTGTCCTCGCGCTGGATGTGGTGGTTCGGCGGCAAGGAGCCGCGCCACAGCTATAAGCTCGAGAAGGGCAAGGAGCTTTTCGTTTCGGCCAACTCGTACAAGATCACCGATCCGAACCTGGGTTACGACGATATCTACGGCAAGAAGCATATCAATCAGGATCTGCTGCGCTACGAGCTGCACCGGGTCTGGGTGATCGACAGCGAGCTCAAGCCGGGCTTCCGCCATCTGTACAAGCGCCACGTGGCGTACTTTGACGAGGACACCTGGATGGGCGTGGCCTTCGAGGCCTACGACGCCAAGGACCGCCTCTGGCGCATGGGCGAGCAGCACGTGCTGAACCTGTACGACAAGCGCCTTCTGCGCATCATGGGCGACTCGCAGATCGATTTGATCAACGGGCGTTACACAACCTACCCGTACTGGCACGGCACGGCGGGCCGCCTGACCGGATTCGGGCCGCCGAAGTTCGAGACCACCGACGAGATGAGCGTGGACATCTCCGTCTACACGCCGCAGGGATTGCGCAAGTTCGGCACGCGTTGATCCGGCCTGCTGGGCTGGGGCGCACGGACGTTCTCGAACCGACCAGACACCCCGTGGATCCCGGGATCCATGGGGTGTTTTGTTCTGACCGGGGGCTTGCACCAGCCACCCCGCCGTTTGCTGGAAGATGAGAGGAAAAATGTTGGGTCGATTCGCCAGTGTCTGTCTGGCTCTTTTGTGTCTCGTGCCATCAGCGCGGGCGGACGTGGTGCCGCAGGCAGCGCTGAAGCTGCCGCTCGCCACGCGCGTGGTGTTTCTCGGTTTGGCGAATGCCGGGGAACGGTTGATCGCTGTCGGGGAGCGTGGCGTGGTCATCCGCTCCGATGATGGCGGCGCCAGCTGGGTGCAGTCGGAGGTGCCGGTAAGGGCCACGCTGACCGCCGTGACCTTCGTCGATGCGCAGACCGGTTTTGCGGTCGGGCACGACGCCGTGGTGTTGAAAACGACCGACGGCGGAGTGAACTGGTCGCTGCTCAATTTCGAGCCCGACTCGCAGGTGGCGCTGCTGAATGCGCGCTTTCGCGACGCCAGCCGCGGCTACGTGGTCGGCAGCAACGGTCAGGTGTGGAGCACCCAGGACGCGGGTGCCAGCTGGCAACGCACGACGCTGGCGGTGGAGGACTGGTACCAGAACCATATCTTCGACATCGCCTGGACGGCGGATGGCAGCACATTGGCCGTGGCTGAAAAAGGTGTCATCTACCGCGCCGCGGACGCGGCGGGCCCGTTTCAGCCGATCGAATCGCCCTACGACGGTTCGTTTTTCGGCGCGCAGCCGCTGCCCGATGGCCGGCTGCTGGTCTACGGCATGAACGGGCATGCCTTCGTTTCCGCAGATTCGGGCTCCAGCTGGCAGCGCATCGACACCGGCACGCAGCAATTTCTGCTGACCGGTGCGGCATTGAAGGACGGCGCCCTTGTGTTGGCGGGTGGCGGCGGCACGCTGCTGCGCCTGGCGCCCGGCACCTTGCAGGTGTCCGCCCATCAGCTGCAGGAGCGCGCCGGCATCACCGCGGTGCTGCCCGTGGGCGACTCGGTGTACCTCGCCACCGAGGCCGGTGGCGTGCAGCGCAAGCCGCTGACCGAACTTTTCAACTGACCGCCGCGTCAGGCGGCTTCAAGCGCTATCAGGATCGACTGACACATGGCTGCGGACATTGGCTACGGCGCCGGCTTAGAGCGCTTTTCAGCGGCGATCTCGAATTTTTTGATCGGCCGCCGGGTGTGGGTGCTCGCCCTGACGGCGCTGCTCACCGCCTTCCTGGGTTACGAGGCGTTCAACCAGCGCCTCGACCCCGGCTTCGACAAGTCGGTGCCGGTGTCGCATCCGTACATGAAGACCTACACCGAGTACAAACCCGAGTTCGGTGGCTCGAACACCATCACCGTGTTCGTGCAGAGCCGCAGCGGCAATATGTTCAATCCCGATTTCTTCGGGGTTCTCGAACAGGTGACGCAGGACATCCTGGTCATGGACGGCGTGGATGCCCGTACCGTGACCTCGCTGTTCACGCCGAACGTGAACTACGTGGCGGTCACCGAGGAGGGCTTTACCGGCTCGCGCATCGTGCCGGCGGATTTCGAGGCGACCGATGAGGGTCTCGAGCAGGTCCGGCAGAACCTGTATCGCTCGGACGAAATCGGGCGCACGGTGGCCAAGGATTTTTCCGGCGCCCTGGTGATTGCCGAGCTGATCGAGCGTGACCCGGTAACCGGCGCCAAGCTCGACTACCAGCAGGTAGCCCAGCGTCTGGAGGCGCTGCGCGCCAAGTACGAGGCGCAGGGTGTCGATATCGGCATCATCGGCTTCGCCACCTTCATCGGCGACATGATCGAGGGCGCGCGGGGCGTCATCGTGTTCTTCGCCATCACGCTGGCGGTCACCTTCGTGCTGCTGGTGTTCTTCGCCGGGTCGTGGAAGCTTGCGGTGGCGGCCGTCGTGGTGTCGCTGGCGGCCGTTGCCTGGCAGCTGGGTCTGGTCAAGCTGCTCGGTTACGGCGTGGACCCGCTGTCCATCCTGGTGCCGTTTCTGGTGTTGGCCATCGGTGTCAGCCATGCGGTGCAGATGACCAATGCCTGGCGCCTGGGGGTGCTGTCCGGCATGGATGGGCCGGCGGCCGCCAGGGACGCCTTCAACAAGCTGTTCATTCCCGGCGCCACCGCGCTGGTGTCCGATGCCGTCGGCTTTGCCGTGATCATGATCATCGACATCGACATCATCCGCGAGCTGGGCATCACGGCCAGCATCGGCGTCGGTGTCATGCTGTTGACGAACAAGTTCATGCTGCCGGCGATTCTGTCGTATCTGACGCTGAACGAGCGTGAGCGGGAGCGTGCCCGGCGCGCGGCGGAAGGCGCCGACCATCCGTTGTGGAACCTTCTGGCGCGCGCGAGCCGGCCGCTGCCGGCGACCATCATCGTGCTCCTGAGTCTGGGACTGGTGGCGTTCGGCGCGTCCCGGTCGGACGACTTGGTCATCGGCGACTCGGAGGCCGGTGCCCCCGAGTTCTGGCCGGATTCGCGCTACAACCGCGACATCAACGACATCGTCAGCAAGTTCACGGTGGGTCTGGACGAGTTCGTGGTCATCGCCGAGTCCAGCAAGGACAATGCCTGCGTGAACTACGGCGTGATGGAAACCATCGACGATTTCGTGTGGCACGTGCGCAACGTGCCGGGCGTGCGTTCGGTGAAGGCGCTGTCGCAGGTGGTGCGCGAGCGCAACGTCGGCAATTACGAAGCGAATCCGAAGTTCCTGGGCCTGCCGCGCAACGAGCAGATGATCGCCGCCAACATTTACCGGGTTGAGATGTCGCAGCGGCTGTTCAACAACGACTGCAGCGTGATGCCGGTAACCATCTACCCGGCGGACCACCAGGCTGGCACGCTGCAGCGCATCGTCGAAGCCGTGAAGGAGTACCAGGCTGCCAACGCCAACCCGGACGTGACCTTCCGCATGGCGATGGGCAATGCCGGCATCTGGGCCGCCACCAATGAGGCGGTGAAGGGTTCGGTGTTCACGATGGACGTGATTCTGTTCGTGGCCATCGTGCTGTGCGTGTTCTTCACGTTCTTCTCCTGGCGGGCCGCGCTCATCGTGATGCTGCCCCTGCTGGCGGTGTCGATCTTCGCCAACGCCGTGATGGTGTTCCTGAACATCGGCCTCAAGGTCTCCACACTGCCGGTGCTGGCGCTTGGCGTGGGCGTCGGGGTGGACTACGGGATTTATCTGTTCGCGCGCGCCTTCGTGCATCTGCGAAGCGGTGCAGACATCGAGACTGCGTTTCGCAATTCCTACCGCGAGGTCGGGACCGCGGTGGTGTTCACGGCCGTAACCATGAGCCTTGGCGTTGCCCTGTGGTATTTCTCGGACTTGAAGTTCCAGTCCGACATGGGCGTGCTGCTGGCCTATATGTTCTTCGTCAACATGCTGGGCGCGGTGCTGCTGATGCCGGCCATCGCCCGTTTCCTGCTGGGCCGCACTCCGGCGGGCGCGGCGCAGGCGGGCGGCTGACGCGGGATTGATCGGACTTGCACACGAAAGAGGGGAAGACGATGCACAGACAAATGCGGGCGATTGCGGTGGGCATGACGCTGGCAGTCAGCGCGGCGGCCTGGGCCAAGATCACGCCGGAAGAAGCGGCTCAGCTGGGGCTGACCGGCACGCCGCTGACGCCGGTCGGCGCCGAGCGGGCCGGCAACGCCGACGGCAGCATCCCCGAGTGGACCGGCGGCATCCAGCAGCCGCCGGCCAACTTCACGCCCGGCGGGCAGTGGGTGGACCCGTTCCCGGACGACAAGCCGCTGTTCACCATCACGGCGCAGAACCATGCGCAGTATCAGGACAAGCTCACGCCCGGCCAGGTGGCCATGTTCAAGCAGTATCCGGACAGCTTCCGGATGCATGTGTACCCGACCCGGCGCAGCGCGTCCTTCCCGGGTTGGGTCTATGAGGCGACCGCCCGTCAGGCCCTGAACGCCGAGCTGTGCCCGGGGTGGGAGAGCGGCGCCGTGTGCCTGCAAAACCACGTGGACGGCGGCGGCTATCCGTTCCCGATCCCCAAGAACGCCTTCGAGGTGGGCTGGAACCATTACCTCGCGTACCAGGGGCAGTCCATCACGGGCATGATGAACGCTCCGTTGGCCGACTCGCTCGGTAATCGGGTCGACGTGATCATGGAGCAGTGGCAATCGTGGATGTGGTGGGTGCCGGCTGCCGAACGGCCGGCCAGCGAGTGGTTTCATCGCAGCGGTGGACCCCTGCTGTGCGATGCGTTTCAGGTCAGGCAGCCGCCACGGCAGTCCGGCCTGATCGGCGGTGGCTGCAATTTCGCCCAGGAATTCGACTTCCAGTCGTATCTGTACGTGCCGGGTCAGCGGCGAGTTCGCAAGGCGCCGGAAATCGGCTTCCAGGACAGCCCGTCGTTCGGCTCGGACGGTCAGCGCACGGTGTCCTCGCGCTGGCAGTGGTGGTTCGCCGGCAAGGAGTCGCGCCACGAGCTCAAGCTCAACGGCAAAAAAGAGCTGTTCGTGCCCTACAACTCCTACGCCCTGGCCGATCCGACCAAGGGTCCGAACGATTTGTTCGGCAAGAAGCATGTCAACCAGGACCTGATTCGCTACGAGCTGCATCGGGTGTGGGAGATCGAAGCCACCCTGAAGCCCGGCCAGCGTCACCTTTACAAGCGCATCGTGGCCCACATCGATGAGGACACCTGGCACGGCATGGGGCACCAGGCCTACGACGCGCGCGATCGCCTTTGGCGCATGGGCGAGGGCTACGTGCTCAATCTGTACGACAGCCGCTCGCACCTGATTTGGGGCGATCAGTTGGTCGACCTGGTCAACGGCCGCTACACCACGTTCTTCGGCTGGTACGGCAACCTCGGCGCGGGTCAGCCCAAGGTCGGCCTGCTCAAGGACTCGACCATCGACCCGGAGATCTTCACCCCGCAGGGCATGCGCAAGTTCGGGACGCGTTGATCTTCGGGGGCAGCATGAGTGAGGGCGCGGCTCGGTCGTTCGTTCCGGTCAGTATTGCGGTACTGACCGTGAGCGACAGCCGGGGCTTGGAGCAGGACAGCTCCGGCGCGGTGCTGATCGAGCGCGTGACGGAGGCCGGCCATCGCCTGGCCGGCCGCGCCATTCTGCCGGACGACGTGTATCGCATCCGGGCCCAGGTGTCGGCGTGGATTGCCGATCCGGCGGTGCAGGTGGTGCTCAGCACCGGCGGCACGGGCCTGACCGGCCGCGACGGCACGCCCGAGGCGGTGGCGCCACTGTTCGACAAGGCAATCGATGGCTTCGGCGAGGTATTCCGCGCCCTGTCGTTCGATGAAATCGGCGCCTCGACCATCCAGTCGCGGGCCGTGGCCGGCGTGGCGAATGGCACCTACGTGTTCTGTCTGCCGGGCTCGTCGGGCGCCTGCCGCACCGCTTGGGATAAGCTGATCGCGCCGCAGCTCGACTACCGCACCCGGCCCTGCAACCTGGTGGAGTTGATGCCGCGGCTGCTCGAGCGTTGATGCTCTTATGACGCGCTGACAGATCCCATCGCCTGGGGTTTTGCAGCCCGCCGTATCGCGGCGCATGCCAGAGATTCACGACGGGGCGTCTTGCCCCGGACCGGGAGCGCCGCACCGATAGGCGCTTCCCTCACCCCTGCAGGTCGATCAAGGAAGCCGGCTCATGATGAATGGTTTGTCCGCCCAGGAAGTTGAACACCTCAGGCAACGCCTGCGCACCGAGCACGGACACTTGCGCCGGGAAGTCGCGGCTGAGCTCGCCCGGAGCAGCGACGGCCGCTACACGGAGTTGGCCGGTCGGGTGCACGACCGCGGCGACGAGGCGGTCGCGGATTTGCTGAGCGATCTCGAAATCGCCGCGCTCGAGCGCCACGTGCACCGGGTGCGTTCGATCGAAACCGCTCTCGGCGCCATCGACAGCGGCCGCTACGGCCTGTGTCGCGTCTGCGGCGCGCAGATCGGCAGCGGCCGACTGGAGGCCGATGCGGCCGTGGAGCGCTGCATCGACTGCCAGACCGCCGCCGAGCAGGGCCGGCACGCACCGACGTTGTAAGCGGCGCGGGCGTTGCCGGCAATGCAGGGCGACGTCACGCGCCGACCTCTGGTGGCCGTCGGCGTGTTCGTGTTCGACGCAGCCGGACGGGTGTTGTTGATCGAGCGCGGTCGGCCACCTGGCAAGGGCTTGTGGTCAGTGCCCGGTGGCAAGGTGGAATGGGGCGAGACGGTGGTCGACGCCTGCCGCCGTGAGGTGCTGGAGGAGACGGGTGTCGTTGTGGACGTCGGTCCGCTGGTGACCTGCATCGAGCGCATGGACGATGCGCATCACTACGTCATCCTCGACTTCGTCGCCACGCCGGCGGGATTCAGTGAGCAGCCGGTAGCGGGGGACGATGCGGCACAGGCGCGGTGGCTTTCGCCACAAGACCTGATGGAGCTGCCCCTGACCGCGGGGCTGCTGCCGGTGCTTGCGCAGGCCCGCACGCTGGCGGGATTTCTGCCGGCTTGAACTGCCGCGCTGTCGGCTGGTCTTGGCTCAGGCAATGACGGTTTTGCTGTCCTCACCCGGAATCTCTCGCACCAGTCGCGGCACCAGGTAACCCGGCAGCCGCCGACGCAGCTCACCGATCAAGGCGACGCCTGCGGCCTCGGGCACGTCGAAGTGCGCCGCGCCCTGAACGTGGTCCAGCAGGTGCAGGTAGTAGGGCAGCACGCCCGCTTCGTGCAGGCGCTCGCTGAGGACGGCGAGCGTCTCGGCGTCGTCGTTCACGCCGCGCAGCAGCACGGACTGGTTCAGCAGTGTGACGCCGGCCTGCCCGAGCGCGTGCAGCGCGTCCTCCACCTCGCGGTCGATCTCGGCCGCGTGGTTGCTGTGCAGAACCAGCACCTTGCGCAGCGGCACACGCCCCAGCCAGGCGAGCAGTTCGCCGTCCACACGCTGCGGCAGCACCACCGGCAAGCGGCTGTGGATGCGCAGCGTGGACACGTGCGGTATGCCGGCCAGGCGCGTGGCGAGGTCCGCCAGGCGTGCATCGCCGAGCGTGAGCGGGTCGCCACCGCTCAGGATCACCTCGCCGATGCTGGTGTCCGCCGCGATGGCGGCCAGCGCCGGTTCCAGACGCGAGCCGCCGGCGTGCGCGTCCGCGTAGGGAAAATGCCGGCGAAAACAGTAGCGGCAATGCACGGCGCAGGCGCCGGTGGCGATCAGCAGCGCCCGGCCGTGGTATTTTTTGAGCAGCCCCGGTACCGGCTGGGCGGTCGATTCGGCGAGCGGATCGGCGCTGTAGCCGGGCCGGGTTTCGCATTCAAGGTCCAGCGGCAGCACCTGGCGCAGCAGCGGATCGGCGGCATCGCCCGGCCGGATGCGCTGCACATACGGCGCCGGCACACGCAGCGGAAACAGCGCCGCGGCGCGCCGGGCGGCTGGCAGCAGGCTGTTCGGCAAACGCAGCGCGCGCAGCAGCACGGCCGGGTCGTCGATGGCATCCGCCAGCAGCCGTTGCCAGGGCGCGGGGGCGCGCCGTGGCGCGGCCGGATTGTGCATGGACCCTCTCTCGCAGACGTTTCGATAACGAGGAAATTATGGCGTCTTACAGCACCAACGAATTTCGCGCCGGGCTCAAGGTGATGCTCGACGGGGACCCTTGCGACATCATCGAAAACGAGTTCGTGAAGCCCGGCAAGGGCCAGGCCTTCAACCGCGTGCGCCTGCGCAACCTCAAGACCGGCCGCGTGTGGGAGCGCACCTTCAAGTCCGGCGAGTCGATCGAGGCCGCCGACGTGCTCGATACCGAAATGCAGTACCTGTACAACGACGGCGAGTCGTGGTGCTTCATGAACCCGTCGAGCTTCGAGCAGGTGCACGCCGGCGCCAACGTGATCGGCGACAAGGCGCAATGGCTCAAGGAACAGGACCTGTGCACCATCACGCTGTGGAACGGCGAGCCGATCGCCGTGGCGCCGCCGAATCACGTGGTGATGAAGGTGACCTACACCGAGCCCGCCGTGCGCGGCGACACCAGCAGCGGCGCCACCAAGCTGGCGACGCTGGAGTCGGGCGCGACGGTCAAGGTACCGCTGTTCGTCGAAATCGACGACCTGCTGCGCGTCGACACCCGCACCGGCGAGTACATTTCGCGCGTCAAGGAATAAGCCGCGCATGGCCGGACCGGACGGCTGGCGTCCGGCGGCCAGCCTCGACACGCTGCGCCGGCGTGCGCAGGTGCTGGCCGCGATCCGCGCTTTCTTCGCCGCCCGCGACGTGCTGGAAGTCGACACGCCGCTGCTCGGCCCGGCGCCAAGCGCCGACCCGCAGCAGCAGTGCCTGGATGTGGCCCTGCCGGGCGGGGGGCGGCGCTACCTGCAGCCGTCGCCCGAGTACGCCATGAAGCGCCTGGTGGCCGCCGGCAGCGGCAGTATTTACCAGATCTGCAAGGCGTTTCGGGCCGGCGAGGAAGGGCCGCGGCATCGCACCGAGTTCACGCTGGTGGAGTGGTATCGGGTCGGTTTCGGCTATCGGGCGCTGATGGACGAGGTGGCCTCGCTGGTGTGCGGGCTTCTGCAACGCCCGCCGGCACGGACCTTCAGCTACGGCGAGTTGTTCGAGCGCCATGCCGGAGTCGATCCGCTCGCGGCGTCCGATGACGCGCTGTGGCGGCGCGTGGCGGCGGCCGGCATCGAGCCCTCGCCGGCGTTGCGCGCCGCCGGGCGCGATGCGGCGCTCGATCTGCTGCTGACGGCTGTGGTGGAGCCGCTCATCGCGCCGCTCGGGGCGGTGTTCGTGACCGACTATCCCGCCAGCCAAGCGGCGCTCGCGCGTCTACGCCCGGACCGGCCGGCGCTGGCAGAGCGCTTCGAGCTGTACGTGGATGGCGTCGAGCTCGCCAACGGCTTCACCGAACTGGCCGACGCCGCCGAGCAGCGGCGCCGCTTCGAGGCCGACAACCGCACGCGCCAGGCGCAAGGTTTGCCGCAGGTACCGCTCGACGAGGGCTTGCTCGCCGCTTTGCGGCACGGCCTGCCCGACTGTGCCGGCGTGGCGCTGGGTTTCGACCGGCTGCTGATGCTGGCCTGCGGACTCGATGACATCGCCGCGCTGCAAGTGTGATCCCGGGCGCGGCTGCGCCTGATTCAGCAAACGAAATCGAAGGCCACCACACAGTCGTCGAAGCTGCCGTCGAGCAGCGGGCCGATGTCCTGCGCAATCGCCACGTGCTCGGGCGACGGCAGGTAGCGGTCGCGCGCGGCGGCGTCGCGAAAATCCATCGAGAAGCCGTAGTTGAAGCCCCGGTTGATCCCTTCCGGGCTCGAGTACGGGCCACCGCTGAAGCTCAGCAGGCCGTCGAAGCTGCCGACCATGCCGCGAAAGCGCTCGAACAGGGACTGCGCCGCCGCGTCCGAGCCGGGCTTGAGCTTGACCATCACCATGTGCCGAATCACTGTGTTTCTCCGTGTTTGCAATCTGACGTCAGCGGGACATTGAGGCCAGCGTGTAGAATTCCGGCCCGTTTTGCGGGTGCCCGCCGTACGGCCGGCGCGCCGAGTTTGTCACAGCGGGTGCCAGCCAGCCGCTGGGGTGCCGCGGGAGGCCCGCCCTCGGGCTGATTCTTCAAGCGGGTTGTTCGCGGCGAGGGCGCCGCTCCCACGCTCAATTTCCGACTCGCGCAGGTCGCATGACAGTTTCGATGGGGGTGCTGCGCGAGCGCGCGGCGGGCGAATGCCGCGTGGCGGCGACGCCGGAGACGGTGAAGAAGCTCCTGGCGCTGGGCGCGCACGTGCGCGTCGAGGCGGGTGCCGGCGAGGCGGCGCGTTTCCCGGATGCGGCCTATGCCGACGCAGGTGCCCAGATCGGCAGCGCCGCCGACGTGCTGGCCGCTGACGTGGTGCTGTGCGTGCGCCGTCCGGCCGACGAGCAGATCGTGGCCATGCGCCGAGGCGCCTTGCTGGCGGGCTTTCTCGAACCGCACGCTGGCCGCTTCGACGCGCTGGCGCAAATGGGTCTGAGTGCGCTGTCGGTGGAGCTCATCCCGCGCATCTCGCGCGCGCAGTCCATGGACGCGCTGTCCTCGCAGGCCAACATTGCCGGTTACCGGGCGGTGCTGGAGGCGACTTTCCATTACCGGCGTTTCCTGCCGCTGATGATGACCTCCGCCGGCACCGCCAAGCCGAGCCGGGTGGTGATCCTCGGCGTTGGCGTGGCGGGCCTGCAGGCCATCGCCACCGCGCGGCGCCTGGGCGCGCAGGTCGAAGCCTTCGACGTGCGCCCGGAAACGCGCGAACAGGTTTTGTCGCTGGGCGCGAAGTTCATCGATATCGACGTCGGCGAGAGTGGCGCCGGGGCCGGCGGCTACGCCCGCGAGCTGTCCGCGCAGGCGCAGGCGCGCCAGCAGGAGCTGCTCGGCGAGCGCCTGAAGGCGGCCGACATCATCATCACCACCGCGTTGATCCCGGGTCGCCCGGCGCCCGTGCTGGTGCCTGAAGCCGTGGTGCAGGGCATGCGTCCGGGCTCGGTGATCGTCGACCTTGCCGCGGCCAACGGCGGAAACTGCCCGCTGACCGAGGCGGATCGTGTGGTGGAAAAACACGGCGTCACGCTGGTCGGCATCACCGATTACCCGTCGCGCGTGGCCACCGACGCCAGCGCGTTTTACGCCCGCAACCTGCTGAACCTGCTGGAGCTGGTGTTGCGCAAGGACGACGCCGGCACGCGCATCGAACTTGATATCGAAGACGAAATCATCGCCGGGGCGCTGGCCGTGCAGGCCGGCACGGTGCGTTTCGCCAAACCCTGACGAAGAACCGCCATGACCGCCATCGTCGTATCGCTCTATATCTTCGTGCTCGCCTGCTTCATCGGCTACCAGGTGATCTGGGGCGTGACGCCGGCCCTGCACACGCCGCTGATGTCGCTGACCAACGCCATCTCCGGGATCATCATCGTCGGCGCCATGCTGGTGACCGGCTTTCACGAGGCTGACGGCCTCACGCGCGGCATCGGTTTCGTGGCCGTGGTGCTGGCTTCGATCAACATTTTCGGCGGCTTTCTGGTCACCCAGCGCATGCTCGCCATGTTCAAGAAGAAGCAATAGACATGGCCGCCAGCACGCTGGCCGTGGCGTATCTCGTCGCCGCGGTGTTGTTCATCCTGGGCCTGAAGGGTCTGGCCTCGCCGCGCACGGCGCGCGCTGGCAACCTGTACGCCATGGCCGGCATGGTGCTGGCGGCGCTGGTCACGCTGGCCTCGCCGCAGGTGGCGGATTACGGCTGGATCGTCGCTGGTGTGGCGATCGGCGGCAGCATCGGCGCGCTGCTGGCGCGGCGCGTGAAGATGACCGACATGCCGCAGCTGGTGGCGATCCTGCACAGCTTCGTCGGTCTGGCCGCGGTACTGGTGGCGCTCGGGACGTATTTCACCCACCGCGCCGCCGGCGTGCTGAACCCGCTGCTGCTGAGCGAGCTGGGTATCGGCAGTTTCATCGGCGCCATCACGTTCACCGGTTCGGTGATCGCGTTCGGCAAGCTGCAGGGGTTGATCGGCTCGGCGCCGCTGCGCTTTGCCGGTCAGCACTGGCTGAATCTGTTGCTGGCGCTCGCCATGCTGGCCTGCACGGTGCAGTTCGTGCTGGGCGGCGGGCTGCCGGCATTCGCGGCGCTGACGGTGCTCGCGCTGCTGCTCGGCGTGCTGCTGATCGTGCCGATCGGCGGCGCCGACATGCCGGTGGTGGTGTCGATGCTGAACTCGTATTCCGGCTGGGCGGCGGCGGCCACCGGGTTCACGCTGCACAAC
This sequence comes from Pseudomonadota bacterium, assembly GCA_049322795.1. Classification (GTDB taxonomy): domain Bacteria; phylum Pseudomonadota; class Gammaproteobacteria; order Immundisolibacterales; family Immundisolibacteraceae; genus Immundisolibacter. The sequence goes on along the minus strand of JBMOQH010000014.1, from coordinate 105,451 downwards.
GAGCTGCTCATCATCACCGGGGCGCTGGTCGGCGCGTCGGGCGCCATCCTGTCGTACATCATGTGCCGGGCCATGAACCGCTCGATCCTGAGCGTGATCTTCGGCGGCTTCGGCACCGGCGAGGAGGCCAGCGCCGCGGCCGGCGGGCCAGAGGGGCGAACGGTCAAGTCGGCGGCGGTCGAGGATGCGGCCTTCATGCTGGAGAACGCCGGCAAGGTCATCATCGTGCCGGGCTACGGGCTGGCCGTGGCGCAGGCCCAGCACGCCACCGCCGAGCTGGTCGATGCACTCGAGGCAAAGGGTGTGGAGGTGAAGTTCGCCATCCATCCGGTGGCCGGTCGCATGCCCGGACACATGAACGTGCTGCTGGCCGAGGCCGACATCCCGTACGACAAGGTGTTCGAGATGGAGGAGATCAACCCCGATTTCGCCACCTGCGACGTGGCGCTGGTGCTGGGTGCCAACGACGTGACCAACCCGGCCGCCAAGACCGACCGCGCCAGCCCCATCTACGGCATGCCCATCCTGGACGTACACCGCGCGCGGCAGATCTTCTTCGTCAAGCGCAGCATGAAGCCGGGTTACGCCGGCGTCGACAATGCGCTGTTCTACCAGGACAACTGCGCGCTGGTGTTCGGCGACGCCAAGAAGGTGGTCGAGGGCCTGATCCAGTCGCTCGGGCATTCCTGACGGCGGTGCTGCGTGGCCCGGCCGGCGTGCCGCACGGGCGTGCGGCCCCGGGCGGATGGCACGGCGCGGGGTGTCATTTCGTGGTCCGGGTGGCTATAATCGCCGCCCTCTATTCAGCGTGCATTGAATGGGCCTCTGGCCCATTTTTTATTTCAGGTGGCGGATTTGTCGGGGCCATTGACCGAGCGCTTGCGGGACTTGCTTGCGCCGGCGCTCGAAAAGCTGGGCTACGAGCTGATCCAGGTGGAGCAGGTCGCCACCCGGCGACCGGTGCTGCGCCTGTATATCGACCGCCTGGCTGAAGACGGTGGTGGCGTCACGCTGGACGATTGCCAGAAAGTGAGCGAATACGTGAGTGGCCTGCTGGACGTCGAAGACCCGCTGGCGGGAGCGTACTCGCTGGAAGTGTCGTCACCGGGCCTGGACCGGCCGCTGGTGACGGCAGCGCACTTTCGGCGCTTCGCGGGCAGCGAGGCGCGTCTGCAGCTGCATCGGCCGCTGGCCGGTGCGCGCCGCGTGCGTGGGCGCCTGTGTGGCGAAGCGAACGGCGTGATCGAGATCGAAGTGGATGGCCAGCGGCATGCCGTGGCGCTGGCGGATATCCGGGCAGCCCGCCTGGTGCCGGACCTGGCGGCGGAACTGCGGAGCAAGGGCGATGGACACTAAGGAAATCCTGCAAGTCGTTGACGTCGTCTCGAACGAGAAGGGCGTCTCCAAGGAAGTCATCTTCGAGGCCATCGAGGCAGCGCTCGCGGCCGCGACGCGCAAGGTGGCGGGCGAGCACATGGATGTGCGGGTGGCCATCGATCGCCACAGCGGCGCGTACGAAACCTTCCGCCGCTGGACGGTGGTGGACGACGAGGCCGACGAATTCGACCCCGAGCAGCAGATGACGCTGTCGCGTGCCCAGCGCGAGCGGCCACAGGCCGCCATCGGCGACGTCATCGAGGAACCCATCCCGGCGGTGCCGTTCGGGCGCATCGCGTCCCAGATGGCCAAGCAGGTGATCGTGCAGAAGGTGCGCGATGCCGAGCGCGAGAAGATCGTCGACATGTACACGCCGCGCATCGGCCACATGCTGGTCGGGCAGGTCAAGCGCCTGGACCGGGGCAACCTGATCGTGGACCTCGGTGGCAACATCGACGCGCTGCTGACGCGCGAGGACATGATCGCGCGCGAGAATATCCGTATCGGCGACCGCGTCTGCGCCCTGCTGTCCGATGCACGCATCGAGCCGCGCGGGCCGCAGCTGTTTCTGACCCGCCGCGCGCCGCAACTGATGATGGAGCTGTTTCGGCGCGAAGTGCCGGAGGTGGCCGACGGCATCGTCGAGGTGGTGGCCTGTGCCCGCGACCCGGGTGTGCGGGCCAAGATCGCGGTGCGCAGCTACGACCCGCGCATCGACCCGATCGGCGCCTGTGTCGGCATGCATGGCACGCGCGTCCAGGCGGTATCGAACGAGTTGGCCGGCGAGCGGGTCGACATCGTGCTGTACGACGCCAACCCCGCGCAGTTCGTGCTGAACGCGTTGTCACCGGCCAAGGTGGTGTCCATCACCATGGATGAGGAAACGCACGCCATGGACGTGGCCGTCGCCGAGGACCAGGTGTCGATCGCCATCGGTCGTGGTGGACAGAACGTGCGCCTGGCGAGCGATTTGACCGGCTGGACGCTGAACCTCATGACCGAGGAGCAGGCGGCCGAGAAGCAGGAGGCCGAAATCGGCGTGCTGCGGCAGCTGTTCGTCGACAAGCTCGATCTCGACGGAAGCGTGGCCGACATCCTGGTGCAGGAAGGCTTCACCAGCGTCGAGGAGGTGGCTTTCGTGCCGGCGTCCGAGCTGCTGGCGATCGAGGAATTCGACGAGGACCTGGTACAGGAGCTGCGCGACCGCGCGCAGGCCGTGTTGCTGGCCCAGGAAATCTCGCGCGAGGAGGCGATCGGCGACGTCGAACCGGCGGACGATCTGCTGGCGGTCGAGGGCATGCCGCGCCGTCTCGCCTACCAATTGGCCGCCCACGGCATCGTTACGCGGGATGATCTGGCCGACCAGTCGGTCCCGGACCTGGTCGAGATCGAAGGCTTCGACGAAGCCCTGGCGGCGCAGGTGATCATGGCCGCCCGTGCCGCCTGGTTCACCGACGACGCCGCCCAGGCCTGAGAGGATTAACGTACGTGGCAGTCCAGTCCATCGAAAAATTTGCCGACTCCATCCGGGTGCCGGTGGAGCGTCTGCTGCGCCAGCTGCAGGAAGCGGGTGTCGGCGAGCGCAGTGCCTCCGACTCCATTACCGACGAAGAGAAGGCGCAGTTGCTCGGATTCCTGCGCCGCTCGCACGGCGCGGAAGCGGCCGAGGCAAGCGCGACGCCGCGCAAGATCACGCTCACGCGCCAGGTGGTTTCCGAGCTCAAGCAGCCTGCTGTCGTGCGGCGCGCGGGGCCGGGCGCGGCGCCCGCCACCCCGGCCAACAAGGTGACCGTCGTCACCCGCAAGCGGCGTACCTACGTCAAGCGGGAGGATGTCGAAAAGGCAGGCGAGGAGACGGCCGCCATCGAGGTCGAAGCGACCGAGGCGACGGAAGCCCTGGCGTCGCCACCCGAGGCCATCGAGGCGGTATCGGAAGCCGTTGTCGTGGCGCCGGAGCCCGTCGAGCTCGAGCCGGTGCTCGAAGCGGCTCCCGCCCCGGAGCCCGTAGTGGCGGAACCGCCCCGCGGCGCGACGCCCCCAGCCACGCGTCCGGAGCCGGCGACGGCGCGCCCCGCCGCTGGCAAGCCGCCCGAGCGGGGTGCCAGCGCGCCCGCGCCTGGGCGTCGTGAGGAGCCCGGTCGCGGTGCCGGCAAGCGCAAGAAGGGTGGCCGCGACGAGCGGGGTGGCTTTGGCGACGAGGGTGCCGGCCGTCTGCGCAGCCGGGCGCGTCCGGGTGCGCACCGCCAGCAGGGCGCCGGGCGCCACCAGTTCGAGCGCCCCCAGGGCGCCATCACGCGTGCGGTGGAAGTCCCGGCCAGCATCACGGTGGCGGAACTCGCCAGCCGCATGTCGGTCAAGGCGGCCGAAGTCATCAAGACGCTGATGGGCATGGGCCAGATGGCCACCATCAACCAGGCCCTTGATCAAGACACGGCGATGCTGGTGGTGGAGGACATGGGCCACACGGCGACTGCCGCTGCCGCGCAGACGCCGGAGTCGTTGCTGGATCAGCTCGGACCGAGCGGCGAGGCTCTGCCGCGGGCGCCGGTGGTCACCGTGATGGGCCACGTCGATCACGGCAAGACCACGCTGCTGGACTACATCCGCAAGTCCCAGGTGGCGGCCGGCGAGGCCGGTGCCATCACCCAGCACATTGGTGCCTATCACGTGACGACGCCGCGTGGCGCCATCACATTCCTCGACACGCCGGGCCACGCCGCCTTCTCGTCCATGCGTGCGCGTGGCGCGGCGCTGACCGACATCGTTATTCTGGTGGTGGCGGCGGACGACGGCGTAATGCCGCAGACGGTGGAGGCGGTCCAGCACGCCAAGGCGGCCGGGGTGCCTCTGGTGGTGGCGGTCAACAAGATCGACAAGCCGGATGCCGACCCGAACCGCGTCAAGCAGGAGCTGATCCAGCACGAGGTGATTGCCGAGGATTTCGGTGGCGACGTGCAGTTCGTGCCGGTGTCGGCCAAGGCCGGCACAGGCATCGACACGCTGCTCGAGGCGGTGCTGCTGCAGGCCGAGGTCATGGAGCTCAAGGCGGTCGCCGAAGGTCCGGCCGTGGGCGTCGTGGTCGAGGCCAAGCTCGACCGTGGCCGCGGACCGGTGGCGACCGTGCTGGTGCAGGCCGGCACGCTCAAGCGCGGCGATGTGGTGCTGGCCGGCAGCGAGTTCGGGCGCGCCCGCGTGCTGCTCGACGAGCACGCCCAGCCGCTGCTGGAAGCGGGGCCGTCGCGGCCGATCGAGGTGCTCGGCCTGTCCGGCGTGCCCAATGCCGGCGATCCGGTGAACGTGGTCGAGGACGAGCGCAAGGCGCGCGAGATCGCGCAGTTCCGCCAGCAGGCGGCGCGTGAAGCATCCCTGGCGCGGCGCGAGGCGGTGCCGGGCGGCGACATCTTCAGCCAGCTGCGCGCGGCCGAGGTCAAGGCGCTCAACGTCATCATCAAGGCCGACGTGCAGGGTTCGGCCGAGGCCATCGCGGCGTCGCTGCTCGGTCTGTCGACCGACGAGGTGACGGTGCGTGTGGTGGCGTCGGGGGTCGGCGGCATCACCGAGACCGACGTGAATCTGGCGCAATCCACCGGCGCGCTGCTGGTCGGCTTCAACGTGCGTGCCGACGCCACGGCGCGCAAGTTGCTGAAGGAAACCGGGGTCGACGTTCGCTACCACAGCATCATCTACGAGGTGATCGACGAGGTGAAGCGTGCGCTCGGTGGTCTGCTCGAGCCGGAAATCAAGGAAACCATCCTGGGTCTCGCCGAAGTTCGGGACGTGTTCCATTCGGCCAAGTTCGGCGCCGTTGCCGGCTGCATCGTGTCCGAGGGCGTGGTGCGTCGCCGTTGTCCGATCCGCGTGCTGCGCGGCAACGTGGTGATCTTCGAGGGCGAACTCGAATCGCTGCGCCGGCACAAGGACGACGTCACCGAGGTTCGTGCCGGCACCGAGTGCGGTATCGCCGTCAAACAGTACGACGACGTGCGCGTGGGCGACCAGATCGAGTGTTACGAGCGCGTCACCGTGGAGCGCACGCTGTAACCATGCAGGGTGTGGACCGCACGCGCCGCGTGGCGCAGGCAATTGCCGAAGAGCTGCCGGCGGCGCTGCGCGAGGTGAAGGATCCGCGCGTGACCGGCCTGATCACCGTGCACGAGGTGTCGGTGAGCCGCGACCTGGGCATCGCCAAGGTCCGCTTCGATGTGCTGGGTGGTGCCGATGCCGTCGCGGCGGCGGAGGGTCTGCGCCACGCCGCCGGCTTCCTGCGCAGCCGGCTCGCCGCTGCGCTGCGCCTGCGGCGCATGCCGGAGCTGCGTTTCGAAATCGACCAGCCGTCCCGCGTGGGGGAATTGCTGCGGCGCATCGAAGCCGAGGGCAACGCCGTTTGAGGCGCCGTCGGGGCCGGCCGGTCAGCGGCGTGCTGCTGCTCGACAAGCCGGCAGGAATGACCTCGAACCAAGCCTTGCAGACTGCCCGACGTCTGCTGGGTGCCGCCAAGGCCGGCCACACCGGCACGCTTGACCCGCTGGCGACCGGTCTGCTGCCGCTGTGTTTCGGCGAGGCGACCAAGGTGTCGCAGTTTCTGCTGGGGGCCCACAAGACCTATCGGGCCCGCGCCCGCCTCGGCATCACCACCACCACCGGCGACAGCGAGGGCGAGGTGTTGCGCGAGCGCCCGGTGGCGGTCGACGCAGCGAGCCTGGCGGCAGCGCTTGCGGCCCACACCGGTGACCTGTTGCAGGTGCCGCCCATGCACTCGGCGCTCAAGCACGGCGGCGAACGGCTGTACGCCCTGGCGCGCCGGGGCGAGACCGTCGAGCGGCCGCCGCGCGCGGTGCACATCGGCCGCCTCGAGCTGCGCGAGTTCGCGGGCGCCGAGATCGAGCTCGAGCTCGACTGTTCGAAGGGCACCTATGTCCGCAGCCTGATCGAGGACATCGGTGAGGCACTCGGCTGTGGCGCTCACATGACGGCGCTGCGCCGCCTGCGTGTCGGGGCGCTGGAGCTCGCGCAGGCCGTCGATCTGGAGGGTTTGCGTGCCGCGGCGGAGGCGGGGCCGGCGGCGATCGACGCGTGCCTGCTGCCGGTCACCGATGCGCTGGCGCACGTGCCGCAGGTGCAGTTGGCGCCGCCGGAAGCGTCCCGGCTGCTGCGCGGTCAGGCGGTGCGCCTGGCCCGGCCGGCGGCCCCCGGCTGGGTGGCGGTGCTTGATATGCAGCGTGCGTTCCTCGGCATGGCGGAAGCCGTCGACGATCAGCTGCTGCCGCGGCGGCTGGTCAGTCAGGAGCCCGCTGACGGACCGGTGCCTTCGGATCCTGCTTGAGCCGCCGGGCCGCGCACGAGTACAATTCGCCGTTTCGCCAAAGGTCATTCTCTGGCGTATTAAATTTGCTTGGAGTGAGCAAGACATGTCGCTGAGCGTCGAGAAGAAATCCGAACTGGTGCAGTCCTATGGCCGCACCGGCAACGACACGGGCTCCGTTGAAGTGCAGGTGGCGCTGATTTCGGCGCGCCTGGAGCAGCTCAACGAGCACTTCAAGCTGCATCGCCAGGACCACCACTCGCGCCAGGGCCTTCTTCGTCTGGTTGCCCAGCGGCGCAAGCTGCTCGACTACCTCAAGCGCAACGACAACGGCCGCTATCGCGAGCTGGTCGAGCGGCTCGGCCTGCGTCGCTGAGTTCGCGCCCCCGCCCCGGGGGGCAAGGCCCCGCCGCAGGGCGGCGGTGGCAGCAGTTCAAAGCATAGGAAACACAGCACGTGAAATTGATCCGCAAGGAAGTCCAGTTCGGCAAGCACCTGCTCACCCTCGAGACGGGTGAAATCGCCAAGCAGGCGTACTCGGTGATGGCGCGCATGGGCGACACCATGGTGCTGACCGCGGTCACCGCCAGCAAGGGCGTCAAACCCGGGCAGGATTTCTTCCCCCTGACGGTCGATTTCATCGAGCGCAGCTACGCCGCCGGACGCATCCCGGGCGGCTTCTTCAAGCGCGAGGCGCGCCCTTCCGAGAAGGCCATCCTGACCTCGCGCCTGATCGACCGCGCCATGCGGCCGCTGTTCCCCAAGGGTTTCTACAACGAAGTGCAGGTGGTGCCGACGGTGCTGTCGGCGGACGACGAGGTCGATCCGGACATTCTGGGCATGATCGGCGCCTCGGCGGCGCTGATGCTGTCGGGCCTGCCGTTCCAGGGGCCGGTCGGCGCGGCGCGCGTGGGTTACAAGGACGGCGCCTTCATCCTGAACCCGACCTACAAGGAAACCGCCGAGTCTGACCTGAACCTGGTCGTCGCCGGCACCGCCAGCAGCGTGCTGATGGTGGAATCGGAAGCCAAGATGCTGCCCGAGTCGGTGATGCTGGAAGGCGTCATGTTCGGGCACCAGGCCATGCAGGCGGTCATCGAGGCCATTGTTGGCCTGGTCGCCGAGGCCGGCGTGCAGCCGTGGCCGTGGACGCCGCCGCAGAAGGACGAGGAGCTTGCCGTCGCCGTGCGCGCCGTGGCCGAGCAGCCGCTCGCCGAGGCCTACTCGATTCCGGACAAGCAGGCCCGCCAGGACGCCGTTGCACAAGTGCGCGAGCGGGTCGGCCACCTGGCCGGCGAGAACGGCGAGCGCGCCAACGAGGTGCAGACGCTGTTCTCGTCGGTGGAAAAGAGCATCGTGCGTGGACGCATCCTGGATGCCCAGCCGCGCATCGACGGCCGCACCACGCGGCAGGTCCGCCCGATCACCATCCGCACCGGGATTTTGCCGCGCACGCACGGGTCGGCGCTGTTCACCCGTGGCGAGACGCAGGCGATCGTCGTCACCACGCTCGGCACCGAGCGGGACTCGCAGCTCATCGACGCGCTCGAGGGCGAGTACCGCGACGAGTTCATGCTGCATTACAACTTCCCGCCGTACTGCGTGGGTGAGACCGGCCGCATGGGCGCCACCAAGCGCCGCGAGATCGGCCACGGTCGCCTGGCCAAGCGGGCCATCGCGGCGGTGTTGCCAGGCAAGGCGGCATTCCCGTACACGCTGCGCATCGTGTCCGAGATCACCGAGTCGAACGGTTCGAGCTCCATGGCCACCGTGTGCGGTGGCAGCCTGGCGCTGATGGACGCGGGCGTGCCGGTCAAGGAAGCCGTGGCCGGCATCGCCATGGGACTGATCACCGACGGCGCCCGCTTCGCCGTGCTGTCGGACATCCTGGGCGACGAGGATCACCTCGGCGACATGGATTTCAAGGTGGCGGGCACCGCCAGCGGCGTGACCGCGCTGCAGATGGACATCAAGGTCATGGGCATCACCGCCGAGATCATGCGCGCGGCGCTCGATCAGGCGCGCGAAGGTCGGGTGCATATCCTCGGCGAGATGGCCAAGGCGCTGGCGGCGCCGCGCGAGCAGATGTCCGACTACGCGCCGCGCATCCTGACCATGCGCATCCATCCGGACAAGATCCGCGACGTGATCGGCAAGGGCGGCGTGACCATCCGCGGCATCACCGAGCAGACCGGCGCCACCATCGACATCGACGATGACGGCACGGTGCGCATCGCGTCCGTCGACCGCGCCGCCGGCGAGCAGGCGCGGGCCATGATCGAACGGATCACCTCCGACATCGAGGTCGGCATGGTGTACGAGGGCCGCGTGGCGCGTCTGATGGACTTCGGTGCCTTCGTGACCATCCTGCCGGGACGGGACGGCCTGCTGCACATCTCGCAGATCTCCGAGGAGCGCGTCGAGCGCGTCAGCGACAAGCTGTCCGAGGGCGATGTGGTCCGCGTGAAGGTGCTGGAGGTCGACAAGCAGGGTCGCATTCGCCTCAGCATCAAGGCGCTGGCGGAGGGCGAGTAAGCGTCGGACGCAGGTCGACCCGTCGCGAGGCGGGTCGCCAGGCATTAAAAAAGCCGGTCGGGGGTTTCTCCGACCGGCTTTTTTGCTGATAAGGCCCCGGGCGCCGTGGGGCGCCGGGGTGGGGCTTAACTGGCGAGCTGGCGCAGACCCTGCGCGGCCCGCTCGCGCTCGTCGTGCAGAGCCTGCGGCACGCGCGGTCCGAAGCCATGCAGGAAGCTGCCGACCTCATCCATCTCGGCGACCCATGCCTGTGGGTCGATGTGGGTGAGCTCGCGCATGTGTTCGCGCGATACGTCGAGGCCGGTCAGATCGACGCCGCCGTGCAGCGGCAGGTTGCCGACCGGCGTCTGCTCGGCGCCGGTCTGCCCCTGGCAGCGCTCGATGATCCACTTCAGCACGCGCAGGTTCTCGCCAAAGCCCGGCCACAGGAAGCGGCCCTGGGCGTCGCGCCGGAACCAGTTGACCTGATAGATGCCTGGCGCCTGCGTGAGGCGGGCACCGGTCGCCAGCCAGTGCGCCCAGTAGTCGCCGAAGTGGTAGCCGCAGAACGGCTGCATGGCCATCGGATCGCGCCGGACCACGCCCACCTTGCCGGTGGCGGCGGCGGTGGTTTCGGAGGCCATGCCGGCGCCGAGCAGCACGCCGTGCTGCCAGTTCTTGGCTTCCAGCACCAGCGGCGCCAGCGAGGCGCGCCGGCCGCCAAAGATGATGGCGGTAATCGGCACGCCGGACGCGTGCTCGGCAGCCGGCGACCAGGACGGGCACTGGCGCGCGGACACGGTGAAGCGGGAGTTGGGATGCGCGGCCGGGCCGTTGGCGGGATCGTAGGGCCGGCCCTGCCAGTCGAACGCTGGCGTCTCGTCCGACAAACCCTCCCACCACGGGCGGCCGTCCTCGGTCAGCGCCACGTTGGTGAAGATGGTGTCGTGCTCGAGCATGTCGACGGCGTTGGCGTTGGTGTGCCGGCTGGTGCCGGGCGCCACGCCAAAGAAGCCGGCCTCGGGGTTGATGGCCCACAGCCGGCCGTCATCGCCCACGTGCAGCCAGGCGATGTCGTCGCCGATGGTCTTGACCTTCCAGCCCTGGTACTCGACGGGCGGAATCAGCATGGCCATGTTGGTCTTGCCGCAGGCCGACGGGAACGCGGCGGCGATGTAGTGCAGTCGCCCCTGCGGGTCCTCGACACCCATGATCAGCATGTGCTCGGCCAGCCAGCCTTCCTGCCGCGCCTGGTAGGAGGCGATGCGCAGCGCGTGGCATTTCTTGCCGAGCAGGGCGTTGCCGCCGTAACCCGAGCCGATGCTCTGGATCAGCAGCTCGTGCGGGAAGTGCATGATGAAGCGCCGCTCGGGGTCGAGATCGCCCAGCGAATGCAGGCCGCGCACGAAGCCGCCCTCGCGCTCGATGCGCTCGAGCGCCGGCTTGCCCATGCGCGTCATGATGCGCATGCTGGCCGCCACGTAGGGGCTGTCGGTGATCTCGACGCCGCAGCGCGCCAGCGGCGAGTCGATCGGTCCCATGCAGTAGGGAACCACGTACAGGGTGCGTCCGCGCATGGCGCCGGCGAACAGCGCATCCATCTTGGCGTGCGCCTCGCCCGGCGCCATCCACTGGTTGTTGGGACCGGCATCGTCGCGTTCGGGCGTGCACACGAAGGTCAGGTGCTCGGTGCGCGCCACGTCCGACGGGTTCGAACGGTGCAGATAGCTGCGCGGGCGGGTTTCTGGATCCAGTTCGATCAGCGTGCCGTCCTGCAGCATTCCGCTGACCAGGGCGTCATATTCGGTCTGGGAGCCGTCGCACCAGTGGATGCGGTCCGGTTCGGTGAGTGCCGCCACTTCGCGAACCCAATCCGCGAGTGCCTGATTCGACGTCATGAGCAAATTCCCCCGTGTTACCAATGCGCCGCGCCAGTCCGTGGCGCGGCTTCCGAACCGCTGCGGCTCGGGCGGTGAAAAGCGTTGAAGATCACATCCGCCCTGGCGATCGTTCCGGATCGCGTCAGGGCGAGTGCCCAAGCCGCGCGCGGGCGCGCGCCGCGGCCGCGCGTACCTGCTTGGGCGCCGTGCCGCCCAGGTGGTCGCGCGCCGCGACCGAGCCCTCGAGCGTCAGCACGGCGAACACGTCGGCCTCGATCAGCGGCGAGAAGGCGCGCAGTTCGTCGAGCGTGAACGCGGACAGATCGCGGCCGCTGGCCACGCCCTCGCGCACGGCGCGGCCGACCACCTCGTGCGCATCCCGAAACGGCAGGCCATGCCGCACCAGGTAGTCGGCAAGATCGGTGGCGGTGGCAAAGCCGGCGCGGGCGGCCTCGCGCATGCGCCCGGCGTTCACCGTCATGCCGGGCAGCATGCCGGCCAGCGCGGTCAGGCTGTCGCGCACCGTATCCACGGTGTCGAACAGCGGTTCCTTGTCTTCCTGGTTGTCCTTGTTGTAGGCCAGCGGCTGCGCTTTCATCAGCGTCAGAAGCGCCACCAGATGGCCGTTGACGCGGCCGGTCTTGCCGCGCAGCAGTTCCGGCACGTCGGGGTTCTTCTTCTGCGGCATGATCGACGAGCCGGTGCACCAGGCGTCCGCCAGCGTGACGAAGCCGAACTGCGCCGACGACCATAGAACGAGTTCTTCCGACAGTCGCGACAGATGCGTCATCAGCAGTGCCGCGGCCGCGACGAATTCGATCGCAAAGTCGCGGTCGCTGACGGCGTCGAGCGAGTTCTCGGCCGGTCGGTCGAAGCCGAGCAACTCCGCCGTGTAGGCCCGGTCGATGGGAAAGCTTGTGCCGGCGAGCGCCGCGGCGCCGAGCGGCATCACGTTGACGCGCCGGCGGCAGTCGGCGAAACGCTCGCGATCGCGCGCCAGCATCTCGAACCAGGCCAGCAGGTGGTGGCCGAGCGTGATCGGCTGGGCGGTCTGCAAATGCGTGAAGCCGGGCATCAGCGTGTCCGCCTCGCGCTCGGCCAAATCGACCACGATGCCCAGCGTGTCGCGCAGCTGCCCGTCGATGGCGTCGAGCTCGTCGCGCAGCCACAGCCGCACGTCGGTGGCCACCTGGTCGTTGCGCGAACGGCCGGTGTGCAGCTTCTTGCCGACCTCGCCGATGCGCGCCACCAGCGCCGTCTCGACGTTCATGTGCACGTCTTCCAGCGCTATCCGCCACTCGAAGCGGCCGGCGTCGACGTCGGCGCCGATGCCTTCGAGCCCGCCGACGATGGCGGTGACCTCGGCTGCGCTCAGCACGCCCACCTTGCCCAGCATGCGGGCATGGGCGATGGAACCCATAATGTCGTGCCGGGCCAGACGCCGGTCGAAGCCGACCGAGGCCGTGAAACGCTCGACGAAGGCGTCGGTGGGTTCGGCGAAACGGCCGCCCCAGGGTTTGCGGGCTGCGTCGGACATGCGTGGGAGGCAGGCGTGGTAAAGCGCGCAAGTATAACGGACGCGCCCCCGGCAGGCAGTTTCATCCCTGACCTGTGCCAGCCGCGGGCGGTGTTGGCGGTGGTGGTCGGCGCCCAGCTGCTGGCCGTGCTGCTGGTGCTGGCGCAGCCTGTGCACGCGGATCGCTGGTGGCCGCGTCTTGGAATGTGGTCGTTGGGTGCCCAGTGGGTTGGCCTGCTCGGCACGGCGGGGCTGTGCGCCGCGCGGCAGGTTCTGGGTCGACTGTCGGCCGGCCGCGCAGGCGCCATCGCTCTGGTGTGGTTGCTGCTGCTGTCGACGGCGACCACGCTGGTGGCGGAGGGCTTTCACTGGTGGCCGGCCGAGCCCTCCGAGCTTGGCCGCCTGCTGGCGCGCAATCTGCTCCTGACCGGGCTGGTGGGCGGCGCCGTGCTGCGCATCCTGTACCTGGCCCACGTGGCGCGCAGCCGCGAGCGGGCGCACCATCAGGCGCGCCTCGATCTGCTGCAGGCGCGCATGCGCCCGCATTTTCTGTTCAACAGCCTGAACACCATCGCCAGTCTGGCGGCGAGTGATCCGCAGCGCGCGGAGGACGTCACCCTGGCACTGGCCGACCTGCTGCGCGCAAGCCTGGGCGCCGGCGATCGGCTGATCCCGCTCGCTGATGAGCTCGACCTGTGTCGGCGTTATCTGGCCATGGAGCAGCTGCGTCTGGGGGACCGTCTGGTGATCGAATGGCAGGTGGACGCGCTGCCGGCGCAGGCCCGGGTGCCGCCACTCACCGTGCAGCCGCTGCTGGAGAACGCCGTGTTTCATGGCATCGAGCCCGCGCCGCACGGTGGCCGGATCGGCCTTGCGCTGCGCGTGTCACAGCCGGGGGTGCTCGACATCGAGATCGACAACCCGCTCGCCGCGGGTCGGGCAGGGACGGGCCTGCACATGGCGCTCGCCAACCTGCGCGCGCGCCTGGCAGGCCACTTCGGGGCGGCGGCGAGTCTGACTCAGCAGATCACGGCGGACCGCCACACGGTGCGCCTGCGGCTGCCGTTCGGGACGGCGCCGGCGTGAAGGTGCTGGTTGTCGACGACGAACCGCTGGCGCGCGCGCGTTTGCGGCGCATGCTGGATGGCTTGCCGGGGTATGCCTGCGTGGGCGAGGCGAGCGACGGCGCCCAGGCCCTCGCTGCCTGCGCGCATCTACGGCCGGACGTCGTGCTGCTCGACATCCGCATGCCGGGGCAGGATGGCCTGCAGACGGCCCGGGCGCTGGCAGCCCTGCCGGCGCCGCCGGCGGTGGTGTTCACAACCGCGTTCCCGGACTTTGCCGTCGATGCGTTCGACGCGGGCGCGGTGCACTACCTGCTGAAGCCCGTTTCAGCCGAGCGCCTGGCGCAGGCGCTGGAGCGCGTGGTCGCGCCGCCGATGCCGAGCCTGTTGCTGGTGCGCGGCATGCACACGCAGCGTGTGGCGCTGAACGAGGTGCTGTGCGTGCAGGCCGACGCCAAGTATCTGACGGTGCATACGCGCCAGGGCGAGTGGCTGATGGAGGATTCGCTCGCCCGGCTGGAGACCCAGCTGGCACCGACGTTGCTTCGCATCCATCGGGCCGTGCTGGTCAACGTCCAGCACTTGCGGGGTTTGCAGCGGGATGCCGACGGCCGCTTGTGGGCGGCGGTCGACGGCATGGGGGCGCCATTGGCGGTGAGCCGGCGGCTGGCCGCGGCTGTCCAACACGTGTTCGAACGCCGCGGTTTGGTGTGACCGCAGCGTCGGCTGTTTTTTTCGTGACCTTGGCCAGTCGTAAACTTGCGCGTGGCCAAGCCCGCAGGGATCAACCAAATGGATGCCAGTTCCAGTCTAGGTTTCGGTAGCGCCGGGTTCGTCGAGGCGTTATACGAAGAATTTCTCGCCGACCCCACGCGCGTGCCCGATGCCTGGCGGCGCGAGTTCGAGTCGTGGGGTGGGCCGCCGGCCGGCCGCTCGGCGACCACCCATGGCGGGGTGCAGCAGCGCTTTCGCGAACTGGCCGGGCGACCCGCCGCCGCGCGCGCGACGCGGGAAGTGCTGTCGCCAGAGCATCTGGACAAACAGAACGCAGTCCAGCAACTCATCAACGAATTCCGCCAACGTGGTCACCTCGCCGCGCGCACCGACCCGTTGACGCTGCAAGCCGGCACGCCGGTGCCGAGCCTGCAGCCGGAATTCCACGGCCTGGATGCGGCCGATCTTGACCTGACGTTCTCCCCCGGCAACTTTCTGCTGCCGTCCGGGGCGCCCCTGCGCGACCTCATCAGTGCGCTCGAGGCCACGTATTGCGGCTCGGTCGGTTTCGAGTACGCGTACCTGTCGGACTCGGCGCAGGTGGCGTGGCTGCGCGAGCGCATCGAGGCCGGCCGGGGCCGCGGCGTGTTCGGCAAGGACGAACAGTTTCAGGTCATGCGGGCGCTGACCGCCGCCGAGGGCCTGGAGCGTTACCTGCATCGGCGGTACGTCGGGCAGAAGCGCTTCTCGCTGGAAGGCGGTGATGGCCTGATCGCGGTGCTTGACGAACTGGTGCGCCGGGCCGGCGGTTCCGACGTCAAGGAGCTGGTCATCGGCATGGCGCACCGCGGGCGCCTGAACGTGCTGGTCAACATTCTGGGCAAGCAGCCGCGTGAGCTGTTCGCCGAGTTCGAGGGCAAGGTTGAGGTCGTCGGCTCCGGTGACGTCAAGTACCACCAGGGCTTTTCGGCCGATCCGGTCACGCCGGGCGGGCCCATTCATCTCACGCTGGCCTTCAACCCGTCGCACCTCGAAATCGTCAACCCGGTGGTGGAGGGCTCGGTGCGCGCGCGCCAGGAGCGCCGCGGCGATCTGGCCCGTCGGCAAGTGTTGCCGGTGCTGATGCACGGCGACGCCGCGTTTGCCGGCCAGGGCGTGGTCATGGAGACGCTGAATCTGGCCAAGACACGCGGCTACGCCACCGGCGGCACGCTGCACATCGTCATCAACAACCAGATCGGCTTCACCACCAGCAACCCGGTCGATGCCCGTTCGACCTATTACTGCACGGAGATCGCCCACCTGACGCAGGCGCCGATCTTCCACGTCAACGGCGACGACCCGGAGGCGCTGCTGTTCGTCACGCGCCTGGCGCTCGATTTCCGGCTCGCCTTCAGCAGCGACGTGGTGATCGATCTGGTGTGCTACCGCCGCCAGGGTCACAACGAGGCCGACGAGCCAGCGGTCACCCAGCCGCGCATGTACGCCAGGATCGCCGGCCACCCTACGGTGCGCGAGCTGTATGCGAAGCGGCTCGAGCGCGTGGGCGTGCTGGCGGCCGGGCAGGCGGCGCAGATGGTCGAGGACTACCAGCAGGCGCTCGAGCGCGGCGAGTGCGTGGCGCCGTGGCCGATGAGCGACCAGCGCCCCCCGCTGGCCATCGACTGGGCGCCGTACATGGACGCGGTATGGACGCAGCCGGCGTCGACGGCGGTGCCGCTCGACACCCTGCGCGTGCTGGGCGACAAGTTGTGCAGCGTGCCCGAAGGCTTTCGGGTGCACCCTCGGGTGGCCAAGATTCTGGACGACCGGCGGCAGATGGCCGCCGGCGACCTGCCGCTCGACTGGGGCTGCGCCGAGACGCTGGCCTATGCCTCGTTGCTGGTGGAGGGCCATCGCGTGCGTCTGTCGGGACAGGACTGCGGCCGTGGCACTTTCGCCCATCGCCATGCGGTGCTGCACAACCAGGACATCGATGCGGCGGATGATCGGCAGCGTCACGTCCCCTTGCAGCATTTGCAGCCGGGCCAGCCGAGCCTGTTCATCATCGACTCGCTGCTGTCCGAGGAAGCCGTACTCGGCTTCGAGTTCGGCTACGCCAGCGCCGATCCGCAGACCCTGGTGATCTGGGAGGCGCAATTCGGCGATTTCGCCAACGGCGCGCAGGTGGTGATCGACCAGTTCATCAGTTCGTCGGAAGCCAAGTGGCAGCGGCTGTGCGGCATGGTGCTGCTGCTGCCGCACGGCTACGAGGGGCAGGGGCCGGAGCACTCCTCGGCGCGGCTCGAGCGCTTCATGCAGCTGTGTGCCGAGCAGAACATGCAGGTATGCGTGCCGTCCACGCCGGCGCAGATGTTCCACATGCTGCGCCGGCAGATGCTGCGCCGCTACCGGCGTCCGCTGGTGGTGATGACGCCCAAGAGCCTGCTGCGGCACCGCCTGTCGGTGTCGTCGCTCGAAGACCTGGCACGGGGCGAGTTTCAGGTGCTGATCGGCGATCCGCGTGCGCCCGATCCGGCCGGCGTCCGTCGCGTGCTGCTGTGCAGCGGCAAGGTGTATTTCGACCTGTACGCCGGCGCCGTCGAGCGCGGCAGTAGCGACATCGCCATCGTGCGCGTCGAGCAGCTCTATCCGTTTCCGAAAACCCAGCTTGCCGACGAGCTTGCCCGCTACGGCAACGCCCCTGAGGTGGTCTGGGTGCAGGAGGAGCCGCTCAACCAGGGCGCCTGGTATCAGATCCGCCACAAGCTGACCGATGGGCTGGCGCCGGGACAGACGCTGCGCTACGTCGGCCGACCGCGGTCGGCGGCGCCGGCCTGCGGCAGCTACAAGCTGCATCAGGCCCAGCAACAGGCGCTGGTCGACGAGGCGCTGGCGCTGGCGCCGCCGCGCGCCGCCCGCAAGCAGAAGTCCGCGTGAAGCCGATGTCGAAAACCTGTCTCAGGAAACTTCGATCGGGCGCGCCGCCTCCACGTCGGGGATGCAACGTGCTGAATGAATCAGCGCTTTCCTGAACCGTTTCACGCCGTCAACGGGATCATCATGCAAATCGAAATCAAGGCACCGGTGCTGCCGGAGTCCGTGGCGGAAGCCACATTGCTCCGGTGGAAGAAGAAGCCGGGCGAAGCGGTGCGGCGCGACGAGAGCCTCATCGATGTCGAAACCGACAAAGTGGTGCTGGAAGTGGTGGCACCCGCCGACGGTGTGCTGGCCGCGGTCCATCAGGCCGACGGCGCCACCGTGCACGCGGGCGATCTGCTGGCGACGCTCGACACCGCCGCCGCCGCAGGCGAGGCGGCGCCGGCGGCGGAACCCGCACCGAGCGTGCCGCAAGTCCGTGCGGTGACGACGCCGAGTCCGGCCGCCCGCAAGCTCGCGGCCGAACAGGGTGTCGACACGGCCACCCTGGCCGGCAGCGGGCGCGACGGCCGCATCATCAAGGAAGACGTGCAGGCGGCCGCCAAGCCGGCACCGTCCGAGTCCCCCGCGGCCCGGGCCTTGCCGGTGGCCGACGCAGGCCCGCGACCCGAGCAGCGCGTGCCGATGACGCGCATCCGCCAGCGCATCGCCGAGCGGCTGGTGGAGGCGCAGCGCACCGCCGCCATCCTGACCACCTTCAACGAAGTCAACATGCAGCCGGTGATGGACCTGCGGGCCCGTCACCGCGAGGCGTTCGAGAAGGCGCATGGCGTCAAGCTCGGCTTCATGTCGTTCTTCGTGCGCGCGGCGGTGGAGGCGCTCAAGAAATTCCCTCTGGTCAATGCCTCCATCGACGGTACGGACGTGGTCTACCACGGCTACTTCGACATCGGCATTGCCGTCAGCAGCCCGCGTGGCCTGGTGGTGCCGGTGCTGCGGGATGCGGAGGGCCTGTCTTTCGCGGACATCGAAAAGACCATCGCCGATTTCGGGCAGCGCGCGCGTGACGGCAAGCTGACGCTCGAGGAGCTGTCCGGCGGCACGTTCTCCATCACCAACGGCGGCATCTTCGGCTCCATGTTGTCGACGCCGATCCTGAATCCGCCGCAAAGCGCCATCCTTGGCATGCACAACATCGTCGACCGGCCCGTGGCGGAGAACGGCCAGGTCGTGATCCGGCCCGTGATGTACCTGGCGCTGTCCTACGACCACCGGCTCATAGACGGCCGCGAGGCGGTGCAGTTCCTGGTCAGCATCAAGCAGGCGCTGGAGGATCCGTCCCGCCTGCTGCTCGGCCTGTGAGGGCATGACCATGGACCGCTATGACGTGCTGGTGATCGGCGCCGGCCCGGGTGGCTACGTGGCGGCCATCCGCGCCGCGCAGCTGGGGCTCAGGACCGCCTGCGTGGAGCGCTGGATCGGCAAGGAGGGCCAACCGGCGCTGGGCGGCACCTGCCTGAATGTCGGCTGCATCCCGTCGAAGGCGCTGCTGGAGTCGTCCGAGCAGTACCACCGCGCTCGCCACGGCCTCGCCGCGCACGGCATCCGCGTCGGCGAGGTCGACATCGACCCGGCCACGATGGTGGCGCGCAAGGACCGGATCGTGCGCCAGTTCACCGGCGGCATCGCCGGCCTGTTCAAGAAGAACGGCGTCAGCTGGCTCCAAGGCAGCGGGCGTCTGGTCGGCGACGGCCAGGTCGAGGTCACTGCGGCCGACGGCGCCACGCAGACGGTGGCCGCCGGGCACATCATCATCGCCACCGGCTCGCGGCCGACGCCGCTCACGGTGGCAGCGCTGGATGGCGAGCGCATCGTCGACTCGGCTGGCGCACTCGATTTCACCGAGGTGCCGGCGCGCCTCGGCATCATCGGCGCCGGGGTCATCGGCCTCGAGCTCGGCAGCGTGTGGGCGCGCCTGGGCAGCGAGGTCACGCTGCTGGAGGCGATGCCGGAATTCCTGCCGGCGGCCGACCGGGCCATCGCCGCGCTGGCACACAAGGAGCTGACCGGCCAGGGCCTCGACATCCGTCTCGGCGCCAAGGTGACCGCCGCCAAGGTGGAGGGGAACGCCGTCACGGTGGGATTCGAGGACGCAAAGGGCGCGCAGCAGGCGAGCTTCGATCGCCTGATCGTCGCCGTCGGCCGACAGCCGGTGACCGACGGTCTGGGCCTGGACAGCGTCGGCATTGCGTGTGACGAGCGCGGCTTCATCCCGGTCGACGAGCGTTTTCGAACCAAGGTCAGCGGCGTGTACGCCATCGGCGACGTCATCCGCGGCCCCATGCTGGCGCACCGCGCGTCGGAGGACGGCATCGCCGTCGCCGAGGGCATCGCCGGCCAGCACTGCCATGTCGATTACGGGACCATCCCGTGGATCATTTACACTTGGCCGGAAATCGCCTGGGTCGGTCGCACCGAGCAGGCCCTCAAGGCCGAGGGCGTGCCGTATTCGGTGGGTGTTTTTCCGTTCCAGGCGAACGGTCGGGCGCGCGCCATGGAGGCCGCGCAGGGGCAGGTAAAGCTGCTTGCCCATGCCGAAACCGACCGCGTGCTCGGTGTGCACATCATCGGCCCGCATGCTTCGGAACTGATTGCCGAGGCGGTTGTGGCGATGGAGTTCTGTGCCAGCGCGGAGGACATCGCGCGCATCGTGCACGCGCACCCGACCCTGTCGGAGGCCTTGCACGAGGCGGCCCTGGCCGCCCATCGGCGGGCGATACATATCTGAAGCGGCGCGGGCGACGGGGTCCGCATCCGGGTCAGTTCGTCGACATGTCTGCAACCGGGAGCGGGCAGGCCGCCAGGCGGCCAAGCGCCGGTCCTTTCAGCCCAAGGGAAAGATCACATCCATGAATCTGCACGAGTACCAGGCAAAACAGCTTTACGCCGACTACGGCATCGCCGCCCCGCGCGGTGAAGTGGCCGACAGTCCCAAGGCCGCCCAGGCCGCCGCCGGGCGCATTCCCGGCACGCGCTGGGTGGTGAAGGCCCAGGTGCACGCCGGTGGCCGCGGCAAGGCCGGCGGCGTGAAGCTGGTCGACAGCCCGGACGCCGTGGCGCAGGCCGCCGAAGCCATGCTGGGCCGGAACCTGGTCACCTACCAGACCACGGCGGAAGGTCAGCCGGTGCACAGCGTGCTGGTGGAAGAAGTCAGCCAGATCGCGCGCGAGCTGTACCTGGGCGCCGTGATCGACCGCGCCAGCCAGCGCGTGGTGTTCATGGCCTCCACCGAGGGCGGCGTAGAGATCGAGAAGGTTGCCGCCGAGACGCCCGAGAAAATCCTGACCACCGCCATCGACCCGACCGTCGGCCTGCAACCCTACCAGTGCCGGCAGTTCGCGTTCGGGCTGGGTCTGTCCGGCGATCAGATCAAGCAGTTCACGACCCTGATGACCGGCATGGCACGCATGTTCGTGGAACGCGACCTGTCGCTGCTCGAGGTAAACCCGCTGGTGGTGACCGGCGACGGCCGCCTGGTGTGCCTGGACGGCAAGATCAACATCGACGACAACGCCCTGTACCGTCAGCCGCGCCTGGCCGCCATGCGCGACGCTTCGCAGGAAGACGCCAAGGAGAACCGTGCCCGCGAGCACGACATCAGCTACGTGGCGCTCGACGGCAACATCGGCTGCATGGTGAACGGTGCCGGGCTGGCGATGGCCACCATGGACATCATCAAGCTGCACGGCGGCAACCCGGCCAACTTCCTCGACGTCGGCGGCACCGCCACGGCGGAGCGCGTCACCGAGGCGTTCAAGATCATCCTCGCCGACGACAACGTGAAGGGCGTGCTGGTCAACATCTTCGGCGGCATCGTGCGCTGCGACCTGATCGCCGACGGCATCATCGCCGCGGTCAAGGAGGTCGGCGTCAAGGTGCCGGTGGTGGTGCGCCTGGCCGGCAACAACGCCGATCTCGGCGGCCGCAAGCTGGCCGAGAGCGGGCTCAACATCATTCCCGCGGACGGCCTGACCGATGCCGCGCAGAAAGTCGTCAAGGCTGTGGAGAACGTGGCATGAGCGTGCTGGTCGACAAGAACACCAAGGTCATCTGCCAGGGCTTCACCGGCAAGCAGGGCACCTTCCATTCCGAGCAGGCCATCGCCTACGGCACGCGCATGGTGGGCGGCGTCACGCCCGGCAAGGGCGGCACCCAGCACCTCGGCCTGCCGGTGTTCGACACCGTGCGCGACGCGGTGCGCGAGACCGGCGCCGATGCGAGTGTCATCTATGTGCCGGCGGCGTTCTGCAAGGACTCGATCCTCGAAGCCGTCGACGCCGGTGTGCCGCTGATCGTGTGCATCACCGAGGGCGTGCCCACGCTCGACATGCTGGAAGTGAAGATGGTGGTGGACCGTTCGGGCTCGCGCCTGATCGGCCCGAACTGCCCCGGCATCATCACGCCGGGTGCGTGCAAGATCGGCATCATGCCGGGCTCCATCCATCTGCCCGGCAAGGTCGGCATCGTGTCGCGTTCCGGCACCCTGACCTACGAGGCAGTGGCGCAGACCACGGCCATCGGCGCCGGGCAGTCCACCTGCATCGGCATTGGCGGGGATCCGATTCCGGGCACCAGCTTCATCGACGCGCTGCGCCTGTTCAAGGATGACCCGCAGACCGAGTGCATCGTCATGGTCGGCGAGATCGGCGGCAGCGCGGAAGAAGAAGCCGCCGAGTACATCGCGTCGGAGATCAAAAAGCCGGTGGTCGGCTTCATCGCCGGCGCCACCGCCCCGGCCGGCAAGCGCATGGGCCACGCCGGTGCCATCATCGCCGGCGGCAAGGGCACGGCCGAGGACAAGTTCCGCGCCATGGAGAAGGCCGGTGTGCACATCGCGCGCTCGCCGGCCGACCTGGGCACCACCGTCAAGAAGGCGATGGGCCTGTAAGAAAAAATCGCGGCCGGCCGGAGCCAGCCGCGGGATGCTGACAAAAACGCCGCGCCCGTCGCGGCGTTTTTTTTACCCGGACGCGGTACGCCCGGGGTGATCTCGTCAGACGCCGGTGTGCGGTGTCGGCATCTTGCGCGTCGGCGCCCGCCCCATGAGGCGGCGCACCAGCACGTAAAACATGGGGATGAAGAACGTCGCCAGCAGCAGGGCCGCCGCCATGCCGCCGAGCACGCCGGTGCCGATGGCGATGCGCGATGCGCTGCCGGCGCCGGTGGCGATCGCCAGCGGCGCCACGCCCAGCATGAAGGCCATCGAGGTCATCAGGATGGGCCGCAGGCGGATGCGGGCGGCCTCGAGCACGGCATCGAGCAGCGGTTTGCCTTGGTGGATATGCAGGTTGTGGGCGAACTCCACGATCAGGATGGCGTTCTTGGCGGTCAGGCCCATGGTGGTCAGCAGGCCGACCTGAAAGAACACGTCGTTGTTGAGCCCGCGCAGCAGCGCCGCCAGCACGGCGCCCAATAGGCCGAGCGGCACCACCAGCATGACGGCGAACGGCACCGACCAGCTCTCGTACAGCGCCGCCAGCGCCAGGAACACCACGATCGCCGAGATGGCATACAGCGCAGGTGCCTGCGAGCCGGCCTGCTTTTGCTGATAGGACAGGCCAGACCACGCGTAGCCGATGCCGGGCGGCAGCTGGCTGGCCATGCGCTCGATCTCGGCCATGGCCTCGCCGGAGCTGTGTCCCCGGGCTGGCTCGCCAAGAATATTCACCGATGGCACGCCGTTGAAGCGCTCGAGGCGCGGTGAGCCGCGCGTCCACTCGGCGCTGGAAAAGGCGCTGAACGGCACCATGTCGCCGCTGGTGTTGCGCACGTGCCAGCGGTCGAGGTCCTGCGGCAGCATGCGAAACGGGGCGTCGCCCTGCACGAAGACCTTTTTGGTGCGCCCGTCCTCGATGAAGTCGTTGACGTAGCTAGAGCCCCAGGCGGTGCCGAGTGTCTGGTTGATGTCGGACAGCGACAGGCCGAGCGCGCGGGCCTTTGGCTGATCGATGTCCAAACGGTACTGCGGCGTGTCCTCGAGCCCGTTGGGACGCACGTTGGCCAATACCGGGCTCTGCGCCGCCATGCCGAGCAGCTGGTTGCGCGCGCCGATCAGCGCATCGTGCCCGAGACTGGCGCGGTCCTGCAGTTGCAGGTCGAAGCCGGCGGAGCGGCCCAGCGCCCGCACTGCGGGTGGCGCGAACGCGAACGCCATGCCGTCCTTGACCATGCGGGCGAAGGCCATGGAGGCGCGCATCGCCAGCGCATGGGCGCTTTGATCCGGATGCGGGCGCTCGCCCCACTCCTTGAGATTGACGAACACCAGGCCGACGTTCTGGCCCCGGCCGCCGAAGCTGAAGCCGTACACGTTCATGGCGCCGAACACGGTGTCCTTTTCGGTGTCGTAAAAGTACTTGCCGACCTGCTTCATCACCTGGTCGGTGCGCTCGGTGGTGGCGCCGGGCGGCAGCAGCACGCTGGCGTACAGCGTCCCTTGGTCCTCGTCCGGCAGAAAGCCGCCCGGCAAGCGCAGGAACAGCACGCCAAGCACGCCCACGATGGCGACGTACACGAACAGGAAGCGCGGCAGTCGGCGCGCCATGTGGCCGACGATACCCACGTAGCCGTTGGTGGCCTTCTCCAGGCCGCGCTGAAACGCGCCCAGCGGCCCGCGTCGCGGCGGGCCGTGCGGCTTGGGCTTGAGCAGGGTGGCGCACAGCGACGGCGTGAACACCAGCGCTACCAAAACCGACAGCCCCATGGCGGCGGCGATGGTGAGCGAGAACTGCCGGTAGATGGCGCCGGTGGTACCGGGAAAGAACGCCATCGGGATGAACACCGCCGACAGCACGATACCAATGCCAACCAGGGCGCCGGTGATCTGGCGCATGGACTTGCGCGTGGCGGAGCGCGGGTCGAGGTTTTCCTCGTGCATCACGCGTTCGACGTTCTCCACCACCACGATGGCGTCGTCCACCAGCAGACCGATGGCCAGCACCAGGCTGAACATGGTCAGCATGTTGATGGAAAAGCCGGCCGCCGCAATGATGCCGAACGTACCCAGCAGCACCACCGGCACGGCGAGCGTCGGGATCAGCGTGGCACGCAGGTTCTGCAGGAACAGCAGCATCACCAGGAACACCAGCCCGACGGCTTCCAGCAGCGTGATTGCCACTTCCGTGATGGCGGTGCTGACGAACGGCGTGCTGTCCTCCGCGTAGCGCACCACCAGGCCCGGCGGGAAGGTGGGTTCGAGCTCCGCCAGACGCTCACGGATGAGCCGGGCGGTTTCGAGCGCATTCGCGCCCGGCGCCGGCGTGATGCCCATGCCGGCTGCCGGCATGCCGCTGTAGTAGTTGCGGAAGTTGTAGTTCTCGCTGCCGATGCCGATGCGGGCGACGTCGCGCAGGCGCACCTGCGCGCCGTCGGGCTGCACCTTGAGCAGGATGTTGGCGAACTGCTCGGGTGTCTGCAGGCGGCTCTGCGCCAGCACGGTGGCGTTCATGCCCTGTCCGGGCACCGCCGGCAGGCCGCCGAGCTGGCCGCCCGCGACCTGGGCGTTCTGCACACGGATCGCCGCGTTCACATCCGTGACGGTGAGGCCGTATTGGGTGAGGCGGTCGGGGTCCAGCCAGATGCGCATGGCGTGCTGGGCACCGAACAGCAGCACGTCGCCGACGCCATTGATGCGGCCGAGCGGTTCCTGGATGTGGGAGGCGACGTAGTCGGCGATGTCGGCCAGGCCCAGACGGCCGTCTTCGGACGCGAACGCCAGCACCATGAGATAGGTCTGGCTGACCTTGTTCACCTGAACGCCCTGCTGCGTCACCTCGTCCGGCAGCAGCGGTTCGGCGGCGCTCAGCTTGTTCTGTACCTGAACCTGGGCGATGTCGGGATCGGTGCCGGCCTCGAAGGTGAGCGTGATCTGCGCGTCGCCGGTGATGTTGCTCTCGGAGCTCATGTACAGCAGCCCGTCGAGGCCGATCATCTTCTGCTCGA
Source organism: Pseudomonadota bacterium (assembly GCA_049322795.1). GTDB lineage: Bacteria > Pseudomonadota > Gammaproteobacteria > Immundisolibacterales > Immundisolibacteraceae > Immundisolibacter. The sequence continues at coordinate 80,227 of JBMOQH010000014.1, read as the reverse complement.
TGACCTGCGTGACGGTACTGTCCACGGTCTGCGCCGAGGCGCCGGGATAGCTGGCGCGTATCTGCACCGCCGGAGGGGCGACGTCCGGGTAGCTTTCGATCGGAAGTGTGGTGATGGCGAGGCCACCGGCCAGCATGATGACGATCGCAATCACCCACGCGAAGATGGGGCGATCGATGAAGAAATTAACCATGGCCAGCGGCCCCCGTTGCCGGCGGCTGCGCCGGAGCGGCCCCGGCCGGCACCGGCTTCACCGGCATGCCGGGCGAGAGCCGCAGCGGGCCGCCCACCACCACGCGGTCGCCGGCTGCCAGACCGTCGCCCACCAGCCAGGCGTCGCCGGCGGCGCGGCGGGTCTCGATGCGCCGCAGTTCGAGCTTGTCGTCCTTGCCCACCACCAGCACGCTGGCGTTACCGTCGGCATCGCGCGTGACGGCGCGCTGCGGCACCAGCAGGGCCGCCGGTTCCACGCCTTCGTTCAGCCGGCCGCGCACGTACATGCCGGGCAGCAGCAGCTGCTGCGGGTTTGGAAAGGTGGCGCGCAGGTTCACCGAGCCGGTGCCCGGATCAACCGTAACGCCGGAGAACTGCAAGCGGCCGGCGTGTGGATACGCGCCGCCGTCTTCGAGGATGAGGTCGAGCCGTGCACTGTCAGGGCCACTGCGTTCGAGCCGCCCGGCCTCGAATTCGCGTTGCAGGCGCAGCATTTCCGCGGTCGGGCGCTGGATGTCCACGTAGATGGGGTCGAGTTGGGTGACGCGCGCCAGCGCCTGGGCCTGCCCGGTAGTGACCAGTGCGCCTTCCGTGATGAATGATTCGCTGATCACGCCGTCGATCGGCGCGGTGACCCGCGTGTAGCCAAGATCGATGCGGGCGCTGTCCAGCGTGGCGCGTGCCGCCTGCACATTGGCGAGCGCTTGCCGGTAGGCAGCCTGCACGTCGTCGTTGTCCTGCTTGGGCACGGCGCCGGCCTTGGCCAGCGGCGCGAAGCGCTCGGCACGCAGGCGGGCCACCTCGGCCGCCGCGTTGGCGCGCTGCAACTCGGCCTCGGCGCGCTGCACGGCGGCGCCGTACGGCGCCGGGTCGATGTGGTACAGCACCTGGCCGGCCTTGACGGCGCTGCCTTCCTCGAACAGGCGCTTTTGCAGGATGCCGCTCACCTGGGGGCGCACCTCGGCGACGCGGAACGCCGCCGTGCGGCCCGGCAGTTCGATGGTCAGCTCGAACGGCTGTGGCTTCATTTCCAGTGTGGTGACTTCCGGCGGTGGGCGCTGCGCCGGCGGCGCGCCTGGCCCGCAGGCGGCCAACGCGGCAACCGCGGCCGCAAGAAGGGTGTTTCGCACAGTTGGCCGAAGCACTGGCATGTAGCTGTCTCCACGGTGAACGCGGTCATCCTCGTGCGCAACTGACCGACCGGTCAGTTTTGTGGGCGCGGGTAACGCACCGCCGGGTGCCGGAGGTGAGGTGAGGGCGTCGTTGAGTAAGCAAGTATAAGCCCAGAGCCCGGTTGCTCCCAAGTCGACGGGTGTCGCGCCCGGCTTGCAGGCTGGAACGTCGGCGCGGTTTGCAGGCCAAACCTTGATGACCGTCAGGTACTGCCGGGGCGATCCGCCTAGCATGCGGCGCTCGCCAGTGCGTGGGTTTTGATTTCCCCGGAGGAGTCGCATCAATGACCGCCAATGTCAGCCTGCCGGACACCGTCATGGAGTGGCCAGCCAAGTACAACGAAATTCCCAAGGCCGTGTTCGAGGAGCCGGGCCTGTGGCTGCTGGAGCTCGAAAACATCTTTTATGGCGAGGAGTGGCACCCCGTCGCGCACCGCGCCGAGATTCCCAAGCCCGGCGACTACAAGGCCGCCTTCATCGGCGAGATGCCGATCTTCGCGGTGCACGGCGACGACGGAAGGATTCGCGTGTTCCACAACGCCTGCGCGCACCGCGGCGCCACGCTGGTGACCGACAGCGCCGGCAACAAGGCGGATTTCGAGTGCCCCTACCACCGGTGGCTGTTCAGCCGCGAGGGTGCGCTGGTCGGCTGCCCCAACAGCCAGGATTTCTCGCCAAGCTTCAGCAAGGAGAAGTTCGGCCTGAAGGAACTGCGCAGCGAGTCCTTCCACGAGCTGTACTTCGTCACCCTGAGCGAGCGCACGCCGGACCTGCGCTCCTACATGACCGACGCGGTGGCCGAACCGTTGTCGCGCGTGCTCGGCAACGGGCACAGCCTGAAGCTGCTTGGTTACCAGAAGGTCCATTACGACTGCAACTGGAAGGCCTACGTCGACAACGACGGCTATCACGCGCCGCTGCTGCATCTGGCCTTCAAGCTGATGGGCTGGCAGGGCGGAAAGGGTGTTCAGATCATCACCGAAAACGGCCACATCGCCTTCGACTCGGAGCTGACCATCCCGGGCAAGATCGAGGCGCTCGAGGACAGCTCCATCGTGCAGTTCAAGGGCGACCCGGACAGCAAGGGTTCGATCGTGGTCAGCACGTTTCCGATCACCGTGTTCACCAAGCACATGGACATGCTGAACATCCGCTACGCCTTCCCCAAGGGCCCGCGCGGCGTGGAGGTGCACTACACCTACTTCGCGCGCGACGACGACAGCCCGGAACTGCTGGCGCACCGCACGCGCCAGTCGTCGAACCTGCTCGGGCCGAGCGGCCTGATCAGCCTGGAGGATGCCGCCATCTTCACGCGCATTGATCTGGGCAACCGCTCGCCGGGCAACGCCATTTTCCAGAAGGGTGTGACAGACGAATACAAGCTCGAGTTCAACGTCCAGCAGAACGACGAGTCCGGCAACCTGCCGCGCTGGGAGCATTACCGCAAACGCATGGGCTTTCGGAGGGCCACGGCATGAACGGCATCGACAGCAAGGTGCGCGACGCCATCGAGCGGCTGAACCTCACCTACATCCGCGCGCTCGACCGGCGCGACTTGAACGGCTGGCTGGCCACCTTCGACAAGCCCGGTTCCTACGTGTGCATCGCCAGGGAAAACGAGGACCGCGGCCTGCCCATTGGCTACATGCTGGACGACTGCTACGAGCGCCTGCAGGACCGCGTGACGCAGGTCACCAAGATCCAGCCCGATGCCGTCGAGCACTACCAGCCGCGCCACTTCACGCAGCTGGTGGACATCGAGCACCTGGGCGGCGTGAATTACCGCGTGGAGACGAACTTCACCGTGAACTACACCCCCGCCGACACCGGCCGCACCGGCGTGCTGGCCAGCGGTACCTACGTGGACGAGGTCATCGTCAATGGTGACGCGCGTTTTCGCAGCCGCCGCGCCGTGCTCGACACCAACGTGGTGCCGCGCTACGTGGCGTATCCGATCTAGAGAATCGGCTTCAACCCCGTTTTCGCCCGGCGGGGTCGAAGCCTGACGCGGTCACGTTTCACCATCGACTGACCAGTTGGCGGCGGCTTTGGCGAAGTCGGTGCCGATTACGCCGGGTTGATGACGGCGCATTCTGTGATGGGCTCGCACCCGGGCTCGAGGGAGGTCGCCGCTGAGGACAATCAGCGCTTTTCGAACGCGTCCAGCAGCGCGCGCAGGTTGGCCGACACCAGCCGCGTGCCGGGATAGACGATGCTGATCGGCAGCGGCAGCGGCTCGTAGGCGGTCAGCACCCGCACCAGCTGGCCCGCCGCGATGGGGGGCTCGACCTGGTAGCACAGGAACTGCCCGAAGCCGAGCCCGGCCAGGCAGGCGTCGATCGCGGCGTCGACCTGATTGGTGCGCAGCCGCGGCTTCACCGGCACCCGTATCGGCTTTGTGCCGGCAAACAGCCACTCGTCGTTCGGCGCCAGGCCGCTGAACACCACGGCGGCCGCCTGCGTCAGATCGGCGGGTGAGAGCGGCATGCCGGCGCGGTCGAGGTAGCCCGGAGCCGCACAGACCACGCGCCGGGTCTGGCCGATGCGCCTGGCGACCAGCGTCGAGTCGGGCAAGGACCCGATGCGGATGGCGGCGTCGATGCCTTCCTCGACCAGATCGACGACCCGGTCGAGCAGCAGCAGCTCGACGTCGAGGTCCGCAAAGCGCGCCAGCAGGGCACTGATGGCCGGCGCCACATGCAGGCGTCCGTACAGCACCGGGGCGGTGACGCGCAGGCGCCCGCTCGGCGCGCTGCGGCGGGCGGACAGCAGTGCGTCCGCCGCTTCCACCTCGGCCAGCACCCGCTTGCAGCTCGCGTAGTACTCGCGACCCTCGTCGCTCAGCGACTGCCGGCGCGTGGTGCGGTGCAGCAGCCGCGCGCCCACGGACTGCTCCAGTGCGGCGAGCGAGCGCACCACGGCCGGCGGCGACATGCCGAGCGCCTGCGCCGCCCGGGAAAGGCTGCCGTGCTCGACGATGCAGGCGAAAACCGCCATCGACCGCAACTTGTCCATGACGGCATATTATTCCGATATCAGCACTAATAAAATTAATCGAGCGCCATTTATTCACTCATTCGCACAGGGCACTCTGCGCAGCGTGGCGCCGCCGAATGGTTCGGCGGCCCCGACCGCAAGGAGAAAGCCCATGTCACGCATCCGTCCCGTCGATCCCGAAACCGCCGACGCCCAGACCCGCCCGCTGCTCGACGCCGTGCAGGCGCAGATCGGCGGCACACCCAACTTCATCCGTGTGCTGGCCAACGCACCCAAGGCGCTGGAGGGCTTTCTCGGCCTGTACGGCGCGGCGGCCGGTTTCACGCTCGACAAGGCCCTGCAGGAGCGCATCGCGCTGGCCGTCGCCGAGGGCAACGGCTGCCAATACTGCGTCTCGGCGCACACCGCCATCGGCCGCCACGCTGGCCTGTCGAACGAAGAAATGCTGCTGAATCGGCGCGGCAGCTCGGGATGCGCTCGCTCCGCCGCCGCCGTGACCCTGGCGCGCGCGCTCAACGACAACCTCGGCGACATCACCGACCGGCAGTTCGCGGCGGCCCGGGACGCCGGACTCGGCGACGCCGAGGTGATGGAGATCGTCGCGCTGGTGGCGCTCAACCTTTTCACCAACCTGATCGGCAAGGCCACGCAGGTCGACATCGACTTCCCGCGCGTGCCGCTGCTCGCCGCTTCCTGACCTGACCTGACCTGAGCTGACCTGGCCGGGATGGTCGAACCGCCGTCCCGGCCCGGTTCGCCCCTGCGGATTTCGGAGCCTGCCATGAAGACCTTCGCCGCCATCGCCTTCACCCCCGCCGTGCGCGCGCTGCAGGAGACCCATGGCTCGCGCGCGGCCTACGCCGGGCTGCCCGACGAGCTGCCGCCGGACGGTGGCCTGGGGGAAGCAGAAACGCAATTCCTGCATGACGCCGACACGGCGTTTCTCGCCACCGTCAACGCGGATGGCTGGCCCTATGTGCAGCACCGCGGCGGGCCGCGCGGCTTCATCCGGGTGCTCTCGCCCACCCGCATCGCCTTTGCCGACTACCGGGGCAACCGGCAGTACCTGAGCGCCGGCAATGTCGCCGGCGACGATCGCGTGGCCCTGATCGTGATGGATTACGCCCATCGGCGGCGGCTGAAGCTGCTCGGCAGGCTGCACTTCGAACCGGTCGACAGCGCCGCCCCGGCGCTGCTCGCCGCCGTGCACCAGCCGGACTACCGCGCCCGCGTCGAACGGGTCACCACCATCGAAGTCGAGGCCTTCGACTGGAACTGTCCGCAGCACATCAGGCCGCGCTTCACCGCCGACGAGGTCGATGCGCTCGTGCGCCCGCTGCAGGAGCGCATCGCAACGCTCGAGCGCGACATCGAGGCGCTGCGCGGCCCCCACCCACAGCCCTGAGCGAAGCGCCGGCGCCCGTAGCCGAGCAACCCACCCCCAAATCAGGAGTTCGCCATGGAGAGTCGTCCACCCCTGCCACCGTTTTCACTGGAAACCGCGCAGCAGAAAGTGCGTGCCGCCGAGGATGCCTGGAACAGCCGCGACCCCGCGCGGGTGTCGCTCGCCTACACGCCAGACAGCCACTGGCGCAACCGGGCGGAATTCATCCAAGGCCGGGACGCCATCGTCGCCTTTCTCACCCGGAAGTGGGCGCGCGAGCTCGACTATCGCCTGATCAAGGAGGTTTGGGCGTGGGCCGGGAATCGCATTGCCGTGCGCTTCGCCTACGAGTGGCGCGACGACTCGGGCCACTGGTTTCGCTCCTACGGCAATGAAAACTGGGAATTCGCGCCCAACGGACTCATGCAGCGACGCATCGCCAGCATCAACGACCTGCCGATCGCCGCCGCCGAGCGCAGGTTCCACTGGCCGCTCGGCCGGCGCCCGGACGATCACCCGGGCTTGAGCGAACTCGGGCTCTAGCCGGGTGGTCAACCGCCGTGGATGAACTGGCCGGGTAACGGATGGGGCGATTGGAGCAGCGACGTTGGCAACGCCATCATCAATCGCTTTCTAGGGCGCAGACAGTCGCGCGGCGAGCAAGTCAGCCTGCTCGGCGAACTTCTTCGCATCGGTCTTCTGCAACTGCGCGAGGTTGTGCAGCTTCCAACGGATGCCCGGCAGGTGTTCGAGGTGCGCGATGCCCAGCAGCGACCACTCCGGCGCGCCAGTGGCCAGCGACAGCAGGAAGCGCCGCTCGTTGTCGTCCAGGCCCTGCTGGATTTCGCGCACCATGCGTTCTCGCGCGGCGAGCAGCGCATCGAGCGGCACCGGCTCGGCCGTGTCATGCCCTGGAAGTTGTGCGCATAGTCGTGCCGGATGTCACGCAGCGGCGGGAACAGCACCTCGTGAATCGGCCGGTTGCTGCTGGACAGATAGACCACGAACGCGCGCCGGATGCCGGGCGTGATGCCCTCGTCCGCAAAGAGCTGAATCACGTCGAACAGGTCGCGCGGATGCTGCCGATCCAGCGCCGCCACCAGCTTGCCGCCGTACACGTCCTCCAGCGACGCCACCGGGATCTCCAGATCGGCCATCAGCACGTCGCGGGCGGCTGGCGTGAGCGAAGCGCGACGGATCGGCTGCACCGTGCCGCGCATGACGAAGTTGACTTCGACCTTGACCTGAATCGAGCCACGACGCACCAGCAACTTCGTCTCCCCTGCTGCCGCCGGCGCGTGCGTCCGGAATCCTCGCTTCTTCAACCGTTCGGCAGCTTGCCTGACGGCCTCGTTGATGCGCGCCAGCGCCTCGTCGCGCGGCAGCGTGTGATCGGGAAAGACCAGATCGAGATCGACCGACAAGCGCGGCATGTCGCGGACGAACAGGTTGATCGCCGTGCCGCCCTTCAGCGCGAAGGTGTCGTCCGCGAACACCAGCGGCGCCACCTGCACCAGCAGGCGCGCGGTGTCGAGATAGGTCTGGTTCACGGCTTGAGCACCAAGAGGCCATCGGCGGATCGGGACACCCAGGGCCGATCGCTGCCCGTCGGCAACGTGGCCGGGGCGAGCTTGGCCGCCCAAGGCAGCGAACCCTCGCGGCCGAGTTGCAGGCACAGCCGCACGGTCTTGACGTTCGTGCAGCGTTGCAGCAGTTCGCGCAGCACGTCGGCACGCAAGCTGTACGCGCTTTCGACGAGTTCACGGGCTTCCTGCAAGGGCTGGCGCACGCCGACCTCGCTCAACAGTTCCAGCAGCGCGCGCTCCGGCGCTGACACCTGCGGCGCGCCGCTGCGCTGCTCGAACGGTCCGACGTGCAGCAAGGCGTCCGGCTGCTCGTCCAACAGGCGCTTGCGGTGGTACTCGGCCGGGAAGCGCTCGGTGAACCATTCCGGCAGACGGCCAGCCGTCCAGCCATACAGGTGCAGCATCGGCTGCTGCGACACATACTGGCGCACGCCGTACCAGTCCAGCGCCGACTTGCCGCCGACGTGCAAGCCCTCGAACCTGCGCTGCAACAACAGCAGGCTGGGATGCAGGGCCAAGGCGTCGCTCGGGCGAACGAACACCCCGCGCGCCAGACGCGTGAGCCAACCCGCCCGGACGTAGTGGACCGCAAGGTCGGGGGAGATGCCCAGCGCCGCCAGATCCTCCGAGGTCAGCGGCGTTCCCGGTGCCAGCCGGGTGTAGAGGGTATTTAGCTTGCGTGAGGTGGTCGTAGCCATGCTACGACTTCTACGACTTCTTAAAGCGCAAGTCAATTTGATATGGAGTCGCCAGTCGTAGCCTGAGTACGACAATGACAACATATCCAAAACTCACCCCTTCGGCATAGCCGTGCGGGAAGACGGTCGGTTGTCGTCTCCCCAGCTACTCGTCCCGTCGTGGAAGTTCAGCAGGATGATTTCGTTGGCCTCGCGGCCGTTGACCTGGCTGGCGTGGCACAGCCGGATCATGTGCTTGGTGTCGTCGCGGCGGTCATCCCGCCGCACGCGGGTGTGCGTCGCCACCAAGGGCGCGAAGTCTTCGCTGCGCGGTGCGCGCAGCACGGTGGCGGTGAGGGGGTGTACTGCACCGCTGCGAGCGGTCGTCGCGTGGGGCAGCTGGTCGGCGACTTGGCGTGCACCCCCGGGCGCCCATCCCCGGGCTGCTACTCCGACTCGATCGTCGCCGGTGGCGGGGAGGAAGCCGGGGGCCATCCGCCGCTGTTTCCATGCTCGGATCATGGCTCCGACCATTCTAATCGACCGGCCATCGCCTCCCAATTATCATGACGAACAATCCCAATCGACAACGGATTGAAACGAGTCATGTACGAGCGGTTTGTCGAGCGCCGAGTGCAGGACGCCCTGTCAGACACCCCGGTGGTTCTGATCGTTGGGCCGCGCCGCGCGGGCAAGACCACGCTGGTCCGGACGATGGCCGAGGCTGACCGGACCTATGTCACGCTCGACGATAAAACGGTGCTCGACGCCGCGCGGTCCGATCCTGCCGCTTTTATCCGTCGCCCGGATATGATGGATCGACGTTAGGAGAGACCACAGGAGGCAGTTTTGGCGCGCATACGACTTGTAGAGATCAAGCATTTTCGCGGCATCAAGGAGCTCCATTGGCAACCGCAACCAGGAATAAACTGCCTCATCGGCCCCGGCGACAGCGGAAAATCATCCATCCTCGACGCCATAGATCTATGCCTCGGCGCCCGTCGTAACGCCCAATTCACAGATGCGGATTTCCATCTTCTCGACGTGGATACGCCTATCACGATTGCCGTGACGCTCGGCGAGCTAGACGACCGCCTCAAGAATCTCGATACCTACGGCATGTATATGAGGGGGTTCGAGTCAGAGACCGGCAAGGTAGAGGACGAACCGGAAAAGGACGCCGAAACCGTCCTGACGGTGAAACTCACCGTCGCCAGCGACCTAGAGCCCGTCTGGACATTGGTGTCGGAGCGCGCAGAAGCGCAGGGCCTCGCCAGGAATCTGAACTGGGCGGATCGCGTTCGCTTGGCGCCGACCCGTATCGGGGTAATGGCCGATTATCATCTGGGTTGGCGCCGTGGCTCCGTGCTCAATCGCGTTTCGGAAGAGCGTGCAGATGCGTCGGCAGCCTTGGCAAAGGCTGCTCGCGATGCCCGCACCGCCTTCGGTGACCAAGCACAGGCCCAGCTCGGTGAGACGCTGGGTATCGTCGCGGCCACGGCAAAAGAACTGGGCATCCCCGTCGGCGACAACATCAAGGCCATGCTGGACGCGCACTCGGTGTCGTTCAGCGGCGGCACCATCGCATTGCACGACGAAGGCGGCGTGCCCCTGCGCGGCCTCGGAATCGGTTCGACACGGCTGCTTATTGCAGGTCTCCAGCGAAAAGCCGCGGCACAATCGTCAATCATCCTGATTGACGAGTTGGAACACGGGCTGGAGCCGCACCGGATCATCCGCCTTCTCGGCTCGCTCGGCGCGAAAGAGACACCGCCGCCGCTCCAGGTGTTCATGACGACACACTCGCCGGTCGCCCTGCGCGAGCTGTCAGGCAGCCAGTTGTTTGTCACACGAGGTGCGGACGCGAAGCATGACGTGCTGGCAGTCGGGACGACCGACGATATCCAGAGCACCATCCGCGTCTATCCGGACGCCTTCCTCGCGCCGCGCGTCATCGTCTGCGAGGGGGCTAGCGAAGTCGGCTTGATACGTGGCCTCGATCAACACCGAACTGCGGACGGCGAGGCGTCACTTTCCGCCCGAGGGACGGCGCTGGTGGACTGCGGCGGCGGTGACTCGGATAGGCCATTCAAGCGCGGCGCCGCCTTCCATGCGCTGGGCTATGACGTCGCCGCCGTCAGGGACGACGACAAAAAGCCAACCGCAGCAGTGGAGGCGGCCTTCATCGCCAACGGCGGTAAAGTGACCGCCTGGCGCGACGACCGTGCGCTGGAAGACGAATTGTTTCTGAGCCTGTCTGATGACGCGGTCGGCAGGCTCATCGACCGAGCCGTGGAACTTCACGGCGAAGACCTGGTGAATGAGCACATCAAGTCCGCCTCCCAGAACGCCACGACATTGGACGGTATTCAGACCGAAGCTCTCTTGGATGGCATCTCGCCCGAAAGCCGCGCTGTTCTTGGCAAGGCGGCCCGGACGAAAAAGGCCGGCTGGTTCAAGTCGGTGACGTGGATGGAGGACGTTGCCCGCGACATCGTCGGACCGGACATTGAGAACGCCGACGCCGGCTTCAGAGGCCTCGTCGAAGGCATCTTTGCGTGGGTGAACGATGCCGGACGATGAGATTAATTTGCTGGCGATCCAGCGTGGAACAGTGACCGCGCCGGCCGGCTGCGGCAAGACCCACCTGATCGCCGATGCCCTGACCCGACACAACAGCACCAAGCCCATCCTGGTTTTAACGCACACCAACGCGGGCGTGGTCGCGCTGCGTGGTCGGCTCGACCGGCTGGGCGTGCCGGCGAAAGCTTACCGCCTCTCCACGATAGATGGATGGGCCATGCGGCTCATCTCGACCTTTCCCGTGCGAAGTGCGCTTAATCCCGGCCTGCTGACATTGGCCAACCCAAGTACCGATTATCCGAATATCCGCATCGCTGCCGCCAAATTGCTCAAGGCGGGACATATCACCGACTTGATTGCGGCAAATTTCGACCGTCTCATCGTGGACGAGTATCAGGACTGTTCAATCCGCCAGCACGCCGTGGTCGTCTATGCGGCGCAGACGTTGCCGACTTGCGTCCTTGGCGATCCCATGCAGGCGATCTTCGGGTTCGGCAGTGACGAGCTGGCCAACTGGGCCGAACAGGTCTGCGGATATTTCCCCCTCGCCGGAGAACTCACCACGCCGTGGCGTTGGATAAATGCTGGTGCCGAGCCGCTGGGGCGCTGGCTGCTTGAAGTGCGGGGCAATCTACTGCGCGGCGAGCCGGTCGATCTGCGGACAACGCCGGAAGGCGTGACCTGGGTCGAGCTGGATGGAACCGAGGATCATGAAAGGCGCCTACGCGCCGCCCGTGTGCGAGCGCCGGGGGACGACGGCTCCGTCCTGATTATTGGAGACAGCACCAATCCCGGAAGCCAGCGGCAGTTCGCGAGCCAGACGCCTGGCGCTGTCACCGTGGAAGCCGTTGACCTCCGGGATCTGGTGTCGTTTGCGAGGGATTTCGATCTCAACGCCGACAACGCGTTGGAGCGCCTGGTCAATTTCGCCCAGAGCGTGATGCGGAACGTGGGCGCTGCCGACTTGCTCCGGCGTGTGCAATCCCTGGAACGGGGAACCGCCCGCAATCCACCGACGGACGTGGAGGCTATGGCGCTGTCATTCATGCACGCACCCTCCCATCGCGGGGCGGTCGATTTGCTGGTGGAAATCGGCAAGGAGGCCGGTGTCACCGCGCACCGGCCGGCAGTGCTTCGCGCGTGCATCAAGGCGCTCCAGCTTTGTGACGGGACCGGCGGCCCATCCTTCCATGACGCAGCGATACGCATGCGCGAACAGAACCGACTAGTGGGAAGGCCCCTGCCAAAACGCGCTGTCGGTAGCACCCTTCTCTTGAAGGGGTTGGAAGCGGAAGCCGCCGTTATCCTGAACGCAGCAGCGCTCGATGCCCGCAATCTCTATGTGGCCATGACGCGCGGCTCGAAGGCTTTGGTGGTCTGCTCCTCGTCACCCGTGCTCAGCCCTCCAAGATAGGCTGCAAGTCATGACGAAGTGCGTCCTCAACATCTAGGGACAGCCGCACTTGTCTGTGGTAAAGCTCGCGGCGATACGAGCTTAGGCGTGGTCAGGTGCCCCTTAGGTACCGAACGGTGCCGGACCCAAATCACTCCCACTCAATCGTCGCCGGCGGCTTGCCGGAGACGTCGTAGACCACGCGCGAGAGGCCGGACACTTCGTTGATGATGCGCCGCGAGCAGACGTCGAGCAGCTCGTAGGGCAGGTGCGCCCAGCGGGCGGTCATGAAGTCGACGGTCTCGACCGCGCGCAGCGCCACCACCGGCTCGAAGCGGCGGCCGTCGCCGGTGACGCCGACGCTTTTCACCGGCAGGTACACCGCAAAGGCCTGGCTGGTTTTGTCGTACCAGCCGGCGCGGCGCAGTTCCTCGATGAAGATGTGGTCGGCCAGGCGCAGGGTGTCGGCGGCCTGCTTGGTGACCTCGCCCAGGATGCGCACGCCGAGACCCGGCCCCGGGAAGGGGTGGCGCTGCACCATCTCGGCGGGCAGGCCGAGTTCGAGGCCGATGGCGCGCACCTCGTCCTTGAACAGCTCGCGCAGCGGCTCGACGAGCTTGAGTTTCATGTGCTCGGGCAGGCCGCCGACGTTGTGGTGGCTCTTGATGACGTGCGCCTTGCCGGTCCTGGCGCCGGCGGACTCGATCACGTCCGGGTAGATGGTGCCCTGGGCGAGAAAGTCGACGCCCTCGATCTGCGCGGCCTGCTCGTCGAACACCTCGACGAACAGCCGGCCGATGATCTTGCGCTTGGCCTCGGGGTCGGCCACGCCACGCAGCGCGTCCAGAAAGCGCGCCTCGGCGTTCACGCGGATCACCCGCACGCCGAGGTTGCGCGCGAACACCTGCATCACTTGGTCGCCTTCCTGGTGCCGCAGCAGGCCGGTGTCGACGAACACGCAGCTGAGCTGGTCGCCGATGGCCTTGTGCAGCAGCGCCGCGACCACCGAGGAATCGACCCCACCCGACAGCCCCAGCAACACCTTGCCGGCGCCGACCTGCCGGCGCACGGCGGCGATGGCGTCCTCGATGATGTTGCCGGGCGTCCAGGCGTTGCCGCAGCCGCAGATGTCGTGCACGAAGCGCGCGTAGATGCGCAGGCCCTGGGTGGTGTGGGTGACCTCGGGGTGGAACTGGAAGGCGTAATAGCCGCGCGCCTCGTCCGCCATGCCGGCGAGCGGCACGTCGGCGGTGGAGGCGATGCGCTGGAAGCCCTCCGGCAGCGCGCTGACGCGGTCGCCGTGGCTCATCCAGACATCGAGCAGGCCGTGGCCCTCGGCGTTGACGCGGTCCTCGATGCCGTCGAGCAACCTGGAATGGCCGCGGGCGCGAATCTCGGCGTAGCCGAATTCCTTGACCGTGCCGGGCTCGACGGCGCCGCCAAGCTGCACCGCCATGGTCTGCATGCCGTAGCAGATGCCGAGCACCGGCACGCCGAGCGTCCACACGGCATCAGGTGCGCGCGGCGAGTTCGCTTCGGTGACCGATTCCGGCCCGCCGGAGAGGATCACGCCCCGGGGCGCGAAGGCGCGCAGCGCGGCCTCGTCCATGTCCCAGGGGTGGACCTCGCTGTACACGCCGAGCTCGCGCACGCGCCGGGCGATCAGCTGCGTGTACTGCGAGCCGAAGTCGAGGATCAGGATGCGGTCGGCGTGGATGTCGGTCATGCGGTCAGGGGCAGTGTGGTGGGAGCGGCGCCCTCGCCGCGAAAGGGCTTGGTCGACCGATTCGGCCCGGGGCGGGCCTCCCACAATCCTCGGGGCTGTGGGAGCGGCGCCCTCGCCGCGAAGGGTTTTGCCGGGCATTCGGCGGGGAGGTCTGGGGGGCTGCATTGTGGCATCGTGGGAGCGGCGCCCTCGCCGCGAAGGCTTGGTCAGGCATTCGGCCCGAGGGCGGGCCTCCCACACAGAATCTGCCAGCCCGCGGCACTCAGTACGACGGGTAGTTCGGCGCTTCCTTGGTCACCGTCACGTCGTGCACGTGGCTTTCCTTGACGCCGGAGCCGGTGATGCGCGCAAAGCGCGTGTGCTGGCGGAACTGCTCCAGACTCCGGCAGCCGGTGTAGCCCATGCTGGCGCGCACGCCGCCGCAAAGCTGGTGCACGATCGGTATCGCCGAGCCCTTGTACGGCACGCGGCCCTCGATGCCTTCCGGCACCAGCTTGTCGGCCTCGGCGCTGTCCTGGAAGTAGCGATCGCTGGAGCCGAACTGGCCGCCCATGGCGCCCAGCGAACCCATGCCGCGGTAGGACTTGTAAGAGCGGCCCTGGTACAGCTCGACCTCGCCCGGCGCCTCCTCCGTGCCGGCGAAGATGTTGCCGAGCATCACCGTGTGGGCACCGGCGGCCAGCGCCTTGGCCACGTCGCCCGAGTAGCGCACGCCGCCGTCGGCAATCAGCGGCACGCCGGTGCCTTCGATGCCTTGCGCGGCGTTGTAGATGGCGCTGATCTGCGGCACGCCGACGCCGGCCACCATGCGCGTGGTGCAGATGGAGCCGGGGCCGATGCCCACCTTGACGCCGTCCGCGCCGGCTTCCACCAGCGCCCGGGCGCCTTCGCCGGTGGCGACGTTGCCGCCCACCACCTGCACCTGCGGCTGCTCGGCCTTCAGCCAGCGCACCATGTCCAGCACGCCGCGCGTGTGGCCGTGGGCGGTGTCCACCACCAGCACGTCCACGCCGGCCTCGATCAGCGCCAGCGCGCGCTCTCGGCCCGATTCGCCCACGCCCAGCGCGGCGCCGACCAGAAGACTGCCCTGGCTGTCGCGGGCGGCGTCCGGGTACTGGGTCTGCTTTTCGATGTCCTTGACGGTGATGAGTCCACGCAGGCGGAACGCACCGTCCACCACCAGCACCTTCTCGATGCGGTGCGCGTGCAGCAGGCTTTTCACCTCGTCCGAATCCGCACCCTCGCGGACCGTCACCAGGCGCTCGCGCGGCGTCATGATCGACGACACCGGCGCGCCGTAGTGCGTCTCGAAACGCAGGTCTCGGCTGGTGACGATGCCCACCAGATCCTCGCCATCCACCACCGGCACGCCCGAGATGTGGTGCGCGCGGGTCAGCGCCAGCACCTCGCCGATGGTCATGTCCGGGCGGGCGGTGATGGGGTTCTTGATGACGCCGGCTTCGAATTTCTTGACGCGCAGCACCTCGGCGGCCTGGCGTTCGGTGGGCATGTTTTTGTGCACGATGCCCATGCCGCCCTGCAACGCCAGCGCGATGGCCAGGCGTGATTCGGTGACCGTGTCCATCGCCGCCGACAGCAGCGGGATGCGCAGCCGGATGCCGCGCGTGACCTGCGTGCCGAGGTCCACCTCGCGCGGCAGAACGTCCGAGTAGGCGGGGATCAGCAGGACGTCGTCGAAGGTCAGGGCTTCGTAGGCGATGCGCATGGCGGGTGACCCGGGGCTGAGCGTCAGGGTCGGCCAATTATAGGCGCGGCCATGCAGCCGGGCCAACGCGGCGGATGTCGGCGTGGCCGAGGATTCGGCCCGCGGGCGGGCCTCCCACACAGGGATATTCGTGGGAGCGGCGCCCTCGCCGCGAAGGGCCGAGCGGACGCCTCACAGCGAACGATGCGGCTCGGCATTCGGCCTGTGGGCGGGCCTCCCACAACCCTGCATGATTGTGGGAGCGGCGCCCTCGCCGCGAAGGGCCCCACGAATGCCCCAATCACGCGACTTCCTATAATCCCCAGCCCCGCCCCCGCTCAGCCGCCCATGTCCGCCGAAGCCGCCGCCAATCTTCCGACCACCCCGGCGCGGGACGTGTACACGCCGTCCCGCCTCACGCTCGAGGTGCGCGCCCTGCTCGAGGCCGGCTTCCCGCTGCTGTGGCTGGAGGGCGAGATCGGCAATTTCACCGCCGCGGCGTCGGGGCATCTGTACTTCACCCTCAAGGACGCCCGCGCGCAGGTGCGCTGCGTGATGTTCCGCTCGCGCGCCGGCCTGCTGCGCGAGCGCCCGCGCACCGGCGATCAGGTGCTGCTGCGGGCGCGGGTGTCGTTCTACGAGGACCGCGGCGAGTTTCAGCTGCTGGTGGAGCACCTGGAGCCGGCCGGCGATGGCGCGCTGCGCCGCGCGCTCGAGGAGCGCAAGGCGCGCCTGGCCGCCGAGGGCCTGTTCGATCTGGCCCGCAAGCGCCCGCTGCCGGCGCTGCCGCGACGGCTGGTGCTGGTCACCTCGCCGCGCGGCGCGGCCGTGCACGACGTGCTGACCACGCTCGCGCGCCGCTGGCCGGCCACCGAGGTGCTGCTGCTGCCGGTACCGGTGCAGGGCGAGGGGGCGCCGGCAGCCATCGTGCAGGCCATCGACCGGGCGTCCGAGAACGGGCTCGGCGACGTGCTGCTGCTGGTGCGCGGCGGCGGCTCGCTGGAGGATCTGGCCGCCTTCAACGACGAGGCGGTGGTGCGGGCGCTGGCCCGTTGCACGCTGCCGACGGTGGTCGGCGTGGGGCACGAGGTGGATTTCAGTCTGGCGGACTTGGTCGCCGACCAGCGCGCGCCGACGCCGACCGCGGCGGCGGAGCTGGTGGTGCCGGACGGCGCCGAATGGCTGGCGGCGCTCGGCCAGTGGCAGCGGCGCCTGCTGCGTGCCATGCAGCACCAGACCGAGCGGCGCCTGCAGAGCGTGGATCACCTCGCCCGCCGCCTGGTGCACCCGGGCGAGCGCCTGCGCCGCCTGGATGCCGACCTCACGGCCTTGCAGCGGCGACTCGCGCTTGCCCTGCGCGGTGGCATGCAGCAGCGCCGCGCGCGCGGCGCGGCGCTGCTGGCGCGGCTGCGGCTGGCGACCCCGACGCGGCGCATCGGCGCCGCTGACGAGCGCCTGCGCGGCGCGCTGGCCCGCCTTGCACGTGCGCAGACCGGGCTGCTGCGCGCACGTGGCGAGGCCTTGTCCGGCGCCGCCGCGCGCCTGAATACCCTGAGTCCGCTCGCCACGCTGGCCCGTGGCTATGCCATCGTCGCCCGCCCGCCCGACGTGCCGGTGGTCCACGGCGCGGCGCAGCTCGCCGTGGGCGACCGGGTGCGCCTGCGCCTTGGTGTGGGCAGTGCGGACGCGCGCATCGAAGCCATTGACCCCGGCAGCGAGGGACTCCCGCGATGAAGATGAATTGGACGCTCCCGGTGCGCCTGAGCGCCGCCGTGCTGTCGCTGCTCGCCGCGCTCCTGGCCGTGCCGGCGCAGGCCCTGCCGCGGCATGACCCGGTGCCCGGCGGCGTGGCGGTGGTGGCGCTGCCGGCAGGTTTCGATGCGCGCGCCGAGGCGCGTTTCGCTGGCCGGCCGGTGCTGGCGCTGCCGGCGGCCGACGGCTGGCGTGCCATCGTCGGTCTGCCCTTGGCCCAGCCGCCGGGGCCGGCGGCGCTGCGCCTGCGTTTTCCTGACGGCCGCACGCAGAACATCGGCTTCACCGTGGCCGGGCGCGAGTACCCGGTGCAGCGCATCACCATCACCGACCAGGACAAGGTCACCCCGTCGGCGGCCAGCCTGAAGCGCATCGAGCGCGAGCAGGTGGAGATCCTGGCGGCGTTCCGCCACCGCTCGGCCGGCGTGCCGCCGCTCAGCTTCGCCATGCCGGCCACCGGGCCGCTGAGCAGCAATTTCGGCCTGCGGCGCGTCATCAACGGTCAGCCGCGCAGCCCACACTCGGGCATCGACATCGCCGCCCCGACCGGCGCGCCGGTGGTGGCGCCGGCGCCGGGGCGGGTGCTGCGAGTGGGCGATTACTTCTTCACCGGCAACACGGTGTTCGTCGACCACGGCGCCGGGCTGGTGACGCTTTATTGCCATCTGAGCACGGTGGCCGTGCGCGAGGGGCAGGTGCTCGAGACCGGCGACGCGATCGGCGCCGTCGGCAGCACCGGCCGCGCCACCGGACCGCATCTGCACTGGGCGCTGTCGCTGAATGACGCGCGGGTCGACCCGCGGCTGTTTCTGTCCGCCGGCACGCAGGCGGCCCGTTGAGTCGGCCGCCTGCCGTCGGCGACATTGCCGGCAAGCGCCTGCTGATCATTGGCGCCAGCCGCGGCATCGGCCTTGCCATCGCCACGCGCGCCGCGCAGCTGGGGGCGGTGGTGCATCTCACGGCGCGCAGTGCGGCGTCGGCTGCGAACACCGCGGCTGCGCTGGCGGCTGAACACGGCGCGCAGGTGGCGGGCCACGGCCTCGACCTCGCCGCCGACGACGCGAGCGCGCGCCTTGATGCCGTGCTGGATGCTGCCGGCGAACTCGACGGACTGATCTACAACGCCGGCGTGAGCCCGATCTACGCGCGGCCCGAAAAGATCACCGACGAGAACTTCGACGCCATTTTGCGCGTCAACCTGCGCGGGCCGTTTCTGGCGGCGCGCGCTTTCGGCGTCCGCTGCCTGCGCGAGCCGCGCCCCGGCGCCATCGTGTTCATCGCGTCCATCGCCGCGCTGGTCGGCTCGCCGCGCTTGTCGGTCTACTCCGCCAGCAAGGCCGGCGTGGTCGGTCTCACGCGGGGCCTTGCCGTCGACTGGGCGCAGGACGGCATCCGGGTGAACGCCGTGGCACCCGGCTGGGTGGCCACCGACATGACACAAGGCCTGCAGGACAACCCGCGCATACACGACCGGCTTGCCGCTCGCGTGCCGATGGGCCGCTTCGCCCAGCCGGACGAGATCGCCGATGTGGCGCTGTTTCTGGTCTCCGACAGCGCGCGCTACGTGACCGGCTCGGTTTACAGTGTGGACGGCGGCCTGGTCGCAGGCTGACCGCAACGAGCGCATCCCGGCGGCCGCGGCCGCCCACACCCCAGGGGAGACTGCAATGGCGTTTGTACGAGCCTGTTCAGTAAACGACGTGCCGGCCGGCGGTATGGCCCGTTTCAAGGTCAACGGCGAAGCGGTGGTGGTCTACAACCTGGCCGACGGCTTCCACGCCACGGCGGCGAGCTGTTCGCACGTGTTCGGGCCGCTGGCCCGCGGCAAGGTCCTTGACGGTGCGCGCGTGCAGTGCCCGCTGCACCGGGCCGAGTTCGACATCAAGACCGGCGAGGCGGTGAAGTGGGCCTGCTTCCCGCCGGGTGTGCAGCTGATGAACATCTTCCGGCCGAAGAAGCCCATCAAGACCTACGCCACCAAGGTGGACGGCGACGCGGTGCTGGTGGACGTGTGAGCCTGCCGCCGTATCCGCGCCGGCGGCGCGGATACGGCGGCGACTGCCGAGGTCGAACATCCGGCGTGCAGGAGTCCCACAGTGCGCAGCAGGCGGAACCGTTCGAGTTCGCCAGTGGCGGCCCCGCCAAGGCGGCTCGCCAGATCATCGGATGGATTCCCGGCGGGCCTTGCTGTCACGGTTATGTCATCCCTTGAGCAGGAAAATGGAAAAATTTTCCTCAACGGGCACTGAACGATGACCGAAGAAGTCGACCTGAGGCGCGCGGATCTGTATATCAACCGCGAGTTGAGCCTGCTCGAATTCAATGCCCGTGTGCTGGCGCAGGCGCTCGACGAGCGCCTGCCGCTGCTGGAGCGCCTGCGCTTCCTGTGCATCTTCAGCACCAACCTCGACGAGTTCTTCGAGATTCGCGCGGCGCGCCTGCAGGAGCTGCAGGCGATCGGTTCCACCCAGGCCGGGCCGGATCAGCTCGGGCCGACCGAGCTGCTGAATGCCATCAGCGCGCGGGTGCACGAGCAGGTCGACATCCAGTACCGCATCCTGAACGACACCCTGCTGCCGGCGCTCGCCGGCCAGGGCATCCACTTCGTGCTGCGCAGCGACTGGAGCGCCGAGCAGGCCGGGTGGGTGCGCGAGTATTTCGACAACGAGCTGGCGCCGATGCTGAGCCCGATGGGGCTCGACCCGGCGCACCCGTTCCCGCGCGTGCTGAACAAAAGCCTCAACTTCATCGTGGCGCTGTCCGGCATGGATGCGTTCGGCCGGCGCAGTGGCAACGCCGTGGTGCAGGCGCCCCGTTCGCTGCCGCGCATCATTCCGTTGCCGCACGCGCCGGCCGGTCAGCACCAGTTCGTGTTCCTGTCGTCGGTGATCCACGCGCACGTCGGCGCGCTGTTTCCGGGCATGGAGGTGAAGGGCTGCTACCAGTTCCGCGTCACGCGCAACAGCGACCTGTTCGTGGACGAGGAGGAAGCCGACGACCTGCTGCGCGCCGTGGAGGGCGAATTGCAATCCCGTCGCTACGGCGACGCGGTGCGCCTGGAGGTGGCCGACACCTGCCCGCAGACAATGACCGACTACCTGCTGACGCAGGTCGGACTGGAGCCGATCGACCTGTACCGCGTGAACGGGCCGGTCAATCTGAACCGCCTGCTCGCCGTGTGCGACATGCCTGAGCGGCCGGACCTGCGTTTCGCGCCATTCTCGCCCGGCCTGCCCGCGGCGCTGGTGCCAGGCGGCAACATCTTTGCCGACATCGCCAAGGGAGACCTGTTGCTGCACCACCCGTTCCAGTCGTTTTTGCCGGTGGTTGAGTTCGTTCAGCAGGCGGCGAGCGATCCCGATGTGCTTGCCATCAAGCAGACGCTGTACCGCACCGGCGAGGTATCGGTGATCGCCGACGCCCTGGTCGCCGCGGCACGCGCCGGCAAGGAAGTGACCGTCGTCGTGGAGCTGCGCGCGCGCTTCGACGAGGAGGCCAACATCGCGCTTGCCAACCGCCTGCAGGAGGCCGGCGCGCACGTGGTGTACGGCGTGGTCGGCTACAAGACGCACGCCAAGATGAGTCTCGTCGTTCGTCGCGAGGGCCGCGCGTTGCGCCATTACGTGCACCTCGGCACCGGCAACTACCACCCGCGCACCAGTCGTCTGTACACCGACTACGGCCTGTTCACCTGCAACCCGGCCGTGACCTCGGACGTGCAGCGGGTGTTCCTGCAGCTCACCAGCCTGGGCGTGACCGGCCGCTTCGAGCACCTGCTGGAGTCGCCGTTCACGCTGCACGAGGCGTTGCTGGCCAAGATCGACCGCGAGGCGGCCCATGCCCGCGCCGGTCGGCCGGCGCGCATCGTGGTCAAGCTCAATTCCCTGGTCGAACCGCGCTGCATTCAGGCGCTGTATGCGGCGGCGCAGGCCGGCGTGGACGTGGACCTGGTGGTGCGCGGCATGTGCGCGCTGCGCCCGGGCGTGCCGGGCGTATCCGAGCGCATCCGGGTGCGCTCGGTGGTCGGCCGTTTTCTGGAACACACGCGGGTGTTCTATTTTCAAAACGGCGGCGACGCAGAGGTCTACTGCGGCAGCGCCGATTGGGCCGAGCGCAATTTCTTTCGCCGCGTCGAAGTGTGCTTCCCGATTCTGGACGGCGCGCTGCGGGCACGGGTGATCGACGAGCTGATGCTGTACCTGGAGGACAACCAGCAGGCCTGGGTTCTGCAGACCGATGGCAGTTACCAGCGCGTCGACGCGGGCGATCAGCCGGCCGCCTCGGCACAGCAAGCCTTGCTCGAGCGCTTCACGGCCTGAGCGCGGGTGCCGCGCGGGCCGTCGCGGCGCCGGCCGTTGTCGGACCGGCCATCGGGGCGGATACGCGGCGAGCCGTCCTGCGCGGCGGGGCACCGCGCCCGTCCGGTTTGGGCCACAGCGTCGCTTCCCGCCGGCACTGCCGGCGGGTAACGGGACGCCGGGCCACGTCGTCGACGTCCAGGTGGCGCATTTTCAGGTGAGGCTGAACGTGGGATTCCGCCTCGAGGGCTGACGCAAGCCCCGTCCGGCGCCGGGTTTTCTGACGCCTGGCGGCACCGACACCCACAGGCCGTACGCTGCCGGATGTATCGGCAGGGGAGTGGCCTGGGGCTGCAAACAGCTGCCGTCTGCTCAGGACGGCCGCGTCGGCACGTTGCACAAGGCTTCCATCGCCTCGCCGTAGATGCGGCCGATGTCGGGATCGGGTCGGCCGAGCCCGCCCGACGCCGTCCAGCCGCCGTCCACCGGCAGGTTCACGCCGGTGATGTAGTCGGCCTCGTCCGAGCACAGGAACACCGCCGCGCGGGCAATGTCCTCGCTTTGACCGAGCCGGGGGATCAACAGCGAGCGCATGAACGGCTCGCTGCCGCCGACGTCGAGCAGCGGACGCGTGGCCGGCGTGTCGATCAGCCCCGGCGAGACGGCGTTGACGCGGATGTTCCACGGCGACAGCTCCACCGCCAGGTGCACCGTCATGCGCAGCACGGCACCCTTGGACACGTTGTGCACGAAGTTGCCGGGGATGTTGCCCGGCATGGCGGCGCCCACCATGCCGGCGACCGAGCCGGTGTTCAGGATCACCCCGCCGCCGCGGCGCTTGAATACCGGCAGCGCGTGCTTGATGGCCAGGAACAGGATGGTGACCTCGTTGGCGAGGTTGAAGTCCCAGTCGGCGCGGGACAGCGACTCGATGCTGCCGCCGCGCACGCCGGACGCGTTGTTGTAGAGGATGTCGAAGTCGCCGTAGTGGCTGACGGCGAAGTCCATCCACTGTTGGACCTGCGCCTCGTCGTTCAGGTTCAGCGGCTGCATCGACACCATCTCGCCGCCCGCCTTGCGTACCAGCGCCGCTGTCTCTTCGGCCAGATCGGCCTTCAGATCGCAGCCGACGACGCGCGCCCCTTCACGCGCGAAGGCCAGCGCCGCCGCCCGGCCCTGGCCGTCCGCGGTGCCCGTGATCAGGGCCACCTTTCCTTCGAGTCTGCCGGCCATGGTCTCCTCCTCGAGTGTGTTTTTTCGCCTGCGGGTAGCATACGCGAGCACCCCCGAGGAGGACGCGACATGCTGACCTGGCGCGACGGCTGGCCGGTGAAGACCCGCGAGCTGCACAACCACCACTTCGACTCGACCGCCTGGAACGGCTTCGCCTTTCGCGACGACGACATCGTCATCGCCACCTACGCCAAGGCCGGCACCACCTGGACGCAACAAATCGTCGGCCAGCTGGTGTTCGGCGGGGCGGCGGACGTGCCGGTGCACGACATCTCGCCGTGGCTCGACCTGCGCGTGCCGCCGACGGCGCAAAAGCACGCCCTGCTGGCGGCGCAGACCCACCGGCGTTTCATCAAGACCCATCTGCCGGTGGACGCGCTGGTGTTCTCGCCGCGCGCCAAATATCTGTACATCGGCCGCGACGGGCGCGACGTGGCGGTGAGTCTGTACAACCACCACGCGCGGGCCACGCCGGACTGGTTCCGCATGCTGAACGACACGCCCGGCCGCGTCGGGCCGCCCATGCCGCCGCCGCCGGCCAGTGCCGGCGAGGCCTTCGATATGTGGCTTACGCAGGACGGCGCGCCGTTCTGGCCGTTTTTCTCCAGCGTTCGCACGTGGTGGGAGGTGCGCCAACTGCCGAACGTGCTGTTCGTGCATTACGCCGACCTGAAGCGCGATCTCGCCGGCCAGATGCGCCGAATCGCGGATTTCCTCGGCATCACGCTTGGCGAGGCGCAATGGCCCGCCATCGTCGAGCACTGCACGTTCGACTACATGCGCGCCCACGGGGAGCACACCGTGCCAGCCGGCGGCAGGATGTGGCGGGACGGCGCGGCGTCGTTCCTGCATCGCGGTGAGGCCGGCCGCTGGCGCGAGCTGCTCAGCCCGGCGCAGGGCGAGGCCTACGCCGAGCGCGCCCGGGCGGAACTCGGCGTCGATTGCGCGTTCTGGCTGGAGCGAGGCGGGGATATCGCCGGCGCGTGAATCGCTGCGCGGACGTGATCCGGTTTGGGCCCTGAGGCCACACGCGTCACGCCATCTGCCGCGGGCCCGCCCACAGCGCCCGCATGATCGCCACGCCCCGCGCGCCGTTCGAGCGGGCGGTGGCGAGGTCTGCCGGCGTCATCCCGCCGAGCGCGTACACCGGCATGCCGGCGCCGTCCGCGAGCGCGGCAAAACGCGGCCAGCCAAGCGGCACTTGTCCTGGATGACTGGCGGTGGCCGCCACCGGCGACAGGACGGCGAAGTCGCAGCCGATTCGGGCCGCCTGCGCGAGTTGCCGCACGTTGTGGCACGAGGCAGCCAGCCACCTGGACGCCGGCAGCGGACGTTCGCGGAGCTCTTCCAGCGCGGCGCCCGGCAGATGGACGCCGTCGGCACCGAGCGCAGCTGCGAGCGCCGCGTCACCATGCAGCAGCAGCGCGATGCCGCGGAGGCGGGCCCGCTCCAGCGCGCGCTGCGCCAGCAGGCGGTAGGCACTGGCGTCGAGGTTCGGGCTGCGCAGGCAGGCCAGGCGCACGCCGTGCTCGGCCCAGCGGTCGATGTGGGTGAGGTACTCGTCGAGGTCGCCGACGCATTCCGCCGAAATGGCGTAGACGTCCGGCAGCCGTGCCGCCGTGAGCAGGGGCCCGTTCGCCGCCGGCAACTCGGCAGGGTCGATTTCGTCCGGTCGCGACCAGCGCAGCGCCTGACCTTGCTGGCCGCGGGGCTCGCCGCGCCAGGCGGTGACCTCGAAGGTGTGCAGGATGACCTGCCGCTCGGGGTGGTCCGCGCTGGCCGGGTAGTGGTGGCGATGACGGATCAGCGGCTGGGCATCGGCGATGTCGATGCCCAGCTCTTCGCGCAATTCGCGGGCGAGTGCGGCCGGTGGCGTCTCGCCCGCATCGAGTTTGCCGCCGGGGAATTCCCAGCAGCCGGCGAGGTGGCTGCCGGCACGGCGCCGACCGAGCAGCACGGCGCCGTCCGCGCGGCGCAGCACGCCGACGGCGACATCGCGGTGCTCTGGGGCAGGCGAGCGGTCCTGGATCAAGCGCTTGTTGCCCGGGGCAAGCTGCCCCCGGCGTGAAGCAAAAGCGCAAGCCCTCGATTCCCAGCGCGTGGGGCGGGCCCGAACCGTGTCACAGCGAGCCGAAAAATTCCCTGGATGGAACTCTTCGGCATCGACTCAGGTCCGGTACTCGGCGTTGATGCGCACGTAGTCGTAGGAGAAATCGCAGGTCCAGACGGTGGTTTGCGCCGTGCCGCGGCCGAGCGCCACGCGCACGGTGATCTCGTCCTGCGTCATCACCGCCTGGCCTTGCGCCTCGGTGTAGTCCGCGGCGCGAGCGCCACCCCGCACGATGCAGACATCACCGAGATGGACGTCCACGCGGTCGATGTCGAGCGCGTCCACGCCGGCGTAGCCGACGGCAGCGAGGATGCGGCCCCAGTTGGGGTCGCTGGCGAAGAAGGCGGTCTTGACCAGCGGCGAGCGGGCGATGGCGTAGGCCACCTGAGCGCACTCGGCGGCGTCGCGGCCGCTGTCGACCGTGATCGTGATGAACTTCGTGGCCCCCTCGCCGTCGCGCACGATGGCCTGGGCCAAGGTACGGCACACCTCGTCCACGGCGGCTTGCAGGGCCTGACCCTCAGCCGTTCCGAGATCGTCCACCGTGACGGCGCCCTGGCCGGTGGCCATCAGCACGCAGGCGTCATTGGTGGAGGTGTCGCCGTCCACGGTGATGCGGTTGAAGCTGCCGCCCATGGCGTGTTCGAGGCAGGCTTGCAGTGCGGTCTGCGACACGGCGGCGTCGGTGGCGACGTAGGCCAGCATGGTCGCCATGTTCGGGTGGATCATGCCCGAGCCCTTGGCGATGCCGGTGACGGTGAGGGATCCCCGCGGCGTGTGGCGGGTGACGCTGTGGCCCTTGGCCACGGTGTCGGTGGTCATGATGGCGCGCGCGGCAGCGTTCCAGCCATCGGCGCTGAGGCTTGTCAGCGCGTCCGGCAGCACGGCAGCGATGCGCTCCACCGGCAGCGGCTCGCCGATCACGCCGGTCGAAAAGGGCAGTACCGCAGCCGCCGCGCAACCGGTCAGGCGGGCGAGCTCCGCGCAGCAGGCCTGCGCGGCGGCCATGCCGGGCGCGCCGGTGCCGGCGTTGGCATTGCCGCTGTTGATGAGCAGATAGCGCGGCGCGGTGCTGGCCAGATGCTGGCGCGCCAGCGTGACCGGCGCGGCGCAGAACGCGTTTTGCGTGAACACGGCGGCCGCCCGGCTGCCGGGGGCGAGTTCCAGCAACACCACGTCGTCCCGGCCTGGTTTGCGCACACCGGCCGCGGCGCTGGCGAGTCGCACACCGGCGATGGCATCCAGCGCGCCGGGCGCGCCGAGATTGACGGCCATGTCAGGTCTCCGCGCGCCGGCCGAGGGCTACTGCAGCTGCCCGTGGCACTGCTTGTACTTGCGCCCGGAGCCGCACGGACACGGCTCGTTTCGACCGACCTTGCGTTCGCCGCGCACGAACGGCGCCGCCGCCTGCGCCGGCCGCTCGGCCACGGCCACGTCGGCATCCTGCGGCTGCGCGGGGTCGGCAAGCGCGCTCGCCTCGGCGTGCTGGTAGTCGTAGGCGCCGGCCGGGCGGCGCTGGCGATCGACCGCTTCCACGTCTTCCTCCGCGCGCACCTGCACGCGCAGCACCGTCATCGCCACGTCGGTCTTGACCCGCTCGAGCATCTGCGTGAACAGCTCGAAGGACTCGCGCTTGTACTCCTGCTTGGGGTTTTTCTGCGCATACCCGCGCAGATGGATGCTGTGCCGCAGGTGGTCCATGGCGGCCAGGTGGTCCTTCCAGTGGCTGTCGAGCACTTGCAGCATGACCGCCTTCTCGAAGTGGCGCATCACGGCGGGCTCGACGCGCGCCTGCTTCTGGGCGAGTTCTTCGAGCACGATTGCCGTCAGCCGTTCGCGCAGTGCCTCGCCGTCCATGTCCGGCGCGGCGGCCAGCGCCTGCGGGTCGGCAGCGCTGCCGAATTCGTTGTGCAGCGTGTCCTTCAGGCCGACGAGATCCCACTGCTCCTCGACGCTGCCGGGCGGCAGGAAGCGGTCGACCAGGGCACCCGCCACGTCCCGCACCATGGCCTGCACGGTGTCGGCCACGTCGTCGGCCTCCAGCAGCTCGTTGCGCTGCTGGTAGATGAGCTTGCGCTGCTCGTTGGCGATGTCGTCGTATTCAAGCAATTGTTTTCGAATGTCGAAGTTGCGGCCCTCGACCTTCTTCTGCGCGTTCTCGATGGCGCGCGTGACCCAGCGGTGCTCGATCGCCTCGCCGGGCTGAAGACCAAGCTTCTGCATCCAGCCGGACACCCGGTCCGAGGCGAAGATGCGCATCAGGTCGTCCTGCAGGGACAGGTAGAAGCGCGACGAGCCGGGGTCGCCCTGGCGCCCGGAGCGCCCGCGCAGCTGGTTGTCCACGCGCCGCGACTCGTTGCGCTCGGTGCCGACCACGTGCAGGCCGCCGAGCTCGACCACCTTGTCGTGATCCGTCTGCCACTGGGCGCGGATGCGCTCGCGCTCCGCCGGGTCCTCGACGCCGTGCAGGCGCGCCTCGAGGTTGCCGCCGAGCACGATGTCGGTGCCGCGGCCGGCCATGTTGGTGGCGATGGTGACGGCGCCGATCTCGCCGGCGCGGGCGATGATCTGCGCTTCCTGCTCGTGGTACTTGGCGTTCAGCACCTGGTGGGGGACGTTGGCCTTTTTAAGATGCGTCGACACCCGCTCGGAGGTCTCGATGGAGGCGGTGCCGACCAGCACCGGCTGGCCGCGGCTGTGCGCTTCCTTGATGTCGGCCAGCACGGCGTCGTACTTCTCGTCCACCGTCAGGAACACCTGATCGCCGAGATCCTTGCGCACCATCGGCCGGTGGGTGGGGATCACCACCACTTCCAGACCATAGATCTGGTGCAGCTCGAAGGCCTCGGTGTCGGCCGTGCCGGTCATGCCGGACAGCTTGTCGTAGAGACGGAAGTAGTTCTGGAAGGTGATGGTGGCGAGGGTCTGGTTCTCCTGCTTGACCGCCACCCGCTCCTTGGCCTCGACCGCCTGGTGCAGGCCCTCCGACCAGCGCCGGCCGGACATCAGGCGGCCGGTGAACTCGTCGACGATGATCACCTCGCCCTGATTGACCACGTAGTGCACGTCGCGCTGGAACAGCGTGTGCGCACGCAGGCTGGCGTTCAGGTGGTGCATCAGGGTGATGTTGGCGGCGTCGTAGAGGCTCTCGCCCTCGCCGAGCAGACCGGCTTTCGTCAACAGCTCCTCGGCGTGTTCGTGGCCGACGTCGGTCAGCACCACCTGGCGGGTCTTCTCGTCCACGTGGTAGTCGCCGGGCCCGTCGGGCTCGGTCTGGCGCACGAGCTGGGGCACCAGCAGGTTGACCTTGGCGTACAGCTCCGTGCCGCCCTGGGCCGGACCGGAGATGATCAGCGGCGTGCGCGCCTCGTCGATGAGGATCGAGTCCACCTCGTCGACCACCGCGTAATGCCGGCGCTGCACCCGGTCGTCGGCGGTGAAGGCCATGTTGTCGCGCAGGTAATCGAAGCCGAACTCGTTGTTGGTGCCGTAGGTGATGTCGGCGGCGTAAGCGGCCTTGCGCTGCGCCGGGTCGAGGTTCGACACGATGATGCCGGTCGACAGGCCGAGGAACTCGTACACCCGGCCCATCCAGGCGCCGTCGCGGCGGGCCAGATAGTCGTTGACCGTCACCACGTGCACGCCGCGCCCGGCCAGCGCATTCAGGTACGCCGGCAGAGTCGCCACCAGCGTCTTGCCCTCGCCGGTGCGCATCTCGGCGATGCGCCCTTCGTGCAGCACCATGCCGCCGACCAGCTGCACGTCGAAATGCCGCATGCCGAGCACGCGCCCGGCCGCTTCGCGCACCACGGCGAAGGCTTCCGGCAGCAGCGCATCCAGCTTTTCCCCGGCGCCGTGACGTTGCCGCAGCGTGTCGGTCCACTGCCGCAGCTCGGCGTCGGTCAGCGCCTCGAATTGCCCGGCGAGCGCATTCACGCGCGCCACGGTCTTGAAGTAGCGCTTGACTTCGCGCTGGTTGCGGCTGCCGACGATGCGGCGCACGAGTGCCTGCAGCATGGCCGGCCTCAGCGGGCGGCGGTGCGCAGCGGCTCGCCGGCCGCCAACGCATTCAGGTAACGGGCTGGGTCGACCAGCCGGCCCTTGTGCAGCACTTCGACATGAACATGCGAGCCGGTGGCGTGGCCGGTACGGCCAACGCGGGCAATGAGCTGAGTACGTTTCACTGTCTGACCTGTCTTGACCAGATTGGCCTGATTGTGGGCGTAGCGGGTGCGGAACCCGTTGCCGTGATCGATCTCGACGACGTTGCCGTAGCCGTGCTCCCAACCGGCCCTGACCACGTCGCCGCCTGCCACGGCGCGGATGGGCGCGCCGGGTGGCGCGCGAAAATCGATGCCGGTATGAAAATCGCGTTCGCCGCTGAACGGATCGGCGCGCGACCCGAACGGCGAGGACAGTTGCGCGCCGCGCACCGGCGTCGCCAGCAGCGGGCCGCGTTCGATGATGCCGGCGCTGATGACCCGGTCCAGCACCGCGAACTGTGCCGCGCGGCGGTCCAGCCGCCGCGACAGGCCGTCGAGTTCGGCCACGAAATCAACGACCGCGAAGGGTTGCCGCGGCTCGTCCCGGGCCGGGAGCGGCGCGGCTGGGTCGGGCGTCAGGCGCGCGGCCTTGCTCACCCGCTGGCCGACCACCTCGAGATCGTTCACCCGGCCCTGCAGCTCGCCAACCCGGCTGAGCAGCCCCTGCATCTGCGCCTGCGCGGCCAGCCGGGTCTGGTCCAGGACGGAGCGCTGCGCGCTCAGCTCCTGCCGCACGGCGGCGCGCTCGCTCAAGGCCTGACTGAGCGGCATGCTCGCGCCCAGCGCAAAGCTGCCGGCCAGGGCGCCGACGACGACGCTGGCGGCGGCAACAAGGGCCGGTCCGTGGAGTTTGTAGCTGCGCTGGCGCCCGGTCCGAAGCCAGTGAACGTGCAGGCTGATCATCGCGGAACACTATAATCCGGGCGGTCTCGACGCCCTGAGGCCGGACCGGGGCTGGGCATTATGGGTTCGCAGCACGACCTTAACAAGTTACTCGCCGCCCGCAGCGGGGCGCTGTCG
Source organism: Pseudomonadota bacterium (assembly GCA_049322795.1). GTDB lineage: Bacteria > Pseudomonadota > Gammaproteobacteria > Immundisolibacterales > Immundisolibacteraceae > Immundisolibacter. The sequence continues at coordinate 50,335 of JBMOQH010000014.1, read as the reverse complement.
TCCCTGCTGACGGCGAGCGGACAGCACGCCGCGCTGCTCGCAGAAGTCCGCTCGCGGCTGCCCGCCGAGCTCGCCGCGGCGCTGCATGGCGCCGTACTGGAAGACGGCTGTTTGCGCCTTGCGGTCACCAGCGGCGCGTGGGCCGGGCGCCTGCGGTATCTGGCTCCCCAGCTGGGCCGGGAGCTCGCCCAGCTGGCCGCCGGGCGGGTTGAATCGGTGCAGGTGCGCGTGGCCGTCGACGCGCACCCAGCGCCGCCGGCCCGGCCCCCGGCGCCGCGCCCGCTCAGCGCCGCGAGCCGCGCCCACCTGGCATCGGTGGCCGAGACCACCGACCAGCCACGCCTGGCGGCCGCACTGCGCGCGCTGTCGCGCAGCGGCGACTGACAGCGCGGTCGGCAACAAACCGCGGCCGGCGATTTCTGAGCCGCACCTGCCGGCCGGAAAGGCGGGCCCCGACGATTCGCGGAGCCAAGCCCACGCGCCGCGCGCGGCACTCAGCCGGCCCCGACGTATTCCTCAAGGGAAGCGCTGATTTAGTCAGCGCTTCCCGTCCCGGGGCAGGATGCCCCGGCGTGAATCAAGCATAACTGCTTGATTCACGGAGCCCGTCGCGGGCGTGTACCGCGACGAGGCGAGCTGAAAAATTCCACGGACGGGATTTTTCAGCGTATCCCAAGATGCAGCCAGTCGACGATCTCGCCGGCCGGCTGATAGCCCGCCACCAGACGCTGCAGCTGCGCGCGCAGGCCGGGCAGGTCATTGGCTGCGAGCGCTGCCTGCAGCCGCTCGAGTTCGCCCTCGAGTCGCGGCCAGGGCACGAACTCGTCGCGAGCCATGAGAATCCTGGGATGCGCGGTCGGTTGCGGATCGTTGCCGATCAAGAGCTCTTCGTACAGCTTCTCGCCCGGCCGAAGGCCACTGACGACGATCTCGATGTCGCCGTCGGGGTGCTCGTCGTCGCGCACCACCAGGCCCGACAACTCCACCATGCGCCGCGCGAGATCGGCGATCCGCACCGGCTCACCCATGTCGAGCACGAACACGTCGCCGCCCCTGCCGAGCGCGCCGGCCTGAATCACGAGCTGCGCCGCCTCCGGGATGGCCATGAAATACCGCGTGACCTCGGGATGGGTGAGCGTGACCGGGCCGCCGTCGCGGATCTGCGCCCGGAATTTCGGCACCACGGATCCCGACGAACCCAGCACGTTGCCGAAGCGCACCATGCAAAACCGCGTTGCCGGCTCCCGCGCCGCCAGCGCCTGCAGCACCAGTTCGGCGAGGCGCTTGCTCGCCCCCATGACGTTGCTGGGCCGCACCGCCTTGTCCGTGCTCACCAGCACGAAATTGGCCGTGCCCGCGGCCAGCGCCACCTGCGCCACGTACAGCGTGCCGAACACGTTGTTGCGGACGCCGGCCACCGGGTTGTGCTCGACCAGTGGCACGTGCTTGTAGGCCGCCGCGTGGTACACGGTATCCGGCCGATAGGCCTCGAAAATCTGCGCCAGGCGCGGGGTGTCCAGCACCGAGGCCAGCAGCGGCACCGGCTGCACGCCGTGCTCGGCGCCGCGCGCCTCCAGCTCGTGATGAATGGCGTACAGCGCGTGCTCGGCGTGATCGACCAGCAACAGCCGGGCCGGGCGCAGCGCCAGCACCTGGCGGCACAGCTCGCTGCCGATCGACCCGCCGGCGCCGGTCACCAGCACCACCCGGCCGGTGACATGGCGCGCCAGCAGCAGCGGATTGGGCGGCACCGGCTCGCGGCCGAGCAGGTCGTCCAGATCCGGCTCGCGCAGGTCCGACACGGTGACCCTGCCGTGCGCGAGATCGGCCACGCTGGGCAGGGTGCGCACGGCGACCGACAGCGGCTGCAGGAAGTCGAGAATCTCGCGCCGCCGTTGCCGTGTGACGGCGGGCATCGCCAGCAGCACGCTGTGGATCGCCTCGCGCTGCACCAGGTCCGGCAGGTCGCCCGGCGCGTAAATGCGCAGGCCGTCGAGCAGGTGCCCGTGCAGGCGCGTGTCGTCGTCCACGAAGCCGAGCACGCGCAGCTCGTGGCTGCGCGCCAGCGCGGCGGCCAGCTGCCGGCCCGTCTGCCCGGCGCCGTAAATGACCGCCTTGGGCAAGGCCGCGCGGCGCAGAAAGTCCCGGTACTGCCCGCCGAGCCAGGCGCGCGCCGCGAGGCGCGAGCCGCCCACCAGCAGCAGCAGCACCATCGGCTGGATGAGCCCCACCGTGCGCGGCACGCCCGGCACGCCCACCGCCATGAACAAGGTTCCATACAGCACGCCGTAGATTGCCATCGCGCGCGCAACGGCAAGCATGGCCGGCAGCCCGCTGTAGCGAAAAATGGCGCGATAAAGCCCGTGCACCACGAACAGCGGCAGCGCCAGCGCCACCGAGGCCGCGCCGGCCCATGCCGCGCCCTGCGACCACGCCGAGCCGCCCGTAAGCCTCACGAACTCGCCGAGCCGCAGGTAAAACGCCAGCCACACGGCGAGCACGCACAGGCACGCATCGACCATCAGCACCAGGCCGCGCTTGACCGGCCGCGGCAGGCCGAGCAGCGGCGCGGCGAAGCCGTCGAGCGCCTTACCGAGCATGCCCTGTCCTCATCGCCAGCTCGCCTGCAACTGGCGCCCCGGCCACAGCGGGCCGCATTGCGGCGAACTCATTGCCGCATCGCCGCTGGCGTGGAGCACGCACGCACCGACAACCGTTTGGCCGCAGCCACGCGCACTGTTCAACCGCCACATCCTGTCACTGCGCACCCGGATGGATCCGATCGCCGGCGCCCCGGCCGAGGGCGGTGAGCACCAGACACCGGAAATAGGCCCCGAGTGTAAGCGCGCCCAGCATGTGCGCGTCGGTTTGCGCCAGAAGCTGCGGCGTCGACATGTCGATGCCGCGCACCTGGGCGAAGCCGGTGATGCCCGGGCGTGCCTCGAGAACCCCCAATCGTTCACGTGCGGCAATCAGCTCGCCCTGACTGGGCAGACACGGCCGCGGTCCGACCAGGCTCATGTCGCCCGTGAGCACGTTCCACAGCTGCGGCAGTTCATCGAGCTTGCTGCGGCGAAGAAACCTGCCGTACGGCGTCACCGCATCCGCACTCGCCAGATGCGTGGCCACGTGTGCGGTGCCGGGCCGCATGGTGCGGAACTTCACCAGCACGAAGGGCTTGCGCCGCCGGCCGACGCGCTCCTGCAGAAACAGCGGCGAACCGGTGTCGAACAGCCCTGCCGCCCAGAGCAGGACGAGCAGAGGCGATCCCAGAATCAGCCCAAGCAGCGAAAAAATCACATCGAAGACCCGAATCAGCACCCCAGACTCCAAGACCGGAGGCGAGACCCTCGGCGATTTGCCTCGATCGGCCAGAGTGCCGCCCTCCTGCAGCAAACCCGACTGTCCCAATGGCTACGCACTGCCGTGTCGTGCCCAGAACCCGGCTGGCGTGGCGACCGGGTAACGACTCGCCAGGGCAAGCAGGTCCTTGTCTGCGGTAATGAGGTAATCGATATCTGCGGCATCGACGGCGGCCAGCAAAATACCCAGTATGGGCAGGTCGTTCCTGTCACGCAGCGCACTATCTTCCACGGGAGCGGGTTCGAGCACTTCTGCCTGGATGGACAAAGCGTCCACCAGATCGTCGATTTCCGTGTTCGAGAGACCATGACGGCCGACGAGGCGCGGCAATACGCGCCGCAATTCGTCGAGGATGAAGGTCGACAAGACCACTTCCACCGAGCCATGCCGCCAGGCGGCAATGATCTTGCCCGGAATGCTGCCGGGACAGGCCAGGCCCGCGAGCAAAACATCGGTGTCGAGGACGACCCGCACGTTGGACGGCCCGTTTAGTCCGCAGTCCGCTGTCCCTGTTCACGGCGATCCTCGGCAATGGCGGCCTCGATCTCAGCCATGCCGGTTGCCTCGGGCACACCGGCAAAACCCGCCTCGATCCGCTGGCATAGCGCATCGAAACGGGCCTGCATGCGCCGGATACGCTCGAACAACCGCGCATCGACCAGAGCCGCAACGGGCTTGCCGTCCTTGTTGATCACCACGCTATCGTGGCGGTACTGCACCTGGTTGAGCATCTCGCCCAGCTTTTGGCGAAAGGCCACGGCACTTGTCTGGGTGATCATTTCAGCGACTCCCGATTAATCATAACAACCATTATGATCATGATGGCCTGCGGGCGCCAGCACCGCCGGTGCTTCGGCCAGCGGGCTGACCTCCAACGCCCATGGTGGCGACTGATCTCTTTAACCCTTCGTCCACCCTGCAGGGCGGCTCCCAGCCGAGCAGTTCGCGGGCCTTGGAACCATCCACCTGCAGGGACCCGAGCAGCCGCTGCGCCATCGCGCGCTTGCCAAGCGAAGCCGCCGCGGCCCGCAGTGCCCACACCGGTACCGGCAGCAGCCGCGCCGGCCGGCCCATCGCCCGGGCCACCCGTTGCAGCAGATCGGCCGTGGACAGGTCCTCGCCATCCGCGGCCAAGAACACCTCGTTGGCAGCGCCGGGATGGTCTAGGCAGGTCACGATCAGGTCCACCAGATTGTCCAGCCCCACCAGGCTGCGGCGATTGTGCCGCACTGCCCCCAGCGGCAGCGGAACGCCCCGCGCCACCCAGCGCATCATGGCGGCGAAATTGCCCTTGGCGCCGGGCCCGTATACCAGCGGTGGACGAACAACCACCACCTCCATGCCCGTTTCGCGCGCCAGCGCGAACAAACCCTGCTCCGCCTCCCACTTCGAAATCCCGTAGGCATCGTCGGGCGCGGGAGCGTCGTCGGCACGAAATGGCTGCCCCGGCGCCGTGTGCTCGCCATTGACCTTGATCGAACTGACGAACACGAAGCGACGCACGCCAGCCTGTGCGGCAGCCCGGGCCAGCGCCAGCGTGCCGTCCACATTCACCCGGCGGTATTCGGCCAATGGATCGGCAACGGCATCGTCCAGCACATGCACCCGCGCCGCGCAGTGAATGACCGCATCCACGCCTTCCACGCAACGCGACCAATCGGTGTCCGCGTCCAGCCCGGCTACCGTCTCGACGCGTATGCCGACTGGAACTTGCGCATACGCCGTACGCAGCGCGGCGACCACGGCCCGCCCCCCGCGCGCGTGCAACACCCGTAATACCGCACTGCCAACGAAGCCGCTCCCACCGGTCACCAGCACCCGATCCGCCATTTATCGCCGCCCCTGCGGGAGCAGTTCACTGCCGACGTCCATGCATGCAGCGACGACTTTCCCGATCGCGGCTTCCCGCAAGGCCGGGTCCCGCCCGGCTTTACCCGTCATTTGCCGCAATTCCTTGTCTCTGAGTAGTTGCCCGAGAGCATCCGCAAAAGGGCGACCGGATCGCGCACGGCTACCATCCGCCCGTTCCAGTTCGGCTCGACGTAACCAGAACCCCTGCCGCGCGGCGCGCGTCGACGCAAATAAGACACCCCGTTTAATCCGCGCTGGGGTTCTGCAGCAGCCAGCCTGCAAATTTAACCAACCCTTGATCAAAACATACAGGAAAAGCTCGTTTGCATGACGTCCCCCACCACCGCTGCGGGCCATGCCGCACAGTCTCCGCGCTGGCGCCCCACCGGTCCGACAGGCGGGGGTGAATCAGCGTTTCCCCTGGCTTTGCCTTTTCACAGAAACCATCACCTCGATATATTCGGCACGAATTCCCAAGTCGATATTGTCGGTCGCGATGATCACGGTCGGCGAATTGGCCGCCTCGACGATAAAACTGGCGATGTCGTAGCCCCAGTGCATGGTGACGAGGCTGCCCTTGGGATCCACCGGATTGCCGTGGTACTCGGGCTCACGGTGATATACGACTTGACCGTTCTCGCCTCGCGATGCCCACACCTCGGTATTTCTGGTTTTATTGACCAATGGTGCGGTGAAAATATGCGCGCCCCCGGGCTTGAGTGCCCGCGCAATTTCCCTGAACGCCGCCGCCGGATCGAAAACGTGCTCCATCACATCCTGACTGACAAACAGATCGAATGATTCGTCAGGGAATGTCAGCTTCTCAAGATCCTCGCAACGATATCCGCTTTTCGGGTGCAGCCGTCCTGGCTCGACGTCCGCGTAGTACTGCGAAGCGGTGTAGCCTCCGCACTCGTCGCGCAGTTTGATGCTGGCTCCGCGACCGCCCGGTGACGTCTCATGAATCTTCAGTTCACGCCAATTCGGGTAGAAATCGGCAATCACCTTCATCAAGGCGCGCTCGCGCGGGATGGAGCCGCATAGCGAACACAAAAGGTGATCCCTGAACCATTGCTCCTTCGCACTGAAGGTCGCCGATTTTTCGCATATTTGACAGTATCCTTTGTGCTCGAAGACCCTACGCTTTAACACTATCACACTCCTTTGCTTCCGCAAACGGAAACTCGCTATCTGCCACCCGCCCAGCTGGAACCTGATCCAAAGTAAGCGTGCGGTAGCCGACCCGCGAGGCCAGATAACCGAACAGCCGTTCGATAGCATGCGCCAGTGTGCCGTCGAGCTGGCCGAGTTCTTCCTCGAAGTCGTCCTCGGTCAGCGCGAGCTCGCGGAGCTTTTGCAGTGCGTCGACCCTCGCCCAGAACATCGAACCGGCTATGAAGTCGAAGTTCAGGGGCGCGTCGGCGAATCCCAGCCGACTCAGGCAGGTTTTCACATGGTTTCGGTTATTGACCACATAATCGCCGTTAGTTAGGGAAAGCAGCGTCCCGGGCGGACCGATCAGACCCGCCGTGGCGTCTGAATCAAAGAGCGCCACAACCCGATCGATCTTTTCCGGGTCAAGCAGCTCCCCCAGAGCGTTTTGGCGTAGTCGTGCGCCATCGCTCCGCTGTGGAGACTTCTTGCTGTGAACCTTCAGCAAATAACGGTAGCCGTAAGACTCAATCACCGGTAGCGCGGTCAGAAATGGCAAAATGTCCCGGCCCCGGTTTTTGACGGGAATCAGATAAACGTTGCCGAGCGAGGAAGTGATCGCATCGATCTGTTCGGACGAGATGTGCTCGGGAACGGTCATGAATACGTCAAGTGCGTCGGTTCGGGCCAGCTGGCTTTTCAGATCGTCGAACAGGTCGAAATAATACCAGTGCGCGACCAGCGCGCTCTCGTGCCGTTTCCGGAATAGCGCATTGCTGGCCCGGATGCGTTCGTCGACGCCCGTGCGATCATAGTAGTCACGGAGCAGGGTGGCGGTTGCGTGCAGATAGGCATAGCCGTAACGGCGGTCGGGCTCGAGATAGGTGCCTTCGGCCCATTCGTTCCAAGCGTTGACGAATACCAGTCGTTCAGTTTTCGCGTTGTTCGCGAGTACGAAGTCGAAGCTTTGGCTCAGCCAGTTCTTGTAGCGCGCGGGCGTACAACCGGCGAAGATATGGCCCCGTCCAGGCTTTCTCGCTTCGTTGTCCCAACCCATCATCACGCACGGAAACATGTGTCGCTTGCCGTTCAGGCGACTGACCGCGTTTTGACGAAATGCGTCATAGTCATAAACATGTCCAGCGAAATCACGGTTCAGCAACGTTTGCCGGGCGGTAATCTCCGGAGCCGCGATATTGTGCGGAGGAAACTGCACCAGGCCATCATAGCCGATGCCTTCGTAGTCTTCGAAACCGAAGGTCGCCGCCGAAGCAATATACAACCCGGGCAGGCCGGCTTCGGCAGCGGCGTGGCGCCAGCGTCGAGCGGTCGCGGCCGCATCCGGCAACAGCCCCGGGCGATAGACGATCAGGAGCGGCCTGCCGTCGATGCGGATATAGCGCGGGTCTTTCAGCGCCGGCAAAATGTCTTCGAAAAAGCGCAGATCATCTTCGGGCGAATGGTTTTGCGCGAAGATGATGTCCTCGTCACTGCCGTCCCAGCGCTTGGTCCAGTTCTCGTTGGCCCAGCACAGGCAGAACGGCAGGTCCAACGTCGGGTCGTCAAGCACTTGCTGGAACGGTTTTTCGAGCACCCGTTTGCCATCGAACCAGTAATGGTGATAGCAGAAACCGTGAATGCCGTATTGTCGGGCCAGCTCAATCTGTCGCTTCTGGATGGCCTTCAGACGCAGGTCGTAAAAGCCGAGCTCTCCGGGCAGGCGCGGCTGGTAGTGACCGACGAACTGCGGCACGGCTTTGCTGACATTGGTCCATTCGGTGAAGCCCCGTCCCCAGTTCTTGTCGTTTTCTGGAATCGGGTGAAACTGGGGCAGATAGAAGGCGATGACCTTGACTTCCGTTCGATCGGGGTCGACGTGATCGCCGGCCAGCGGCACGAAATCCTGACTCAACTGGTTAAACGCGACGCCGAATCGTTGCTGGTATTCTTGTTGATAGGCCGTCGCGTTTTGGCCGGTCGGCGCGGCCGCTAAAACGCCCGCCACTTCGGGCGAGGCACCGAACCGGCGTTCGGCAGCCGGCAAGTGTCGGCGCAGCGTGGTCTTGATCCCGGTTTTCCGCGCGACGCTCAACGGCAACCGTCGCCACAGGGCGCGCAGTGGCCGCTCCACACCGGACATGTTGCCTTGGGCGAGGCGTTTGACGCCGCGCAGCGGCCGCGTCAAGCGCCACGAAGCACTGGAAAAAATGCGGTCAATCCGCCTGTCTCGCTCAGCCACGGCTTCGCTCAGGTTGGCGATCTGCCCATCCCGCTCGGCCGCGGCTTCGTTGAGGCTGGCGATCTGGCCGTCTCGCTCGGCTATGGCTTCTGCATAACGAACACAAAGTGGGTCCGATTCGCCGGTTATTTTTATGAAATCGGTGGCGTCAAGGCCTTTGCCCTCCATTTGATTGGGATCGTTCAGTAGATCGAAAAGAATATTCAGCGCGAATTGAATGACAAAGTGGAAAGGCTGTACCTCCAGCATGGTCATTGCCAGTGCATAACGGAGATTCGGGTTCTCACCGCCACAATATTGTTGTGCCTCCGGGAATATCTTAACTACGTCATCCGCGGTATTGAGCCGAAGGTAGTGATTGAGCACCAAAGAGTACTCATAGAGCCCTCTTGAGCGCGTCTCTGGACGATTCCCACTGGTATTGGCATCATTGTCACGGATACGGAAACGAATCAGCTTTTCCGGCAATACATGGATTTCATATTGCAAGGTCAGGCGGACCCACATGTCGAAATCGCCGAGCTGCGCCAGACCGTACCGATACAGCCCGCAATCCTGATAGCATTTTTTTCTGATCAACACACTTGGATGGCACAGTGCATTGCCTTTTTCAAAGAAATGCCTCAGCCAATCATGGCGCGACCGGTTTGGCTGATCGAATATCTTGAAATAAAAGTGGCTCTCGTCCTCGAACGGATCGCCATCTTCATCGATGGCCGAAGCATTTGTGAAGACTGCGCCAATATCCGCGCGACTGTCGAGGAACGCCACCTGCGTTGCCAACTTTTCCAGTTCCCATACATCATCCGAATGGTGGATCGCGATGTACTCGCCCTCGGCGATTTCCGAGATGGCTTTGTTGATGCCGTAAATACCGCGCCGCTGCCGATCATTACGGAACGCCCTGACTCTCGGGTCTTGATAGCCTTGGATGATCTCCCATGAGTTATCAGAGGATGCGTCGTCCCAGATGATCAGTTCGAAGTCGGCGAACGTCTGATTTAGTGCGCTGTCAATCGCTTCGCACAGATACGTGGCGTGATTGAAGGAGGTGAGAATGACGGAAACCTTTGGCATTCTTATGATTCCAGTATGTATTTAAAAGTCGGCGCTGGCGGGACGGTGCTGTGAAAAGTGTTCGATTGCGCGATTGACCACTCTTTCCAACGTCAGGTCCGGCTTGCGTGACAAATCAAAGCTCACAGGGGCCTGGTACGCATGCTCTTGCTCAATATTGAGCTTTTGTTTGATGCTCTGGAAGATATTTCCCGGGGCGCAGCAAAAGTCTTCGTAGCCGACCACGAACTTTCTCGACTCTTTTACTTGCGCAAGCCCATGCTCGATCGCTTTGTTGATGAAATATACCTGCCCCGTCGCCTGAGTGACGGGGTCGAGGGTCCTGAGTAGTTCATACTCGGGTATTTTGAATGAATACCAGGCCGACTCGTCGCCCAGTTGACGTTTTCGGGCATCCAGAACCGAAGCCACATTTGTTACCGGATCACGCCGGATCTGCACGAACAGCACCTTGTCGAACACGGAATCAAGAAAGGGGATGTTATAGTTGAACAGCATGCCCTTGGCCGCGAACGGCTTCTGGAACACCGCCGCCATGCCCCCAAATTCGGCGAGCATGGTGCGCGTGTCCATGCTCTGCCTCAGCTCTTCATCGGTCCACACATCCCGGCCCGGCTCGGCCAGGAAGCGCCGCCAGAAATACCAGAATTCGTTCGGTGCCAGCGCGCCACGGGTCTTGCCGTTTTCGGAACGATAGTCGGCCTGCTGCACGAATTCGCCCAGCTCATCGCGGAAATTGAAGCGCGGGTCGGTCAGGAGAAGTTGAATCTTGGCGCCGATGATGGGCGCCTGATAGAAGCGCGACAGCAAATTGGTCGGATAGGCGACGAGGCCGGTGTGGGCGAGCCACTGCATGAACAGTGTGGTGCCGCTGCGCAGTGGCCCCATTACTAGGATCAGGGGATAAGGCATACCCTTGGTGACTTGGCCACTTTGTTGTATTAGTGCCTGCTCCGATGGTTGCAAATCCTCATTCAACTCAGCCAGGAGTTTCTCCAGCAGTTCATTGCGGCGGAATTGGCCCACTCTATGTTCAGACAAGGTCATACTCCCCAAGCAATCTCGCGCATTGTTCGCGGTCGTTGAACATCATCACATCGATGATGGACAGGCCGGGCACGAACCCTGTGCCGAACTGGCGATAGCTTACCGGCCTCGGCTGGATGAAGGATAGCCGCAAGCCGCGCGCGGCGAACGATGGCTGATCATACAGTGCCCTGCCGCCGGGGACGTTGATGTAGTGCGTAGTCCCCAGTTCTTGACAGATCGCCAGAATCTTGTCCTGTCCACGCAATCCTTTGTCCTTGTCCAGCACGGAGGAGATGTGCCATTGCGGACGCAGGCCGAGATGGTCGCAGATGCGTCGCAACTGATAATCGAGGAAACGGGCAAGGTTCTTTTCGGCCTGCGCGAAGATGTCTGCGAGCATGGGATAGACGGCATCGAAGTGCGGTGCCTTGCCGTAGCTGTGGCGCAGGCTTTGCAGTATCTTGTGCTGGCCGCCGACCTCGACCTGGTTGATGAGTTTGTTCGGGCTGGCGCCCTGTAGCGGCAGGGTGATGAGCTGTTTATCGCCATTGGCGAGGATGTAGTTGCGGTTGATCCAGCCGCCTTTGATGTAATTCACATCGTCATACACCACGAATGCATCCACCGCGCGTATAAGCTGGAAGTAGCCCAGATGGGGGAACAGGTAGGGCTGCATGATGGCGAGCTTCACTTCGGCGCTCACGCAACCAGCGCGCCTCTGACGCAGACCGCAATCCTCTCCAGATCCTGCCGTGCAAGCGTGGGGTACAACGGCAGTGCCAGCACCCTCTGCGCCAGCGATTCCGAGATGGGACATGGGCGCCGGAGAGATTCCGAAAGGAACGGCAATGTGTTGAGGGAGGGATGGAAATAGCGGCGAGGGGAAATGTCTTGTACCTGCAAGGCGCTATGCACGTTCATCATCGCTTCATGCGTGGCGAAAACCACGGGGTAATACGCGTAGTTGTATTCCAGACCGTCCGCCCGTTTTGGACGTTGCAGACCCAGGCCATCCAGCAATTCGTCATACCAGGCCGAACGTTCTTTACGGGCGGCGATGACCTCGGGCACCTTGGGCAACACCGCAAGCCCCATGGCGGCGTGCAGCTCCGACATCTTGGCATTGATGCCGAGGTCAAGATATTCATCCTCGCCCAGGTGACCGAACTTGCTCATGAGGAATACGCGTTTTGCCACCCGCTCATCCCGGCAGACGACCGCCCCGCCTTCGGCCGTATGAAACAGCTTGGTTGCGTGGAAGCTCAAGGCGCTGCAATCGCCGTGGTTAAGCAGGGATCTACCCTTCAAGCGCACGCCGAAAGCGTGGGCGGCGTCGTAGATAACTTTCAGGCTGTGCCGGTCGGCGATCTGCTGGATGCGCGCCACGTCGCAGGGGTAGCCGTAAACATGTGTAGCCAGAATAGCCGTTGTGTTTTCCGTAATCGCGGATTCGATCAAGTCGGGGTTGATGCAGAGAGACGCGCCATCAATATCCACGAACACAGGGGTGCAACCCTCCCACAGGATGGCGTTCGTCGTGGCCACATAGCTGTAAGGGGTCGTAATGATTTCACCCCGCAGATCAAGCGCCTTGATGGCCAGTTGCAAGGCCAGCGTGCCGTTGGCGACGAGCTGGAGGTTTGGTGCGCCCAGCGTTTCCGTCAAATCTGCGGCCAGTTTTTTGACCAGGGGGCCGTTGTTGGTGAGAACCGCGGTGTCCCATACGCCCTGCAAAAGGCTCGCGAAATCGCCATGGTCAGGCAGGAAGGTTTTGGTGACGGGGATCATGGCTTTGTAACGATATATAAAACACTGGTTGGTTTAAGGCCAAGCTTTTTGAACAGTCCTGATCCAAAATATGACATCCCATACTGCTGAAGGTTGAAGCCCGCCTTCAAAATTCTGGCGACATAGTCGTTGCGCGCGTAAAGGCGAACATGGTCATTCTGCCCGAACAATCGCCAACGCTCCCCTTCGTCAGTAATGCTTGGGTCTTCTATCGTATTGGCCAAGTTTGTGATGATTGGTGCCATTAATATACCGGAGCCGCCTTTCTTGGTGACGCGATACAACTCTGCAATGGCCTGACCATCATCCGCCACATGCTCAAGAACGTGGCTGCATATAAAAAAGTCATAGGTACCGCCAGGGAAGGGGAGGTTCATCAGGTCAAGTTTGTGATCCATACCCTGCATCATGAAGTCTGCGGTTTGATAATCCGAGAAGAAATTTTGACGTTTAATGAAGTTGGAAAGACCGCTTTCAGGTGCAAAGTGAATCGCTTTACGCTCCTGGAATGCTGGCTTCATGAAAAAAGCTTGCGAGAGCCACCAGGCATAGAGGCGCTCGCGATCCGATGCGCCGCAGCTATGGCATGAGTATGTGTCCAGCGCAGTCGTTTCACCCTTGCCGAAGTGTGTGTACCCATATCTTTCCGCATTAAGCCTGTAGAAATCAGGCAGAGGATTGAATCCAGAATTTCGCTTTTGGCAAACCGGACAAAAATTTCTCGCGCCAAACAACTTGAAGAAACCTGGCAGCACTGACCAGTAACGTCTCATAAGGTCAAAATCTCAAATGCGTTTTCCAGATAGACTTTTGTCCATACGCGCCCAACTGGCCTTCTCGCCATGTTGAATACCACTGCATTGTCGATCACATCGAGGAATTCCGCAGTCTCATCTGGCACGACCGGTTTCGTAAGTTGCACCTGTATGCTGTAGTTGCCTTCTTGCAGCGGCAAGCTTGTTACGTATGTAGCAACATGACGGCTGCCGGCATAACATCGAATAAATGGACTGCCTATCGTGCGCAATCCTGCACCGGCAATCAGATTTTTCTTGTCATCTTGGATGTAATAATTGACTGACAGTTCGGTTTCCTGCCGCACTTCAAAATGAATCCTCACGTTGACGCGCTGGTTAAAGTCGACCGCCACCACAGGCTCGCCAGAACGATCCAGCAGTTCAACATACGTAATGCGTGCGCCACCCGAACCATAGCGCATGGCAGCCACACGGCGATCAAATTCTTCGGGGCGTTTAAAGATTTGTCTGCGCATCGCGGCACCTCCGGGCAAGCCATCCACAGCCTGCGCGTCCTTGCTTGCCTCAGTCGAAGACAACGCTTGCGCCTGGCCTTGTGCAAATCCGCCGGATACCCGCGCAAACTTGCGCACTTCCTGGCTCAGTTCCTCCCGCATGGTGCGCACATAACGCTCGGCCACTTCCGGCGCGGGACCGGCGCAGATAACCTGGCCGCGTTCCAGATAGACGGCCTGCTGGCAGAGACTTTTGACGGTGCCCACATCGTGGCTGACAAACAATACGGTGCCACCATGTTCCTGGAATCGGGTCAGCGCGGTCATGCACTTGGCCTGGAAACTCATGTCGCCCACGGCCAGCGCCTCATCGACGATCATGATGTCTGGGGAAGAAACGACATTCACGGCAAACGCGAGACGGACGAACATCCCGCTCGAAAAGGCTTTTACGGGCTGGTCGATGAATTCGCCAATATCGGCGAAAGCGGCGATGTCGTCGAAGCGGGCATCGGTTTCTTCCTTACCCAAGCCAAGCAAGGCGCAGTTCATATATACATTTTCCCGCCCGGTGAACTCTGGATTGAAGCCCGATCCAAGCTCCAGAAGTGCGGCAATACGGCCATGGGTAGTGACGCTGCCGCCGGAGGGGTTCAGCGTGCCGCAGATCATCTGCAGCAAAGTTGATTTGCCGCTGCCGTTGCGGCCGATGATGCCGACGGTTTCGCCCTTCCTGACCTCGAAGGACACATCCTTCAACGCCCAGAATTCGCGGTAGTACTGTTTGGGCGGCGCGCCGACAAGGCGCTGCGCGCGCGGCAAGACGAACTGCCTGAGCCGGTCGCGCGGAGTGTCGTAGAGGTGGTAGCACTTGCTCAGGTGCTCGACGCGGATGGCGATGTCGTCACTCATGCTCGGCAGCTCAAAAAAATCGGCGCTGACGATGCGGCGCGGTGAATCACAGGACATCGGCAAATCCTTTTCTGGTTTTCTGGAACCAGGCGAAGCCGAGCCAGGCGATCACGCCCGTTATCAGCCAGTAAGCCGCGATAAGGCCGGGGTTGAGTAGTTTCCCCCAATAGAGCAGATCGCGCGTCATTTCGATGACCGGGGTGAGCGGGTTCAGGTAAAGAAGGTGCCGGTAGCTTTCCGGCAGGGCGCTGGCCGGGTAAAAGATGGGGCTGAGAAACATCAAGCTGGTGGTGACGAGGCCAATGAATTGCGACACATCGCGCAGGAACACGCCCAGTGAGGCCAGAATCCAGCCCAGGCCCAGGATGAACATGGCAAATGGCAGGATGACCAGCGGGAGCAGCAAAGCGGTGATATGGGGCAGCCCGAACAGGACGAGATAAGCCGCGAGCCAGACGCCAAGGCTGATGAGCGCGTGATAGGCGGCCGATAGCAGGCCGACAAAGGGCAATATCTCCAGCGGGAAGACCACTTTCTTGACGTAATTGGGGTTGGCGAGAATCATGCCGGGCGCGCGGTTGATGCATTCAGCAAACAGGTTGAAGACGATCAGGCCGGCAAAGAGCACCAGCGCGAATTCGGTTTTTGAGCCACTGCCTGCGCCCCAGCGAGCCTTGAACACCACGCTGAAGACGAAGGTGTACACCGTGAGCATGAACAGCGGATTGAAGAACGACCACAGCAACCCGAACGCGGAGCCGCGATAACGGCCGAGGACTTCGCGCTTGGCCGAGGCATGGATGAGACTGCGGTTGCGCCAGAGGCTGGACACCATCTCAATGGGCGTGGCGGGGAAATCGCGCATCAGGTAAACACTTCCGCTCCGGCAAACGCTTGGCCCTGTGCATCCTTGGCGGAAAGGATGGGTTGGATATCTGGCGGCCATTCGATGTTGAGCGTGGCATCGTTCCAGAGGATGCTTCGCTCGAAGGTGGGTGCGTAGTAATCGGTGGTTTTGTAGAGGACCTCGGCGGTTCCGGAGAGCACCACAAAGCCGTGGGCGAAAGCTTCGGGTATCCAGAGTTGATGCTTGTTTTCGGCGGAAAGGATCGCCGCCACCCACCGACCGAAGGTTTGGCTGCTTTTTCGCAGGTCCACCGCGACGTCGAAAACCTCGCCCTGCACCACGCGCACCAGCTTCCCCTGAGGTCGCCGGATCTGGTAGTGCAGGCCGCGCAGGACGTGCTTCACGCTGCGGCTGTGGTTGTCCTGCACGAATTGCACCGGTTTGCCGATGGCTTCTTCAAACCGCGCCTGGTTGAAGCTTTCGAAAAAGAAGCCGCGCTCGTCACCGAACACCCGGGGTTCGATAAGGACGACGTCGGGGATGGCAAGCGGGGTGGCTTTCATCAGAATACGTTTTCCTTGAGGATTCTCAGCAGATATTGGCCGTAGCCGTTTTTGGTGAGTGGCTGGGCCAGCGCTTCGAGTTGCCCGGCATCGATCCAGCCCTGGCGGAAGGCGATTTCTTCCGGGCAGGATACTTTCAGGCCCTGGCGGTTTTCGAGGGTGGCGATGAACTGGCTGGCATCGAGCAGGGATTCGTGGGTGCCGGTGTCGAGCCAGGCGTAGCCCCGCCCCATGATCTCCACGCTGAGCGTGCCCTGCTCCAGATACAGCCGGTTGAGGTCGGTGATTTCCAGCTCGCCGCGCGGCGAGGGCTTGAGGCTTTTGGCCAGCTCGACCACCTGGTTGTCGTAGAAATAAAGCCCGGTGACGGCGTAGCTGGATTTGGGCTGCCTGGGCTTTTCTTCCAGCGAGAGCACCTTGCCCCGGGCGTCGAATTCCGCCACGCCGTAGCGCTCCGGATCATGCACATGGTAGGCGAACACGCTGGCGCCATCGGCGCGGGCCATGGCGTTGGTCAGCAGGTGGTGAAAGTCATGGCCGTAGAAGATGTTGTCGCCCAGCACCAGCGCCGAAGGGCTGTTGCCGAGGAAGGTCTCGCCGATCAAAAAGGCCTGGGCCAGCCCATCCGGGCTGGGCTGGACGGCGTATTGCAGGTTGAGCCCCCACTGGCTGCCATCGCCCAGGAGCTGTTGGAAGCGCGGCGTATCCTGCGGCGTGCTGATGACGAGGATGTCGCGCATGCCGGCCAGCATCAGCGTGCTCAGAGGATAGTAAATCATCGGTTTGTCGAAAACCGGGAGCAGCTGCTTGCTGAGGGCCAGCGTGGCCGGGTGCAGGCGGCTGCCGGAACCGCCGGCGAGGATGATGCCTTTTCGCGTAATAGGGTCGTGTGCCACGGAATTACAGTATCTGGTCGAGAATGTGAGAAACGCCAGCTTGCCATTGCGGCAGCTCGAGTCCAAAGGTGTGCTTGAAATTTGTGCAGTCGAGCCGCGAATTGGCCGGGCGCCGGGCGGGAGTGGGGTAATCGGCGGTAGTGATGGCGTTGATTTTGTCCGGGGTTGCGCTGAGTACCTTTCCGGACGCAATCGCTCGTTCAACGACGTAGCGGGCGTAGTCGTGCCAGTTGGTTTCGCCGCCAGCGGTGCAGTGATAAATGCCGTAGGGAAAACTTTCCGGCGCCTTGATCCATTGGCGTAGCAGATGCGCCGTTACATCCGCCAACAGGGCTGCCGATGTCGGCGCGCCCCACTGGTCGGCCACCACGTCGAGGCTATCGCGCTCAGTTGCCAGCCGCAGGATGGTCTTGGCGAAGTTGCCGCCATGCGCCCCAACCACCCAACTGGTGCGCAGAATCACATGCCGCGGCGTCGCCGCTGCAAGGGCAACTTCTCCGTCCCGTTTGGTCGATCCATACACGCTGCGCGGGTTGGTCGCATCGCTTTCCACGTAGGGGCGATCGAGCGTGCCGTCGAAGACGTAATCGGTGGAGTAATGCACTACCAGCGCGCCCAACTTGGCGGCTTCGTCGCCGAACACCCCCGGCGCTACCGCGTTGATTGCCCGCGCGAGGGCGACCTCGCTTTCAGCTTTGTCCACAGCCGTATAGGCAGCCGGGGTGATGATCGCGCCAGGCCGCACCGACTGCACTAGGTTGCGAATGGCGCTTGCGTCGGCCAGATCGCAATCCAGGCGATCCACCGCGACCACTTCACCCAGCACGGCCAGGGAACGCTGCAGTTCGAAGCCGACCTGGCCACGTTTGCCTGTGAGCAGGATCTTCACTCAGGGGCCCCGTACTGCTTGCCCATCCAGTCCCGGTACGCGCCGCTGGTCACATTCGCCACCCACTCGGGGTGATCCAGATACCACTGCACCGTCTTGCGGATTCCGGTCTCGAAGGTTTCTGCAGGCTTCCAGCCCAGTTCGCGCTCGATCTTGCCCGCGTCGATGGCGTAGCGCCGGTCGTGCCCGGGGCGGTCCGTCACATGGGTGATCAGTCGGTTATACGGTCCCGCCGCGTCCGGCCGCAGTTCGCCCAGCAGCGCACAGATGGTCTGCACGATCTGGATATTCGGCATCTCGTTCCAGCCGCCGATGTTATATACCTCGCCGACCGCGCCTGCCTCCAGCACCCGGCGAATGGCGCTGCAGTGGTCCTTGACATAAAGCCAATCGCGCACCTGCTGGCCATCGCCATAAATCGGCAGCGGCTTGCCCTGCAGGGCGTTGTTGATCACCAGCGGAATCAGCTTCTCGGGGAACTGGTAGGGCCCGTAGTTGTTCGAGCAATTGGTGGTCAGCACCGGCAGGCCGTAGGTGTGGTGCCAGGCGCGCACCAGGTGGTCGCTAGCGGCTTTGCTGGCGCTATACGGGCTGTTGGGTTCGTAGCGGTTGGATTCGGCGAAGGCGGGGGCTTCTTTGCCCAGGGTGCCGTACACCTCGTCGGTGCTGATGTGCAGGAAGCGGAAGGCGGCTTTGTCAGCTTCGGGCAGGCCGCTCCAGTAGGCGCGCACGGTTTCGAGCAGGCGAAAGGTGCCGAGGATGTTGGTATGGACGAAGTCTTCGGGGCCGTGAATGGACCGGTCGACGTGGCTCTCGGCTGCAAAGTTCAGCACGGCGCGCGGGCGGTGCCGGGTCAGCAGGCGTTCCACCAGGGCGCGGTCGCCCAGGTCGCCTTGTACGAAGGTGTGGCGATCATCGCCCCGGAGACTGGCGAGGTTTTCCAGGTTGCCGGCGTAGGTGAGCTTGTCGAGGTTGAGGACGGGCTCATCAGACTGAGCCAGCCAGTCGAGTGCGAAGTTGCTGCCGATGAAGCCGGCGCCGCCGGTAATCAATATCGTCATGCGTCAGGGAAACTCTGATCTGATGGTGCGGGTGCTGACTTTGCGGAGTGTCGTGTGGCCAGGCGTACCAGGGAAGCGCCTGGCGCCCATGATGTGGGCTTTTGGGCCTTGTTCGGCACCCTGAAATGGGGCGTCGTGGTGGCGTGCGGCCTGATGTTCATCCCAGCGCCTCCCGGAGCGCCTCGCGTGCCGCCAGTAGACCGCTACGGGTACCGACAAGGGAAACGTCCGGGATGCGATACCTACCCATGCGCGGGCGCCAAATAGCGAAATGTCATCTGCTGCATGCGTTACCCCAGGCTTGCCAAACGCAAGTAGCCCCCGCCGCGCAAGACATTCAAAATCAGAGTTTCCCTAAATCTTTCGGAAAACCGCAGCCGCAACCAAGCCAAGGTTGCCGAGGAATGTCTGACGATAAAAGCCACTGCGTTTCAGGCAGATAAGGCGAGGGATAAGACTCATTTCGCGCGCTTTAACGAAGCGCTCCATCATTTCAATGTTTTCTGGGGTTAAGCGATGGCGCAAGGAGCGCAAGGCAGCAATGTTGTTGTCGTTCCAGCCGCGAAAGCGCCCATGCCAGAGCATGCGGATGCGCTTGAAGCGAGCGGGCCAAGTCGCATTTACGCCGACCAGGTTTCCATCGTGTTGGCGATAACGAAGCGTGGGTTCGCTATCATAGAAAACCTTTCCACCACATCCTGTGACGACCATGTATGCCCACCAGTCGTGGGTAATAATAGGGAGCTTGTCACCTGCTTCGCGCAGCAGGTTCCGCGCGGCGTTGTTGAAGACCATGGTGTTCCCACCGCCGATACTTTGTATAAGAGCATTGGCAAAGCTGGGCAATTTGCGAAAAAGTGGGGACACGCCAATTTCATTGTTATTGGCGTCAACCAGGCGAGTGCGTGAACAATACAAGGCGGGAACATCGTCAGGAATGGTCTCAAGGTACTGCACCGCGCGCGCAAGCTTGTTTGGCTCCCAGATGTCATCCTGGTCAGAGTAGGCGTAGTAATCTGACGCGATGCCGGCCTTGCAGGTCAGTGAAAGAAAGTTGGCGGCAAAGCCTTCGCCAGGGCCGGAATGAATGGAGAGACGGCCTTTAGGCCATTGCTGCTGATAGATCTCGAGAATTGCACGGGTGTCGTCCCGGGAACCGTCATCGGATGCCCAGACCTCCCAATTGGCGTGCGTTTGGGCAGCGAAGGAGTCGAGTTGCTCGGCAAGGTAGCGCTGGCCGTGATAGGTGCAAAGCAGAATAGCAACCTTGGGTTGGGCGGCATTGGCTCCGGCCAAAACGTGTGACTCGGGCATGACCACTGTGCCCCCCACACCTCTTGTCTGCCCAGCGGGTCTTTTCAACAGTCGATCCTTTGCTGTGTCACAGAGTTGGCCATCCACTTGCGCCTCCGCTCGCGACGCCCAAACAACCGACAGTCCGTTGATCGTCTCGACACACGCATTATCGTAGAAATTGCTGACGGCGCCCACAGAAGGCTCGATGCAGGCTTTCATCAGCGGTTCAGTTTAGCGGATTGACACGCTCGGCGCCGTCGCCGCGTGGTGGATCAGCCAGCCCCGCGAAGGTCGGCGCACGTGCAGCACCTGCTCCAGTGCGTCGGGGACGAAGCCCATGCGAGCCTGGCCGTCGGCCTTTCAGCCGACGACTCATCGCATCGACACCCCGTACGCCATGACCGTCGTACACACGTCGTGCCTGGCACACGGGACGATGGGCCATGGCTGATCAAACCGATCGCCGGCGACTACCTGAACTGGCACGCCGGCATCCGCCGCGAGCGATGGCTGGGCGCCCGGGGGAGACGCCGGGTAACCATCCTTCGCTAATGAATATGCGCCCCTGCGACGAAACGCTCCGGCAGCGCGCCCGGCACGGCGTGCGGTACCACCTCGCCCTTGTCGTAGAAGGCTTCCAGCACCGGGTGCACCAGGCGCCGCCACACCGGTGGCACGAAGGCGGCGAAGATCATTGTCAGATAGCCGTACGGCAGGCGCGGGGCCTCGGGCCGCACGCGCAGGATCTGGAAGGGCCGCCCGGAGTTCTCGTGGTGGTCGGCGTGTCGGTCCACCGCCGTGAACAGGAGGTTGCTCAGCAGGTAGCTGTCGTCCCACGAATGGATGGCGCGCGGCGGCTCGTACTCGCCGTTCGGCAGCCTGCGGCGCGACAGGCCGTAGTGCTCGAGGTAATCGCCCACCGACAGCAGGAAACGCGGCGCCGCGTACTGCAGCGCGAACAGCGCCAGCGCCAGCGGACCGAAATACCAGGTCAGCCCGACCACCCAGGCCAGCTCGTTCAGCGTGAGCCAGATCATGAGGTTGTAGGGCGACAGCCAGGGTTTGCCCAGGCGCCCGAGGCGCTGCGACTCGATCCGCCAGGACAGCACCAGCTTGCGGCTGATGTTGCGCAGCGTGAACTGCCAGAAGGTCTCACCGTAACGCGCCGAGCCCGGGTCCTGCGGCGTCGCCACCAGGTTGTGGTGGCCGTAGTTGTGGTAGACGTGGAAATTGGCCATGCCGCACAGGCACAGCACCTGCACGCCGATGAAGCGGTCGAAGCGGCTCGGGTGGTGGCACAGCTCGTGCGCGAGGGTGGCGCCGAAGCCGACACCGACCGCCATCGACAGCGCCAGACCGATCCTGGCCTGCAGCGCCATGTCGGTGTTGATGATCTGGTCGTAGGCGAACAGCACCAGCGCGATCTGCGCTGGCAGGTACAGCCACAGAGTCAGGCGGTAGTACAGGCTTTTCTCGTAGCGCGCCTCGAGCTGCGGCGGCACGTTCAGGTTGTCCTCGCCGAGCAGGCGATCCAGAAACGGCCCGACGCCGAAGATCAGCGCGACCGGCAGCCAGTGCCAGGCGCCACCGCCCAGCGCGTGGGCCAGAAACGGCAGCAGGGCCACCGCGCTGACCGGCAGGGCTCCCACCTTGGTCAGCGGACTCAGGCGCGGGCGATCGCGCTCCAGTGCGACGTCCATGTCGTCTCCCCTCCCTGGGATGGTTTACTTCACGAAGCGGTCCAGCAGGCGCGTCACGCGCGGCGAGAACGGCGGCATCATCCAGCGCGTGAAGCTGATGCGGCTGGTCTGGCGCAGCACGGCGCGCTCGTTCGAGAACGCCTGAAAGCCATAGAAGCCGCCCGACTTGCCGATGCCGCTGTTGTTGACGCCACCGAACGGCAGGTTCGGGTGCAGGCCGTGCAGCATCACGTGGTTGATGGTGGTGCCGCCGGCCGAGGTGCCGCGCAGGATGCGCTCCACATTGGCCTTGACGCGACTGAAGGCGTACAGCGCCAGCGGCTTGGGCTTCTCGTTGATGAGTTCGAGCGCGCGGTTCAGATCGCGGTAGCCCAGCACCGGCAGCAGCGGGCCGAAGATTTCCTCCTGCATCAGCTTGGCATCGGGCGGCATGTCGGTGAGCACGGTCGGCGCGATGAAGCGCTCGGCCGCATCCGACTGGCCACCGGTCACCACCCGCGCGCCGCGCGCCAGCGCGTCGTCCAGCAGGCCCTTGACGCGGGCGTGGTGGCGCGGGTTCACGATGCGCGTCAGCTCCGGCAGCTTGCCGGCTTCGCCGCCGGCATGCGCCTTGAACTCGCGATCGAGGGCGCCCAGCAGCTCGTCCTTGCGCGACTCGTGCACCAGCACGTAGTCCGGCGCCACGCACACCTGGCCGCCGTTCAGCAGCTTGCCCCACACCAGACGCTCGGCGGCGGCATCGACGTCGGCGCTCTCGTCGATGATGACCGGCGACTTGCCGCCCAGCTCCAGCGTGACAGACGCCAGATGCTCGGCCGCGGCGCGCATCACCACCTTGCCGATCTCCGGATTGCCGGTATAGAAGATGTGGTCGAAGGGTTGGCGCAGCAGCGCCTGCGCCACCTCGGGCCCGCCCTCGAACACCGCGACCTCGGCCTCGTCGAACACCTCGGCGACGATGGTGCGGATCACCGCCCCCAGCGCCGGCGTCATCTCCGACGGCTTGATGATGGCTGTGCAGCCGGCCGCCACGGCGCTGGTGAGCGGCACGAAGCTCAGGAACACCGGCACGTTCCACGGCGCGATGATCAGCGTCGCGCCCTTGGGCTCGAAGCGGATCTCGCCGCGCGTGCCGAGCATGTTGACCGGCGTCTTCACCCGCTGCGGGCGCATCCAGCGTTTGAGGTGCTTGAGCGCCAGATCGACGGCCTGCGCGACCGGCATGATCTCGCCGAGCAGCGCATCCACGCGTGGCTTGCCCATGTCGCTGTGCGCGGCCGCGAGGATGTCTTCCTTGTGCGCCATGACCGCCGCGCGCAGACGGCGCAGTTTTTCCAGGCGCTGCTCGGCGGTGGTGTCGCGCAGTTCGAGTTTGCGCTGCTGCTGCAGGGCGAACACGCGCTCGATTTCCGTATCGAGACGCCCCGAGGGCAGTTCGTTGATCGCGTTCATCGGCATCCTCCATGGTCCGCGCCTGGGCGCCGACTATAAACTGAATGGGCGTTAAGGCGGCCCGCCGGGTGTGGCCTGGTGGTGTGCCGTTCGGGTTTTGAGCCGGATAGTTCCATGGTTGATCCCAATACCCCGCAGCACGATTTCGGCGCCGGTGCCGGCGACTACGAGCAGCGTATCCGCACGCTGGTGCCGGGCTACGACACCCTGCATGCGCTGACCGCTGCCATGTTGCGTGCGCAGGTGCCGGACGCGGCCCGCGTGCTGTGTGTGGGCGCGGGCACCGGGGAGGAAATCGCACGTCTGGCCAGCGCCGGGCCGCTGTGGCGGTTCGTCGGTGTCGACCCGTCCGCCGACATGCTGGCTCGGGCGCGGACGCGGCTGGGGGAGGGGGGCGTGCTGGAGCGCGTGGAGCTGATGGTCGGCCAGGTCGAGACGATGCCGCCGGTGCCGCCATTCGATGCGGCGACGCTGATTCTGGTGCTGCACTTCGTGAAGGGTGACGATGCGCGGGCGGCCTTGCTTGGCGCGATCGCGGCGCGGCTCAAACCCGGCGCGCCGCTGCTGCTGGCGAGCCTGTATCGCGAGGGCAACGCAGGCGCCGTGCTGGACGCCTGGAAAACGCTGCAAGTGCTGTCCGGCCTGCCGCGCGAGGCGGTGGAAGAGCGCATGGCGCCGCGTCTCGCCGAAACGCAGCCCATCGACGATGTCGCTCTCGCCGGGTTGCTCGACACCGCCGGTTTCGGCCCGCCGACGCGTTATTTCCAGGGTCTTGTGATGGCCGCCTGGGTGGCTTGGCGGCGTTGAGCACGCCATGCGGGCGTAGTGCCATTGGCATCCACGCCCGCATGGTGCAGAGGTTCGCTGCGCGACCTCAGAAGCGCCGGCCGATGCCGATGCCGTACACCCAGGGGTCGATGTCCACATCCACCTTCAGGCGACCCAGCGAGTTGGTCCTGATGGTGGCGGTGGTGTCCATGTCGATGTACTTGACGTCGGCGTTGACGAACCAGTCCTTGTTGATGGCGATGTCGAGGCCGGCGTTGGCCGCGAGGCCCCAGGAATCGTCCAATTCCACGTTGGCCTTGCCGCCCCCGACTCCCTTGAACGTCGAGGTGGCGTCCTCGTTAAAGAACAGGGTGTAGTTGAGGCCAACGCCGGCATAGGGGCGCACGGTGCCGTTGCTGTTGAAGTGGTACTGCAGGGTCAGCGTCGGCGGCAGGGTGCGCGCGTCGAACAGCTTGCCAACTCCAGCCAGCGAGCCGGTGCCCTTGGCGTCATGCGAACTGGAGGCGAGGATCAGTTCGACCCCCCAGGCCGGGGTGAGCATATAGGTGAAGTCGACCTCCGGCACGATGCTGGAATCGAGCCCGGCCCCGCTCCCGGCGATCGGGCCCACGGCGTTGCTTTTCACGGTGCCGCTGTCCTCGCGGGGATCGACGGCGATCACCCGGCCGCGGACCAGGATGTCGCCGGCCTCGTAGGCGAGCGCCGGCGCGGCGCTGGCCATGGCCATGACGAGGCCGAGCGCGGTGTAGGCAGAGTTCTTGTTCACGGTCATTCGATTGCACCTCTGGTTTGGCGAAACACGGTTCGCGCCGCCCGCCTTCCTGCGGGCTCCAGCGCAGTGTCGGCAAGGTGCGTGGGGCGACTGTTGACGGTAGTCCGGCGCGTGATGCGGCGCCCTTGATCGGTGTCAATTCCGGCGGGCTGCGGCGGGGCTTGAGCGGCGGTTAAGGTGGTTCAGCAGCAGATGCGCCGCACCGCTTCGCGCAGCAGCGCGACGGTCGGGGCGAGGCGGTCGAGCGCCAGGTACTCGTCCGGCTGGTGCGCCTGGGCGATGTCACCGGGGCCGAGGATGACCGTCTCGCAGCCGAGCGCGTTGTAGTACGGGCCTTCGGTGCCGAAGGCGGCGGCGCCGGCGGGGCTGCCGGCGAGCTGTTCGGCCAGGCGCACGATATGCGCGTCGGCGTCCGTGGCCATCGGCGGCAGGCCGTCGAACATGGCCTCGAACTGCACCTGAAGACCGCGCGGTGCCACCGCGGCGCGCACGCGCTGGTGCAGTTCCTCGCGCAGCGCGGCGGTGTCCATGCCCGGCAGCGGGCGCAGATCGAGCGTCAGCTCGCAGGCGCCGCAGATGCGGTTCGGGTTGTCGCCGCCGTGGATGTGGCCGAGGTTGAGCGTCGGCACCGGCACCGCAAAGGCCGGGTCGCGATGGCGCTGTTGCAGTTCGTGGCGCCAGGCCAGCAGGGCGCCGATGACGGCGTGCATGCCCTCGAGGGCGCTGTTGCCGAGCGCCGGATCGCTGCTGTGGCCGCTGCGGCCGACAAGACGAATGCGCTCGTCGAAGATGCCCTTGTGCTGCCGGATGGGCTTGAGGCCGGTCGGTTCGCCGACGATGCAGTGCCGGCCGAGGCGTCGGCCGGCCTCGGTCAGGCGGCGGGCGCCGAGCATGCCGCTTTCCTCGTCGGCGGTGGCCAGCAGCACCAGCGGCTTGTTGAGATCCGCGGCGCGGACATCCCGTACCGCCTCGATGGCGAGCGCCAGAAACGCTTTCATGTCGGCGGTGCCAAGACCATACAGCCGCCCGTCCGCCTCGTGCAGGCGAAACGGGTCGCGCTGCCACAGCGCCGGGTCGCAGGGCACGGTGTCGGTGTGGCCGGCCAGTACCAGGCCGTCGTCGCCCGTGCCGAGCGTGGCGATGAGGTTGGCCTTGGCGGGATCGGTGCCCAGATCCTGGATCTCGACCGCGAAGCCCAGGTCCTCCAGCCAAGTAGCCAGCAGGTCGATGACCGCCCGGTTGCCGCGGTCGAGGCCCGCCTCGAAGCTGCTGACCGACGGCGTGCCGACCAGCTTGCCGATGAGGTCCAGCAGCCGCGGCGGGCGGGCCATGTCAGATGATCTTGCGGGTCTTGAGGTCGGCCAGTTCTTCCTCGCCGAGGCCAAGCTCCCCGCCCAGCACCTCGGCGTTGTGTTCGCCGAGCAGCGGCGCCGCCCGCCGCACGCCGCCCGGCGTGCGCGAGTGCTTGGTGGCGACGCCGTAGTGGGTGATGGGGCCGTGCACCGGGTGCTCGGCCTTCACGACCATGTCGCGGGCGAGGTAATGCGGAAATTTCACGATATCGCCGAAGTCCATCACCGGCGCGGCGACGATGTCGGCCGCTTCCAGCGTCGCCTCGGCCTGCCCGGCGGTTTGCGTGGCGATCCAGGCGGCGACCTCGAGGTCGACGAACTCGGCGTTCGCCACGCGGGCGTCCCAGTCCTTGCAGCGCGGGTCGTCGGCCAGCTCGGGCTTGCCGATGACCGCGCACAGCGCCCGCCACTGTTTCTCGAACGGCGCGAACAGGCACAGCCAGTGATCGTCCGCGGTGCGGTAGGTGTTCATGGGCGCGCCGCCGCCGATGGCGTTGCCCGAGCGCTGCCAGATGTAATCGCATTCGGCCGCCGCCATGATGCCGTAGGAGGTGGCGTACAGCTGCGAGTCGGTCAGGCAGGCGTCGATGCGCTGGCCCTCGCCGGTGGCGTTGCGGTGGTGCAGGGCGGCGAGCGTGCCGATGGCGGCCTGCCAGCCGGCCATGTCGTCGGCGATCACCGTGCCGGCGCGCAGCGGCCGCCCGCCGGCCTCGCCGGTGACGCTCATCAGGCCGCCCATGGCCTGGCCGACCGGGTCGAAGCCGCGCTTGTGCGACAGCGGCCCGTACAGGCCGAAGCCGGAGATCGAGGTGTAGATGATGTCGGGCTTGATGGCGCGGATGGCGTCGTAGCCCAGGCCCCAGGCGTCCATGGTGCCGGGGGCGAAGTTCTCGATCAGGATGTCGGCCCGGGCCGCCAGCCGGCGGAACAGTTCCTGCCCCTCGGGCTTGCGAAAGTCCAGCGTCACGCAGCGCTTGCCGCGGTTCATGCTGTTGTAGACCACCGACGATTCGCCGTCGCGCTGGCCGCGGATGAACGGCGGCACGAAGCGGTTCGGGTCGCCCGTGCCGGGCAGCTCGCACTTGATGGACTCGGCGCCGAGGTCGGACAGGATCATGCCGCACACCGGCCCGGAGGCGTAATTGGTGGCCTCGAGCACGTGCAGGCCGGTCAGCGGGCCGCGGCTGCCAGGGATGGCATCGGCGAAAAATTCTGACTTGTCCACGCGGTCTCCTCTCGCTGTCGTGTGCCGGGGAAGGCCGGGGAACATACCACCGGCGATCGGGAGGCAGGGCAAAAAAAAGCCCGCCGGCGTGGTGCCGGCGGGCTTTTGCAGCAGGCCCCGGCGTCAAGCCGGGTGGCGGTTCAGTTGATCAGGCGCGGAATGGCGTCCGGCGTGAAGTCGGCCGCCTTGGCGCCCTCATAGTTGTGGCGGCCATTCGGGTCGGCAAACACGATCGTGGCATGCAGGCGCTGCAGGTCGTAAACCGGCACGTAGGTGACCGTCTGCGCCATGGTGCCGTCGTCACGCTTGGTCGGACGGTAGTTGCAGTTCTCGATGCGCCACAGCTCGTTCTTCTTGTCGTAGAACTCCTGCCAGTGCAGCATCGGCGCGTATAGGTCGGCGTCGTAGTACTGCACCTTGCGGCTGAGCAGGTGACCCTGACCGGGCGTGGCCTCGACCACGTACACCTCGCGCGGTTCCCAGTCGTCCAGCACGTTCCAGTAGGGCGCCTTGGTCATGTCGATCATCGGGAAGCGGTTGTTGCCGTCAGTCGACACGGCCACGGTGGAATGGGCGGAACCCAGGATCCAGCGCTTGCCTACCAACTTCCAATCCTGGTACCAGGACGGGTCCAGGCTCATGCCGAAGGACTCGTCGTTCAGCAGGTCGGTGGAGGACAGAGGGTCGGCCCAGGCGTTGCTGGACAGGCGGCGCACGCGGCGCACGCTGCGCACGTAGGCGTACACGTCCGGCAGGCGCGCGTCGGTGTACTGGATGGTCAGCACGCCGAGGCCACGCGAGTCGTTCGGGTACTTGTTGAGCACCACTTCGTACTTGGCGATCTCACCCTTGGGATCCTTCAGCGCCGGGTTGATGGCGCCGTCGGCCAGGTAGCGGGCAAAGCGCCAGTGCTGCTCGCGCTCGAAGCCCTTCTGGCCATTGATCAGCGCGAAGTACATTGGGTTGTAGTCGATCACGTCGGCGTACCACGGGCCGCGCATGAAGTTGTACGCCACCTTGATGCCATCGGCCGGGCTGTTGGCGTCGATGGTGGCAAACGGCATGCCGGTCTCGAAGCCCTGCAGCTTCTGGCCAGCGCCGACGGTGGCCTTGCCGGCGTTGGCCTTGGTGGCCGCGACCAGGCGGGGGTCGGTTTCCAGCGCCTCGGGTGCGCGCAGACGCATCTGCAGGCCGAATTCGCGAATCATCTTTTCCTGCGTCGGCAGGATCAGCTCGGCTAGCGGCTTGCCGGCGAAGGTCTGGGTCTTCAGCTCGTCGATGTTGGCGGCGTTGAGGACCGTGCCTTCCGCAATGTCCGCTGCCTGGGCGGTGGCCAACAGGCCGGTCAGGGCAAATACGCCCAAGGCGGTTGAGGTAGCTTTGAACATGGCTTTCCTTGTCCAGTGGGTGGGTGCCGACGGGTGCTGCCGGCCGCGAGGATTACGCGCGAGCGTTTCGACGGGGTTGATGACAGACCTCCGGCTGCGTGCAGAAAAAGGCCATCCCGCCCGGTTGCGATGAACCAGGGGCTGCCTGTACTCGATGGGGTGAAAGCAGGCGAGCAACCGGCGCCAGGGCCGGCCACGGGGCACAAGGATACCGCGCCGGGCGGGTCAATCCCAAGCGAACCACTGTTTTTTCCGCGCCAGATTGACTGGCGAGGGGGCTCAATTGCCGGCTGCGGCCAGATCCGCCTCGGTGTCGATGTCGGCGATGCAGCCGGGATCATCGACTTCGATGTCCTGCACCTGCTTGGCATACCGGCGCAGCAGGGTGCGCGCGCCCTGGTCGCCATTCAGGGTGGCAAGCTCGGGCACCAACCCGCCCGCGAACCCGACCGGGTGCCCGCGACGGCCGCGATAAACCGGCACGGCGATGACTGCGCCGGCGTCCACTGCATCGTGAATGCAGCGCACCGTATCGGGCGCGATTGTCGGCATGTCACCGAGCGCGACCAGGGCCGGGGCACCGGGAGGAAGCTCGCGCGCCGCGCAGGCCAGGCTGTGGCCCATGCCGTCGGCGGCTTGCGGGCAGATCAGCACTCGTGCGCCGGCCGCCCGCAGCAGCTCGTGCAGAACCTCGTCCCCCGGGCGGACCACGGCCAGCACGTTGGGCACCACCGCGTGCAACACGGCCAGCGCGTGCAGCACCAGCGGTTTGCCGTGCAGCGGCGCCAGCAGCTTGCCGCCGCCAAAGCGCGTGCCCGCGCCGGCGGCCAGCAGGATGCCGACGGTAGGGGTGCTCACGCGGCGCTCGTCGCCTTGCGCGTGGCGTTGTCCAGAAGGCCCGCGCGCGCCTTGGCCAGCGCGCCGTTGCGGGCGGCGATCAGCTCGGCCGCGATGGCGACGGCAATCTCCATCGGCGCGTGCGAGCCGATCGGCAGGCCGATCGGCGCGTGCAGGCGGACGATGGCCGCTTCCGGCAGGTCGAGTTCGCGCAGGCGTTCGAGGCGCTTGTCCGTGGTGCGCTGCGAGCCGAGCGCGCCCACGTAGAAGGCCGGCGACTCCAGCGCCTCGACCAGCGCCAGGTCGTCCACGCGCGGGTCGTGGGTGAGCGTGATCACCGCCGAGCGCTCGTCCGTGACGCGCGCGCGGATCACGTCGTCCGGCAGGCCGGCGACGACTTCCGTGCCCGGCACGTCCCAGGCGGCGGCATAGTCCTGGCGTGGCTCGCACACCAGCACGTGGTAGTCGAGCGCCTGCGCCAGCTGGGCGATGCAGCGCGACAGCTCCGCCGCGCCGATGATGATCAGCTGCCATTGCGGGCCGAACACCTTGCGCAGGATGTTGCCTTTTACCTGGCAGGCGGCGGTGTGCGTGTCGGCCGGCAGCAGGCGGCTGGTGCCGGATTCGACGTCGAGCTCTCGGCACACGGCGCGGCGCTGTTCGAGCGCGTCGCGCACCGGCGCCAGCGCAGACGTTTCGCGGATGGGCTCGCACACCAGCTCCAGCGTGCCGCCGCAGGGCAGCCCGAAGCGCTCGCCTTCCTCGCGCGTGACGCCGTACACGACCCGTTCCGGATGGCTCGCCGCGACCTTGCCATCGCGCAGCCGGGCGATCAGGTCATCCTCCACGCAGCCGCCGGACACCGATCCCATGAGCTGACCCGGCCCGCCCACCGCCAGCAGCGAGCCGACCGGCCGCGGCGAGGAGCCCCAGGTTTGCACCACCGTGACCAGATGCCCGCGCCCGCCGGCGCCGACCCAGTCCAGCAGGGCGCGGATGACGTTCAGATCGCTGCTGTCCATGTCTTGAAGATGGCGAATGACCGAGGGGACCATTTTATGTGGCCCGGCTTGTGCATGACCTCCTTTCATAATCTTCAGGCATGGTTGTGCGCGGATTCCTTTTCCCCGACGGAGCAGACATGAAAAAGAAGGCCCTCATTACCGGCATAACGGGCCAGGACGGCGCCTACCTGGCCGAGCTGCTGCTTGGCAAGGGCTACGAGGTGCACGGCATCAAGCGCCGCAGCTCGCTGTTCAACACCGACCGCATCGACCACCTGTATCAGGACCCGCACGTCGACAACCGCAACTTCATCCTGCACTACGGCGACCTGACCGACTCGTCCAGCCTGGTGCGCATCGTGCAGGACGTGCAGCCGGACGAGATCTACAACCTGGCGGCGCAAAGCCACGTCGCGGTCAGCTTCGAGGAGCCGGAGTACACCGCCAACTCGGATGCCGTGGGCGTGCTGCGCCTGCTGGAGGCCATCCGCATCCTGGGCCTGGAGAAGAAAACCCGTTTCTATCAGGCGTCCACGTCGGAGCTGTACGGCCTGGTGCAGGAAACCCCGCAGCGCGAAACGACGCCGTTCTACCCGCGCAGCCCCTACGCGGTGGCCAAGCTGTACGGCTACTGGATCGTCGTCAACTACCGCGAGGCGTACGGCATGTACGCCTGCAACGGCATCCTGTTCAACCACGAGAGCCCGCTGCGCGGCGAGACCTTCGTCACGCGCAAGATCACCCGGGCGCTGGCGCGCATAAAGCTCGGCCTGCAGGACTGCCTGTACCTGGGCAACCTCGACGCCAAGCGCGACTGGGGCCACGCGCGGGACTATGTCGAAATGCAGTGGCTGATGCTGCAACAGGACCAGCCGGAAGATTTCGTCATCGCCACCGGCGTGCAATACAGCGTGCGCGATTTCGTCGACGCCGCGGCGCGGGAACTTGGCATGCAAATCCGTTGGCAAGGCGAGGGTGTCGATGAAACAGGCACTCTGGAATCCGTGGGAGCGGCGCCCTCGCCGCGATCAACGGCCGCCGAAATTCGCGGCGAGGGCGCTGCTCCCACGGGGCGGGTCGTCGTCGCCGTCGACCCGCGCTACTTCCGTCCGACGGAGGTCGAAACGCTGCTCGGCGACCCGACCAAGGCTCGGCAGAAGCTTGGCTGGGTGCCGAAAACCAGCTTCGCGGAACTGGTCGCAGAAATGGTGCGCGAGGATCTTAAGTCCGCCGAGCGGGACGAGCTGATCAAGCGGCACGGTTTCAAGGCGATGGATTATCACGAGTAGTGCGGTGGGGGCATTCGGCCCGAGGGCGGGCCTCCCACGGTGCGGTGGGGAATATTCGGCCCGAGGGCGGGCCTCCCACGGTGCGGTGGGGGGCATTCGGCCCGGGGGCGGGCCTCCCACAGTGCGGTGGGGAATATTCGGCCCGAGGGCGGGCCTCCCACATGTGATGCGGGGCATTCGGCCCGGGGTTGGGCCTCCTACTTTGGGGTGTGGGAGCGGCGCCCTCGCCGCGAACGGCCTTCCCGCCGCCGTGACGAAACCACTCCGGCCGCCTGTCATCTGAGGCTCAAGCAGTGAATCCCAGCTCCAGAATCTACGTTTCCGGCCACCGCGGGCTGGTCGGGTCCGCCCTGATGCGCAGCCTGCGGGGCGCGGGCTACGACAACCTGCTGACGCGCACCCACGCCGAGCTCGATCTCACCGACCAGGCGGCGGTCGAGGCCTTCTTTGCCCGCGAACGGCCGGACTACGTGTTTCTGGCCGCCGCGCGGGTCGGCGGCATCCACGCCAACGACACGTATCCGGCGGAGTTCATCCGCGACAACCTCGCCATCCAGAACAACATCATCCACGCCGCCTGGCGGCACCAGGTCAAGCGCCTGCTGTTTCTGGGTTCGAGCTGCATCTACCCCAAGCTGGCGCCGCAGCCGCTGCGGGAAGAATCCCTCCTCACCGGCCCGCTGGAGCCCACCAACCGGCCCTACGCGCTGGCCAAGATCGCCGGCATCGAAATGTGCTGGTCCTACAACCGCCAATACGGCACCCAGTACCTGGCCGCCATGCCCACCAATCTGTACGGGCCCGGCGACAACTACAGCCTGATGAACTCCCACGTCATACCGGCGCTGATCCGCAAGTTCCACCTGGCCAAGCTGGCCGGCGACCGTAACTGGGGTGTCATCGAACGGGACGAAACTGCCTACGGTCCGATCCCGGACGACCTGCGCCGGCAATTGCACGACGCATGTGTCGGCGGCGTAGAGCCGTCCGTGACCGTGTGGGGCACCGGCACCCCGCGGCGCGAGTTCATGTACAGCGAGGACATGGCGGACGCGTGCGTGTTCCTGATGAACCTGCCGGACGAGACGTTTGTGCCGCTGCTGGGTCAGGACCGCAACGACGGCCTGGCGCCGCTGGTCAACATCGGCGTCGGGCACGACCTGACCGTCCGCGAGCTGGCCGAAACGGTCCGGGACGTGGTCGGTTTCGACGGCGCGCTGGCGTTCGACGCCAGCAAGCCGGATGGCACGCCACGCAAGCTGATGGACGTGGGGCGGCTCACCGCCATGGGCTGGACCGCGCGCACGGGGCTCCGGCAGGGCCTGGCTGCCGCCTACGCGGCTTATCTCGCCGGGGTCGGCCCAGCGTCCTGACCGCCCGACGAGGGTCGGCCCGTGTCCGGGTGCCGCGTTTGCAAGACCCGACCACCTGACACTCGACACCATGGCGAAACTGCATTTTGGCTGCTTCAACAGCCCCATCGACGGCTGGACGAATACCGATGTCACGCCGCATCTGTTCATTGCGCGCGTGCCGGGCCTGCCGTGGGTGCTGCGCACGCTGGGGCGCATGGATGCCGAGCGCTATGCGGAACACCGGCGCGGGCTGTTCAGAAAGGTGCGCCATCTGAACGTGGTGCGGCGCTGGCCGTACCCGGACGCCCGGTTCGAGGCCATCTTCTCCTCGCACGTGCTCGAGCACCTGCCGCTGCGGGGCGCGAAGACGTGCTTGTCCGAGTGCCATCGTTGCCTGGCGCCGGGCGGCGTGCTGCGGATTGTGGTGCCGGACCTCGACACGGCGATTCGCGAATACGAGCCGCAACAGGCCCTGGCCTGGGCGACCGCGCTGTTCGAGGCCGATCAGGCGTCGGAAAAGAACATGCACCACTTCATGTACAACTTCGACAGCCTGCGGGGGCTGCTGCAGGCCGTGGGTTTTGCGCAGGTGACGCGTCACGGCTACCGGCAGGGCGCGTGTCCGGATCTGGATCGGCTCGACAATCGGCCGGCGTCGCTGTTCGTCGAGGCGATCAAGTGACGCCTGCCGGCGCGGGGCGTTCGGTGGAGGCGGTGGCATGAAGGTCCTGCACGTGCTGGCCGAATTGCGGCCGTCGGGCGCCGAGGTGATGCTGCGGTCCGCGGCGCCGTTCTTTCGCGACAACGGCGTTCACAGCGAGATTCTCGCCACCGGCGACAGCGCCGGCAGTTACGCCCCCATCCTCGAGGCGGCGGGGTATCGCATTCATCACATTCCCTATGCGCGCTCCCCGGCGTTCTTCCTGTCCGTGGCGCGCTTTGCCCGGCAGGGTGGGTTCGACGTGCTGCATCTGCACAGTGAACGCGCCTTCATCGCCTACGTGCTGGCTGCGCGCCGGGCCGGCGTGCGCAACCTGGTCCGCACCGTCCACAACACCTTCCAGTTCGATGGTTTTCTGCGGCTGCGTCGGGGCTTGGAGCGCCGTCTGGCGGAGCGGCTCGGCGTCCGGTTCATCGCCATCAGCGCCGGCGTCGAGCAGAACGAGCGCAGCCGTTTCGGCACCTCGCCGGTGCTTGTTCCGAATTGGTTCGACAGCCGGCGTTTTCGGGTTCCCACGACACAGGAGCGGGCGCAGGCGCGGGCGGCGCTGGGCATCGCCGCCGATGAGCACGTGCTGATCACCATCGGCCACTGCTCCGACGTAAAAAACCACGGCGCCTTGATCGCGGCGCTGGCGGGTCTTGACGCCTTCCGGTGGCGGTACCTGCATGTGGGAATCGAGGAAACGGCCCATCCAGAGCGTGCGCTGGCGCGTGAGCTTGGCGTGCTCGACCGGATCCGTTTTCACGGTTCATGCGACGACGTGCAGCCATTGCTGCACGCCGCCGACCTGTACCTGATGCCTTCCAGATACGAGGGTTTCGGTATTGCCGCGGTCGAGGCGCTGGCGACCGGACTGCCGGCGGTGTTGGCCGACGTGCCGGGGCTCGGGGATCTTCGAGCCCACCTCGATGACCTTGTCTATTGCGGGCCGGCGGTCGACGACATTGCCGCGGCGCTGTTGCCGTTTTTCGAGGCCGGTCCCGGCGCCGATCGAGGTGCTGCCCGACGCAGCCAGAAAATGCATGAAGTCTTCGGCGCCGCCCGCGGTGCGCGTGCCTACAGCGAGGTCTATGCGCGTGTCACCGGGCTTACCCTGCAACCGGTCGTCGCAGACGCTGAAGTGCGTTCAATCGCTGACGTGTGAGTTGCGCCCGGATGAGTGCCGCGGCAGCTGAAGGGATCACCTCGCGCAGCCTGAAGGCGCTGGCCTGGGGTGCCGGCGGCGGTGCCGGGCGGGTATTGGCGCAGTTGGCGGTGCAGGTGACGCTGGCGCGTCTGCTGGACCCGGTCGTGTTCGGGCAGTACGCCGCCGTGTTTGTCGTCATCGGGCTCGGCTACATCCTGGCGGATGGCGGCTTCGGCTCGGCTCTGATGCAAAAAAAGGAGCTGACGGAGGAAGACGTTGCCCAGGCCTTGGGCTGGTGCTTGCTGTTGGGAGTGACGGTGGCGCTGGGGGTGGGGATGGCGGCGCCGTTTCTCGCCGCCCAGTTCGGCGACCCCGCTCTGGTGCCCGTGTTTCGCCTCTGCGCCGTTTGGGTGCCGCTGCTGGCGGTGACGAACATTCCGACCAGCCTGTTGCGCCGTGACCTGCACCTCAAGGCAACGCAGATCATCCAGCTGCTGGCCTACACGGTGGGCTTCGGCGGCGTGGCGGCGCTCTGCGCCCTCGAGGGCCTTGGCGTATGGAGTCTGGTGGCCGGGTTCTCTGCCCAGACGCTGCTCACCTTGGGCGCCACGTTTTACGTGCGGCGCCATACCTTGCGGCCGCGTCTGCGGGGCGATCGCCAGCTGGTGACGTTCGGCGCCAAGTCTCTGGTTACCGACGTCGCCGGCTGGTCGATGGACAACATCGACCGGCTGCTGGTGGGCAAGTTCTGGGGCATGGCGCCGCTTGGCCTGTATTCCGTCTCCTACAACCTGTCCAAGGCGCCGGTCGGCTTCTTCATGGCGGCGGCACAGGGCGTGGCCTTTGCCGCCACGGCGCGCCTGCAGGACGACCTCGCCGACCTGCGCGACAAGGTCCGGCACTCGCTGACCATCGTGTGCTTGCTGACCATTCCGCTGTTCGCGCTGGTCGCGCTGCAATCGACCGCCGTGCTCGGGCTGGTTTACGGCCACAAATGGCTCGCGGCCGCGCCGTACATGTCGGCGCTGGCGGTTGCCATCCCGTGCCTATCCCTCGGCATGCTCACGGGGGGGGTGCTGCGTGGGCTGGGGCACGTCGGTCAGCAGATGCGCATCCAGATGATGGCGGTGGCGGTCTTGGTGGCGGGTTTCGTGCTGCTGCGCGACGCGCCGCTGAGTGTGGCGGTCTGGCTGGTGCCGGCGGCCTATCTGCTGCGGCTGGCCGCGCTGCTGCATGCTGTTTGCAGTCGGATTGGTCTTCCGCTGCGGGACGTGGCGCGATCGGCCGGCGGCGCAATCGCACTCGGCGCGCTCGGCGGCACGGTCAGCCTTGCGCTGGGGAAGCTTGCGCCCGGGGGCGGCTGGGCAATGCAGTTGCTGCCCCTGATGGCGGGTGGCATGGCCATGCTGGCGGCGCTGGGCGTGTTCGGTCGATGGTTGCTCGGGGCGCAGCTGTCGGGCGTGTTGCAACAGGCCGCGAGGGGCCGTCTGGGGCGGCCGGCGTGAACGGTGCCATGCGCCTGTCGATGCCGGCCGGACCGGCAATGCCACCGGTGACGGTGGCCGTCTGCACGTTCCGGAGGGCGCAGGGATTGCAGCGCACCTTGCAGGGCCTGTGGGCGCAGCAGGGTCTGGGCGATATTGCCTTGACGGTGCTGGTGGTCGACAACGACGCGCAGGCATCCGGCAGGGCGGTGGTCGATTCGTTCCCACCGCCATCGCGCTGGGCGATTCGCTACGTGGTGGAGCCGCGGCCCGGCGTGGCGAGTGCCCGCAACCGCTGCCTGGCCGAGGCGCGTACCGATCTGATCGCCTTCATCGATGACGACGAGGTGCCGGCGCCAGGCTGGCTGGCGGCGCTGCTGCGTTGCCGTGCATCGACCCAGGCGGATGCCGTGTTCGGCAGCGTGGTGCCGCGTTTCGACGAGCCACCCCCGGCGTGGTCAGCGAGTGGCGCGCTGTTCACCAAGGGCCGCCACCCGACCGGCAGCGTGATCGGTTGGGAGGCCACCTACACCGCCAACGTGCTGCTGACCAAGCGTGTGTTGCAGCTGGCGGGGGGCGCTTTCGACGAGCGGTTCGCAGCCAGCGGCGGCGAGGATACGCAGCTGTTCTGGCGCGCCGAGCGCGCCGGCGCCAAGCTGGTCTGGTGCGACGAGGCGGTGGTGCACGAGCATCTGCCGGCTGCGCGCCTGCGCCTGGCCTGGCTGCTAAGACGGGCGTTCAAGGGTGGCCAGAACTGGGTCCGCATACGTGCTCAGGCCAGCTCGGGGGTATGGCTGCCGCTGGCTTTGCGCGGCCTGCTTTCCGTGTTGGTGTTCGCGCTGTTGATACCGCCCACTGTGGTCGTGTCGCGTCGCGCCGCGGTCCGCCACGCCGTGCGGGTGGCCGGCGGGCTCGGAAAGATGTCCGCCTGGTGGGCCGGTCGCCCGGCGGCCGGCGCGGCGCGGCGCCATTACGCGGGCTGAGTCGCAAACGTCACCGCCCTGCAACGTTCGCGTGTTGCAGTGCGCAGTCGGGCGCGCCGGCCAGTGCCCTTTGGGCCGCCGCGCACCGGGCCGGCGACGCGTCACGGTACGGCACTTCGCGGCGCCTCAATGCTTTCCGGGTACTCCACATCCATGCATGCCCCAGCGTTCGGCACCCTCGCGTGGCCGGCATCCCAGGCGCCCACCCGCTGGCCGCCGTTCTCGTCCTGGTTGCTGCTGGCGCTGATCGTCGCCAAGCCGCTCAGCGACGCGCTGTACGAGATCGATGCGGTCAAGTACGCGTACGTCATGCTGCTCGCGGCCGGCGCGCTGCTGGCCCGCATCGGTGTCGCGTTCGGCGGCAGCCATGCCGATTCGCGCAACCGTCACCTCATCGCCTACGTCTTTCTGCTGGTCGGCTATTTCTATTACCTGTTCGGCGGTGCGCTGGCCCACGGCGGGTCGCTGTCGGCGATTTTCAAGATCGTCAGCCCGTTCGCGTTTTTCGTCCTGGTGGCGTTCGCGAGTGACCGCTGGTTGATCCACGCGCTCGCGGGGGCGGCGGTGCTGGCGATCGTGATCAATGCCGCGCTGTTGCCCTTCGATTTCGGCTGGACGCAATGGGGCGGAGCCCGAACATTCAAGGGCTATTACTTCTTCAAGACGGACCTCGCCTACGCCCTGGTCTTTTCGCTGCTGGTCGCCGCGTTTTACTTCCACAACCGGATCACGCCGCTGCTCGGCATCCTGATGCTGCTGACGGCGGTCCAGGTGGTGTTCGCCAACTCGCGGCTCAATTACGTGACGCTGCTGTGCGTGTTCGTGTTCCTGGCCTTCAAGCAGGGTTTCAGTGCCCGGCTGCTGCTGGGCTACGGCGCCGTGGCAGCGGTGCTCGGGGTGGTGGCCCTGGTGGCGATCGATCCCTCGCAGCTGCTCAGCTTCGACACCAGCGACATGCGCAGCTTCTCGCAGGGCCGCAGTGACATCTGGGCCGGTCTTTGGGCGGGAATGACGAACTTCACGTTCAGCGAGTGGATGTTGGGGCAGGGCTTTTTCGCCGACAGCCGCCTGATGGCCGACAACAGCGTCGCCGGGCAGGACATCCACAACGCTCATAACGAGCTGCTGCATCTGCTGGCCACGCAGGGCATTGCCGGCCTTGTCGTGTACTGCGGCCTGTGGGTCTGGATGTATCGGATGTGCCGCCCGCGCGTCATGCCGGCGTGGGCGCGCGGCACCGTGCTGACCGCCGTGATCGTCTACCTGTTTCAGGGGGTGACCACGGTCATGTCGCCCTTCGCCACCAAGACCTGGCCGCTGGTGATGGTGTTCCTGGCGGTGCGCTGTCTCGACCAGGGCGACAAGGGCACGGGCCGGTGGGGCACGACGTGAGCGCGCGGCTGGGCGGGCTGCTGCTGGGTATGGTTCTGGCGATGCCGACGCATGGCGAGCGCCTTCTGCTGGGCTTCCACGCCCATGCCCCCGGCAATGTGGAGGCGGCCGCGCGCACCGGTTACTCGGCAATCCGCCTGTGGGACACGGCAACCGGCTGGTCGAGCATGCAGCCCTACCGGGGGCACTGGAACTTCGACAAGGCCAACCGCTACCTGGCGGAGAGTGAGCGCGCCGGGCTGAACGTGCTGTGGACGATAGGCAACACGCCGCGCTGGGCGTCCGCGCGTCCGGGCGAGAAGTGTTCCTACGGTCTCGGCTGTGCGGCGGAACCGGCGGACATCGCCGACTGGCGTCGTTACGTGCGCGCCCTGGCCACCCGCTACCGCGGCCGTGTGGAGTGTTACGAGCCGTGGAACGAGGTGAGCTTTCCGACCGACCCGCAGTTCAGCACGCCCGGAGCGGGGGGCGCACCCGGACAGTTCTTCAGCGGTTCGGTGCAGGCCATGGTCCAGCTGGCGCGCGTGGCCTACGAGGAAATCAAGAAGGCCGATCCGCAGGCCTGCGTGCTGTCGCCGTCGTTTCACCCGGCATCGGGAAACTGGGCGGAAAAGTTCGATCGCTTCCTGGCCGCCGGGGGTGGTGCCTACATGGACGTCGCGAGCCAGCATTTCTACTTCAGTCACCAGCCCGAGCAGACGGTGCCGGTCATCCGCGCCATGCGCGCGGTGATGCAACGGCACGGGATTGCCCATGTGCCGGTGTGGAACACCGAGGTCGGCGTGGCGTTCGCGGCCAAGGCCAAGGAGTGGCCCGGGCTGTCGGCCGAGGAACTGGTCTATTCCCTGATGCTGCGCACCTACCTGCTGAACGCCGCCGAAGGGGTGGAGCGCGTCTATTGGTATGCGTGGGACAACCGCACGCTCGGGCTCAAGGCGGCTGGCCTGGATCACGCCCGCGCCGCCAAGGCCGCGCGGGCGGCGGCACACCTGGCCGGCAGTGTTCAGGGTGTCGCCTGTCGGTCGGACGGTGCGCTGTCGCGGTGCCGGGCGCAGGCGCCGCACGGGCCGATCGAAGTCATGTGGTTGGCGGGCAACAAGCCGTCCCCGCGGGCCATGAAGTTCGATCGGCCGGCCAGCCGCTGGGGGCTGGTGCCGGCGGTTTTCCCAGCCGGCGGCAAGGTGATGCTGGACGCACGGCCGGTCGTGGTCGAGGGGCACTCGTGACGGCCGATGGCCGGTGCACCGCGCGGGAGCGTTGCCGACCCGGCCGGCAACATCCCTCGCCGCGCACCGACACCGCCAGGCCGGCGCCATGAGCATGCCGCGGGTGTGCATCATCCAGCCGGTGATGAAGCAGTACCGCTTGCCCTTCTTCACGGCCCTGTCGCAGCTGCTCGCGGCCGACGGCCTCCAGCTGCTCGTGGTCTACGGCACGCCGTGGGCCGCCGAGCGCCGACGCGGCGATCACGTGGACCTGCCGCCGCCGCTCGGGCGGCGCGTGAGAAGCGCCATGCTGGGCGGCATGCTGTGGCTGCCGGTGCTGCGGCCGTGGCTGCGCGCGGACCTGGTGGTCGTCGAACACGCCAACAAGAACCTGCTCAACCTGCCGCTGGCGGCGCTGAGGCAGCTGGGCATGAAACGGCTTGCCTACTGGGGGCACGGTCGCGATCGCCAGGTCGACTCGGGTACGTTCGGCGAACGCTTCAAGCGGCGCAGCCTGCACTGGGCGGACTGGTGGTTCGCCTACACCGCGGATTCCGCCGCCTACGTCGCGGCGCAGGGCTTTGCGGCCGGGCGCGTCACCGTGGTGCAGAACGCGGTCGATACCCGGGAACTGCGGGCGCAGCTCGCCAGCGTGGCCGAGGCCGACAGGACACGGCAGCGGCAGCAGCTGGGCTGGCCGGACGACAGCCGCATCGCCGTCTACTGCGGCAGTCTGTACGCCAACAAGCGTCTCGACCTGTTGATGGCCGCCGCCGAGCGGGTTCACGCGCGGCAGCCGCGCTTCAGGTTGCTGCTGATCGGCGATGGGCCGCTGCGGGCATCGGTGGAGGATTTCGCCCGCGACCGCACCTGGGTACACGTTGCCGGTGCGCGCTTCGGGCGCGACAAGGCGCAGTTGCTGAGCCTGGCTGAAATCTGGCTCAACCCGGGGCTGGTCGGGCTGGGAATCCTCGACGCGTTCTGCGCGCGCCTGCCCGTGCTGACCACGGATCTGCCGCTGCACAGTCCGGAAATCGACTACCTGGAGCCGGGGCGCAACGGTTTGCTGCTGCCGCCCGACGCCGACGCCCTTGCCCATGCGATTGACGGCCTGCTGGCCGATCCGGCGCGCCTGCAGGTGCTGCGGGCCGGGGCCGAGGCGTCCAGCCGCTGCTATTCCATCGAGGCGATGGCGCAGAACTTCGCCGCCGGGGTGAGGCAATGTCTCGGCCGGTCGTGATCGCCAGCATGATGCGCGAGCACGGCGAAACCGGCGTGCAGACTCACGTGCGCGCGGTGCGCGACTGGCTGGCGCGCGCCGGCCGCCCGGTGCGTCTCGTGACACCGTTCAGTGCGCCGCGCTGGCAGGTGTACCCGGTGTTCGGTGCGCGGCGCCTGATCGACCGCGTTCACAAGCCGTCCAGTGTGTGGTGGTACCGGCACTGGCATGCCGTGTTCCTGCGCCGTGCCCTGCGGCGACTGTTGGCCGACGGCGCCGCCTGCGTGGTGTATGCCCAGTGCCCGCTGGCGGCCGATGCCGCCTTGCGCGCCCGCTCGGGTCCCCAGCAGCGGGTGGTGCTGGTGGTGCACTTCAACCTGTCCCAGGCGCAGGAGTGGGTCGACAAGGGCGCGATCGCGCCGAATGGGGCGAGCTTCCGCTTCATCCAGGCCTTCGAGGCG
Source organism: Pseudomonadota bacterium (assembly GCA_049322795.1). Taxonomy (GTDB): domain Bacteria; phylum Pseudomonadota; class Gammaproteobacteria; order Immundisolibacterales; family Immundisolibacteraceae; genus Immundisolibacter. The sequence continues at coordinate 8,363 of JBMOQH010000014.1, read as the reverse complement.
GCCACCCTGCCGCGGCTGGACGCCCTGGTCTATGTGTCGGACTTCATGCGCCGCGCGCTCGAGCGGCGCATTCCGGCGCTGGCCGATGTGCCGTCGCGGGTGATCCCCAACTTCATCGACGACCCGGGCGAGCCGGTGCCGGTCGGGCCGCAGGCGGACTTGATCACCGTCGGCACGCTCGAGCAGCGCAAGAACCAGCGTTATGCGTTGCAGATCGTGCACGCCGCCCGGCAGCTCGGGCGCGAGCTGACGCTGACGGTGATCGGCGACGGTCCCGACCGGGCAGCGCTCGAAGCCGAGGCGCGGCGGCTCGGTATCGGCGCGCAGGTGCGTTTTGCCGGTTTTGTCGCCAACGCCGCGGATCGGATGCCGGGGCATCGCGCTTGCCTGCACATGGCGCGTTTGGAGAACCTCCCCATCGCCCTGATCGAGGCCCTGTCGCGTGGCCTGCCGGTGTTTGCGCCCGCCGTCGGCGGCATACCGGAGGTATTCGACGACGGCTGCGAGGGGCGTCTGATTCCGCTCGACGACGCACCGGCGGCGGCGCGGATCCTCATCGACTGCCTGGACTCGCCGACGTTCATGGCGCACGCGCGCCCAGCCGCGCGCGAGCGCTTCCTGCGCCGGTTCAATGCCGCTCGCGTGGCGGCGCAACTGACCGATTTCCTGCAGATGGACGATTACCGGGCACCGCGGCCTGCCGAACCGGGCCCCGCGCCCGATCCACTGTGCCGGACGGCGCGAGCGCAGCCGTGAGCATTCCGGCGGCCGACGTGCGCAACGACCCCCTGGGCGTGGTCAACCGGTTTCTGTGCTGGGTGTTCCGGGCCGGTCGACCACGGGCCCTTAAGCGCCTGGTGTCGCTTTTTTTCCACATCGAACTGCCGGACCTGCGGCACCCGGTGCGCATGCCGCACCCGCACGGCATCGTGGTCAACAGCGGCGTCACGCTCGGGCGCAACGTGACGCTCTACCAGGGCGTGACTCTCGGCAGCAAACGGTACGGGAGAAAAGCCGGCGCGCCGGTGATTCAGGACGATGTCTGCGTCTTCCCGAACGCGGTGGTGATCGGCTCGGTCACCGTTGGCGCGGGTGCCGTCATCGGACCGTGCAGCGTGGTCATCGACAGCATTCCCCCGGGTGCGACGGTGGCCGGCAATCCGGCGCGCGCGCTGGCCGCGGCGGAGCGCCAGGCATGACGCCCGCCCGGGTTCTGGTGGCGCATGCCGCCTACCAGCAGCGCGGCGGCGAGGATGCCGTGGTCGAGGCCGAGCTCGAGCTGCTGCGCGCGCGGGGACACGCGGTGGCGACGTACCTGCGCAGCAACGACGAGGTGGCGGGTCTGGGCCAGGTGGCCCTGGCGGGGCAAACGCTATGGTCGCGCCGCACGGTGCGCGAGCTGACGGCGCAGATCGCGCGCTTTGCGCCGGACGTGATCCACGTCCACAACACGCTGCCGCTGCTGTCGCCCGCGCTGTACTGGGCGGCGGCGCGGGCCGGCGTGCCGGTGGTGCAGACGTTGCACAACTTCCGTCTGATGTGCCTGAACGCGCTGTTCCTGCGCGACGGGCGGGTGTGCGAGGCCTGCGCGGGCCATCTGCCCTGGCGCGGCGTGGCGCATGGGTGTTACCGCGGCTCGCGCGCGGCCTCCGGCGTGCTGGCCGGCATGCTCGGCCTGCACCGGGCGCTCGGCACGTATCGCCACAAGGTGGCGCGCTACATCGCGCTCAACGCGTTCTGTCGGGACAAATTCGTCGCCGGCGGCCTGCCGGCGGGGCGGGTGGTCATCAAGCCGAATTTCGTCGACGCGCCGGCGCCGCCGGCTGGCCCGCGCGACGGCTTGCTGTACGTGGGCCGCCTGTCGGTGGAAAAGGGTATCGACACCCTGGCGCGGGCCGTGCGTGGCGTGCCCGGCCTGGCGCTGCGCGTGGCGGGGGAGGGCCCTGAGTCCGGCTGCCTGGACGATGCGCCGGGGGTGGTGCGCCTGGGCAGCCTGCCGGGCGCGGCGGTGCGCGGCGAAATGGAACGCGCGCGGGCGCTGGTGGTGCCGAGCCTGTGGTACGAGAACTTCCCCCGCACCGTGGTGGAGGCGTTCGCCGCCGGGCTGCCGGTGATCGCCAGCCGCATCGGCGCGCTGGCCAGCATCGTCACCGACGGCCACACCGGCCTGTTGTTCGAGACCGGCGACGCGCGGGATCTGGCGCAGAAACTGGATTGGGCGCTCCATCATCCGCACGAGATGGCGGCCATGGGCCGTCAGGCGCGCGCCCAGTACGAGGCGGAGTTCTGCGCCGACGTCAACTACCGTCGCCTGATGGAGATCTATGGGGAGGCAATGGCGGAGTGGAACGTGGGCTCGGGGAACACGGCGCAAGGGACAAGCGCAACGACTCACGGCGCGGGAAGCGACCCTCGACGGGACGCGGCGCAATGAGGACCACGGGCTCGGTGCTCGGGGTGCGGATCGATGCGCTGAGCTGGGCTGGCGCGCTCGATCGGCTGCTCGGCTGGGCGCAGCGGCGCGAGAGCCGGTACGTCGCCATCTGCAACGCCCACGTGGTGGTCAGCGCGGCACGTGACGCCGCCTATCGCGAGGTGATCGACGGTGCCGACATGGCCACGCCGGACGGCGCGCCGGTGGCGTGGATGCTGCGCCGGCAGGGCCACGCCGGGCAGGCGCGCATCAACGGTCCAGACCTGATGTGGGCGCTTTGCGAACGCTGCGCCGCCCAGGGCGTGCCGGTGTACTGCTACGGCAGCACGCCGCAGACGCTCGACCTGCTCACGCAGCGGCTGCGGGCCGCGTTCCCGGCGCTGGTGGTGAGCGTGGAATCGCCGCCGTTTCGGACTCTGACCGGGCAGGAGGACGCCGACGCCGTGGCGCGCATCAACGCCAGCGGCGCCGGCATCGTGTTCGTGGGTCTGGGCTGCCCCAAGCAGGAGCGCTGGATGGCGCAGCACCGCGGTCGCGTGCGGGCGGTGATGATCGGCGTCGGCGCTGCGTTCGATTTTCATGCCGGCACCGTGCGCCGCGCGCCGGCCTGGATGCAGTCGCACGGCCTGGAATGGCTGCATCGCCTGGCGAGCGAGCCGCGGCGGCTGTGGAAGCGCTACCTGGTGACCAACACGCTGTTTGTGTGGCTGGCGGCCGGGCAGTTGCTGCGTCCGGGGCGCCGCGGCTGAGAAAAGCTCGGCCCGCTGCCGCTCGTTCACGGCTCAGTCGTTGGACACCTTGAGCTTGCCAAGCGCCACTTCATCCACGCGCACGGGGTTGGCGGCGGCGGTCTGGGTGATGTACTCGGCGCGCAGGCGGCGCCGTTCCTGTTCGCGCAGGGCGGCGACGATGTCCGGCCGCGCTTCGTCGAGGGATAGATCCCGCGCCGGCCGGCGGCCAGTGAGTTTCAGGATGTGCCAGCCGTCCGCCACCGGCAGCGGATCGCTGACGGCGCCGGTCTTGAGTTGGGTGACGACGTCGCGAAACTCCGGCCGCAGCAGCGGTTCCGGCACCCAGCCGAACGCGCCGCCGCGGTTGGCGGTTTCGGTATGGCGCGAGTGTTCGCGCGCCAGGTCGGCGAAGTCCACGCCGCCCCGCGCCTGCTGCACCAGCTCGCGGGCGCGCTTTTGCAGCTCGGCGTCGTCCGGCGCGCCGGGCAGGAAGATCTGCGACAGCTCGTAGCTTGGCGCGGCGCGAAAACGCTCGCGGTTGGCCTCGTAGGTGGCGGTGACCAGTTCCTGCGGCGGGTAGTCGGCCGGCACCGCGCTGACGGCTTCCAGATGCGCCTCGACCAGCTCGCGGTCGGCGGCCTGCTGCATGCGGGCGCGCACATCGGTCGCCTTGGCCTGCGGGGCGCGGCGCGCGGCTTCGAGCAGCGCCCGCCACTGCACTTCGCGCCGCACGGCATCGCCGAGCGCCTGCGGCTGGGCGCCGAGCTGCTGGCGGGTGGAGGCCGGCAGGGCGTCGACCAGGGCCTGCGCCTCGGCCTGCGTCAGGCGGGCATCGCCTGCTTGCGCGAGCACGCCATCCGGGCGGATGAAGTCGCGGCCCAGATAGGCGAGAACGAGCAGCAGCGCCAGCGCGCCAAGGAGGGAGGAAAAACGGGGTCGGGTCACGGGCGCAACATCACTGTTAAGGGTGGATGGATTTGGGCTTCAGGCTGGAACGCGAGATTCGCGGCGGGGGCGCCGCTCCCACGCCGATGAGGAACCGCGGCACCCTGTGGGAGGCCCGCCTCGGGCCGAATGATTCTGCTCATGGATGGAAGATTCGCGGCGGGGGCGCCGCTCCCGCAGGCGCCGCTCCCACAGGCACCGCTCCCACAGAAACTCTGGCTGTGGGAGGCCCGCCCCCGGGCCGAATGCCTTTGGGCAGGGTGGGAAGATTCGCGGCGAGGGCGCCGCTCCCACAAGGCGCTACTCCTGCACACCACACCGGTCACCACAGGTGCCAGGCGTCCTGGCTGAGCACCCACGCGGCGAGCAGCGCGTTGGTGCAGGCATGCGCCAGCACGCAGGCCCACAGGCTGCCGGTCTTGCGGTACAGCAAGCCGTAGGCGAGGCCGGCCAGAAAACCGGCGACGATCATGGAGTGCGCAGTCGCGAACAGCGCCGCCTGGATCAGCACCGCCCGCGTCGGGACGCTGCGCGGGTCCACTTCGGTGACTTGGGGCCGCACCAGCCAGCGCATGAGAAACCCGCGAAAGAACAGCTCCTCGGCCAGCGGCGCGGCCAGCACGGCGCCAGTCACCCGCGCGGCCAATTGCCAGCTTTGCGTGTCCGCGGCGGCAAACGGCGACGGCGTGAGCGCACCAAGCGTGGCCCAGTCGCGGTCCAGCGCCAGCCACAGCCCGAGCACGGCCATGCCGACGCCGACCGCGCCCACGCTGGCCTTCAGGGCTGGAGGCCGACGCAGGTCGGCGTACACACGCCACGCGGCGGCCAGCGCCAGCAGCGTGGCACCTGCGCGCACGGCATACCAGGTGCGCGGATCGACGCCGGCCTGCTGCGCCAGCCCGCCCAGCGTCATCAGGCCGACGAACACGGCAAACGGCGCCACCCAGGGCAGCGCCGCGAGCACGCCGGGCGCGGTTTGCAGCGGGGTGATCACTGGGCGGCGGGTGCGGTGGCGGTCCTGGCCTCGACGCGCTGGTCGTCGATGGCGAAACGGTAGTCCTGCACGATGTTCTCGAGCTCCACGCGCTTCAGACCCGTGAACGGCTCGCTTTCGCGCAGCGCCGCCCACACGCCCTTGTTCTCGAAGCGGTCGAGCAGCTCGTTGCCGATCTCGAACAGCCGCCGGTTGTGGCCGATCAGCGTGTCGACGCGCGCCTGGCACTGGCCTAGCTCGCCATCCAGCGCCTGGCTCCTGCCTTGCGCCTGTGTCAGCTCGGCGCGCGTGGCGGCCTGCTCGCCGCGCAGGGCGTCGATGGCCGCCTGGCTTTGGCCGAGCTGGCCGCGCAAGGCCTCGTTCTGGGCCTGGAAAGCCGCCACGGCCGCGCGCAGCCGCGTCAGCTCCTCGCCGCTGGCGGCCACCTCGGCGGCGGCCGTTTTTTGCGCCTGCTGGGCCTGTTCGAGATCGGCCTTGAGGCGCCCATTTTCGGTTTTGAGCGCGTCGCGCTCGGCCGAGATCTGCTGCAGCAGCGCCTGCACCTGTGCGCTCGCCGCGCCGCCGGCCGGACGGCGCACCTCGGCCTGGGCTGACAGCGCGGCGAGCGCGAGCAGCGCCACCGCCATGCGTTTGCCTGTTCGGGTCATGCCTGTTGTCCCCGCGTTGCGCGCGCTCAGAAGCGCGTGTTGAGGTCCAGCTGCAGCACGTCGATGCCCAGCGGCGGGCCGTCGATCTCGTCCGCGCTGAGGTAGCGCAGCGTCAGCCAGGTGTTGCGCGCCAGGCCATAGTCGCCGCCCATCAGCCAGCCCTTGGCGTCGGTGCCGCCGAGGTGGAAATCGGAATCGGTGAAGGCGTCCAGCACGGCGTCCCGCTCCAGGTGCTTGTAGCCGCCGAACACGCGCCACTGCCCGGCCGAAAGCACCTGCGGGTAGCCCACGCTGGCGAGGAACTGGTAGCCGTTGACCTTGGCCTCGATCGGCGCGCCGATCCGGGCCGCCACCTCGTCCTTGTCGAAGCCGATGTTGCGCACGAAATCGCCGGTCAGGATGACGTGGTAGGGCGCGAAGCGGGCGAGGTCGTACTGCACCGTCAGGTCCAGCAGCTTGTAGTCGGCGGCCAGCGCGAACAGCTGGCTTTGCGGGTCGGCGTCGTTGCGGATGTCGTACAGCGTGTTGCCCTTCTGCAGGAACTCCGGCGCCGTGTAGTCGAACTCGATGCCGTCGAGGGCGTTGCGCCGGCCGGTGATGTTGCGGAAGTTGTAGTAGGCGAGGCCGGCCTTCAGGCGCGACTGGTCGGCGAACGCCAGCTCGAAGCCGGCCTGGCCGCCGAACAGCCACTTGTCGCTGGACGACAGTTCCTCTTCCTGCAGCGGGAAGGCGCCGGCCGTGAAGAACACGCCGCGCGACGGTCCCCTGGCGGCGAAATCGTGCCGCAGCGTGCCGGCCACGCCTTCGAAACCGAGGTCGCTGTCCCACACCAGGTCGGTGGACAGCCACGGATTGTCGAAGCGGCCGCCCCAGGCGGTGATCCACGGCATCGCACCCGGCGCCTGGTAGCGCAGGTAGGCCTGATCGAGCTGGGTCTGGTAGCGGTTGCCGTAGGTGCCGAGTGTCTGGTTGGTCGACACCGGGTCGCGGCTGTTGCCGGTGGCCATGCGGAACCCCGCCAGCAGCCGGTCGGTGATGGTCATGTCCAGGCCCAGGCGCACGCGGGCCCGGAAGCGGTCGCGGTCCTCGGTGGTGTTCAGCAGGCCGTCGGCACCGGCGTCGGCCAGGCCGCCGGCATCGTTGATGGCCAGGAAATCGAAATAGGCGAACTGCGCGTTGCCGTCGGCGAAGCGGTCGCTCTGCGCCCGCAGGCGCAGGTCGCCCTTGAACTTCATGCGCGCAATCCAGTCCGGCAGCGCCGCCGGCACGCCCCATTGCTCCTGGCGGGCGCGGTCCATCACGTCCTGCGCCACCTCCGCCCGCAATTCGTCGCGCACCTGGGCGCGGATCTCGTCCTTCACGAACTGCGGCACGTAGGTGACACGCACCTCGCCCGGCGCCGCCGCGGCGGGCGCCTTGGACGCCACGCTGGCCGCGGCGTTGGCCTCGGCCTTCTTGATCATGGCGTCGGCGGCGTCGCGGCTGAGTACGCCCTGGTCGACCAGGGCGCCGATCAGGCCAGTGACGGTGGCGCGCAGGGTTTCGAGATCGGCGCGCTCGTCCGCCACGGCGGGCGCGGTACCGAGCAGCAGGGCAGCGGCCAGGGCGGCCGGGCGGCCTAGCCGGGGATGCGGGGGGCGCACCGGTTTCATCGACAGTCTCCGCGGATCGAAGGGTTTATGGGGGTGCTGAATGCACGGGTCGGGCACGGGCGCCGGCTGCGGCGTTCGTGCGGCAGTGTCATGGGCCACCTCGGGCAGCGGATCAGACCGATCCGACCCGCAGGCGCAATACGCGGCGCACACCCGGCGGCAGCGGTTCGGCCAGGCGCACCTCGCCGATGCGCGCCTGCAGGCGCTGATCGGTGTCGCGGTCGCCGGTGCTCGCCAGCAGGTCCACGCGCAGCACGCTGCCGTCCGGCGCCAGCTCGATGCGCACCGGCACCTTGAAGCGCTTGCGCCGCAGTTCGTCGTCGGCGCCGAGCAACTCGCTCAGTCGGCGGTCGATCTCGCGCGCCACCCAGGCCTCGCCGTCGCCGGCGCCGCTTTGGAGCAAATCGCGTCCGCCGCGCCGCGCCGCCAGGCCAAAACCGTCGCCACCGGCGCTGCCGTCGGCATCCAGGCCGAGCGCCTCGCCGGGAGGCGGCTCGTTGGCGGCGTCGGGCATTTCTTCCGGCAGCGCCTCCGGCTCCGGAATGTCGACTTCCTCTTTCACCTCGGGGGGCGGTGGCGGCTGCTCCTTGGGCGGCGGTGGGGGCGGTGGCGGCTTGATGAGCGTGACTTCCTGCGGGCGTCGCGCGTCAGCGGCCGGCGTTTGCGACAACAGGCTGCGCACGACCGCTGCCAGGCCACCGATGACTACCAGCGCCACCACAAACGGCGCCGCCTTGCGTAGCAGGGACTTCATGTCAGGTCAGCGCGGAGCATGGAAGCGGAGCCCCGTGGGAGCGGCGCCCTTGTGGGAGCGGCGCCCCCGCCGCGAATCCCCCAGCCCCAAGCCACGGCATTCGGCCCGGGGGCGGGCCTCCCACAGGGAAGGCTGAGGGGAGCACTTCTGCCGTGGGAGCGGCGCCCCCGCCGCGAATCGCCCAGCCCCAAGCCACGGCATTCGGC
>JBMOQH010000013.1:0-6652 GCA_049322795.1 Pseudomonadota bacterium | reverse complement strand
TTTGCGCGCCTCAAGCAATACCGGCGGTTGGCCACCCGCTATGAAAAGCTCGCCGCTCATTACGCCGCCTTCGTTATCCTGGCAGCCATCAGCGTGTGGTTGGCATGATTGTTAACAGGGCCTAGCGAGCCTTCATGATCTGTGGCGCCTGATTCAGGCGACGCAGCTGTAAACCAACGCCGGTGGCGCGTTCAGCAGTACCGGGTGGATGTCCAGCCGGCCGAACAGCGTGCTCAGGCTGCGCCGAAAGCGGCGACTGGTCGGCATCACCTGCGCGTGCATGAAGCTGTACGACACGAAACTGCCACCCGGGCGCAGGGCGGCGCGCACGGCGTTCACCACGTCCGCCTGCTGTGCGGCGCTGAAGTTGGCGAACGGCAAACCGCTGACCACGGCATCGACGGCGCCGATGCCTCGTTCGGCCAATACCTGAGGCAGGGTCTGCGCGGCGGCGTTGATGACCTCGACGCGCGGAAACTCCCGGGCGGCGTAGTCGGCGAGGCGCGGGTCGAGTTCCAGGGCGAGCACCCGGCAGGCGGGGTGCGCCCGCTGCGCCAGCAGCCGCGTGAAGGCCCCGGTGCCGGGGCCGAGTTCCACGATCACGCGCGCGCGCCGAAAGTCGATCGGGTCGGTGATCTGGTCAGCGAGCGCCGGGCTGCTCGGGAACGCCGCACCCGTCCGGAGCGGATTGCGAACAAAAGCACGCAAAAAGCGGATATCCAAGCCCCGTCCCCTCCCGACAATCCCCTTGGCCGCGCATGCCGGCGCCGCGGACCTTACGCGTCCGCAGGCGTCGCCACAAGCGGCCCGCGCGGCCGATGGCAGAGCGCGGGTCGCAGCGGCGCTGGAAGCTATCTTCCCCGCCCGGTGTCGCCTGGCGTCACAGCCAGCGCAAAGCCAGCTGCATCACCCGCTCCAGACGCGGCCCGTAGGGCGGGCGGATCAGCGCCTGCACCGACCAGCGGCTCTGGTACAGCACGCTCTTCTGGTGCGAGAAGGTGACGAAGCCGTCGAAGCCGTGGTACCGGCCAATCCCGCTCGGCCCCACGCCGCCGAACGGCAGGCCCTCGTGGGCAACGTGGAACAGCACGTCGTTCACGCAGGCGCCGCCGGACACGGTCTGGTCCAGCACGCGTGCGGTGCGCTCGGCATTCTCGTCGAAGTGATAGAGCGCCAGTGGCCGCGGGTGGCTGTTCACGTAATCGATCACCTGGGCGAGATCGTCGTAGGTCTTCACCGGCAGCACGGGGCCGAAAATCTCCTCCTGCATCACCGTCATGTCGTCGGTGACGCCGAGCAGCACCGTCAGCGGCAGCACGCGTTCGCCCTCGCGCGGCGCCGCGCCGCCGGGGTTGATCTCGATGATCTCGGCGCCCTTGGCGCGGGCGTCCGCGATGTGTGCCTTGAGGCGCTGGTAGTGCCGCTCGTTGACGATCCAGGTGAGATCCGGATTGCCAGCCAGGGTCGGGTAGCTTCGCGCCACCGCGGCGTGCAGCGCCTGCAGCAGCTCCGCGCGCCGGCCGGTCGGCACGAACACGTAATCCGGCGCGATGCAGGCCTGGCCACCGTTCAGCAGCTTGCCCTGGGCGATGCGCCCGGCGGCCACGTCGAGCGGATAGTCGGCGCTGATGATGGTCGGCGACTTGCCGCCCAGCTCCAGCGTCACCGGAGTGAGGTTCTCGCTCGCCGCGCGCATCACCATGCGCCCGACCTGCGTCGAGCCGGTGAAGATCAGGTGATCGAACGGCAGCGCCGAGAAATGCGCCGCCACGTCCGATCCGCCGTTGACCACCGCCACTTCGTCGGCTGGGAAAGCCTGGCTGACGATGGCGGTCACCACCTCGGCGGTGCGCGGGCAGAACTCGGAAGTCTTGATCAAGGCCCGGTTGCCGGCGGCGATGGCGCCGATCAGCGGCGACAGCGTCAGCAGCACCGGCACGTTCCACGGGCCGATGATGCCGATCACCCCGCGCGGCTGGTAGTGGATGCGCGCCCTGGCGAGCGGAAACTGCGGGCTCCAGCCGGCGCGGCGCGGCCGCATCCATTTTTTCAGGTGCTTGCGCGTGTGGCGGATCTCGCCCAGCAGACCGATGACGTCGGCGAAGAAAGTCTCGTGCCGCGAGCGGTGGCCGAAGTCGGCATCCACCGCGTCCAGAATCTGCTCGTGATGATCGACCACCGCCTGGCGCAGGCGCTTGAGCGCCTCGATGCGGTGCTCGTAGCTGGTCGGCCCGACCTTGAGGAAGGCCGCGCGCTGTGTCTCGAACAGCGGCAGCAGGGGATTGTCGGGCGCTTGGGCGACGGCGTGCAGGGCCAGGCGGTTGGTGTCGTTCATGTTTCGCTCCTCATGACCCTGGGGTCGTTGAAAGATCCTTTTTCAAGCCCGTGCGGATGGGCGGGTCCGAATGGTGGCGGAAGGCGACCGGCAACGGCAAACGACTACTCGCCCGCATCCACCTTGCCGCGATAGCCGCGCGGCGTCTCCAGAAGGCGCAGCTGCGGTTCGACGTGCCCCTTGCGCCGTGCGACGCCATGCAGCGAATTCTCCTCGACGTCCTCGTTACCCCACTGGTTCCATCCTGGCCGTCGAAACCGCGCGAAAAGCTCCAGGTAAGGGCCGGGCGAACACGCTTCGATGACGTCGTAAATCTGGTCAGGCTTTCGCGAGTGCTCGCGCTTTCGGGTTGCCAGGATGTTGACCTGCGTTCGCCCCGGCGGCAGCGTGCGCATGCTGCCGCGCACACCGAACAACACCAGCTCGGTGACGTTGCGGAAATAGAACCCGACGCCCCGGCCATCCGGCCCGCCGTCCTTGCGGACCTTGTACCAGACGAGATTCGACTTGTACGTGAAGCCCCAAGCCTCCATGACCCGAAGACCTTCCGCCAGCAGCGCATTGGGCACCCACAAGTACAGATGCGACCGTGCTGCCGCCAATTTGGCGACCGGCAGCTGCTGGATTTCCTGATGCTCCATGGTGGGGTAACGCAGCAGACGCCGGTGCTCGGGCGCGACCTTGCCGGTACGGTTCTGGAACTGCCAAGGCGGGTCCGCCAGAATCGTCGAGAACTGGCCGGCGAATTTGCGGAGCAGATCCTCGGCGGGATTGGGTTCGGTCATGGTGTAAATGGTTGCGGTCATTGAGCCGTCCCCCGGGGTTCTAGCGGACGATGGCCTGTTTCGGGATACCGATCAGAAGCAACGGACAGGGGTTTCCGACGCCGCGACGAACGCGGTCTTCCAGCTTTCGCCAGTGCGTTGTGGCCTCGCCGAATTTGTCGGATACGAAGGCATGCGCCCAGCCTTCCTCGAAGGAACCCCGAGCCTTTGCCGCCTGCTCGATAAGGCCGATCTGCCGCTGCGTCGGTGCGTAGTAGCGCGACACCGCGGCGAGATCGCCAATTCCGGCGCGCCGCGCGAACTCCGCCACGAACTCGCGCAGGGAATTTTGCAGTGATTCGCCGCGCGTGATGATGGCGCCGACCGAGATCACGCCATCGGCATGCAGGCGCTTGAAATTCTCGAGATCCCGGTCAAAGAACGGATCCTTGTTATTCCACTCGATTTCCAGCGCGAACGTCCCGGCCGCGAAGCGTTTGATGTGATCGATCTCGTGCGAAATCGATTCCTTCTCCACGCCGTCGACGATTTTCTTGATCTCGAAGTTGTGCTTTCGCCAACCGTAGATGTCGGCAAGCGCCCGCCGCAGGCGCTGTGTCATGGCGCCTTCACCGCCGCCGCCGCGCACCAGTTCTTCCACCGGTATGGCAATGGCCGACAGAACGCCTTCCAACTCGGTCGCCGCCTCGGGCATGTCGTGTTTGAGGATCGCTTCGGCGTGGTGCAGGGTGAGCACCTGAAAGCCTTTATTTCTTAGTTTTTCGAACATTCCTGCTTGCTCTCGTCCCTTGGCCCCTCACCCGCGCGCCGCCACTTTTGCCCAGGTGTCGCGCAGCGACACGGTGCGGTTCCACACCGGCGCGCCGGGGCGGCTGTCGGGGTCGGGCGTGAAGTAGCCGAGGCGCTCGAACTGCACCGCGCCGGTGGCGTCGGCGAGCGCCGGCTCCAGCAGGCAGCCGTCCAGCACCTGCAGCGAGTCCGGGTTGCGCAGCGCCAGGTAGTCGTCCTGCCCGGCCGGGTCCGGCACCGCGAACAGGCGGTCGTACAGGCGTACCTGCGCACGCAGGGCGTGCCGGGCGTCCACCCAGTGGATGGTGCCCTTGACCTTGCGCCCGTCGGGCGCGTTGCCGCCGCGGGTGGCGGGGTCGTACGTGCAGATGAGCTCCGACACCTCGCCGGTGGCGGGGTCGGTCACCACGCGCTCGCAGCGGATGAAGTAGGCGAACCGCAAACGCACCTCGCGGCCGGGCGCCAGGCGATGGAAGTCCTTGGGCGGATCGGGCATGAAATCGTCGCGCTCGATGACGATCTCGCGCCCGAACGGCAGGCGGCGGGTGCCGAGTTCCGGCCGCTGCGGGTGGTTGGGGGCGTCCAGCCAGTCGGTGTCGCCTTCGGGGAAGTTCTCGATCACCACCTTCAGCGGGCGCAGCACCGCCAGCGCGCGCGGCGAGTCCGTTTCCAGCGCCTCGCGGATGCAGGTTTCGAACTGCGCCACGTCGATGACGTTTTCCTTGCGGGTGACGCCCACCCGCGCGCAGAACTCGCGGATCGCCGCCGGCGGCACGCCGCGCCGCCGCAGGCCCGACAGCGTCGGCAGGCGCGGGTCGTCCCAGCCGGCCACGTGACCGCCCTCTACCAGTTCGTGCAGGCGGCGCTTGCTCATCACCGTGTACGACAGGTTCAGGCGCGAGAACTCGATCTGCCGCGGGTGGCAGGGCACCGGCAGCTGGTCGAGGATCCAGTCGTACAGCGCGCGGTGGTCCTCGAACTCGAGCGTGCACAGCGAGTGGGTGATGCCCTCCAGCGCGTCCGACACGCAGTGCGCGTAGTCGTACATGGGGTAGATGCACCAGGCGTCGCCTGTGACCGGGTGTGGCGCGTGCTTGATGCGGTACAGCACCGGGTCGCGCAGGTTGAGGTTCGGCGAGGCCATGTCGATTCTGGCCCGCAGTGTGTGGGCGCCGTCGGGGAATTCGCCCGCCCGCATGCGGGCGAAAAGATCGAGGTTGTCGTCGACGCTGCGCGTACGGTGCGGGCTGTCGCGGCCGGGTTCGGTGAGCGTGCCCCGGTAGGCGCGCATCTCGTCCGCCGTGAGGCTGCACACATAGGCCTTGCCGGCGCGGATCAGGTGCAGGGCGAACTCGTGCAGCTGGCTGAAGTAGCCCGAGGCATGGAACAGCCTGTCGCCCCAGTCGAAGCCGAGCCAGCGCACGTCGCGTTCGATGGCCTCGACGTACTCGATGTCTTCCTTGGCCGGGTTGGTGTCGTCGAAGCGCAGGTGGCAGACGCCGCCGAAATCCTGCGCCAGGCCGAAGTTCAGGCAGATGGATTTGGCGTGGCCGATGTGCAGGTAGCCGTTCGGCTCGGGCGGAAAGCGGGTGACGATGCGCGCGTGCTTGCCGCTGGCGAGGTCCTGCTCGACGATCTGGCGGATGAAGTGGGTCGGCGGCGGACGGTCGGCGGCATTCATGCGGCGGGCTGGGGCAGGGAAGGGGTGGCCGCTATTGTAGGGAAGCCGGTCGGGTGCCGCCGGTTGGGCCACAACGGGTGGCGATGGCGCCGCCCGGGCGTGTCCGCTCAGCCGGCCCGGCGCTGGCGGAAGAAGTCGGTCAGCAGTTGGCCACAGCGCTCGGCGAGCGTGCCCTCGGACACGGCCGGGCGATGGTTCAGGCGTGCTTCGCCGAGCACCTGGAACACCGAGCCCGCCGCGCCGGCGCGCGGGTCGCGCGCGCCGAACACGACGCGCGCCACGCGCGCCTGCACGATGGCGCCTGCACACATGGCGCAGGGTTCCAGCGTCACGTACAGCGTGCTGCCGGGCAGACGGTAATTGGCCGTGCTGACAGCGGCAGCGCGCAAGGCCACGATCTCGGCGTGCGCGGTCGGGTCGCAGGCACCGATCGGCCGGTTGTAGCCCTCGCCGAGTACGCGGTCACCGGCAACCAGCAGGGCACCCACCGGGACTTCACCCTTGTTGCCGGCAGCCTGCGCGAGCGCGATGGCGCGCTCCATCCAGTGCCGGTCGAGCGCGGCGTCGTCAGTGGGGGTTTTCGTAGAAAACATACGGCGTCGAGTAGTCGCTGACCTCGAAGTACACCTTCTTCTCGCCCGGATCGCGCTGGCCGTTGAGGTTCTCGTCCAGCACGCCGTAGCCGAAGCGGTACGGGCGCGGCAGGCCGTCCTTGGTACCGGAGGCGGTGCTCAGCTTGTCGATGCCGATGAAGCGCTTGACCAGTTGCGGGCCGGCGTACACCTCCAGCACGCCGTTGGTGCCGGTCCAGTTCTGCACGGCGCGGCCGATTTCGTTCTGCGTTTCCTGGGTGCAGGCGGTCAACGTCAGAACGGCCGCCGCGGCGATGAGATAGCGCATGGGTTTCTCTCCGTTGTGCTGCCACGAGCGCCGAACTAGTGTAGCGTCCCGCATGTAACTTTCCATTCTTTGCGTGGTCCAACCCGTATCCTCGGCACGGGAGGCACGCATTGATGGGAAGGCCGGCAATCGAGTTGATGGTAACGACGCAGGATCGCAAGC
>JBMOQH010000012.1:88249-108548 GCA_049322795.1 Pseudomonadota bacterium | reverse complement strand
GCGGCGCCCGCGCCGCGAATCCTTGCCGCAACGAAGATTCGGCCCGGGGGCGGGCCTCCCACGACACAGGGTGTGGGAGCGGCGCCCGCGCCGCGAATCCTTGCCGCAACGAAGATTCGGCCCGGGGCGGGCCTCCCACAACAGCGGCCCGTGGGAGCGATGCCCTCGCCGCGAGCGCCCGCGCCAAACCAACCCAGCCGATCGACGACGCGACCGCCCCTTCAGGGTTTGCGCAGCGCTTCCTTGTTGATCTTGCCGGTGCGCGAGCGCGGCAGCGAGTCGGCGCGCAGCTCCACCTGGCGCGGCACCTTGTAGTCGGCCAGCAGGCCGCGGCAGTGCTCGATGATGTCGCTGGCCGCCAGCGTAGCGCCCGGCTTTGGCACCACCACGGCCTTGACGGCTTCGCCCTTGAGGCCGCCGGTAACGCCGATCACCGCCACCTCGGCCACGTCCGGGTGCTTGTAGATGGCGTCCTCCACTTCCGGCGCATACACCTTGAGACCGGCCACGTTGATGACGTCCTTCTTGCGGCCCTGGATCCACAGATAGCCGTCGGCGTCGAACATGCCGATGTCGCCGGTGCGGAACCAGCCGTCCGGCATCATCTCGGCGGTGAGTTCCGGGCGCCGCCAGTAGCCCTGCATCAGGCTGGGCCCCGACAGCCACACCTCGCCGCTCTCCCCGGCCGGCAGGTCAGCGCCTTCGTCGTCGACGACGCGCACGCCGGCATAAGTCAGGCGGTGGCCAACGGCGCCGTACTTCTCGGGCGGAAACGTCGCCGGCCCCAGCACCACCAGCGGACCGGTTTCGGTCAAGCCGTAACCGGATGCCAGACCAATGTGCGGCCAGCGGGCATGGAACTGGTGCAGCATCTCGGGCGAGGCCGTCATACCGAAGGTACACAGGTACTTCATGGACTCGAGGCTGTGCTGACTTCGGCTGTGCAAAAGCGCGTTCGCCATGGGCGGCACCATGTGCGCCAAGGTCATGCGGTGTTGCTCGGCTGCATCCAGGAAGCGTGCCGGCACGAAGCGGTCGAACAGCAGCAGCGCCATGCCGCTGCGCATGCCGGTACCGAGCAGCATGGGGCCGGAGATGTGTGACATCGGCACCGCGAGTCCATACACATCGCCCGGGCCGATGCCGAACACATCGATCATGGCGTGCATGGAATGCGTCAGCGCGTCGTGGCTGAGCGCCACGCCCTTGGGTCCACCGACGGTGCCGGAGGTATAGAGCACCACCGCGGTGGTGGTCAGCGCATCCAGCGCCACCGGCGCGAACGGCGTCGCCCGACCAGCCTGCTCGACCTCGGTCACCGTGTGCAGTAGCAGCTGACTACCCTTGATGGCCAGCGCCTCGCGGGCGGCGTTCAGGCTTTCGTCGGCCACCACCAGCAGGCGTGGCTCGAGATCCGCCAGGATCTCGGCCAGCTCGTCCGCCTTCAGCACCGGGTCCAGCGGCACGAACACGGCGCCCAGCGCCACCGTGGCGTAATAGCCATAGGCAAAATCAGGGCCGTTGGGCAGCAGCATGGCGATCCGCTCGCCAGCCCTGACACCCAACTGCACCAAGGCCGCCTGCCAGTGACCCGCGCGCTGCGCAAGCGCCGCGAAGCCGATGCGCTGATCCTCGAACAGCAGCGCCGTGGCGTCCGGCCAGCGGGCGGCGGCGTCGGTCAGTTCATGCGCGATGTTCATTGCGTTCCTCCCTCATCTCGCTGCGGCGTGGCCGCCAGCGGTTGTGGTTCCACATCCATTGCTCGGGATACTGCCGCACCCAGCGGCCGAAAATGCGGTGCAGTTCGGCGGTGATGGCCCGCTCGTCGGCCTTGCGATCGCCCGTCGACGCGGCATCGAGCGCCGGCTCGAACACCAGCCGGTGCCCACTGCCGACGCGCACCGAATACGCCGGCACGATGGCCGCGCCGGTGCGCAGGTGCAGCGATGCCGTACCGGTCGCACACCAGGCCGGCTGGCCCAGGAAGTCCACCTTCACATCCGCCGAGCGGCGGTCCGCAACGATAAACAGGATGCCATTGCCGCGCAGCAGTTTCAGGCAGCCGTGTGCATGCTCGCGGCTGAGCGGCGTGTTGAAGAACGTGAGCCCCATGCGCGTGACCGCGTCCGCCTCGGCGGCGTGAGCGACCGGGTTGCTCGGCAGGCGCAGCAGGGAGCCGGTAGTCTCGCCGCGCTCGCGCAGATAGCGCGGCAACAGCGTCCAGCTGCCCAAATGCGCCGTAGCCAACAGCACGCCTTTCCCCTTGGCGAGCGCGGCATCCAGGTGTTCGATGCCCTGCACCTCGCACCAGTCAGCCACCGTCATGCCGTGCTCCTGCGGTAGCCAGAACAGTTCGCCGAAACCGCGCGCGGAGTGCTCGAACACGCCGCGCACGATGGCGCGGCGCTGCTCCACCGACAGCGTGTCGCCATACACCAGGCGCAGATTGCGGCGCACCAGGCGCCGCCAGGCGCCGCCGAAGGGGCGCATCACCGCCGCCATGAACAGACACCATCGACGCAGCGCGGCCGGATTGGGTTGGATGGCGATCAGCCACGTCAGCGACGAGAACAGCAGCCGCTGCACGGCCAGGAGAAGCGGATTCACGTGGGGATGGCCCGGACTGGCGACGGGATGCCCGACCGGGCCGGGCCGCGGGGGCGATTTCGGTGCAATGATACCGGCCAGTGCCGGCGCCCAGACCGGCGCACACCGCCATAACGAGGAGAACCGCATGCAGACACTCACGTCCGAGGTGTACCTGGAAGGGCTGGTGTTCGGCGAGTGCCCGCGCTGGCGCGACGGCGCGCTGTGGCTGTCGGACATGTTCGGCGGGCGGGTGCTGCGCTCGCCCGGCGCCGGGCAGGCCGAAACCGTGCTCGAGCTCAAGGACGGGCGCCCGTCGGGGCTCGCGTTCCTCGATGACGGCAGCCTGCTGGTCGTTTCCATGCTCGAGCGCAAGCTGCTGCGCCGCTGGCCGGACGGACGCGTCGAGCCGTTCGCCGATCTCGCCCCGCACGTCAGCGGCGACATCAACGACATGGTGCGCGCGCCGGACGGCGGCGTGTTCGTCGGCAACTTCGGCTTCGATCTGTTCGGCAACGGCGAGCCACGCCTGACCAATCTGCACCACGTCGATGCCGGCGGCCGGGTACGGGAAGTGGCCACCGACCTCAATTTTCCGAACGGCATGGTCATCACGCCGGACCAGCGCACGCTGATCGTGGCCGAGACGTTTGCGCACCGCCTCACCGCCTTCGACATCGATGGCGGCCAGCTGCGCAACCGGCGCGAGTTTGCCGCGCTCGGCGACTACGCCCCGGACGGCATCTGTCTTGACGCCGCGGGCGCGGTGTGGGCGAGCGCCTTCGTCGGCGACGCCTATTTGCGCGTCGAAGCCGGCGGCAAGATCACGCACCAAGTACCGCTGGATGGGCGCCGGGCGGTCGCCTGCAACCTCGGTGGTGCCGACGGCCGCACGCTGTTCATGGTCACCGCCGACACCGACGTGGAGCGTCTCGCGCGGGGCGATTCCAGCGCGCGGGTGGAGATCACGCGCGTCGAGGTGGCGGGCGCAGGATCGCCCTGAAATCAAGGCCGGTTGCAGCCCGTGATCGGGCGCGCTAACGTGGACCTGAACATAACGAACGTTCAACAGTTCGACCAGCTTGCCGAGGAGAACGCTCTGATGGACGCCACCACCCTGCGCCCCGCCGTCGATGCCGACGGCCACATCATGGAATCGCTTGCCGAAATGGCCGAGTACGCGCACCCGGCGGTGCGCGAGCTGTGCCTGAACCCGCAGAACTTTTTCCGCACCCCCTTCCCGACCCTGGACGGCGTGCACTGGCCCAAGCCCTCGGCATTCAAGGCTGAGGACGGTGTGATGGGCCACCAGGAACTGGCAAGCAAACACCGCAAGGGTTCGGCCGAGGACTGGCTGGAGTTTCTGGAGAACGCCAACGTCGAATACTCGGTGATGTACACCAGCGAGGGGCTGACGGTCGGCCAGATTCGCGAGGAGGAATACGCCATCGCGGTCTGTCAGGCCTACAACGACTACGTGGCCGACCGCTACCGGCGCGTCAGCCCCAAGCTGCTGCCGATGGCACTGATCCCGATGCAGAAGCCGTCCGCGGCGGTGCAGGAGCTGCGCCGGGCAGTGAAGGAACTCAAGCTGCCGGGCGCCATGCTGCCGTCGACCGGCCTGCCGCTCGACCTCGGGCACGAGTACTACTGGCCGATCTACAAGGAGGCCGCGGATCTCGGCTGCGCGCTCGGCGTGCACGGCGGTTCCAACGTGGGCCTGGGCCTGGGCTCCGTGAACTCGATCCTGCCCTCGCACGTCATCCACCACCCGATGGGGCTGATGATCGCGGCGGTGTCGATGATCCACAACGGCCTGTTCGAGCAGTACCCCGGCCTGCGGGTAGCCTTCACGGAAGGCGGCTGCGGCTGGACCACGGTGCTGCTCGATCGCATGGCGCGCAACGCCGAACTCGGCATGATGGGCGCCTACCGCACCTTCGAGCATTACCTCGGCAATGGCCAGATCCTGATCGGCTGCGAGCCTGGTGAGGGCACACTGCCGTATCTGATCAAGCGGGTCGGGCCGGACGCGTTCGCTTTTTCCACTGACTATCCGCACGAAGTGGATTTCCGCGCGGTGCGCAAGGAAATCGAAGCCGCCTACGCGCAGCCTGACCTCACCCTCGACGAGAAAAACAAGCTGCTCGGCGACAACGCGCGGCGGTTCTTCAACCTGCAGTAAGCCCGTCGGGGCGGCGCTGCCGCCGTCGCATCGTCACCGGAGAACGCCGCGATGAAGCCCAACGACGCACTTGCCGCTTCCCTGCCGCGCTGGCCGTCGGCGTTCAACCAGGTGCCCAAATGGGCCTTCGAGGACGCCGACGTGTTCGCGCTCGAACACGAGCGCATCTTTCGCGGGCCGGTCTGGCATCCGGTGGCCCACGACGCCGAACTGCCGAATCCCGGCGACTACAAGACCGTCACCGTCGGGCGCACGCCGCTGCTGGTGATCCGCGGCGACGACGGTGTGGTGCGGGCCTTTCACAATGCCTGCACGCACCGCAGCACCAAACTGGCGGTGGCCTTTCGCGGCCGCAGCGGCGACATCGAGTGTCCGTATCACCGCTGGGTGTTCGATACCCGCGGCCAGCTGCGCTCCTGCCCGGGCGAGGCCGAATTCCCACCGGACTTCAAACACGCCGACTACAACCTGGCCGAACCGCGCAGCGCCAGTCATATGGGACTGCTGTTCGTCAGCCTGCACGCGAACCCACCGCCGCTCATGGACTGGATGGGCCACATGGCCGGCCCGGTGCAGGACGCACTTGGCGGCGACGGTCGCCTGCAGCTGCTGGGTTACCAGAAGGTGCGCTACCAGTCGAACTGGAAGGTGTACATCGATAACGACGCCTTCCACGCCCCGCTGCTGCACGCGGCGTTTCGCATGCTGCGCTGGCAGGGCGGCAGCGGCCGCCAGAGCCGCCTGCCGAGCGGGCACATGATGATCCTGTCCGAGGTCGCCGCTCAGCCCAGCGACGGCGGACTGCTGCGCGATCCGAGCGTCATCGGCTACCAGGGCGGCGCCGCGCCGCGCAACAAGGCCGCCACACAGGGCGCCGGGTCCAGCCTGCTGGCGTTCTGGCCGCTGACAGCCATCGCCAACCACCTTGACATCTTCAACATCCGCTATGCCAACCCGGTCGGCATCGACCAGGTGGAAGTGCACTACGCCTATTTCGCCCACGCCGACGATGACGCGGACATGGTTCGCCACCGCCTGCGCCAGTCGTCGAACATGATCGGCCCCAGCGGCTTCGTCAGCCTGGAGGACGCCACGGTGTTCCTGCGCATCCAGCAGGCGCTGGAAACCGACCCGTCGCACACCTTCTTCCTGAAGGGCTACCGCGAAGGCGCCGATCTCGCCGAAACCAAGCAGAACGATGAGGCGCCGAATGCCCTTTGGTGGGAGCACTACCGGCAGATGATGGGGTTCGCGCGCGAAGCGAGGTGACGTCTTAGCGTCACCGGTCCGTTGCAGCTGATTGAGGCGCTGCAAAGCCTCGCCTGCCGGGGCGCTTTTGTCAGCCCGCTTCGAGTCCGTCCAGGCGGAACAGGTCACCCAGCATCCAGCTTGCCCGCCGCCGCCAGGGCGGCGATGTAGCCGAAGGTCATGGACGGGCCGATGGTCGCGCCCGGCCCCGGGTACGAGTGGCCCATCACCGAGGCCATGCTGTTGCCGGTGGCCCACAGGCCCTCGATCACCCGGCCCTGCCCGTCCAGCACCTGCGCCCGGTCGTCGGTGACCAGCCCGCCGCGGGTGCCGATGTCGCCGGGGTAGAGCCGGATGGCGTAGAACGGCGGCTTGGTCAGCGGCGCGAGGTTCGGGTTGCGGAAATGCGGGTCGCCGAAGACGCGGTCGTAGGCGCTCTCGCCGCGGTGAAAATCCGCATCGACGCCGGTCTCGGCGTAACGGTTGAAGGTCTGCACCGAGGCCCGCAGCCGGTCCGCCGGCACGCCGATCTGCGCCGCCAGCGCGTCGAGTGAGGGCGCCTTGCAGAAATCGCCGTGTTCGAAGTACCGCCGCGGCAGCGGCAAGGCGGGGGGTGACAAGCCCAGCAGGTACGAGTTGCGGTTGGCGCGGTCGAGGATGATCCAGCACGGCACGTGCGACACGCCGCTTTGATTGTGCAGCTCGTGGATGCGGTGCACCACGTCCGAGTACGGCGCCGCCTCGTTGACGAAGCGCTCACCGAGACTGTTGACCATCAGCGTGCCCGGGGTCGAGCGTTCGGTGACGGCGAAGTTCGGATAGCGCTGGCCGCCGACCTGGCTGACCGGGCCCCACCAAGCGTCTTCCATGAGGTCCGTGCGCGCACCCAGCGCCTGCCCGGCGCGGATGCCGTCGCCGGTATCGCTCTCGACCGCGATGGACCAGGCGCTGCGCGACGGCTGCGGGTGGTACTGATCGCGCATGGTCTGGTTGTGGGCAAAGCCGCCCGCCGCCAGCAGCACGCCGCGCGTGGCGCGGTAGCGGCGCGGCTGGTACTGGCGCAGCACCTCGACGCCGAGCACGCGACCGTCCTCGACGATCAGCCGCGTCATGGGGGTTTCGAGTTCAACCGGAATGCCGGCCTGCAGCACCGAGTAATAGAGCCGGCCGGCCACGCCCTGCCCCATGGTCAGCATGGCCTTGCGGGTCACGAGATTGCGGGCGGTATCGACGATGGTCTTGAGCAACTGCCGCCGGCCGCTTTGATGCCGGCGCAGGCCGTTCAGGATCTGCACCCGGCGCAGGCTGATCGAGGTGTAGCGCACGCCCATCATCACCGGCCGGCGCAGGTACTTGAACTGCTCGCCCAGCAGGTGGCCATCGAAGGGCAGCGGCTCGAGCGCGCGACCCTCGGCAAAGCCGCCCGGCGCCTCGGGGTAGTAGTCGGAATACCCGCGGCTCCACTCGAAGTGCATGGCGCTGTGATCGCGCAGGAAGGCGATCATCTGCGGGCCGTGTTTCAGGTACGCCTCCCGCAGCGCCGCCGGCGTGCGCTCGCCGACGGTGGCGGCCATGTAGGCGCGCGCGAGTTCCTCGCTGTCCGGCAGGCCGCCTTCGAGCGCCAGGTAGTTGTTCGGAATCCACACGCAGCCGCCGGAGCGGGCGGTGCTGCCGCCCACGTAGGCGGATTTTTCGATGATCAGGCTGCGCAGGCCGTGGTGCTGGGCGGTCAGCGCCGAGGTCATGCCGCCGCCGCCGCTGCCGATCACGATCCAGTCGACTTCCCGGTCCCAGTCGCCGGTCCGCGTGTTTTGTTCGCTCACCCTCGCCTCCCCTGCGTTTGCATTACGTGGCGCGAATTGACATGCCGTTTCGCGCCCTCCTACTATGCCGAACGTTCGTGAGAATGGGTCACGATGGCAGGAGGCACAGGAGAAGCATGGACGTTTCGCGCTTGATCGACCCGGACCGTGGCCTGATCCACGGCGACATTTTTCACGACCGCAGCATCTACGCGCAGGAGCTCGAGCAGATCTTCGCCCGCTCGTGGGTGTTCCTGGCCCACGACACGATGATTCCGCAGCCCGGCGACTTCATCCAGAACTACATCGGCGAGGATCCGGTGCTGGTGGTGCGCCAGGCGGACGGCTCGGTGCGGGCCTTCCTGAACCAGTGCCGCCACCGCGGCATGCGCCTGTGCCGCGCCGACCGCGGCACGACGCGCAACTTCATGTGCTCGTTCCACGGCTGGAACTACGGTCTCGACGGGGCGGTGATCAACATCCCGCACGGCGAGGCGATCTACGACAGCATCGACCCGGCCATCTTCCGCGCCGCGCAGGTGCGCGTGGCCAACTACAAGGGCTTCCTCTTCGGCACCTGGGACGAAACCGCGCCGAGCTTCGAGGACTATCTCGGCGACTTCGCGTGGTACTTCGATGCCTACATCGACCGCTACGAGGGCGGGCTCGAGGTCGTCGGCATGCACAAGTGGGTGCTGCCGGCCAACTGGAAGTTCAACGCCGAGCAGCCGGCGTCGGACATGTACCACGGCGAGGTGTCGCATGCCTCGGCGTTCCAGGTGATGGTGCCGGTCGGCGAGAAGGGACCGCCGGACTGGGCCATGCGCCAGCTCGGGCAGCTGTCGAACCCGGCCGGCTTTCAGTTCGCCTCGCCCTACGGCCACGGCAACGGCTGGTTCTCCGGCGGCATGCCCACCATGAACGAGACCATCTACCGCTGGCAGGAAGACACCAAGGACCAGGTCGCCGCGCGTCTGGGCCCGCAGCGGGTGCTGAGCGCCGGGCATGCCAACATCTTTCCGAACTTCATGATGCTCAGCAATTACACCTTCCGCGTCACGCACCCGCGCGGCCCGGACGAGATGGAAATCTGGGCCTGGTCCATGGCGCCGGTCGCGGCGCCGGCCGAGGTCAAGGACGCGATTCGTCTGGACCTGCTGCGCACCTTCAGCCCGGCCGGCATGTTCGAGCAGGACGACGCCGTCAACTGGGAGGAAGAGCAGCGCATCCTGCGCGGGCACATGGCGCGCAAGATTCCGCTGGTCTACCGGCAGATGCTCGGCCAGGCGCGCTACGACGCCGACGGCCTGCCCGGCCGCACGGTGCCACACGTGTACGCCGAGGAAGCCGCGCGCAGCATGTACCGCCATTACGCCGACATGATGTCCGGCGCGCCGTGGCCGGACCTCACGCGGCGCAAGGCGCAGCGGGAGGCGGCCGAACGCGCCGCGCTGACGCCGCCGCGCAGCGCCGCCGGGGGCGCCTGACATGAGCCAGCCGAAGGTCGCGCACCTGTTCCGGCGCCCGGACCGGCTGGCTCCGGTCAACGTGCCGCTTGAAACCGCCTACGCCATCGAACAGTTCCTGTACGCCGAGGCCGACCTGCTGGACGCCTGGCTGTTCCAGGACTGGCTGGCGTTGATGGCGCCCGACGTGCACTACTGGGCGCCGGTACGCGAGAACCGCCTGGCGCGCGAGATGGATCGCGAGATGTACCCGCCCGGCAGCGCGGCGCATTTCGACGAGGACCGCGCCATGCTCAGCGAGCGCGTGAACCGCCTGTCCACCCACATGGCGTGGTCCGAGACGCCGCCGTCGCGCACGCGGCATCTCATCAGCAACGTGCGCGCGCACACCACCGAACGGCCCGACGAGTTCGACGTGCAGTCGAGCTTCCACGTCTACCGCACCAGCAGCGAACGGCACCAGGATTCGGTCATCGGCCGGCGCTTCGATCGCCTGCGCCGGACCGACGGCCGCTACGGGTTCGCGATCGTCGACCGCACCGTGGTGTTCGACATGGCGACGCTGCTGGTCAAGAACCTGAGCCTGTTCTATTGATTCCTTCCAGTTAACGCTCCGGCGGCCGCCGGAGGGCCCTGCTTCAAATAACGACGAGGAGAATCCCCATGGCCGGCGTGCGCGTGATCGTGACCCTGAATTTCCCGAGTCCGGAAGTTGCCGAGCAGGCCCTGCCCGGCCTGGTGCAGATGTTCCAGCCCGTCAAGCAGGAGCCGGGCGCGGTGCAATACGAGCTGTTCCGCAGCGTGGAAGACCCGCGGCGGGTGGTGCTGATGGAGCACTGGGCCAGCCGCGAGCTGTACGACCAGCACTGGCTCAAGCAGATGCGCGAGCAGGGCTCGCCCGACCAGGAACAGGCGAAGATGCTGAACCCGACCTTCGAGTTCTACCCGCACGCCAACTACGACCTGGTCGACCAGATCTGGCAGCCGCTCGACCCGGCGCAGCGCCTGAGCACCATCCGCTGGGCCTGAGCCCGCGAGGAGCCTGACCGTGAACAAGATCCCCACCGACGAGCTGATCCACATCGGCGTGGTCGTGCACGACGCCCGCGCCGCGGCGCGCCGCTTCACCCGCCTGTACGGCATCACCGACTGGGCGGTGACCGACCATACGCCGGAGCGCCTCGGCCACACCGTCACCCGCGGCCATGCCGCCCCGCAGCATTTTCTGACCGCCAGCGGCGTGGCCGAGACCAACCTCGGCCCGGTCACCATCCGGCTCATCGAGCCGCGCGGCGGCTGGACCACCTACCAGGAATTCCTGCTCACCAAGGGCGAGGGCATCCACCACGTGTGCACGGCGGTGATCGACCCCGCGCGCATGGCGGCGCTCGAGACCTGGCTCGCCGGTCAGCAGGTGCCGATCGCGCAAAGCGCCGTGCTGCCCGATGGCGTGCGCGAGGTGACGCTCGACACCCGCGCCACGCTCGGCGGCTTCTACGTCCAGCTGCTGGTGGCGGACGGGGAGCGCCCGGCGGCGCAGCCGGACGAAGTGTGGAACCTTGCCGATGCGGTGCCGGAAGGCGGCCCGCTGCTGCCGCTCGGCACGTTCCAGATGCACTTCGGCGTGGTGGTGCACGATCTGATGGCGCGCGTCGCCGACTGGGCGCGCCTGTTCGGCCTCGCCGAATGGGCCTTCATGAACTGGAGCAACGCCCCCGGCTCGCTGGAAGAACCCGAGTACATGGGCAAGCCGGTCGATCACGCCTACTTCACGACGCTGTTCAGCTTCACGCCGCGGCTGGGCTTCGAGGTCATCCAGCCGACCTTCGGCCCGAGTCACTACAAGGAAAACTACCGCAACCTGGTCGGCGAGGGCATCCACCACATGAACGCCTCCATGCTGCCCGACGCCGCCGCCTGGCAGACGAGCGCGCAGCGCCTGGCGCAGGCCGGCATGCCGGTGGTGATGGGCGGCGGCATCGGCGGCGGTTTCGCCAATTTCTACTACGTCGACACCTCGCAGGAGCTCGGCTACGTCACCGAGGTGATCCATCCCGGCCCGCAGTGGGAAAAAGGCCCGACCGGCATCCGCCCGGTGATGATGGCCAACCTGTCCACCCCGGCCTGAGCTTGCGCGCCACCGCCATTGCGTCGCAATGGCGGTGGTCTGCCGGCACCCGCCGCCTCAGTGCCGGCCCGTGCCTCGGGTGGAACCCATAACCCTGTCGCCCTGACGCCGCGCTGACCCGGGGCCTGGCCGGGCTGGCCATCGCGTCCGAACCCGGTGCAGCCGGCGGCGCCAGCCCTACAATCCCCGCCTGCCGCAACCCGGCCGAATCGACCATCGACCCGCCCGTCCCTGCGCGCCCCGGCGGCGCGCACGCCGCCCGCACCCAACTGGAGAAACCCCATGCCCGGCATGCTCGACAACAAGGTCATCATCGTCACCGGTGGCGGCGGCGCCATCGGCGGCGGCATCGCGCGCCTGGCCGCCGCGCAGGGGGCGCGCGTGGTGGTCAACGACATCGGCGGCTCGGTGGGCGGCGACGGCACGGACGCCGGCCCGGCGCAGCGGATGGTGGACGAGATCCGCGCCGCCGGCGGACAGGCGGTGGCCAGCACCGATTCCGTGGCCTCGTGGGACGGCGCCCAGGCCATGGTGCAGACGGCGCTCGATGCCTTCGGCCGGGTGGACGGCGTGGTCAACAATGCCGGCATCCTGCGCGACGGCATCTTCCACAAGATGTCGCCCGAGGATTTCGAGGCGGTGATCCAGGTCCACCTGTTCGGCTCGTTTTATCTGAGCCGCGCCGTGGCGCCGCTGTTTCGCGAACAGGGCGGCGGCGCCTTCGTGCACATGACCTCCACCTCGGGCCTGATCGGCAACGTCGGGCAGGCCAACTACGCCGCCGCCAAGCTCGGCATCGTCGGGCTGTCGAAGTCGATCGCGCTCGACATGCAGCGCTTTGGCGTGCGCAGCAACTGCATCTCGCCGTTCGCCTGGAGCCGCATGATCGGCTCCATCCCTACCGACACGCCCGAGCAGCAGGCGCGCGTCGAGCGCCTGAAGCGCATGACGCCGGACAAGATCGCCCCGGTGGCGGTGTTCCTGCTCTCGGACGCCGCCGCCGCGGTCAACGGCCAGATCTTCGCCGTGCGGGCCAATGAGGTGTTCCTGATGTCGCAGTCGCGCCCGCTGCGCTCCATCCACCGCGACGGCGGCTGGACGCCCGAGCAGCTGGCCGAGCGCCTGCCGGCGGCGTTTGCCGAGCAGTTCTACCCGCTCGCCGTGTCGGCCGACGTGTTCGCCTGGGATCCCATCTGATGGCCATCGACTACCAGCGCCTGCTGGCTTGGCCGGTGCCAGAGATCAGACAAACCTACAGCGTGCGCGACAGCGAGCTGTACGCGCTGGCGGTGGGTCTGGGCGCCGATCCGACGGACACCCGGCAGCTGCCGTTCGTCTACGAGCAGTCCCCGCAGGCGCTGCCCACGCAGGCGGTGGTGCTGGGCTACCCCGGTTTCTGGATGAAGGATCCGGCCACCGGCGTCGACTGGGTACGCCTGGTGCACGCCGAGCAGGGTCTCACCCTGCACCGGCCGTTGCCGGCCGACGGCGAGGTGATTGGCCGCACCCGCGTCATCGGCATCAACGACAAGGGCCCGGACAAGGGCGCCATCGTCTACAGCCGGCGCACCCTGCACGACGCGGCCACCGACGAGCTGATCGCCACGCTCGACAGCAGCACCTTTTGCCGCGGCGATGGCGGCTGCGGCGGCAGCGACGCGCCGCCGATGCGGCTGACGCTGACGCCGGAGCGCGCCCCCGATGCGGTGTGCGAGCTCCCTACCCTGCCGCAGCAGGCGCTGCTGTACCGCCTGTGCGGGGACTTCAACCCGCTGCATGCGGACCCGGCCGTGGCGCGCGCCGCCGGCTTCGAGCGGCCCATCCTGCACGGCCTGTGCACGTTCGCCGTGGCCGGTCACGCGCTGCTGCGCACCCTGTGTGACTACGACCCGGCGCGCCTCAAGGCACTGCAGGTGCGCTTCTCGGCGCCGGTGTATCCGGGCGAGACGCTGCGCACGGAAATCTGGCGCGGCGCGGACGGCATCGCGTTTCGCACGCTGGCGGTGGAACGCAAGGTGGTGGTGCTCAGCCACGGCCGGGCCGAGCTGCGGCCCTGAAGCGCCCGCGACGGGCGAGCCGAAAAATTCTTGACGGAATTTTTCGGCGTCCCGATCAAGCGTCGCCGGCCGATTGCAGCTTCTGCCGTCGCGTGAAATCCAGCATGCGCTCGATCGGCAGGCGCGCCCGCGCGCCGATGGCTGGATCGACGTGAATCTCCCCGACACCGGTTTCGAGCGCGTGCAGCAGCGCGGTCAGGCTGTTCATCGCCATCCACGGGCAGTGCGCGCAGCTCCTGCAGGTGGCGCTCTTGCCGGCGGTGGGCGCCTCGATCAACCGCTTGCCGGGCGCCAGCTGACGCATCTTGTGGAAGATGCCGCGGTCGGTGGCGACGATGAACTCGTCGGCGTCCATGTCGCGCACCGCCTGCACCATGCGGCTGGTGGAACCGACCACGTCGGCCTGGGCGATGACGCTGGCCGGCGATTCCGGGTGCACCAGCACCTTGGCCCGCGGGTGCTCGCGGCGCAGCGCTTCCAGCTCCGTGCCCTTGAACTCCTCGTGCACGATGCAGGCGCCGTCCCACAGCAGCATGTCGGCGCCGGTCTGCTCGCGGATGTAGGCGCCCAGGTGCTTGTCCGGCGCCCAGAGAATCTTCTTACCCTGATCGCGCAGGTGGGCCACGATGTCCACCGCGCAGGACGAGGTCACCATCCAGTCGGCGCGCGCCTTCACCGCCGCCGAGGTGTTGGCGTACACCACCACCGTGCGGTCCGGGTGCTGGTCGCAGAAGGCGCTGAAGCGATCCGCCGGGCAGCCCAGATCCAGCGAGCAGGTGGCCTCGAGCTCCGGCATCAGCACGCGCTTTTCGGGGTTCAGGATCTTGGCCGTCTCGCCCATGAAGCGCACGCCGGCCACGATCAGCGTCGAGGCCGGATGCTCGTGGCCGAAGCGCGCCATGTCGAGCGAGTCGGACACGTAGCCACCGGATGACTCGGCCAGCGCCTGCAGCGCGTCGTCCACGTAGTAGTGCGCCACCAGCACCGCGTCCTGGGCCGTCAGCAGCTCGCGGATGCGGGCTTCCAGCGCCGCGCGCTCGGCGCCGGCCGGCTCCGGGCGCTCGACGTCCGCCGTGCGCGGGTAGTCATCGACTGGGGTGGCGTAGAGGGTGTCGGCGGACATGGCAAGGGCTCCAGCAAGATACGGCCGCCAGCCAGGCTACGGCCACCAGAAAGCTTACGGCATGCGGCCCGGAATCGAACCTGCGGCGCGCATTGCGCCAGCGCGAACCGCGCTTGCACTCGATAGCGTGGCCCTCACCCGCCCCGGACACTGTCGACCAGCCGCGGCCGCGATCCTCTCGGCACCCTGACCATCCCCGCCCTCACGCCGCACAGGCGTTGCGGTGCATCTGCTCGATGACCGCCAGCAGGGCGTCCACCTGCGCCGACTCGAACACCCCATCCGGCCCCCGCGCCGAAATGTCGGTAAACGGCGATTCGTACAACCGGGCCGCTTCGAGCACACCATGCTCGGTCAAGTGGTCAACGACCATGTCGAGGAAGGTCAGCTGGTTCCCCGACAGCGTCTTGCCTGCGATGAAAGCGGCCAACGCCTCCTTGGCAGCGGCGCGGTCCAGGCCCACCAGCGACCGCACGAACAGCCCAAGCCCGTGCGATTCCTCCGCCGCGCGGCGGATTTCCTCGGGACCGCCCAGACCGCTCTCGGCCAGCATGCGCTCGAGCTCCACGAGATCGGACACAGTCAGTGGCCTGTTCCGGCGCAGCTTCTGGATGGCCACATGGTCCAGATGCGCGCGCAGAAACGCCCGCGCCTTGTCGCGAAAACGGGCGAGATCAGTGCCGGCCGCGAAGCCCGGCAGGTTCACGGCGGCTTCATCGCCGAGCGAATCCTCGAAGTCCGTGTAGACCGGCTTGCGCTGTTGCCGGTCGATGAACTGCACCAGCGCGCGCAGCCGCCGGCGCGCCGTTTCGAGCAGCGGCACGGTGATGTCCTGCCACCAGACATCGGTCTGCACCTCCTGGATCAGGTCCAGCTGCGCCTGGACCATCGGGATCGCCGCCTTTTCTTCCAACAACCCCGCAATCTCGACCACCCGCTTGCGCAGACGTTCAAAGCCGGGTTCCGCGCGCAGCAGGGCCAGCTGCAGGTACAGGATCAGCAGGTCGAAGCGTTTGGCTTCCTCCGGCTCCGCCGTCAGCGCCGACGGCAGCCCGGCCACCTCCCGCGACAGCCCGGACCGGGCATCGGGCGCCAGCTCGTCCCAGGCCTCGAGCCCCGCGTATTGCTCCACCAGGCGCCGGTGCGGCCGGACCACGAAGTTGTCGAGGTTCATCGCCGCCACTTCCTTATGCAGCAAAACGACGGTCTGCGCCCGTACCTCCTGCTCGGATTCTGGATGCCCAGGCGGTGCGGGGGTCGCGTCCTTGATCTGTGGCGCTCCCGCCGTCTCCGCCCAGTGGTCGAGCGCTCCGATCAGCTCCAGCCGTGCATCGAACAGCCGCTTGCCGAGCGAGGCGCCGACGGCGCCCTCGGTGCCCGGCAGGTCCTGGCTGAAGTATTCGAGGTTCTGGCAGTAATCGAAGACGAAGAAACCGTCCTTGTTCTGCCCCGGCCCAAACAGATCCGGGCACAGCCGGGTGCCGCGACCGAGCATCTGCCAGAACTTGGTCTTCGAGCGCACCGGCTTGAAGAACACCAGGTTCACGACTTCCGGCACGTCGATCCCGGTGTCCAGCATGTCCACCGAAATCGCGATGTGCGGCGCCTTGTCCCTGGCCGAGAAGGCGTCGATCAGGCTCTGCGCGTACTCGGTCTTGAAGGTGATGACGCGCGCAAACTCGCCTTTCAGGTGCGGGTAGTTGGCATCGAACCGTTCGGCGATGAACTCGGCGTGGGCCTGGCTCCTGGCGAACAGGATGGTCTTGCCCAGCCGATCGCCGCCGGCGACCTTCAGCCCGCGCGTCATCAGGTGTTCGAGCACCTTGTCCACGGTGTCCGTGTTGAACAGCCAGCGGTTGACCGCCTCGGCCTCCACGCGGTCGGGCACTGCGCCGTCCTCGTCCCACTCCAGGGCATCCCACTGGTCCTTGTCCTCGTCGGACAGGTCGTCGTAGCGGATGCCCTCGCGCTGGAACTTCAGCGGCACGGACACCGCCCGCGGCGGCACCAGAAAACCGTCGCGCACCGCCTCGTCCAGGCCATAGGCGTCGGTCGGCACGCCATCTTCGAGGTCGAACAGGCCGTAGGTGTTGCGGTCCACCTCGTCCTTGGGCGTGGCGGTGAGGCCCACCAGCAGCGCGTCGAAGTAGTCGAAGATGGCGCGGTATTTCTGGAACACCGAGCGGTGCGCCTCGTCGACGATCACCAGATCGAAGTGCCCGACGCCGAAGCGCCGCTGGCCGTCGCTGGCCTCGTCGATCAGGCCCATCATGGTCGGGTAGGTCGAGACGTAGACGCGCCCCTCGGCCGCCTTCTCGGTGACCAGATTCACCGGCGAAGCGTCGGGCAGAAAAGCCTTGAAGGCGTTCACCGCCTGATTCACCAGCGCCACCCGGTCGGCCAGGAACAGCACGCGCTTGGCCCAGTTGCAGCGCAGCAGCAGCTCGGTGAGCGCGATCACCGTGCGCGTCTTGCCGGCGCCGGTGGCCATCACCAGCAGCGCCTTGCGGTCGTGGTCGCGCTCGAATGCCTCGGCGATGCGGCGGATGGCGCGCGTCTGGTAGTGGCGCTCGACGATGGTCGCGCTGATCGGCGCCTCGGCGAGCGCGCGGCGTGTCTCGCGCCGCTGGATGGCAAGCTCCAGCTCCGCCTTCTTGTAGAACCCCTGCACCCGGCGCGGCGGGTAGCAGGTGTCGTCCCACAGCCAGTGCTCGTAGCCGTTGGAGTAGAAGATCAACGGCCGCTGGCCGAACTGGCGCTCCAGACAGTCGGCATAGAGCTTCGCCTGCTGCTGGCCGGCACGGGCGTCGCGCCGGGTGCGCTTGGCCTCCACCAGCCCGAGCGGCCGGCCGTCGTCGCCCCACAGCACGTAGTCCACGAAGCCCTTGCCCTCCTTGTTGGGCATGCCGCCGACCTCGAACTCGCGGTCGCGCGGCTGATCCAGCGGCCAGCCCGCTTCCCTGAGCAGCAAGTCAATGAAGGTGTCGCGGGTCTCGGCCTCGGAGTAGTCGTGCGTGTCCGGCTGTGCGGCCGCCGCCTGCTTCGCTGCGGTGACCTCGGCGCGCAGGCGCTCGAGCTCCGCGTCGAGCGCGGTCTTGTCGGCGAGCAGGGCCGCCAGGTTCTCGTCCTGCTCGCGCAATCGGGCTGCCAGCGCCTGCAACTGCTCCGCCGTCTGCGCCGCCGCGGGTGCGGGCCGCGGCAGCGCGGCGGCCTGGAAGGCCAGGTCCGGCGCGGGCCGCCCGGTGCGCCCATAGGTGCGGGCCAACCAGTAGGCGACGTGAAACAGCTCGCGCACCGCGGCCAGCGCGTCGTCGAACGGGATGCCGCGCTGCCCGTGCACGGCGCGGTTGCCGAGCGTGTTGATCACCCGCGCCTTGCCGAACACCGCCTCGCCGGCGGCCTGCTTGAAGCTCGGCTCGTGGATCAGCGCCGACAGGTTGTCCTGGTAAGGCAAGCGCAGCGCCGCATCGTGCTTGTAGGCCCAGGTCACGACCAACTCCAGCGCACGCCGGGCGTAAAAGCACGCCGTGCGCGGGTCGGCATGGACCGCGGCCTCGGCCCGTGCCGCCGCCTCGAACACGGCGGGCCATTCGCGGGCTAGGAAGGCGAACTGGCTCATGCGGACTCCTGCAGTTCGGCGGCCAATTCCTCCACGTACTTGCGATAGCTGAACACGCGGCCACGCTGCCGGTTGGTGACTTCAGCCACGATACCGATGCGCTCCAGATGCGCCAGCGACTTGTTGACTGTGGCCGGCGTGAGCCGCGTGGCCTTGACCAGCGCGGCCGTGCTGGCGATCGGCTGGCGCTGCAGCGCCTGGTGTACCGCCAACGCTGACGCCGCCGCGCGGCCCAGGCCGGCGATGCGGTCGCGATCCGCGTTGACCAGCGCGAGCAACGCATTCGCCGTGGCCACGCCCTGCGTCGCGCTCGCCTCGATGCCCTCGGCGAAAAAGTCGAGCCACCGCTCCCAGTCGCCGCGCAGGCGCACCTCGTTGAGCAGCTCGTAGTACAGCGCCCGATGGGTCTTGAAGAACAGACTGGGATACAGCATCGGCTCGCGCAGTACGCCGTCGGCCACCAGCTGCAGCACGATCAGCAGACGCCCGATGCGCCCGTTGCCGTCGAGAAACGGGTGGATGGTCTCGAACTGCACGTGGGCGAGCGCCGCCTTGATCAGCGGCGGCACGGGCTCGGGCTCGTCGTTGAGGAAGCGCCCGAGCGCCGCCAGGGCATCCGGCACCGCATCGGCCGGCGGCGGCACAAAGACGGCATTGCCGGGCCGCGTGCCGCCGATCCACACCTGCGTGCGACGCACTTCACCGGGTGTCTTGCCCCGGCCGCCGGGATGCGTCAGCAGCACCTTGTGCATCTCGCACAGCAGGCGGGTGCACAGCGGCAGCCCGCCGCGCAGCGTGTGCAGGCCATGTTCGAGCGCCGCCACGCAGCGGCTGACCTCGCGCGCATCGTCCACCGGCACGCCCGGCTGCTCGTCAATCTCGAACAGCAGCAGGTCCGCCAGCGAGGACTGGGTGCCTTCGATCTGCGAGGACAGCACCGCCTCCTTGCGCACGAAGCTATACAGCAGCAGCGCGGCGTTCGGCAGCAGCGCGGTGACCGCGTCCAGCCGCCCCAGAGCGACCAGCGCCGCGTCGAAGCGCCGCCGCAGTGCGGCCGACCACACGATCGGCGGCTCCGGCGGCAGCGGCACTGGCACGAAGGCCTGGAACGGCTCGCCGGCCGTCGTGACGGTGACGTAGCGACCAGGAGCGGATCGATGCATCCGACGGGAACCTATAACAAGACTCGGCCTAACTTTAGGTTAGGCTGCGAACGTAAATCAACGGTCGGGCTTGTTTCAGGGCAGGGCGCCCGACCGGGGTCTTCGAATCGCGGCGGAATTGCTTCGGGGAATTGCAACCCGCGATCCGTCGGTTGCAATCGCGCTATCGAGCAGGGAGCACCGCTCCACATCGGCGCACCGGAAGGAAAGTGCGATGACTCGGCGCTCCGTCCGCATGCCCATGCCCTCCTTTCGTCACCCCGGCACAGGCCGGGGTCCAGCTACAGCAGCCCCTCGTACAGATCGTCCCAACCTGGGTTGCTCTTCTCGATCAGCGCCAGCTTCCAGGCCCGCTTCCACTCCTTGATGGCCTTCTCGCGCCGGATGGCAGACTCCATCGTGGGATGTGGCTCGTACCAGACCAGGCGATCGACCCCGTATTTGTCGGTGAAGCCTTCGACGACATGGTTCTTGTGCTCCCACACCCGCTTGATGAGATTCGACGTCACACCCACATACAGCGTGCCGTTGCGCCGGCTGGCCAGCAGATAGACGCATGGCTGCTTCATGGCCGCCTGGTGTCCGTCGACGCACGCCGCGCTTTTGTCATCTCGCTCCTCCGCCGCCCTCCGGGCACTTCGTTGCCCGCCCCGCCGCCCCTGCACCCGTCGTCACCCCGCCCACCTCGTCACCCCGGCGCAGGCCGGGGTCCAGAAAAACACTGGATTCCGGCCTGCGCCGGAATGACGGCGGGAGGGCGCGATGGGTCATGGCTCGCCGCGGAAGGCATGGTGCCGGAGGGAGGCAAGGAGCGCACGAACGATGACCGCAACGACGGACCGCGCGCATTCTTCAGCCACCCTTCCTCCGAGCCCTTCGCCACCCGCTACAGCGCCCCCACCCACCTCGTCACCCCGGCGAA
>JBMOQH010000012.1:0-88149 GCA_049322795.1 Pseudomonadota bacterium | reverse complement strand
CGGAGGGAGGCAAGGAGCGCACGAACGATGACCGCAACGACGGACCGCGCGCATTCTTCAGCCACCCTTCCTCCGAGCCCTTCGCCACCCGCTACAGCGCCCCCACCCACCTCGTCACCCCGGCGAACGCCGGGGTCCAGA
Source organism: Pseudomonadota bacterium (assembly GCA_049322795.1). Lineage (GTDB taxonomy): Bacteria > Pseudomonadota > Gammaproteobacteria > Immundisolibacterales > Immundisolibacteraceae > Immundisolibacter. The sequence goes on along the minus strand of JBMOQH010000012.1, from coordinate 88,008 downwards.
AGCACTGGATTCCGGCCTGCGCCGGAATGACGGCGGGAGGGTGCGATAGGGTCATGGCTCGCCGCGGAAGGCATGGTGCCGGAGGGAGGCAATGAGCGCACGAACGATGACCGCAACGACGGACCGCGCGCATTCTTCAGCCACCCTTCCTCCGAGCCCTTCGCCACCCGCTACAGCGCCCCCACCCACCTCGTCACCCCGGCGAAGGCCGGGGTCCAGAAAACACTGGATTCCGGCCTGCGCCGGAATGACGGCGGGATGGCGCGATGGGTCATGACCCGCCCAGGAAGGCGCGATGCTGGAGGGAGGCGAAGAGCCCACGAGCGATGACCGCAACGACGGACCGCCCGCATTCTTCAGCCACCCTCGCTCCGAGCCCTTCGTCAGCCGCTCCAGCGCCACTGCCCACCGCGTCACCCCGGCGAAAGCCGGGGTCCAGAAAACACTGGATTCCGGCCTGCGCCGGAACGACGGCGGGAGGGTGCGATGGGTCATGGCTACAGCTCTCCCCGGAAGGCGCGGTGCTGGAGAGAGGCGAAGAGATCATCCAGTCGCGACCGAGCTTCCCGCTGCGCAGCGGCGCGCAAGCCAACCTCAGCAGCACGGCGAACGAATCCACGCTGAAGGTCGATCGGGGGGAGTGGAACCTTGATCTTCTCGATCCGAAAGAGGGCAAGCTTTCCGATAGTTACCTGTCCGATGTGCGAGCCGATCTGCCCCTGCGCATGGTCGGTTTGAAGGAACCTTGCCAAGTACTCGGCCTCGTACCGCTCGGACCTTCGCGGGACGAGCTTGGCTACATTCTCCGTGAGGTTCACCCCGTCCAACGATTCAGGAACGGGCGCAACCAAGCCGATCGAGCCAGCGATGGAGATAATCACGTCGCCAGTGTTGACGACGTAGCGCGCTATTGCGGCTTGTATCTCGGGTTTCAAGTAGACAAGCGCCGACTCGTCAACACGTCCCCCTTTAAGGTCCAGGACTCGTATGTATCGGAACGGCGTAGGGACCGATGAGTACTCCTCGCCCTTCGGAAGTCGCTTGCCACCCTTCACTTCGCAGATGTCCGCGATCGATACCACCGGCCACCCCTTCGGTTTCGTGGCGGGGTCGCCGAACATGTCGAGGAAGATGGATTGGGTGAGGGTGTCGAGCTGGGCGAGGGCAGAGCGGCGCTTGGCCCGCAGCGCGTCCGCTTTGTCCAGGATCGCCGCAATCCGCCGCTGCTCGGGGAGGGACGGGAGGGGAACGCCAAGATTCGCGAGGAAGTGCGCTGGTACGCGCCGCTGCCCGGCGCTGCCAGTCATCCTCCGCTCCCCATCCTTCCGAATACGCTCTTGGCGCAAGAAATGAACGAGGTACCGTGCGTCTAAGCGGTCGACGTGCGGCCGAACGACATGAAACTCCGTAGAGCCAAATCCAAGACGCCGCGTGGGCTTCGCCTGGGCAATCTTTCCGTTCTCGAAGCATGGCGTGATCTTCGCGACCAGTACGTCATCGCGGAGAAAGGGCGTGTAGCCCTTGCTGACTTCGTTGAACTGTCGGGTCTCAGTGTTGACCGCATCCACTTGCTCAGCGTCAACGGCCGACATCGGAAGAAACGAGACGATTTCGTCACTTGCGGGACTCACGCGGATTGACGGATTGATATCCGCCAGGTCTTGAAGTCGCACCAGCACGGGAGAAGCGCTCATCCCAACATCCCCTCCAACTCCTTCATCCCGCGCTGGATCTCCTCCTCCAGCTTCCACAACTCGGCCAGGATCTCCTTCGGCGGGCGGTGCTCGACCGCCTCGTGCACCACTTCCTTGTAGCGGTTGAGCGAGAGGTCGTAGCCCTGCGCGGCGATGTCGACCTTGGGCACGCAGAAGCTCTGCGCGGTGCGCGGGCGTTCGCGCTCGGTGCCGGCGCGCTCATTCCAGCGGGCGAGTACGTCGGGCAGGTTGTTTTTCGCGTGTTCTTCTGGAGTCAAGGGCGCTGGATTCCGGCTTTCGCCGGAATGACAGGAAGGCACCGGGCCGAGCTTGTCCTCCGGCAGCAGCGGGGCGCGCTTGTCGTCGAGGCTCCAGCCGTCGGCCTGCACGTCGTAGAACCACACCTGATCGGTGCCGCCGGAGTTGGTTTTGGTGAACAGCAGGATGGCGGTGGACACACCCGCGTAGGGCCGGAACACGCCGCCGGGCAGCTTGACCACGGCGTCGAGCTTCTGGTCCTCCACCAGCATGCGGCGCAGCTCCCGGTGCGCGTTGCTGGAGCCGAACAGCACGCCGTCGGGCACGATCACCGCCGCGCGGCCGCCGGGCTTGAGCAGGCGCAGGAACAGCGCCAGGAACAGCAGCTCGGTCTTTTTGGTCTTGACGATCTGCAGCAGGTCCTTGGCGGTGTTTTCGTAATCTAGGCTGCCGGCGAAGGGCGGATTGGCCAGCACCAGGGTGTACTTCTCTTCCTCGCCGGCGTGGTCCTGGGCGAGTGAGTCGCGGTAGCGGATGTCCGGGCTGTCCACGCCGTGCAGCAGCATGTTCATGCTGCCGATGCGCAGCATGGTGTTGTCGAAGTCGAAGCCGTGGAACATCCAGTGGTGGAAGTGTTCGTTGAGCGCGGCGTCGTGCAGCAGCCCGGCGTGCCGCTCGCGCAGGTACTCGCCGGCCGCCACCAGAAAGCCCGCCGTGCCGCAGGCGGGGTCGCAGATGACGTCAAGCGGCTGCGGTGCGGTCAGCTCCACCATCAGCCGGATGATGTGGCGCGGGGTGCGGAACTGGCCGTTCTGCCCGGCGCTGGCAATCTTGGCCAGCATGTATTCGTAGACGTCGCCCTTGGTGTCGCGGTCTTCCATCGGCACCTGGTCGAGCAGGTCCACCACCCTGGCCAGCAGCGCCGGCGTCGGGATGGTGAAGCGCGCGTCCTTCATGTGGTGCGCATAGGTGGAGTCGCCGTTGCCGAGCTGGCGGGCGAGATCGGCGCGCAGGTAGGGGAAGACGTGCTCGCCGACCACGGTGAACATGTCGGCCGGCGCGAAGTGCCTGAAGCGCGACCAGCGGTAGTCCTCGTAGGGCCGGCCCCTGGCGTCGCTGCCCTGCGGAAAGATGCGCCGCGTCATGGGCAGCCGGAGCCGGTTGGCCTTGTTTTCCTCCAGCGTGTGCAGGTCGTCGAGGCGGCGCAGGAACAGCAGGTAGGTGATCTGCTCGATCACCTCCAGCGGATTGGAAATGCCGCCGGACCAGAAGGCGTCCCAGATGCGGTCGATCTGATTCTTGATGTCGCCGGTGATCATGCAAAAGTCCTTGTACGTGCTTGGCCTGGCGGGTGCGGCGAACGCCCATGCAGCGGCCGAGGCCGGCGCGCTGGAGCCTGTGGGCCGCGGGGTTCAGGCGACCGGGTCAAACAGCTCGATCCAGTGCCGCACCGGCACCGGCGATGCCGCCTGCAGGTGCGTGAGACAGCCGATGTTGGCGGTGGCGATCAGTTCCGGCCCGTTGGCGGCGAGGTTGGCGAGCTTGCGCCCGCGCAGTTCGTCGGACAGCTCGCGCTGCAGCAGCGCGTAGGTGCCGGCGGCGCCGCAGCACAGGTGGCCATCCGCCACCGGCAGCAGCTCGAAGCCGGCGCGGCGCAGCAGGTTCTCGACCACGCCGCCCAGGCGCTGGCCGTGCTGCAGCGTGCACGGGCTCTGAAAGGCGATGCGGCGCGGCGCGCCCGGCGCCGCTTGCAGGCGCGTCAGGTCCTCCGCGGCGAGTACCTGCGACAGATCGCGCGCCAGCGCGCTGATTCGCGCGGCGCGCTCGGCGTAGGCGGGATCGTCGGCCAGCAGGTGGCCGTAGTCCTTCACCTGCACCGCGCAGCCGCTGGCGGTGACCACGATGGCCTCGGCGCCCTGCTCAACGTGCGGCCACCAGGCGTCGATGTTGCGGCGCATGAAATCGCGCGCCTCGTGCGTGGCCGTCAGGTGGTGGCTGATGGCGCCGCAGCAGCCGGCACCGGTGACGGTCTCCAGCGTGATGCCGAGGCGATCGAGCACGCGCGCGGCGGCGGCGTTGATGCGCGGATCGAGCGCGTCCTGCACGCAGCCGGCCAGCAGCAGCATGCGCCGGGCGTGATGACCGACCGGCCGCGGACCCGCCGCGCGGGCGGGCGGAATCAGCGCCTTGAGCCTGGCCGGCAGCAGCGGACGCATGCCGCGGCCCAAACCCAGCAGGGCCGAGAAGCGCCCGGCGTGCGGCAGCACCCGGCGCAAACCCCAGCGCAGCAGGCGCTCGCGCCGGCCGCGCGGCACGGCCCGCTCGGCCAGCTCACGGCCGAAATCCAGCACCCGGCCGTACTCGACACCCGCCGGGCAAGTCGTCTCGCAGGCCCGGCAGGTCAGGCAGCGGTCGAGATGCGTGCGCAGCGACGGCGCGGCGATGCCGGTCTCGATGGCGTCCTTGATCTGGTAGATGCGCCCGCGCGGGCCGTCGAGTTCGTCCCGGCGCACCTGAAACGTGGGGCAGGTGACGTTGCAAAAGCCGCAGTGCACGCACTTGCGCACGATGCGCTCGACGGCGGCACCCTCGGCGCTGGCGCGCACGTGTTCCGGAAATTGCGTCTGCATGGGCTCCCCAGGACTGGCCACGCCGCGCGGCGTGGCCGGCGGGGCGGCAACCTTATCAGGATGTCGAAAGGAGGCGTCCTGGCCCTTTTTCGACACCGCGCGCCACGGCGTGCTGCACGCCGCCCGGGCCGGCCCGAGGCCGTGGATTACAGGGCGGGCGCCACCTGAGGCAGCAGCGGCCCGGGCACGAAGGGCGGCACGCCGCCCGCGGCACGGCGGTCGGAGGGCCAGCGGGCATTCGAATGCACGGCCGGCACGGCTCCATGGTCCGCGCCGGCTTCCCCTGCGCTCGCGGACACGATGGACAGCGCGCTCGGCAGCTGCCCGGGCACGCGCAGGCCGACGTCGTCCGGGCCCTGACGGGTCAGGGTCAGGTGCTGTTCGCGGGCCGTGGCGGCATCCTGCGTCGCCAGCACGACCAGCACCACACGCCGGTTGCGCGTGCGGCCTTCCTCGGTGGCGTTGTCGGCGATTGGCCGGTACTCGCCGTAGCCGGCGAGCGACAGGCGCAGCGGATCGATGCCGCGCTCGAGCAGGCGGTGCACCATGCTGCCGGCGCGCGCCGCCGACAGATCCCAGTTGGAGCGGAACTGGCTGGTGCTGATCGGCACGTTGTCGGTGTAACCCTCCACGCGGACCGAATTGGGAACGCCGGCCAGGATGTCGACCACCTGGTCGACGATCGGCAGCGCGTCGGCCCGCACGTCGGCGCGCCCGGAGTCGAACAGCACCGCGGAGCGGATTTCGAGCTCGAGCCACAGCTGGCCCTCGCGGATGCTGACCAGGTCTGCGGCGATCAGCGGCTGAAAGGCGCGCGCCAGATCGTTCGCCATGCGGTGCAGGGCTTCCTTGGGTGAGCCGCTGCCGCCATCGCCGCTGCGCGGCGTCATGCGCGTGGCCTGGATCATGCGGTTTTGCGCCATCGGTGGCAGCTCGACGGCGGTGCCGGATGGGCTCTTGACGATGTTGCCGACCTGGATCGGCATGATCGACTTGGTCGGCGAACGGAACGCCGCGATCATCGAGTCCGACAGCACCCGGTACTTGCCCTCATTGACCGACGACACGGCGTACATCACCACGAAGAAGGCAAACAGCAGCGTGATGAAGTCCGCGTACGAGACCAGCCAGCGCTCGTGGTTCTCGTGCTCCTCGTGTTTTTTCTTGCGGGCCACGGCGGCGTGCTCAGTCCAGGTAGCCCTGCAGCTTCATCTCGATGTTGCGCGGGTTCTCGCCGGCGGCGATGGCCACCAGGCCCTCGATGGTCAGCTCCTTGAACTGCGTGCGGTGGTGCACCACGCCCTTGATCTTGGTCGCCATCGGCAGGAAGAACAGGTTGGCCAGCGCCACGCCGTAGATGGTGGCGACGAAGGCCACGGCGATGCCGCCGCCGAGCTTGCTCGGGTCCGACAGGTTTTCCATGACGTGGATGAGGCCCATCACCGCGCCGATGATGCCGATGGTCGGCGAGTAGCCGCCGAAGCCGTCGTAGACCTTGGCCGCGGTGTTCTCGAGGTGCTCGGCGGCCGACACCTCCACCTCCAGCACGCCGCGGATGGTGTCCGGCTCGCTGCCGTCGACCAGCAGCTGGAGCCCTTTCTTGAGGAAGGGATCGGTTTCGGCCTCCGAGGCCGACTCGAGCCCCAGCAGACCCTCGCGGCGGGCCACGTTGCCCCATTCGACGATCTTGCCGATGGCGGACTTGAAATCGTGCGTGGGCGGCATGAACACCCAGCCGGCCATCTTCATGGCCTTCAGGAAGGTGGGCAGCGGGGTCTGCACCATCACCGCACCGATGGTGCCGCCGCCGACGATCAGGAACGCGGTCGGCTGCACCAGCGAGCTCAGGTGGCCGCCTTCGAGGGCGTTGCCGCCCAGGATGGCGATGAAGGCCATCATCACGCCGGCGAAACTCAGGATGTCCATCGCTCAGACCTCGTGCCGCGGAAAGCTCAGGCGCCGCCGTTCAGGCGCGTGCGCAGGCGCAGCAGCGCCTGGCCGTGGATCTGGCACACGCGCGACTCGCTCACGCCGAGCACCTCGCCGATCTCGCGCAGGTTCAGCTCCTGCTCGTAGTACAGCGACATCACCAGCTTCTCGCGCGGCGGCAGCAGGTCCACGGCGGCGGCGATGCTGGCGCGCAGGTCGTCCTCCTCCACCTGCGCCTGCGGGCCGGGGGCGTTGTCGGCGATGCCGTTTTCCCACGGCTCGTCGTCCTCGTTGCCCATGTCGGCGAAGCGCACGACGCCGAATTCGGACGCCTCGCGCACCAGCGTGAAGTAGCTGTCCATGTCCATGCCCAGATGCCGGGCGATGGCCTCCGGCGGCGCCTCGCCGCCGAGTTCGCGTTCGGCGGCGCGGGTCGCTTCGGTCAGCTGACGCAGCTTGCGCAGCGCCGTGCGCGGCAGCCAGCCGCCGCGGCGCAGCTCGTCGAGCATGGTGCCGCGGATGCGGATGCCGGCATACGTTTCGAAGCTGGCGCCCTGGCCGTCGTCGAAGCGCCGCGCCGCCTCCATCAGACCGACCATGCCGGCCTGGATGAGGTCGTCCACCAGCACGCTGGCCGGCAGGCGCGCGAGCAGGTGGTAGGCGATGCGCTTTACCAACGGCGCATGCAGGTGGACCAGGCGCTCAACTTCACTGGCCGAAACCTCCGCGCTGGCGGTTTTCCTGTATGCCAGAACTGCGTTCATGCCGAACCTCCCAACGCAACCTCACGCGGCTGCAACATGCGCTCGAAGAAAAACTCCAGATGCCCGCTGGCGCCGCGTGGGCGCGGCCAGCGTTCCACCTGCTCCGCCAGCTGACGCAGCGCGAACGCCGCCGGGCTGCGCGGGTAGGCTTCGATGACCGGCTCGCGGCGCTGCACGGCGCGGCGCAGGTAATCGTCGAACGGCACCACGCCGGCGAACTCCAGCACCACGTCGAGGTACTGGTCGCACACCGTCAGCAGCTTGCCGAACAGCTCGCGGCCGTCGCGGGCGCGGCGGACCATGTTGGCGAGCACCCGAAACCGGCTGACGCCGTGCCGGGTGCTGAGCAGCTTGATCAGGGCGTAGGCGTCGGTGAGCGAGGCCGGCTCGTCGCATACCACCACCAGCACTTCCTGGGCGGCGCGGGCGAAGCTCATGACGCCTTCCGACACGCCGGCCGCGGTATCCACCAGCAGCACGTCCACGTCGGTGGCGAGCTGCCCGAAGGCGTGGATGAGCCCGCCGTAGGCGGCCGGCGGCAGATCCGCCATGCCGGCCACGCCGGACGCCGCCGGCACGATGCGCAGCCCAGCCGGTCCGTCGACGATGATTTCGTCGAGCTCGCGCTCGCCGGCCAGCACGTGTTGCAGCGTCCAGCGCGGCTTCAGGCCCAGCAGCACGTCCACGTTGGCCAGACCAAGATCGGCGTCCAGCAGCAGCACGCCGCGGCCGCGCCGGGCCAGCGCCACGCCGAGGTTGACCGACACGTTGGTCTTGCCGACCCCGCCCTTGCCGCCGGTGACGGCGATCACCTGCACCGGCCGGGCCGCCTGCAGGCCGCGCAGGCCGTGCGCCTGGTCGAAGGCGGCCTCAAGCATGGGCGGCCACCCGCTGCGGCTGGGCGGCTGGTCGTGCGCCGCCGACATCCGGCCGGGGGACACCCGCACGGGCGGTGCGCGCCTGCACCCGCTGCGCGGCGATCGCCACCAGGTCGCGGGCCCGCGCCGGGCGCAGGTCCTCCGGCACGCGCTGGCCGTCGGTGACGCACGCAACCGGCAGGCCGTGGCGGATCACCGCCGACAGCGCACCGCCCAGGCTCGGGCATTCGTCGAGCTTGGTCAGCACGCAGCCGGCCAGCGGCAGGGCGCCAAAGGCGGCGATGGTCTCGTCCAGCATGCTGTCATGCGCGTTGCTGGCGAGCGTCAGGTAGCCGCGCAGGCCGTCGCGTTGCAGGCTCGCCAGCGCCTCGCCCAGGCGCAGGTCGCGCTGGCCCATGCCGGCGGTGTCGACCAGGATGAGGCGCTTGTTGGCCAGCGCCGCCAGCGCCGTCGCCAGGTCCTCGGTGGAGTCCACCATCTGCACCGGCACGCCCAGCAGGCGGCCATAGCTTTGCAGTTGTTCGTGGGCGCCGACGCGGTAGTTGTCGGTGGTGAGCAGGCCGAGGTGCCGGGCGCCGTGCTCGCGCACGAAGCGCGCGGCGAGCTTGGCCACGGTGGTGGTCTTGCCGACCCCGGTCGGGCCGAGCAGCGCCACCACGCCGCCGGCGGCCAGCATGTCGTCGCTCGCGATCGGAATGCGGGGAGCCAGATGCTGGCCCAGCAGCTCGCGCCAGGCGGCGCCCACGTCCCTGGTCTCCACCAGCTGCGCCAGCAATTCCCCGACCAGCGCCGGCCCGAGACCGAGCTGCTCCAGATAGCCGGCGAGCTGGGCCTGCAGCGGCGTGCGCCGCAGCGCCGCCGACTGCCGCAGTTCGGTCTCCAGCAGCGCACGCAGCGTGGTCAGTTCCGAGCGCAGCTGCGAGATGGCCGGATCGACTGCCCAGGCCAGGCGGTCGAGGTCGGTCGGCGCCGGCCGGCCCGCACCGGGCGCCGGCAATTCGCCGCCGCTGCCGGCCGGCAAGTCGCTGCCGTCGCCGGCCACCGCCAGGCGCTCGATCAGGGCCGCGTCGTAGTCGTCGGCGGCAATCACCTCGACGCCGTCCGGCAGCCGGCGGCTCGACAGGATGACCGCCTGCGCGCCCTGCACCTGACGGACCTGATGCAAGGCCCGGCGCATGTCGGGGGCGCTGTAGCGCTTGATCTGCATGCTCATGTCTCCGTGTCGTGGCGGGCGCCGGTCAGCGTCCGCCGATGTTCGCCACCACCCGCACCTGGCGGTTCTCCGGCAGCTCCTCGTAGGCCAGCACCTTGAGGTCCACCGCCAGGTGCCGCACGAAGCGCGCCAGCCACAGCCGCAGCGCGTTCGGCGCCACCAGCACCGCCGGCTGGCCCAGCAGCTCCTGGCGCTGCGCCGCGTCGGCCAGCAGGCCGCGCAGGCGTTCGGCGAGTCCGGGTTCGAGTCCAAGCGCGCCGTCGCCGCCCTGGACGGCTTTTAGCAACAGCCGTTCCAGATCGGGGTCAAGCGTCATCAGTGCTAGCTCTGCGGCCATTCCGAAGATCTCCTGCACGATGCCGCGGCCGATCGCCACCCGCACCAGGGCCGTCAGAACGTCGGGATCCTGACTGCGCGCGCCGTGCTCCGCCAAGGATTCGGCGATGGTCCGCAGATCGCGCACCGGCACGCCCTCCTGCAGGAGGTTGCGCAGCACGCGCAGCACGGTGCCGAGCGGCAGCACCTTGGGCGTGAGGTTCTCGACCAGCTTGGGCGCCTGCGCGGCCAGGCGATCCAGCAGCTGCTGCACTTCCTCGTGGCCCAGCAGCTCGTGCGCGGAGCGCGTGAGCACCTGCGACAGGTGCGTCGCCACCACGGTGGCGGCATCGACCACCGTGTAACCGGCCATCTGCGCCTGCTCGCGCAGGCCGCGCTCGATCCACAGCGCGTCCAGACCAAAGCTCGGGTCCTTGGTGGCGATGCCCGGCACCGGCGTCGAGACGTGGCCCGGGTTGATGGCGAGATCGCGGTCGGGCATCAGCTCGCCCTGCCCGGCCGTGGCGCCCATCAACGTGATGCGGTAACCGCCCGGCGGCAGGTCCAGGTTGTCGCGGATGTGCACCGGCTGCAGCAGGAAGCCGAGTTCCTTGGACAGCTTCTTGCGCACGCCCTTGATGCGCGCCAGCAGCTCGCCGCCCTGCGCCTTGTCCACCATCGGGATCAGGCGGTAACCGACCTCCAGACCGACCAGATCGACGCCGGCCACCTCGTCCCAGCCGAGTTCCTTGTGCTCCTCGGGCGCCGGCAGGGCCTGGCCGTCGGCGCTCTTGGGGTCTGCGCTTGCGCTCGCCGCGCGGCGCTGGGTGAGACGCCAGGCCGCCACGCCAAGGCCACCGCCGAGCGTGAGAAACGCGAAGTGCGGCATCCCCGGCACCAGCCCCAGCAGACCCACCAGCCCGCCGGCGATGCCGAGCGCGGTCGGGTTGGCCAGCAGCTGATTGGTGACCTGCGTGGACACGTTCTCGGCCTGCGACACGCGGGTGACCAGGATGGCCGCCGCCACCGACAGCAGCAGCGAGGGCACCTGCGCCACCAGACCATCACCAATCGTCAGCAGGCTGAACACGCGCGTGGCGTCGCCGGCGCTCATGCCGTGCTGGGCCATGCCGATGGCGATGCCGCCCAGGATGTTGATGACGAGGATCAGCACGCCGGCAATGGCGTCGCCGCGCACGAACTTGCTGGCGCCGTCCATGGCGCCGTAGAAGTCGGACTCCTGGCGCACTTCCTCGCGTCGGGCCTGCGCCTGCTGCTGGTTGATGATGCCGGACGACAGATCGGCGTCGATCGCCATCTGCCGACCGGGCATGGCGTCCAGCGTGAAGCGGGCGTTCACTTCCGACACGCGCCCGGCGCCCTTGGTGACCACCGCGAAGTTGATGATCATGAGGATGACGAACACGATCAGACCGACCGCGTAGTTGCCGCCGATCACGAACGACCCGAAGGCCTCGATCACGTGCCCGGCCGCACCCGGGCCGGTGTGGCCCTCGAGCAGCACCAGGCGGGTCGAGGCCACGTTCAGCGCCAGGCGCAGCAGCGTCGCCACCAGCAGCAGGGTCGGGAACACGGCGAAGTCCAGCGGCCGCAGCGCGTATACCGCCACCAGCAGCACCACCAGCGACAGCGCGATGTTGAACGTGAACAGCAGGTCCAGCAGCAGCGGCGGCAGCGGGATCAGCATCATGCCGAGCAGCGTCAGCACCAGCAGCGGGGTGCCCAGGCCCAGCCCGGCCAGCGCGCGCCAGTTGCCGACTCGAACGGTTGCGGTCGTCACGTCTCGGTCTCCTCGGGACTAGCTCAATGCGCCACGCCGCCGCGCGGCCGTTGCAATTCGTCCGGCACGCTGAGCGCCGGCAGGTCGACCAGGCCGCGCTGGCCGGCGCGCAGCTGGTACACCCAGGCCAGCACCTGCGCCACCACGGTGTAGAGCTCGCGCGGCACCTCGGCGCCGAGCCGGGTGGTGTAGAACAGCGCGCGAGCCAGCGGCGGCTGCTCCAGGATCGGCACGCCGTGCTCCCTGGCCAACTCGCGAATCTGCTGGGCGACCAGGTCCGCGCCCTTGGCCACCAGGCGCGGCGCGCCGTCGCCGCCAACCTCGTAACGCAGCGCCACGGCGTAGTGGGTGGGGTTGGTCACCACCACCGATGCCTTCGGAATGTCCTGCATCATCCGGCGGCGGGAGAGCTCCTGCTGGCGCTGGCGGATGCGCCCGCGCACCTCCGGCCGGCCCTCGCTTTCCTTCATCTCGTCCTTGATGTCCTGGCGCGTCATGCGCAGCTGACGGGCGTGGTTCCACAGCTGAAACGGCACATCCGCGGCGGCGATCAGCAGCAGACCGAGCGCTGTCAGGAAAAACGCCTTCGCCGTAAGGCTGCCGGCGTGCAGGATCGCCCCCGGCATCGGCTCGGTGCCGAGCGCCAGCAGCGCCGGCGCCATCTGCCGCACCACCAGCCAGGCGATGCCGCCCAGCACCAGAAACTTGGCCAGCGCCTTGCCGGTCTCGACCGCGCCCTGGGCCGAGAACACGCGTTTGAGGCCCTTGGCCGGGCTCAGGCGCCCGAACTTGGGCGTCAGGTTCTCGCCGGACAGCAGAAAGCCGCCCAGCAGCAGCGGCGCCGCCGCCGCCACCGCCATGGCCAGCAGCAGCCACGGCGCGAGCGCCCACAGCGCCTGCCCGGCAGCCTCGCCCAGGCGCGTGGCGAGCGCGGACGGATCGAGCGCGTCCGGCCGCTCCACCGTGAAACCGGCCCGCATCAGGCCAGCGAAAACGCTGCCCAGATGCCCACCCAGCGCCCACAGGCCGGCCGTCCCCAGCAGCACCAGCGCGGCCGAATTCAGCTCCCGTGAGCGCGCGACCTGGCCTTTGTCCCGCGCGTCCTTCAGACGCTTGGGCGTGGCCTTTTCCGTTTTTTCCTGGGCGCTGTCCTCGGCCACGTCAGCGGCCTCCGAACAGGGCAGACAGGCGCGCGGTGGCCTGCCCGAACACGCCGTCCCACTGGCCGGTCAGCGCCGGCAGCGTCAGCAGCACCACCAACAGGCCGACCAGCAGCGACACCGGAAAGCCGACCGCGAACAGGTTCAGCTGCGGCGCGGCGCGGCTGATTACGGCAAACACCAGGTTCACCACCAGCAGCACCGTCACCGCCGGCAGCGCCACCAGCAGGCCGAGCGCGAACATGTCGGTGACGAAACCGGCCACGGCGCGAAAATCGGAAAACGCCAGTCCATCCGGCCCCACCGGCAGGGTGGTGAAACTGCGCGCGAGGAGCTCCAGCAACAGCAGGTGGCCGTTGGCCGCCAGCATCAGCAGCAGCACCAGCATGAGGTAGAGCTGCGACAGGATCGGCACGCTGACGCCGTTTTGCGGGTCCACCATGGAGGCGAAGCCGAGGCCCATGCCGAGCGAGATCAACTCACCGGCAAACGTGAGCGCGGCCAGGAAAAGCTGCAACAGAAAACCGCCCAGCAGCCCGATGCCCACCTGCTGCAGAGCCGTCAGCAGGCCGAGCGGCGACAGGAAATCGACCGCCGGCATCGGCGGCAGGGTGGGCACCAGCAGCACGGCGAGCGCAACGGCGAGGGTGATGCGCACGCGCACCGGCACGCCGCGCGCGCCGAACAGCGGCGCCGCCAGCAGGAACGCCGACAACCGCAGGAACGGCCACACGAACTGGCCGACCCAGGCGCCGATGCGGGCGCTGTCGATGTCCATCAGCCGACCAACCCCGGGATGGACGTGACCAGCCGGTGCGTGTAATCGACCAGCGTCTGCAACAGCCACGGCCCGGTCAGCACCAGCAGCAGCGCCATGGCGATCAGCTTGGGCACGAAGCTGAGCGTCATCTCGTTGATCTGCGTGGCGGCCTGCAGCATGCCGACCACGAGACCCACCACCAGCATCGCCAGCAGCGGCCCGCCGGCCAGCAGCAGGCACATCCACAGCGCCTCGCGGCCGACGTCGATCACGGTTTGCGGGGTCACGGCGCGATCACCGGTAAAAACTGCCGGCCAGCGTGCCGAGCACCAGCGACCAGCCGTCCACCAGCACGAACAGCATGATCTTGAACGGCAGCGAGATGATCATCGGCGACAGCATCATCATGCCGAGCGACATCAGCACGCTGGCGACCACGAGATCAATGACCACGAACGGAATGAACAGCAGAAAGCCGATCTGAAAGGCCGTCTTGAGCTCGCTGGTCACGAAGGCCGCCACCAGCAGCGTGAACGGCACCGCGTCCGGGCTCTCGAAGGCCGCGTCCTTGCCGGCGATGCGGGCGAAGGTGGCGATGTCGCTCTCGCGCGTCTGCGCCAGCATGAACTGCCGCAGCGGCGCGGCGGCCTTCTGGGCCGCGTCGGGCAGGCTGAGTTCTTCCTTCAGATAAGGCTGCAGCGCGTCGCCGTTGATGCGCTCGAGCACCGGCCCCATCACGAACAGCGTCAGCAGCAGCGCCAGCCCGGCCAGAATCTGCGCCGACGGCGTCTGCCCGGTGCCGAGCGCCTGGCGCAGGATGGCCAGCACGATCACGATGCGCGTGAAGGACGTCATGGCCAGCAGCACGCCCGGCAGCAGCGTGAGGAAGGTCATCACCGCCAGCACCTGGAGGCTCACGCTCCAGGTCTGGCCGCCGCCGGCGGCCTGCGTCAGCGTCAGCGCCGGCAGGCCGGCCTGCGCCAGCGCCGGCAGCGGCGCCAGCAGCAACAGGGCGATCAGCAGGCGCTTCATGGCGCCGCCTGCGCGCCGCGGGCGGCATCGAGCGCCGCCGCGAACGGCGCCTCGCCTGTCACGCCGGGCGTCCCGTCCAGCACCAGCAGCGTCTGCACGCGCCCGGGCGCCACACCGATCAACACCTGCCGGCCGGCCACTTCCACCAGCACCGCCCGCTCGCGCGTGCCAAGACTCTGCGCCGCCAGCACGCGGATGGCGCCGCCGGCACCGCCGCGCACCTGCAGGCGCTTCAGCAGCACGAACAGGCCGCCCAGCAAGCCCAGCACCAGCAGCAGGCTGACCAGCATCTGCCCGCTTGCCGCCAATGCCGACGGCGCCGCGGCGGCCGGCAAGGGCAGGAGCAGCAACAGGGCGGCTGCGCGCATCAAGCAGCTCCTGCCGCGCGCGCCGCCGGGCTCACCACCTCGGTCAGGCGGATGCCGAACTTGTCCTCGACCACCACCACCTCGCCGCGCGCCACCAGCGTGCCGTTGGCCAGCACGTCGAGCGGCTCGCCGGCCACGCGGTCGAGTTCCACCACCGCGCCCTGGCCGAGCGCCAGCAGGCGGCCGATGCTCATGCGCGTCTGGCCGACTTCCACCGTGAGCGTGATCGGGATGTCCATGATCATGCCGAGGTCCACATCGGCGCCGCCTGGCAGTGCCGCCTTGGCAGCGTTCGCCGCTTGTTCCAGTTCGAGTTCCATCAGACCCGCTCTCCTTCGTTGCCCTGCGCCCCACCGGCCGCGGGACGAGGCACACGGCCCGTCACCGACACGGCGTTGTTACCGTTGAAAACCCCGAATTCGCCCGTGAGCAGCGGCTTGCCGGCCACTTGGAGCTGCGCACCGTCGCCACGCTCGAAGGTCAGCACCTCGCCCACTTGCAGCGCGAGCACGCGGCGCAGCGTGGATTGCCGGCGCGCCACAACCGCCTTGAGCGGCAGGCGCGTGTCCATCACGCGACCGCGCAGGGCGGCGCGCCAGGCGCTGTCGTCCGGCGCGGCGGCCGGCGCGCCGGCGCGCAGCGCCGGCCACACGCTCTGCAGGGCCGATATCGGCAAGGCCAGGTGAAAATCCCCGCCACCGCCCAGCAGCGCCACCTCGAAGCTCTGCACCAGCACCAGTTCGGCGGGATCGATCAGCGACACCAGCAAGGGGTCCACGTCGCTGGCCGCCACGGCCGGCGTCAGGGGCAGCACCGGCGTCCAGGCGACCTGTAGCTCGGGCAGCAGCAGATCCACCAGATTGCCGAGCATGCGGCGCTCGGTCGGCGTCAGATCGCGCTGGCTCGGCGGCGACGAGGCGCGCCCGCCGCCGAAGAAGCTTTCGACCACCGTGAACAACAGGGCCGGCTCCAGCACCAGTGCGCCGCATCCGGCCAGCGGCGGAATGTCGAGACCGCGCACGCTGGCGCGCTCCGGCAGGGAATGCACGAAATCGCGGTACTCGCGCACCTGCGAGCCGCGTAAGGACACCAGCGTGTCGCGGCCCAGATAGCGCGTGACGCTGCGCGTCATGCCCTCGCAGAAGTACTCGGTGATGCGGTCCAGCGCGGGCAGGTCGGCACCGTCGAGCGCCGCCATGCGGCTGGTCAGGTCGTACGGCTCGGCCGCGCCACTGGCCGAAGCGCGCGCCGCCGCAGGCGCGGCGTCGAGCAGCGCGCTCAGCTCGTCCTCGGACAGGAGCTCGTCGCGCGCCATCACTGCATCACGAAGTTGGTGAAATAGACGCCCTCGACGCGGCTGGAAGCGCCCTGGGCCTTGAGAATGCTCTTGACCGCGTCAAACGCCTTGCCGCGCAGGGCGTCCTTGCCCTCGCGGCTGCTGAGCGCCGCGTAGTCGACGTCGCTGAACAGCATGATCAGCTGGTCGCGGATGGCCGGCATGTGCAGCTTGATGGCCTCGGCAACCTTCGGGTCGCGGCTCATCACTTCAACGGACACTTGCAGGAAACGGATGGTGCCTTCGTCCTCGAAATTGACCACGAAAGGTGGTTCGAGGGGCGTGTAGACCGGCGGAGCGACCACCTTCTCGGCCTTGGCCTGCTTGCCATCGGCCGGTTCGGCCTTGCCGCCGAGAAGATAAACCGTGCCGCCGATGCTGGCGGCGATCAGGGCGGCGACACCACCGCCGATCATCAGCCAGGATTTGACACCGCCCTTCTTCGGCGCCGCGCCGCCGAGATCCAGATCCGCTTCCCGAGTCGCCATGCCTGATCCGCTCCATGTGAGGATTCGGTCGAGCCTTAAGCAATCCGGATGCCAGATTATTTTTTGTTTTATTTCATGTGGTTATTTAACTAAAAAGCAGAAAACGCCATTTCGTGGACGCGCAGCACGTTCTGGCGGGACGCATTCGACGGGAATTTGACGACGACCCGGCCGGCCATGTCTCAGCGACGGCGGCGATCCTTCGCCGCCGGGAACAGGCCCGCGAACTGCTTGATCGCCGCCGGGTTGGCCAGCGCGTCCAGGTTCTTCACCGGCCGGCCGTGGATGGCCTCGCGCACCGCCAGTTCCGCGATCTTGCCGCTGATGGTGCGCGGGATGTCCGGCACCGCCAGGATGTGCGCCGGCACGTGGCGCGGACTCACGTTGCTGCGGATGGCGGCGCGCAGGCGCTCGCGCAGCGTGTCGTCCAGCGTCGCGCCGCCCGCCAGGCGCAGGAACAACACCACCTCCACGTCGTCGCCGGTCTCATGACCCACGGCGACCGCCTCCAGCACCTCGGGGTGGCGCTCCACCTCGCGGTACAGCTCGGCGGTGCCGATGCGCACCCCGCCGGGGTTCAGCACCGCGTCCGAGCGGCCGTACACCACCATGCCGCCGCGGGCATTCAGCGCCACGTAGTCGCCGTGGCACCACACGCCGGGGAATTTCTCGAAGTACGCCGCCCGGTAGCGGGCGCCGTCGGGGTCGTTCCAGAAGCCGACGGGCATGGACGGAAACGGCTGCACGCACACCAGCTCGCCCTTCTGTCCGATCAACTCGCGGCCGGCCTCGTCGTAGACGCGCACCGCCATGCCGAGCGCGCGCGCCTGCAGCTCGCCGCGGTACACGGGGCCGATCGGGTTGCCGGCAACGAAGCAGCCGCAGATGTCGGTGCCGCCGCTGATGGACGACAGCAGCAGGTCGGCCTTGATGTCGCGGTAGACGTAGTCGAAGCCTTCCGGCGCCAGCGGCGAGCCCGTGGACAGCAGCGTGCGCAGGGCGGTGAGATCGTGGGTGGCGGCTGGTTTGAGCCCCGCCTTCTCGGCCGCCGCCAGGTATTTGGCGCTGGTGCCGAACACCGTCACCCGCTCCTGCTCGGCGATGTCGAACAGCTCCGCCGGGCGCACGAACGGCGCCCCGTCGTACAGGATCAGCGTGCAGCCGCAGGCGAGCGCGCTCGCCAGCCAGTTCCACATCATCCAGCCGGTGGTGGTGAAGTAGATCAGCCGGTCGTCGCGCGTGAGATCCGTGTGCAGCACGTGCTCCTTGCGGTGCTGCAGCAGCGTGCCGCCGGCGCCGTGCACGATGCCCTTGGGCACGCCGGTGGTGCCGGACGAGTACAGCACGTACAGCGGATGGTCGAACGGCAAGGGCGTGAAGCTCGGCGCCGTGCCCGCATGCTTGGCGAGCAGCGCGTCCCAGTCGTGCAGCGCGCTGGTCGAAAGGGGCGCCTCGCCAACGCGCCACGGGCCGTAGTGCACCGCCACCACGTGCTGCGCCGTCGGCAGGCCGGCCAGAATCTCCGCCACCGCCGCGCGGCGGTCCTGCGGCCGGCCGTTGTAGTGATACCCGCCGCACACGAACACCACCTTGGGCGCGATCTGCCCGAAGCGGTCCAGCACCGCACGCGCGCCGAAATCCGGCGAGCAGGACGACCACACGGCGCCGAGACTCGCCGCCGCCAGCATGGCGACCATCGCCTGCGGGATGTTCGGCAGATAGCCCGCCACCCGGTCACCCGGCTGCACGCCGAATTCCCGCAACGCCGCCGTGAGGGCGCCGACCTGCGCGGCGAGATCGGCGTAGCTCAGCTCGCGCCGGGAGCCGGTCTCGTCGCGGAACACCAGCGCCGGGTGGTCATCGCGCCAGCGCAGCAGGTTCTCGGCGAAGTTGAGCGTGGCGCCCGGGAACCACCGAGCGCCGGGCATGCGGTCCGCGTGCTCCAGCACCGCGCGCGGCGGCGCGTGCTGGACGATGCCGCAGAACTCCCACAGCGCCGCCCAGAACGCCGCCGGCTCGGCCACCGACCAGTCATACAGCCGCGCGTAGTCGGCGCCCGGCCGGTAGCGGGCGATAAAGGCCGTCAGATTCGCGTCCGCGATGCGCTGGGCGGACGGCTGCCACAGAAGCACGTCGGTATCGGTCATGGCCGGTTCCGGAAACGGCGACGCCCGCGCTTGGGGGGAATCATTGAAAAACCCCACCCCTGGGATTTTTCAGCTCGCTGCATCGCGGTACACGCCCACGATGCGCTCAATGAATCAATAGCTTGCGCCATTGATTCATGCCGGGGCCTCCCGCCCCTGACGGCAAGCGCTGGGTATCGGCGCTTGCCGGGCCGGAAAACGCGGGCGTCGGGAACAGTGAAGCGCGATTACAGCGCGCGGTGCGAGCCGTCGCAGAACGGCGGCGTCTTGGTGTGCTTGCAGCCGCACCAGGCCAGCGTGGCCTTCTCGGCCACCGCATGCTCCAGCGGCGTGAAGGCGGTGCCCTTGTGGGCGCCGTCGCAGAACGGCTGATCGCCGGACTTGCCGCAGGCGCACCACCAGTAGGTGCCGGGCTCGGTTTCCTCGACGAAAGGGCTCTTCTGGGCAATCTGCGGGTCGGCCATCGGTTTCTCCTTGTCGCTGGGCTGCATTCGGGCGGTGAAGCGCCGCGGCCGATCAGACACCGCGCCCGTCGACGCTGTCAATCGCGTCCGCCGGCGCTGGCACAATGCCGCGCCATGGACGCCCCCTGCCCCACCCCCCAGCCCACCAAACTGTCGCGCCGCCTGTCGGTGGCGCCGATGATGGACTGCACCGACCGCCACGCGCGTTTCCTGCACCGCCTGATTTCGCGCTGCACGCTGCTGTATACGGAAATGGTCACCGCCCAGGCGCTGCTGCGGGGCGATCCCGCATACCTGCTGGCTTACAGCCCGGCCGAGCACCCGGTCGCGCTGCAACTGGGCGGCAGCGATCCCGCGCAGCTGGCGCGGGCGGCGCGCATCGGCGCGGATTTCGGCTACGACGAGATCAACCTCAACGTCGGCTGCCCGTCGGACCGGGTGCAGTCCGGCCGCTTCGGGGCGTGCCTGATGGCCGAACCCGGACTGGTCGGCGACTGCGTGGCGGCCATGCAGGCGGCGGTGGACATCCCGGTGACGGTGAAATGCCGCATCGGCATCGACCGCACGGACCGCGACGAGGATCTGTTCGCCTTCGTCGAAACCGTCGCCGCGACCGGCTGCCGGCACTTCACCGTGCATGCCCGCAAGGCCTGGCTGGACGGCCTGTCGCCGCGGGAGAACCGGGAGATTCCGCCGCTGCGCTACGAGACTGTGTACCGCCTCAAGCGCCTGCGGCCGGCGCTCGAGATCGTCATCAACGGCGGCATCACCGACCTCGACCAGGCCCTTGCGCATCTGGCCCACGTCGACGGCGTGATGATCGGCCGCGCCGCCTATCACTCGCCCTGGCTGCTGGCCGAGGCGGACCGGCGCGTCTTCGGCGCCGTCGCGCCGCCGCCCGAACGCGCGGCCGTGCTGGCGCAGTACCTCGATTACATGGAAGGCCAGCTCGCCGCCGGCACGCCGATCACGGCCCTGACCCGGCCTCTGCTCGGGCTGTTCCAGGGCGAGCCGGGGGCGCGGGCCTGGCGGCGCGCCCTCAGCACGCCCGACCCGGCGCGCGACCTTCGGCGCGTGCGGGCCGCGGCGCAGCACGTGCTGGGGACACACGCGACGGCCCGAACGGCGACGGCCTGACCGCGGCCAGCACCGCGCCAGCGATGGCGCGCTCGCGCATCAAGCGCGCAAGGGCCGGACCCGGCGAACCTGAACGAGGCCAGGACGGACTCGTTCAGCCTTCCACACAGCGATCGCCGGCGCGGCCTCAGATCAGCCCGTGCTCGATGTCCTGGCCGAGCCGAATCTGACCGTACAGCTCGCCCATGTTGTCGAGGTTCATGCCGGCGTGGCTGTTGATGGCGTGCACGTCGCGCCAGCAGCGCTGCAGAACATTGCCCTCGTGCAGCGCGCTGCCGCCGCTGGCCACGAACAGGCGCTCGACGGCCCGCGTCAGCAGCGTGGTGGCGTAGGCGCCCTCGAACAGCGCCCGCGCGCGCAGCGCCTTGGTCGACGACTGCCCGGCCTCGGCCAGCGCCTTGAAGGCGTCGCAGTTGCGTTTCAGCAGCAGGCCGGCGGCGTCGATCTCGGCCGCCGCCTCCACCAGGCGCAGCAGCGCGGTCGATTTCTCGCCCTGCTTGCCGGCGCCGAACACCATCATGCGGGACTGCAGGCGCTGCTCGAAGCCGTCGAGCGCCGCCTGCGCGGCGCCCCAGGCCGGCGCGATCAGCGAGCACACCGAGGCGGCGAAAAACGGCTGCCGGTACAGGGGCCCCGGGTTGATCTCCCGCCCCGGCGCGATGTCCTGCGCCACCTTGGTCAGCGAGAACAGGCGATGCGTCGGCACGAAGCAGTGCTCGATGCCGATGTCCTTGCTGCCGGTGCCCTTCAGTGCCACCACGTCCCAACTGTCGTGGTGGATGATGAAATCCCCCTGCGGCACCACGCACTGGACGTACTCGGGCGGGCCGCCGGCGTCGTCCGGCACCAGCACGCCGACCAGCGCGAAGCGCGCGTGATCGCAGCCGCTGGCGAACGTCCAGCGGCCGTCGCGGATCTCGATGCCGCCAGTCACTTTCGTGACCGTGCCGGCCGGCACGAACGGCGTGCAGGTCTGCGTGTCCTGATCCTCGCCCCAGATGTCTTCCTGCGCCCTGGCCGGGAAATAACCGAGGTAGAAGTTGTGGATGGCGAGGATCGCCAGCACCCATGCGCTGGAGCAGCAGCCGCTGCGGCCGATCTCGCGCGTCACCTCGAGCAGCGTGTACATGTCGTGCTCGTAGCCGCCGAAGCGCCTCGGCTGCAGGATGCGAAAGAAACCGGCGTCGCGAAAATCCGCGAAGCTCGCGTCCGGCAGGCGCCCCAGGCGCTCGCACTCGAGCGCGCGTTTGGCGATCACCGGCGCCAGATCACGGGCGCGGCCAATGAGTTCTTCCGCGCTCGGGACGGGGGAATTGGACATGCGAGGCTCCGTGCGGGCCGCCTGACCGACGGCCGAAAGTTGAAGGGGTAACAGGGGGTCCGACCGGCGGCCGATCAGGCGCCGCTCTCGCGCAGCAGGCGATCGACCATCGCCTGATACTGCCCCCGGCGCGGCGTGAAGTAGTGCAGCTGGCGCGACAGGAACGGATCGCCGGCAAAGAAGATCTCGTAGATCTCCTGCCGGCCGCCGAACTCGCCGGCCACCGCGTCCCAGGCCAGTTTCATCACCTGCACCCGCTCGCGGGCGCTGGCCTGCTCGTTGCCGAGGAATTGTTCGAGATCGCCGGCCGTGGCCGGGTTGGCGAAATCGGCCTCGGTCGCGGTCATTACCAGACTGGAGCTGCCCATCAGGCGAATCAGCTCGTTGACCTTGGTGTTCACCTCGGGCAGGAAGAATCGCAGCATCGAGATGCCGACCATGGACCGGCTGGGCGAGGCGAACAGCGAGGCCGTCTCGCGCGCCACGTCCTCGAGCACGAAGCCGGGATCGGCCTGCTTGGCGAACTCCTCCTGCGCGTGGACCACCAGCTCGCGGGCGCTGGCCTCGACCAGGCCGTCGGCGATCTCGTTCAGCGCCAGAAACTCGCCCAGCAGCTCCTGGTAGCGCGGCAGGGCGCTGCGCCCGAGCACGTCCGCCATCTTGCAGGCGAGACCGGTCATGAAGCGCAGCTTGGCGCGCCCGCGCACGTTGGCCTGCAGCAGCAGATAGCCCGGAAAACTCGGTGCCATCATGTTGTAGGCGACGATGTCGCGGTAGATGAACACCCGCTCCCAGGGCACCAGCACGTCCTCGAAGATGGCGAGCGCGTCGCCCTCGTCGAAGCGCTCGGCGAGCGGCCGGTCGTAGCGGCTGCCGCCGCGGGCGTAGCTCGCCCGGGCGATGAACTTCAGGCCCGGCGTCGCCACCGGCACGGCGAAGCTGAGCGCGTAGTCCTCCTCGCCCGGCCGGCGCGGCATGAACGGGCCGACCCAGATCTCGTTGCTGACCGGCGCCAGCGTGGACAGCATGCGCGCGCCGCTGACCACGATGCCGGCGTCGGTCTCGCGCACCACCTTGAGCGCCCGCTGCGCCTACAGGTCCTTGCCGTAATCGCGCTTGGGGTCGACCAGCGTGTGGGTGAGGCAGATGTCCTCGTCGCGGCAGTATTCCCAGTAGCGGATGGCGTTGTCGGCAAACGCCTTGTCACGGTGTCCCAGCACGTGCGGGGCGACCACCGCTGCGTCGGTGACGAAGGCGTTCATGAAATCCGGCAGGCGGCCCATCAGGCCGTAGGTGGCTTCCTTGCGCGCCGACTCGCCGCGCAGGCGCTGCTGCACCTCGTCCCAGGTGCGCGCCGGCAGGAAGGAATTGCTGACCGGCTTGCCGTCCTTGGGCGACGGATAGGTGTAGTCGGCCTTCACTTCCGGCCGGTGGAACGCGTCGAAATGCTCGGCGATGCTGGCCAGAATGCCGGCCAGCGGCGCGTGGCGGGTGACGTCGCCGACGCGCTCGCCGGCGATGTACAGCGCCCGGTCGTCGCGCAGGCTCTCGACGTACTGCGCACCGGTGCGTATGCCCATGGGCCCTCCTCCTCCCCGACGGGCCCTCGACGCGGGGCCCTGCCCGGCAGTTTTAGCCCGGCGGCGAGGAGCGAGGCAAGCGCTTCGCGATCCGTCGGGAAACGCCGAACAGGTTCAGCGCATCCGTTACGCGCCGAACCACAGTGCCGCGCGGTACGTGATGAACGATGCCAGGTAGGCCAGCGCGAACAGATATCCCGCCGTCAGCGCCGCCCAGCGCCAGCCGCCGGTCTCGCGGCGAATCACGGCCAGCGTGCTCAGGCACTGCGGCGCGAACACGTACCAGACGAGCAGCGACAGCGCCGTGGCGAGACCCCAGTCCTGCGCGATCAGCGGTGCCAGCGCGCCCGCGGTGTCCTCGCCGGTGGCCGACAACGCGTACACGGTGCCGAGCGCGCCGACCGCCACCTCGCGCGCCGCCAGACCGGGCACCAGGGCGATGCTGATTTGCCAGTTGAAGCCGATCGGCTCGAACACCACCGCCAGCGCCCGGCCGAGAATGCCGGCCAGGCTGTATTCGATGGCGGGCCCGGTCGCGTCCGGCGGCGGTGCCGGGAAGCTGGCCAGGAACCACATCACGACCGTCAGCGCCAGGATGATGCCGCCGACGCGGCGCACGAAAATAGCCACCCGCTGCCACAGACCGATCGCCACGTTGCGCAGCGCCGGCAGGTGGTACATGGGCAGTTCCATCATCAGCGTGCGCACCTGCCGCCGCGCGGTCAGGCGCTTGAGCACCCAGGCCACCGCCAGCGCGCCGGCGATGCCGGCCACGTACAGCACCAACAGCACCAAACCCTGCAACTCCAGCCCGCCCCACACCTGCCGGCGCGGGATGAACGCACCGATCAGCAGCGCGTACACCGGCAACCGCGCCGAGCAGGTCATCAGCGGCGCGATGAGGATGGTGACCAGCCGGTCGCGCGGGTTGGCGATGGTGCGCGCGGCCATGATGCCGGGGATGGCGCAGGCGAAGCTCGACAGCAAGGGGATGAACGAGCGCCCCGAGAGCCCCACGCCACCCATCAGGCGATCGAGCAGAAAGGCCGCCCGCGGCAGGTAGCCGGATTCCTCCAGCACCAGGATGAAAAAGAACAGAATCACGATCTGTGGCAGGAACACCAGCACGCCACCGGCGCCGGCGATGACGCCGTCCACCAGCAGGCTGCGCAGCCAGCCGTCCGGCAACACAGACGTCAGCAGATCGCCCGCCCAGGCGGTGGCAGCCTCGATCCAGCCCATCGGCGCCTCGGCCCAGGCAAACACGGCCTGGAACACCAAAAACAGCACCACCGCCAACAACAGCGGCCCGAACACCGGGTGCAGCACCACGCGGTCGATGCGGTCGCTGGCCAGATGCGGCAGGGACTCGTCCAGGCCCAGGCGCTCCAGGATGGCGCGCACGGCGGCGTGATCGCCGCGCGGATCGGCTTCGGCGCCGGCCGGCAGCTCGCCCGCGTAATCCTGTTTTGGCCAGGTGGCGACGTCGCCGAGCAGGGCACGCAAGGCCTGCGCGCCGTCGCTTTTCACCGCCACCGTCGGGATCACCGGCACGCCGAGCTCACGCGAAAGCGCCGCGGGATCGACCTTCAGCCCGCGGCGTCCGGCCAAGTCCATCATGTTGAGCGCCACCACGCAGGGCAGGCGCAGGCGCTTGGCGGCCAGCACCAGGCGCAGGTTGCGCCGCAGGTTGGTGGCATCGACCACGCACACCACCAGATCGGGCCGTTTTTCCCCGGCCGCACGGCCGTACAGGACGTCCGCCGTCACGCGCTCGTCCGGCGAGCGCGGGTGCAGGCTGTAGGCGCCCGGCAGGTCCAGCACGCGCACGTCCCGGCCGGCGGCGGTGCTGAAACGGCCTTCCTTGCGCTCCACCGTGACGCCGGCGTAGTTGGCCACCTTCTGGCGACTGCCGGTCAGCAGATTGAACAGCGCGGTCTTGCCGCAGTTGGGGTTGCCGAGCAGCGCCACCAGTGGCTCGGCGCGCTGGAAGTGGATGACCGCTTCGTTATTCACCCCGCGGCCTCGACCAGCACGCAGGCGGCCTCGGCCCGGCGCAGCGCAAACGTTGACGTGCCGATGCGCACCACCAGCGGATCACCACCCGGCACGGCGCGCGCGAGCAGGCAGACCGACTCACCGGGAATGAAGCCGATTTCTTCCAGCCAGCGCTGCCACTCGGGAAACTCGTCGGGCACGCGGACGTCGGCCACCACCATCGGCTGGCGTAGCGCGAGGCTTTCCAGCGTGGGCAGCGGCGAAGCGGGATCGTTATCGGTCATGGCGATACGGTTTGATGAGGGCACGCCGGCACAGCGCCCGCCGGCCGCCCGATGGGCCGAACACGCGGTTGATGATAACGATTATCAGAAACGTCCGCTGACCCTGGTCAATGACGTGACAGCGTGCGGTCGGCCCGGCTCCACCGGGCTTGCAGCATCACAGACACCCCGCCGCCCAGGCTTGATCGGCGGCAAGATGCCCTTGGCGCGACAAAACCGGCCGATGGAATTTTCCGCGTCGCCCCGAACAAGATGCTGAACAGCCCCATCGCTGGGCCGTTCTCGCTCGCCGCATCGCGGCACACGCCAGCGACCCGATCAACGAATCGATGGACACACCCGGGGACCATGGCCCCGGCCGGGAAGCGCTGAATGAATCAGCGCGTCCTCACGCGGCGCGGACCAGCGGCAGCAGCTTGCCGTGCATGCCGCGCAGCAGCGCCTCGGTGGTCGGCCAGTCGATGCACGGATCGGTCACCGACACGCCGTAGCGCAGCTGCGACAGATCCTGCGGAATCGGCTGGTTGCCGGCTTCGAGGTTGCTTTCCAGCATCAGACCCACGATGGATCGGTTGCCGTCCAGCATCTGGTTGACGCAGTTCTCCAGCACCAGCGCCTGCAGCTCGGGCTGCTTGTTGCAGTTGGCGTGGCTGCAATCGACCACGATGTTCTGCGGCAGCTTGGCCTTGGCCAGCGCCTGCTCGCACAGCGCCACGGCCACCGAGTCGTAGTTCGGCCGGTCGTGACCGCCGCGCAGCACCAGATGCCCGTGCGGATTGCCGCGGGTACGGATCACCGCCGACTGGCCCTGCAGGTTGATGCCGAGAAAACTGTGCGGGCTGGCGGCGGATTTCATGGCGTTGACCGCGACATCGATGCCGCCGTCAGTGCCGTTCTTGAAGCCGACCGCGGTCGACAGTCCGCTCGACATCTCGCGGTGGGTCTGCGACTCGGTGGTGCGGGCGCCGATGGCGGTCCAGGTGATCAGGTCGTGCAGGTACTGCGGCATGATCGGATCGAGCGCCTCGGTGCCGGCCGGCAGACCCATCTCGGCCAGCTCCAGCAACAGCTCGCGCGCCTTGATGACGCCCTCCTCGATGTGGAAGGAATCGTCCATGCGCGGATCGTTGATCAAACCCTTCCAGCCGGTCGACGTGCGCGGCTTCTCGAAGTACACGCGCATGATGATCAGCAGCGTGTCCTTCACCTCCTGCGCCAGCGCGTGCAGGCGGCGCGCGTAGTCGCGGGCGGCCTCCAGATCGTGGATCGAACAGGGGCCGACCACCACGAACCGGCGCGGG
This sequence comes from Pseudomonadota bacterium, assembly GCA_049322795.1. Taxonomy (GTDB): domain Bacteria; phylum Pseudomonadota; class Gammaproteobacteria; order Immundisolibacterales; family Immundisolibacteraceae; genus Immundisolibacter. The sequence continues at coordinate 61,150 of JBMOQH010000012.1, read as the reverse complement.
TCGCGCCGGTCGAGGATGGCCTCGACCGCGGCGCGGCCGTCCAGCACCGTGCGCTGCGCGACCTGTGTCAGCGGCAGGCGGCCGCGCACCTCGGCCGGAGTCGGCATGAGCTGTTGCTCGACGACGTTGATATTGGTGAGTTTGTCCATGAGCGGAACAGCCGGGCGGCAGATCGAAACGGGCTGCGGATTGTAGCGACTCAGCCCGCGGCGCGGCCTGTCGCGATCCGGAATGCAAAACGCCCGGTTCGGGCCGGGCGTCTTATGGCATGACTGGTGGGCGATGCTGGGATCGAACCAGCGACCCCTACCGTGTGAAGGTAGTGCTCTACCGCTGAGCTAATCGCCCCCGGGGAATGTCCCGCTTGGGGGCGCGCATTCTAGGCGCCGCCGCTGGCCCGGTCAAACGCGCCGCCGCCGGGCCGGCAGGCCGGCATCGCTACAATAGCCGCCTCGACCGCACCGACAACAAACCCCGCATGAGCGTTCGCAGCCGCTTCGCCCCGAGTCCCACCGGCTACCTGCACATCGGCGGCGCCCGCACGGCGCTGTTCGCCTGGCTGCATGCGCGCCACCACGGCGGCACCTTCATCCTGCGCATCGAGGACACGGACCGCGAGCGCTCCACGGAAGAATCGGTCAACGCCATCCTGGAGGGCATGACCTGGCTGGGCCTCAACTACGACGAGGGGCCGTTCTACCAGACCCACCGCTTTGAGCGATACGCCCAGGTGCTGGGCCATCTGCTCGACGCCGGCCACGCCTACCGCTGCTACTGCACGCCGGAGGATCTCGCCACCCGGCGCGAGGCACAGCTCGCGCGCAAGGAGAAGCCCCGCTACGACGGCCGTTGCCGCAACCTCACCGCCCCGCCGCCGGGCGAGCCGCCGTCCGTGGTGCGCTTTCGCAACCCCGCCGACGGCGACGTGGTGGTGGACGATCTCATCCGCGGCCGGGTCGCATTCAGCAACACCGAGCTCGACGATCTGGTGCTGGCGCGCAGCGACGGCACGCCGACCTACAACTTCACCGTCGTCGTGGACGACATGGACATGGGCGTCAGCTGCGTCATCCGCGGCGACGATCACCTCAACAACACGCCCCGGCAGATCAACATCCTGCGCGCGCTGGGCGCCGCGCTGCCGCAGTACGCCCACGTGCCGATGATTCTGGGGCCGGACGGCGCGCGCCTGTCCAAGCGCCACGGCGCGGTCAGCGTGCTGCAATACCGCGACGACGGCATCCTGCCCGAGGCCTTGCTCAACTACCTGGTGCGCCTGGGCTGGTCGCACGGCGACCAGGAAGTGTTCTCGCTGGACGAGCTGGTGACCAAGTTCGACGTGGAGGCGGTCAACCGCGCGGCGGCGGCGGTCAATCCCGACAAGCTGCTGTGGCTCAACCAGCACTACATCAAGACCAGCGACCCTGACCACATCGCGCGGCATCTGAGTCCCTTCGTCGGCCGCCTGGGCGTCGATCCGGCGCTCGACGGCCCGCCGCTGCCCGAGGTGGTGGTCGCGCTGCGCGAGCGCTGCAAGACGCTGGTCGAGATGGCCGACAAGGCCTTGCTGTTCTATCGGGAGTTCAACGACTACGACCCGGCCGCCGCGGCCAAGCACTTCAGCGCCGGCGTCGTCGAACCGCTGATCGCACTGCACACGCGCTTCGAACAGCTCGACGACTGGCAGGCGCCGACGCTGCACGCGCTGGTTGAGGAAGTGGCGGCGCAGCGCGGGCTCAAATTCGGCCAGCTCGCCCAACCGCTGCGCGTGGCGCTGTGCGGCAACGCGGTGTCGCCGGCCATCGACGTGACGCTGCAGTTGATCGGCCGCGGCCGCGTGCTGGGGCGTCTGGAGCGTGCCGTGCACTGGCTGCAGGGCCAAGCCAGCGCTTGACACTGCGCCGGCCGAATCAGTAAAGTTCGCGCCCCTTGCACGGGGCCATAGCTCAGCTGGGAGAGCGCAACACTGGCAGTGTTGAGGTCGGCGGTTCGATCCCGCCTGGCTCCACCAAATCTTTTGCGAGGCGGACACCCGCCCGCGCCTGCTGCAAGTCCCCATCGTCTAGAGGCCTAGGACACTGCCCTTTCACGGCGGCAACAGGGGTTCGAATCCCCTTGGGGACGCCATCACCGTCAAGCTCGCGCGGCAGGGTCGCGTCGCGCAAATCCGCCGCGCGACCGACTGACACAAGCGTATCGACTCGGCCACAGGCCGACACCCGCCTTTCCCATCCCGCCCATCCCCGCGGGGCACAAGCCGACCTTGCGAACACGGCACCGCGCTCTCCGACGAGGTCGCAGGCGTGGGCATGCCCGCGTGCGCCACAGACATCTGCCCCCGCCGACAGCGCCACAGCGCCTTCGGGACGCGGTGTCTCATCACCTGAAGGCACAAGCTGACAAAGAAAATCAGCCTTCGCACGTAACGGCACGTACTTATTAGCAAGTTTTAATATATGGTGTCTCACGCAAGCACCGACGCACCCTAGGGAGGGACAGATGCGCTGGAACGACGTCGCGTCAGTGACGGATTCACCGCTGAAGAGCTGGCACCGTTGCCCGCTGCGGATCGCCGTTCCGGACACGGCCCGCGCCCTATCTGGCGATGCGCGCTGTTTGACCCGGGCCCAGGCCAGGGACCGCGGTCAGGCTATCGAGCATGGCGTCTGACAAAGGCGTGACGGTGACCAGTATCTCGTCGTCAATCACCGGCTCGGTCCGCGGATCGCTCTCTAATTTCCACGCGGACTTACGCCCACCGCGCACAGCGTGCGCCAGGCGGCGCCCTCACTCGCAACGGCCAAGACCCCACGCCATACCCCCCACCCGGTTCAAAGGGACACCCAAGGTTCGCCGAGAACCGGAAGGTCACAGCTCTTTGAGCCTCCGCACGTGTCAACGAGGAAGGTAGACATGCGCCCGCAGCCCCCCACCCGCTCGCCCCAAGCAACGCCCTCGACCGAGGCCGAACCCTCGCTCGAAGGCGGCGACCTGATCGTCCACTACCTGCAACAGATAGGCGTCGAGTACGTATTTGGTGTACCGGGCGGCGCCATCGAACCGCTGGTCAACGCCATCGCCCGCGGCATGCGCCGCGGCGGCCCGGAACTGATCGTCGCGCGCCACGAGTCCGGTGCCGCCTTCATGGCCGACGGCTACGCCCGCGAAACGGGCAAGCTCGGCGTGTGCTTTGCCACGACTGGGCCCGGCGCTACCAACATGATTACGGGGGTGGCCCATGCAAACCAGGACAACGTCCCGTTACTTGCTTTAACGGCTCAAACTCCTCTGCCGAATTTTGGTCGCAGCGGCCTGCAAGAATCGAGCTGTACGGCGGTTGATACTGTCTCTATTTATAAAAGCTTGACCCGATACAGCACACTTGTATCGCACCCCAAACAGCTCGAAAACAAATTAATCAGTGCAATACTGGCGGCCACTCGCGAGCCGGGCGGCGCTACACACCTAAGCCTGCCCCTCGATGTCTCTCGCTCGCCCAATGTAATATCTGCGAATATTGCTCTTGATCGACTCGTCCGAAAAGAACGCTTTGTTGATGAGAACCAGATTAACGAACTGGCGGAAGCGCTGGCCTCAGCAAGGAAAGTTGCATTCGTTCTCGGGCAAGGCGCTAAAGCAGTCGCGGGGCAGGTACTAGCTCTTGCTTTAGAGCTGAACGCAGCCGTAGTGGCCACCCCTTTTGGAAAAGGCTTGGTTAGCCCTTACCACAAGCAGTTCAAAGGAATAGTTGGGGTTTCTGGCCACCGCAGCGCTCTCGATGCACTCGCCGATCCTTTGGTTGATTGCATTATTTGTATCGGCACGAGTATGGGGGAATTTGCCACTGGCAACTGGAATGAGCAAGCTCTTCTGAATGACCGCATAATTCACATTGACAGCAACGCAGAACATTTTGCTGGCTCTCCCATGGCGAAATTGCACGTTCATGGCACCCCATCGGTGGCACTGGAGCGACTCCAAGAACTGCGACGCACCGCGTCGCCCCGCATTCCAAGCGCAAAAAGCGTAAGTGCGACCCCCCTAACATCAACCAGAACGCCAGCTCCTCCGGTATTGGCTTTCCCTGGGAACAATCCTTACAGTCCATCTCAAGGCGTACTGCCAAATTGCACACTCGACGAACCGGAAAAATATTTCTCGCGGTCCGTTCCGATAAAACCACAACGAGTAATGCGCGAGTTACCCGAAGCGCTTCCCGTTGGCACCCGCTTTGTGGCAGACGGCACGGCCGCCTACTTTTGGGCCATTCATTATCTACATATTCCGGATCGCCGCTCAGCGCAGCGCCGGTCCGGCGCGATGCCTGAAAACACAGAAGGCCACATCGTAAAAGCCTTCCTTCCCCGTCACGCGGACAGGCGCAGATCAGAACAAAGCCTGTATCGTTGTTCTGGAGAGTTTAGTGGCATGGGCTGGGGCTTGGGCGCTGCAGTTGGCATGGCATTTGGAAACCCGCAGCTACCGGTTGTCGTACTGACGGGCGATGGCAGCATGCTTATGAATGGACAAGAAATTACTGTCGCTGCACAGAGCCGACTGCCGGTTATATTCGCCGTGCTGAATGATGCTGGACTTGGCACTGTGAAACATGGGCAGCGGCTTGCCGGAGCGGAAGAAATCGGCTACGAAATCCCACGCGTCGACTTCGCTGCAATGGCGCGCGCGATGGGCGTAGAAGGCTATACAATTCAGAGCGTGGAAGACCTGACCTCCATTAACTTCTCAAAAATGATCCAAGCGCGGCGACCTCTGCTTCTAGACATAATGATTGATCCAGAAGAGATTCCCCCAATAGGGCGTCGTATGGCTACGCTAAACACGAAAAACACGCATGACAAGTGAGTCCATAGCCACCGATATATGGCAAGAGGAACCGGAGTCTGACAACCCCTTTGTTGCCGCGATCTGCCGCTGCCGTGGCTACGACGTCTACGGCGACCTGCTGAGCAAGGCCAGCTTCGTCGAGTACTTGTACCTGATGTTTGCCGGCGAGCGCCCGACACCTGCCCAGGCAAGGTTGCTGGAACGTCTTGCCATTGCGTTTGCGAACCCGGGGCCGCGCGAGGCGAGCGTGCACGCCGCCATGTGCGCCGGCGTGGGCGGTTCGCCGGCCGCATCGATGTTGATGGCGGCGCTCGGCGTCGGTGCCGGCAATCTGGGCGGCGGTCACGAGGTGCGCGTCGCTCTGGAAGCCTGGGAGCGGTTCGGCTGCGACGTCGCGGCCTGGCAATGGTTTCTGAAGGACCCCCCGCGGCCCGAACGTGCCGACATCTGGACGCCGATGGAGCATGCCCCGGGTTTCGATCCGCACGGTGTGAGCTGCGCCATGCCGGTGGTGCAGACGCTGGACACCCTTCGCGCCATCAGCGCGGGCGAGCATCTGCCCTGGCTGGCAGACCATCGGCCGACCCTGGAAGCCGCAGCGGGCGCGCCGCTCGCCATGTCCGGCGTCGCGGCCGCTGCGCTGCGCGACCTGGGACTCGGCGCCGAGGAGGGCGAAATGCTGTATCTGCTTCTGCGCCTGCCCGGCGCCGCGGTGCACGGGCTAGAACAAAAGCGTTTCGGGTTCAAGCGCTTTCCGTTCTTTCACGGCGCGGTCAAGTACGTGGGGCCCGCTGCCGATAAAGCGTGACGGAACCGGGGGAGGATGCGGACATGAAGAACGCCACGCTGTTTGAGTATGAGGATCACTGGCCGACCGAGCTGGGCGCAGTGTCGGTGGCGGACGGCACGGTAACGTTTCGCGGGCACGACCTGCTGAACGCGCTGGAAGATCTCAGCTGGATGGACCTGCTGATGTTCGGCATCACCGGCCGACGCTTCAGCGCCGCGCAGCTCGAACTGTTCCAGGGCCTGTGGAAAATCTCCGCCAGTTACCCGGAACCGCGCATCTGGAACAACCGCGTCGCGGCGCTGGGCGGCAGCGCGCGCAGCACGCCGGGACTTGCGCTCGGCGCCGCCATTGCCGTGACCGACGCCACCATTTACGGCCAGCGGCCGATGATCGGCGCGTTCGATTTTTTGCAGCGCGCGCGCAGGCGCTGCGATGCGGGAGAGAGTCTGCAGGACGTCGTGGCGCGTGAGTTGAAGACGCACCGCACCATCCCGGGTTACGGACGACCCTTGCGCAGCGTGGACGAGCGCTTGGCCCCCGCAGAACGCCTGGCGCGGCGGCTGGGTTTGTGGGGGGGGGCGTTCACGATGCTCGCGTTGGATATCCAGAAAATTCTCCGCGGGAAGCGGATGGGAATGAACGTGGCGGCGCTCGCTGCTGCACTGTACGCGGATCAAGGACTAACCGTAAGTGAATACCAGCATGCAACGCTGCTGGCTTTCAGTGCGGGTTTGCTCTTCTGCGTCGTAGATGCCGCAAAACACCCCGAAGGCGCCTTGTTTCCTATCCGCTGTGACCGACTGCAGTACAGCGGCCCCGCCCCTCGTGCCTGGTAGACCCTTGGACAGCCGACCGAGTCAGGAGAAACAAGCATGAGTAAGACGCATCGGCCGGCGGGAATGTACGGCCTCCGTCCGGTTCTGTGGCTTCTGCTCGCGTCCGCCCTGGCGGCCAGTCCCGGCGCCTGGTCGCAAAGCGCCGATGAAGCCACGCTAGCCGAGTTCTACGGCAGCGCGGAGATGGTGAGCATCGCCACCGGCAACGCGCAGCCACTGCGCCAGAGCCCGGCCATCGCCAGCGTGATAACGGCCGAGGACATCGCCGCCATTGGTGCGACGGAACTGAACGAAGTACTGGAAACCGTGCCGGGGTTACACGTTGGAATAAACAATGTGGGGTATCGGCCGGTCTTTTCTATTCGCGGTATCCACACCCAGACCAACCCGCAGGTGCTGTTGCTGATCAATGGCATTTCAATAAAGAACATTTTCGAGGGGCAGCTGGGCGCCTCCTGGGGCCGCATGCCGGTGACCGGCATCGCCCGCATCGAGGTGATCCGCGGTCCGGGATCGGCACTGTACGGCGCCGACGCCTTTTCCGGCGTGATCAACATCGTCACCAAGTCCGCCGCTGACGTAAAAGGACTCGAAGTCGGCGCCCGCGCCGGCTCGTTCGATCGCAACGACCAATACGTGCAGTGGGGCGGCGAGGTCGGCGGCTTCGACGCGTATGTCTATGTCGAGCGACACCGCGCGGACGGCCCGGACCGGACCATTTCGGCAGATGCCCAGACCGCCTTGGACGGGCTGTTTGGCACCAGTGCCTCGCTGGCGCCCGGTCCGATCAGCCTGAACCGCGACAACGTCGAGGCGCGCGCGGACATCGGCCGCGGCCACTGGCGCCTGAGGGGCGGGTTTCAGGAGGTGAACGACATCGGCGTCGGCGCCGGCGTATCGCAGGCGCTGGACCCCGTGGGCCGTGGCGACGGGCGGCGCCTGTCGACCGACCTTTCCTACGACAACGCCAGCTTTGCCCGCGACTGGGGGGTGACCGGTACGATCAGCTATTACCAGGTGGAAAACCTCGCCCGGTTGCGCCTGTTTCCGCCTGGCGCTTTCGGCGGCACCTTCCCGCACGGCGTGCTGGGCAACCCCGACGTCTACGAGCGCCACTACCGCGGCGAACTGAGCGGGCTCTATACCGGCTTCGACCGGCACCGCCTGCGTCTGGGCGGCGGCTACCGCAGGGAAGACCTGTACAAGGTGGAAGAAAGCCGCGACTACACGCTAGTCGATCTTGGCGCCCCTTTTGGGGTACTCCCCGTGCCGCTGGGCGGGCTGGTGGACGTGACCGACATCGCCGCCTTCGTGCGCGAGGAAGACCGCAGCATCGCCTATGCCTTTGCGCAGGACGAATGGAACTTTCGCCGCGACTGGACGCTGACCGCCGGCCTGCGTCTGGACGACTATTCGGATTTCGGGACGACGCTGAACCCGCGCCTGGCGCTGGTTTGGCAGACCAGCTACGCGCTGACCACCAAGCTGCTCTATGGGCGGGCGTTTCGAGCACCATCCTTTCAGGAACTCTTCGCTGTCAACAACCCCTCCAACATCGGCAATTCTTCGCTCGACCCGGAAACCATCGACACCGTGGAGTTGGGCTTCGATTGGGACGCCGGGCGGGGCCTGCGGGCCGCGATGAACGTCTTCTATTACCGCATGGAGGACATCATCCGCTTCGCGACCGATCCAGCGCCCGCCACCAGCGCGACGGCCCAGAACACGGGCAAACAGACCGGCTACGGCCTGGAAGCGGAGCTGGCCTGGCAGGCCTCGCGGCGGCTGCGCCTGTCAGGCAACTACGCCTACCAGAAGTCGACCGACGAGGAGGCCGACAACGACGTCGGCTTTGCCCCGACGCATCTTGCCTACCTGCGCAGCGACTTTGCGCTGGCACCGCGCTGGACACTGTCCGGACAGGCAGTCGGCGTGTTCGACCGCAGGCGTGCTCCGGGGGACACGCGTTCGAAAGTCGGCGATTACGTGTCGTTCGACCTCACGCTGCGCGGCCAGCGACTGTTTGGCGACGACTGGGGCGTGAGATTATCCGCACGCAATCTGTTCAACAGCGATGTGCGCGAACCGAGTGCGTCCAATCTCATCCCGAACGACCTGCCCATGGCGGGGCGCAATGTGTTCGTTGAGCTCAGCAAGGTATTTGAGTGATCGACCCAGGCCGCGCCGAACAATAAAACCATGTTTCCACACGTATGCCGGCGCGCCGTCCGCATGAGGAGACTGCAACTCACCGGACTCGGGCTTGCGTTTGCGGCCCTTCTGGTCACCGGATGGTCCGTCGCGGCAGCGGAGGTGCTGGCCATCGTTCCGGAGGTGAACGAGCCCTATCGCGCCGTGCTGGAGCAGATCGTCGAGGGCATGCGGCGGACGGCATCGGTGCGGTTGGTCCAAGTCCCTCCGACAGGACAAATGAGGGACGGCAGCCTGTCCATCCTCGATGAGAAGGCCGCCGTCGCGCTGGGCAACACCGCAATATTGGCAGCGGCAGCGCTACAGGAACGCGTTCCGCTGGTGGCGGGCGCCGTAGTTACGCCGACCGGACAACCGTCATTGCCGGGGATCAGCCTGGAGACGGACCCGGACGCGCTGTTCAAGCGCCTCAAAGACCTGGTTCCAACCGTTCGGACCGTCCACTGGCTGTACCGGCCGGAACGCAGCGGCTGGCTGCTCGAGCGCGCGCAGGCGGCAGCCCAAGCGCACAAGCTCACCCTGGCGGCGGCGCCAGTCGAGACCGCCCGCGAGGCCGCCCAGCGCTATCAAGAAATTCTCGGCCGCGCCGATAGCAAGGCCGACGCGGTCTGGCTGAGTCAGGATCCGGCCCTGGTCGGAAACGATTCGGCCTTGCCCGACATTCTCGGCAAAGCCTGGTCCAAGAACATTGTGATTTTTTCCGGCTCGGTTCAGCATGTGGCTCACGGTGTGTTGTTTGCGCTTTATCCGGAAAACAAGGCCATGGGTGAGAATTTGGCGCGCCTCGCGCTCGCCGAGGCGCGGGGGACAACCGTCGGCTTCAAGGCCAACCGAAGTGTGCAAAGCGCCATCAATCGCCGCACCGCCGAGCATCTGGGCATCACGCCGAACCTGAGCGGCTATGACCTCGTCCTTCCGGCCCGCTGATGCGCACGGCAACACGCAGGACTGAATCGTGAACCCCTTGCGAGCGCTGAGCAAACGATTCGCCGCCATGCGCAGCAACGTGCTGGTCATGGTTGCCTCCGGCGCCGGCTTGCTGCTGCTGGCGGTGCTGGCGGCCGGCGGTATTTCCTGGATCTCCGTAGACCGGGCGCGCAATGACCTGGTCACCCAAGGGCATTTGCTGGCGGAACGCTACGCTGCACAGGCCACCCTGGCGCTGCTGTATGGAGCCCCGGACAACGCCCACGCCGCGACCAAGAGTTTGTTGCAGTTCCCCAGCGTTGTCGGCGTTGCCGTCTACAACGCCGATGGCTCCACCCTGTTGCACGAGGGTGATGTCGGCAACACACGGCCGGTGCCGGCAGCGTCGTGGTCTGCAACGTCACCGTCACGCATGGTCGACGATGCAGGCGGCCGATGGCTGTTTCAGACTCCGGTCTACGTCGGCACGGCCAACGCGGAGCTGAGCGCATTCGGCGAACCGGCCACGCCGCCCCAGTATCAGGGCCAGGTAGCAGTCGCCGTGAGCAAGGCGGCGCTGCGCGAGATTGCCCGCGATATCGTCGTTTCCACGGCAACCATCAGTGCGCTCACCGCGCTGCTCTTGCTGCCGGCCCTGCTGATCATTCTGCGGCACATCTCGATGCCGATTCAGGGCCTGGCGCGGGTAATGGCGCGCACCGAGGCAGGTGATCTCAATGCCCGCGCTCCGCTGGCCGGTCCGGCCGACGTGCAGCTGATGGAGCGCGCGTTCAACAGCATGATGGACAAGCTGCAGGAGCGCGGGCAGGAACTGGTCGAGGCACGCGATGTCGCCATCAGCGCCGCGCGCCTGAAAGCCCAGTTCACCGCCAACGTGACGCATGAGATTCGCACCCCGCTCAACGGCCTGCTGGGCATGCTGCAGCTGCTGCGCGAGACCACACTGACGCCCAAGCAGCTCGAACGACTGACCATCGCCGAGGCTTCCGGCAACACCCTGCTGGCACTCATCAACGACATTCTGGATTTCTCGCGCCTGGAATCCGGTCGCGTCGAACTCGAATCCATTCCCTTCGACTTGCCCGCCAAGGTCGGCGAAGTGGCGGCCCTGTTCGAACTGCAAACGCGCAACAAGGGCATCAACCTGAACGTCGCCATAGCCCCGGACGTGCCGCATTTCGTGACCGGGGACCCGGTGCGGCTCGGCCAAGTGCTGACCAATCTCATTGGCAATGCCATCAAGTTCACCAGCGCCGGCGGCGTCAGTGTCGACGTGGATTGCCACCCCCCGGGCAGCGATCACGTGCGGTTCAGGGTTACCGATACCGGCATCGGCATTGCCGAGAAGGACCTCGGCCGAATCTTCCAGTCCTTCACGCAGGCCGACAGCTCGACCACGCGCGAGTTCGGTGGCTCCGGGCTGGGCCTGACCATCACCCGCCAGCTGGTGGAACTGATGGGGGGCGAAATCGATGTCCAGAGCACCCCGGGGCAGGGCAGCACCTTCAGCTTCTCGCTGCTGCTGGAACGCGCACCGCTTGCGCCCGGCGTCGAGGCAAACGCCCCGATCGGGCCGCAGCTGCTTGCACCTCGGCGTGCGCTGCGCGTGCTGGTGGCCGAAGACAACGCCACCAACCAGCTGGTGGCCAAGGGCCTGCTTGAGGCCTGCGGCTGCGAAGCGACCGTGGTGTGTGATGGTCAGGCCGCACTCGACGCCTGGGCCAATGGTTCTTACGACGCCATCCTGATGGACTGCAACATGCCCGGGATGGACGGGCTGGAAGCCACGCGCCGTATCCGCGCCCAGGAACGCGCGGGGGCGCGGCTGCCCATCGTGGCCATGACGGCCAACGTCGACGCCGATCTGATCGCCGAGTGCTACGCAGCCGGCATGGACGATGCCCTGCCAAAGCCCATGCAGCTGCGCACCGTTCGCAGGCTGCTCGAAAAGTGGACGTCGCCCGCGATGCCGTCGGCGCCGTCCGAGCCCGAGCCGGTCGCCGCACACGACAACCGTTCAACCCCGACCGTGGTGAACGCGGCGCTGCTCGGCGAGCTGCAAAGCGCGCTTGGCGACGCCCTGCCCACCGTCCTGCGCACCTTCGTGACGGATGCCGCCGCCTATTTCCAGGACCTGCGCGACGCCGTGCAGACCGCGGATACCGGGCGCATCCGCAGTCTCGCTCACACCCTCAAGGGCAGCGCCCGCAACGTGGGCGCCGAACAGGTGGCCGACCTTGCGGACCGCGTGGAACAGCTCGCCGGTGTTTCAGTGCCTGACTTCCCGGGCCTGACGCGCTTGAGCGAGGATTTCGACCGCTGCCACGCCGCCACGCGCGAGGCGTTGGCGCAGTGGTCGGTCAGCCGCTTGCCGGGCAACCCGGCCGAGGTTCCGCAGTCCGGCTTCACGGTCCTGTTGGTGGAGGATGACCGCAGCACCCGGCTCGCCCTGCGCGGCGTGCTCGATCAGGAGGGTTACCGCGTGGTCGAGGCCGGCGACGGCGAGGAGGCCATGCAGCTCTACTCGCGGGTGCGGCCGGATCTGGTGCTGCTCGACGCACGCCTGCCCCGCCAGGATGGTTTCGCCACCTGTCGTCAGATGCTTGCCATGCCGCAGGCTCAGCGCACGCCGGTGCTGATGATCACGAGCCTCGCGGACGAGGTTTCGGTCGAACGGGCGTTTCGCGCCGGCGCGGCGGATTTCATTACCAAGCCGATCAACTTTGGCGTGCTGCGCCGACGCGTGGGCCGCCTGCTGGAAGCCGGCGCTTCGGAACGGCACGCCCATCGGCTGGCGTATCACGACGCGCTCACCGGACTGCCCAATCGGGCCGGTTTCCGCGAGCGGCTGCGCCAGCTGCTGGAGCGCGCCGGCGCGGACACCAAGCTGGCCGTCCTCGCGCTCGACCTGGACCGCTTCAAGATTCTGAACGAGAGCCTGGGCCACGACGTGGCCGACGATGTGCTGGTTCAGCTGGCAGATCGCATCCGTCGGCAGCTGCGCGCCGACGACTTGCTCGGGCGCGTCGGCAGCGACGAGTTTGCGGTGGCGTTCGAGGTCGAATCCGCCGACACCGCGCGACTGGTCGCCGAGAAAGTGCTCGCCAGCGTCGCCCGGCCGCTGCACGCCAGCGAACAGGAGCTGGTGCTCAGCGCCAGCATCGGCATCGCGCTCTATCCGGCCGATGATCGGGATCTCGACAGTCTGATCCGCCACGCGGAAACCGCCCTCAATCAGGCCAAGACGGGCGGCGGCGGGCAACAGCACTTCTGGCAGACGCATATGAGCGTGGCCGTCCGCCGGCGCCTGGACATGGAAACAGACCTGCGCAAGGCGATCGAGCGCTCGGAACTGGTGCTGTTCTATCAGCCGCAGATGAACCTCACCAGCGGCCTGGTCACGGGCGTCGAGGCGCTGGTGCGCTGGCAGCACCCGCAACGCGGCCTGGTGTCGCCGCTCGATTTCATACCGCTGGCGGAAGACACCGGCCTCATCGGCCCGATCGGCGAATGGGTGCTGCGCGAGGCCTGCCGGCAGAACCGGCTCTGGCAGTCGCGCGGGCTGCCGCCATTGCGCATGGCGGTCAACGTGTCAGGCCACCAGCTGAACGCGCCGGAATTCGTCGACACGGTTGCTCGCGCGCTGGCGGAAACCGACCACGCACCGCAGCGCCTCGAAATCGAAGTGACGGAAACCACGCTGATGCGCAACCTCGAAGCATCCGCCGCGGTGCTCAGCCGCCTGCGCGGCCTCGGCGTGCGGCTGTCGATCGACGATTTCGGCACCGGCTACTCGTCGCTCGGTTACCTCAAGCACCTGCCGGTGCAGACGGTCAAGATCGACCGCTCGTTCGTCGCCGAACTGCCCGAGAACGCCCACGATGCCGCCATCACCAACGGCGTCATCGACATGGGCCACAACCTCGGCCTCGAAGTGGTCGGCGAGGGCGTCGAGACCGCCGCCCAGCTGCGCTATCTGCGCGAGCGGGGCTGCGACATGATCCAGGGCTACCTGCTGCACGCGCCAACCACGCCCGACGGCATCGAGACCTGGCTCAAGACCAACCGGTCCCCGAACGTCGCCGGCCTTGGCGTCATCAAGGGCAAGCCCAAGGCAAGTTCCTGAGGCAGCCTGCAGAAGCCTGCCTCCGCGCAGTTCCGGTGAACTGCGCGGGTCACCGGGAACCCGTGTTCAGTACGCGACCGAGAACTCCCGCCAGGGCCACGCGTCCAGCGGCCAGGGGTTGAAGAACAGCTCGACCGCGACCGAGATCTCCACCAGCGACAGCGTCAGATTCAGCAGGTTCTTCTCCTGCTCTGGCAGATCATCAAGGGCGAAGCCGTTCAGGTACTGGATAGCCTCATCCAGGCGGGGCTTCACCGCCTTGTAGAACGCCTCGAGCTGCGCCTGCGTGCTGCGCATGCGGCGATCGCGCCGGTCGTGCTCGGTCGCCAGGCACCAGTCCGCGGCGAACGGCTCCCATTCGGCGAACTGCGCCGGCAGCAGGGCGGGCGCGGCCATCAGGCAGCCAGCCACTGGTTGATCACGTGCATCTGGTGGCGCAGCGCAATTTCGAGCTCGCTGATGGTGATGTGGTCAAGCGCCCCGGATTCCATCATCTGCTGCGTCGCCTCCAGCGTGCTGAAGTCCTCCAGCACCGCGTCACGCAGCAGGATCTTGGTGTGCTCCTGCGCCAGCAGTCCACCGGCGTGCTCGGCCTTGAGTTGGTAGATGTCCATGGTCCAGCGCGTGCGGTTTTCCGAGATCGGCCAGAAGTTGTAGGTGAAATACCAGCCCGGCCCGGTGTCGCAGAAGAAATTCGGAAAGAAGACGTTGATGTCGAACCACCAGTTGTCGTCGCCGCTCGGGTTGATGCCGGCAAACTGCTCCTTGGAGGTGGCGAACGTCGGTCCGTACTTGCCGACGATCATGCCGACCTCGGGCGGACGGTAACTGGGGTTGGCCCAGGCCGACAGCGAGCGGTGCGGGCCGTGGAAACGCGCGGAGGTAAGAGCCGCGCTCGGGTTCTGCGGCGCGGCCGCCGAATTCGGCAGCGACGCCCGGTGCACCATGATGGCGTGAAAGGCCTCCTGGAAAGCGTCGATGGCCACCTTCCAGTTCACCCGTGGCGTCGCCTCGTAGCGGGCGATGCGCGTGCAGCGGTCGAACGGAAAGCGCTCGATCTGATCGGCCATGCCGCCCAGGAACTCGCGCAGGCCCTGCTCCGGTGTCGCCTGCGCGTTCACGAACACGAAGCCGTTCCAAGTGTCCATGGTGACCGGCTTCAGGCCGAGCTTGCAACGGTCGGTACCCGGCGGGAAGTACTCCTCGCCCGCCATGTGCTTCAGTTCGCCGTCGTTGCCGAACACCCAGCCGTGGAAGCCGCAGGTGAAGCCCTTGGCGTTGCCGGACTTCTGCAGCGCCACCTTGTTCCCGCGGTGCGTGCAGATGTTGTGGAACGCGCGCAGTTTGCCGTCCGTGCCGCGGGTCAGGATCAGCGACCAGCCGAGCACCTCGATGTCCAACACCAGGTAATCACCCGGTTTCGGTACGTCTTCCTCGCGCGCCACCTCCAGCCAGGCGCGCTTGAACACCTTGTCGCGCTCCTGCTCGAAGTACGCCCGGCTGACGTACGGTTCGACCGGCAGCGGGCCGTCGCCCATGGCCGGCACATCGGTGGGGTACTTGGTGACAAACGGCTGTTCGGTGGCGCCCACGGCAATCTCCTTTGTCGCGATCAGAATGCACGCCTATCGGCGGCATCCGGCAGTGCCGATAGTCGCTATTCAACGATCATTTGGCAAGCTCACGCGGCGCGTCCGGCGGCCGGCGCAATCACCACATCAAATCGTCCGGCACCTGGAACGCCGCGTAGGGATCGGCTGCCGGATCGACCACCTCCTCCCCACCCAACTGGAGCGCGACCACACGCCCGGCATCGCGCTGCGCGATCTTCTCGGCGATCGGCGGCGGCACCAGCTCGAAACCCCCGCCGAAGCGCACGATGGCGAGCGCGCCCTTCATCACCTGCTGGCGCTGCGCCTCGTGCAGCGGCAGCTTGCGTATCTTGCTGCCGTCCAGGAACTGGTAGGCCGACTCCGCACCGCGCCGGTCCAGGCGGTGCGCCTCGACGATCTGGCGAATCTCCGCCGCCAGCGCCTTGCGCGCCAGCTGCTCGTCCCGCTTGCGGTTGCGCTCGCGGTCGGCATCGGCCTTCAGCTGCGCCTGTTGCTGGGCGCGGTCCACGGTGGGCGGCTTCTCACCGCGCCGAACCGCATCGCGTTTCTGCTGCTCGGCCTTGCGCAGTTGCTCGGGCTTGACCAGCCCGGCCTTCAGTAGCTGCGCCTGCAGCGGGTTGACGATTTTTCCACCGTTGTGCGGTTTTGCCATTCTGGTCCTGACAGGGCGCTGGAGGAGCCAGCACCCGCCACCTCGTTGAGGGTTGATCCGCGCGGACGGCCGTGGCGGCCATCCCCCGACTTGCAGCCGCCGATTATCGTCGACTGCCATGCCCGCGCATCACCCGCCGCCGGCCCGTGCCGGTTTACGCGCAGGGTGCCCGCGCAGCGGATGCTCGCCCGCCGGCAGCGGCCTGACCGTGAGATCGGCCAGCGTGCAGCGATCGAGCTCGGCCAGAAACGCACGCGTCGCGCCCATCAGCACGCCCGCCAGGCCGCACTGCGGCAGGATGCGGCAGGTGTTGGTGGCGGGGTTGAAGCATTCCACCAGGTCGAAACCCGGCTCCGTCGCGCGCGCCACGGCGCCGATGTTGATGTCCTGCGCCGGGCGCGCCAGGCGCAGGCCGCCCTGCTTGCCGCGGCTGGTGCTCACGTAACCGTGCCGGCCCAGCCAGTGCACCACCTTCACCAGGTGATGGCGGGATATGCCGTAGTAGTCGCTCAGCTCGGTGATCGTCACGCGCCGCTGCGGCTGCTGGACCAGATAGATCAGCACCCGGAAGCAGTAATCGGTGAAAAGCGTCAGTTGCACGGCACGGGCCCGGTCGGTGTGGCGGCCATTATGAGCCGCGGCTTGCGGGCAACCGGCCGCGGCACCTGACCGGCGTCAAGGCCGGCCTTAATGATGTATCGACAATACATCTTAAGCCGCCCGCCGGACGGCCCCAAGCCAACCCGGGAGAACCCCATGTTTTGTTACCAGTGCGAGCAGACCACCCGCAGCCGCCGTGGCGACGGTTGCGCCAACGCCGTCGGCACCTGCGGAAAGGACGCCGTCACCGCCGACCTGCAGGACCTGCTGATACACCTGTGCAAGGGCGTGTCCATGTATGCGCACCGGGCGGCGGAACTCGGCGCCCGCGATCGTGACGTGGACGTGTTCGTCATCGAGAGCCTGTTCACCACGCTCACCAACGTCAATTTCGATCCCGGCCGCTTCGAGGCGCTGATCGACCGCGCCACCGAGGTGCGCAATCGCGCCCGTGCCTGCTACGAAGCCGCCTGCGCCAAGGCCGGTCGCGCGCCGGAAGTACTCGGCGGCCCGGCGGCCTGCGATCCCGGCAAGGCCATGGACCAGTTGCTGGCCAAAGCCAAGGATGGCGCCATCACCGTGGGTCTCGACCGCGACGGCGCCGACGTGGTCGGCCTGCGTGCTCTGGTGCTGTACGGCATCAAGGGCGCGGCGGCCTATTTCGAGCACGCCCACGTGCTGGATCAGGACGACCCGGCCATCTACGCCGAGTTCCACCGGCTGCTGAACTTCCTGGCCGAGAACCCGTCCGGCGTGGACGACCTGCTCGGCCGCGCGCTGGAGGTGGGTGCCCTCAACTACCGGGTGATGCAGTCGCTCGACGCCGCCGCCACCGGCCGCTACGGCCACCCGCAGCCGACCGAGGTGCGCACCACGCCGCGCGCCGGCAAGGCCATCCTGGTCAGCGGCCACGACCTGCGGCACCTCGAGCAGATCCTGGAACAGACCGCCGGGCTCGGCATCAACGTTTATACCCACGGCGAACTGCTGCCGGCCCACGCCTACCCGGGCCTGAAGCGCTTCGCGCACCTCGCCGGCAACTACGGCACCGCCTGGCAGAACCAGCAGACCGAGTTCGCCGACTTCCCCGGCGCCATCGTCATGACGTCCAACTGCCTGATCGAGCCGCAGCCGGCCTACCGCGAGCGGCTGTTCACCAGCGGGCCGGTCGGCTGGGCGGACATCCCGCACGTCGCCAACGGCGACTACCGGCCGGTCATCGAGGCCGCGCTCGTGGCGCCCGGCTTCGCCGCGGATGCCGCGCCGCGCCACGTCACCGTCGGTTTTGCCCGCAATACCGTGCTCGGCGCCGCCGAGCAGGTGGTCGGTGCGGTCAAGTCCGGCGCGCTCAAGCACTTTTTCCTGATCGGTGGCTGCGACGGCGCCAGGCCGGGCCGCAACTACTACACGGAACTCGCCGAGCAGGTGCCGCAGGATTGCGCCATCCTGACCCTCGGCTGCGCCAAGTACCGCTTCAACGACCACGACTTCGGCAGCATCGGCGGCCTGCCGCGGCTGCTCGACGTCGGCCAGTGCAACGACAGCTATTCGGCCATCCAGATCGCGCTGGCGCTGGCCGACGCCTTCGACTGCGGCGTCAACGACCTGCCGCTGTCGCTGGTGCTGTCGTGGCTGGAGCAGAAGGCCGTCGCCGTGCTGCTGACGCTGCTGCACCTTGGCGTGCGCAACATCCGCCTGGGGCCGAGCCTGCCGGCGTTCCTGACGGCGCCGGTGCTGCAGGTGCTGGTCGACACCTTCGCCCTGACGCCGATCGGCGACGCCAAAACCGACCTCGATGCCATGCTGAGCGCCGCCTGACCCAGCGGCCGCACGGGCGGGCGGCAAGTGCCCGGGAACAGCCCCGGCGGCTTGCCGCCCGCCCCGTTTTCCCACACCAACGCCGAGGCGAGCTGCCCGGGGCTCCCCGCCGCGCCGACGGCTCGACGGGCATGTGCCGAACCCGAGCGCGACAAGCGCGGTCGAACCCCCTGCGTCTTCAAGCATCAAGGAGCGACCCATGCCCATGTCACGTTCCATCCGGAAGCTCTCGCAGGCCGCCGCGCTTGTCACCGCCACCGCGCTTGCATTGCCGGTCCTGGCCGAAACCCGCGTCACCACGCAGCCAGCCGCCGCGGTATACGCGCAGAGCGTGCAAACGATGGGCCCCGAAGTGCAGGGGCAAATCGTCAACAACACCGACGCCATGGTCATCGCCGCCGAGCTGGTGGTTCGTCACCGCTGGCTGTGGGCCAACGAGACCAAGCCCGGCGCCGACGATCCGGGCTGGATCGACACCTACCCGCTCGACCTCACCGTCCCGCCCGGCGGCAGTGCACCGTTTCGGGTGCAGGCATCCCGCATCGCCCCGCAGCGCACCGACGGCAGCTTCCAGACCGACGCCTTCGTGCGCAGCTTCAAAACGATTCCCAGCGAGTAAGCGCCAGCCGGCAACGGCAACGGCGCCGTCGCCCGCAGCGTGGCGATGGCGCCCGCGCCTTGCCATGAGCACCAGCGGCGGGCGGTAAACTGACCGCATCCGCCCGCCCCCACGCACCCGCCACACCATGACCCATCCCGCTTTCGAATCCGTCCGCAACGAGCGCGTGTCCGCGCTCAACCTGACGGTCGAGGAATACCGCCACCGCGTCACCGGCGCGCGGCACATCCACCTCGCCGCCGCCGACGACAACAACGCCTTTCTGGTGGCCTTTCTCACCGTGCCGCAGGACTCGACCGGCGTCGCCCACATCCTGGAGCACACCGCCCTGTGCGGCAGCCGCCACTACCCGGTGCGCGACCCGTTCTTCCTGATGCTGCGCCGCTCGCTGAACACCTTTATGAACGCGATGACGGCCAGCGACTGGACCGCCTACCCGTTCGCCAGCCAGAACCGCAAGGATTTCTTCAACCTGCTGGACGTGTACCTGGACGCGGCGTTCTTCCCCACGCTCGACCCGCTCGACTTCGCCCAGGAAGGCCATCGGCTCGAGTTCGCCGAGGCCGACAGTCCGGACGCCGAACTCACCTTCAAGGGCGTGGTGTTCAACGAGATGAAAGGCGCCATGAGCGCGCCGGTGTCCGCGCTGTGGCAGACGCTGGCGCGCGAGGTCTACCCGACCACCACCTACCACCACAACTCGGGTGGCGATCCGGCGCACATCCCGGACCTGAGCTACGAGCAGCTCAAGGCCTTCCACGCGCGCCACTACCACCCGAGCAACGCCACGTTCTTCACCTACGGCGACATCCCGGCCGCCGAGCACCAGGCCATCATGGAAGACCGCGTGCTGCGGCACTTCCAGCGCCTGGACATCGACCTGCGTGTGCCGCCCGAGCAGCGTTACGCCGCCCCGCGCGTGGTCGAGGAAACCTACACCGCCGAGGACGGCGACACCGCCCGCAAGACGCACATCGTGCTCGGCTGGCTGCTCGGCGACCTGACCGATCTCGACCAGGTGCTGCGCCTGAACCTGCTGTCGCGCCTGCTGCTCGACAACTCGTCCTCGCCGCTCATGCACGCGCTGGAAACGACGCCCCTCGGCAGCGCGCCCTCGCCGCTGTGCGGCCTCGACGATTCCGCGCGCGAGCTGCTGTTCGCGGCCGGCGTGGAGGGCTCGGAGCCGGAACACGCCGAGGCGGTGGAACAGCTGGTGCTCGGCGTGCTGGCCGAGGTGGCCAAAACCGGCGTGCCGGCCGAGCAGGTCGAGGCCATGCTGCACCAGATCGAACTTGGCCGGCGCGAGATCGGCGGCGACCGCTACCCCTATGGCCTGCAGCTGATCATGAACGCCCTGCCGCAGGCCGTGCACCACGGCGACCCGGTGCAGGCGCTGGCCATCGACGCCGCGCTTGAGCGCCTGCGCGCCGCCGCGGCCGAGCCCGGCTTCGTGCAGAACGAGGTCCGCCGCTGGCTGCTGGACAACCCGCACCGCGTGCGCCTGACCATGAAGCCCGACGCCACCCAGGCCGAGCGCGAGCGCGCCGCCGAGCAGGCGCGCCTGGCCGGCATCCGGGCCGCGCTCGACGACACCGAGCGCCAGCGCATCATCGAGCAGGCCAAGGCCCTGCAGGCGCGCCAGGCGCAGCAGGACGACCCCGACATTCTGCCGCGCGTCACGCTGGACGACGTGCCCGTGGCGCTCAAGATTCCACAGGCCGTGCACGAGCCGGTGGTCGGCCTGCCGGTGGCCTGGTACGACCAGCCCACCAACGGTCTGGTCTACCAGCAGCTGGTGATCGACCTGCCGCCGCTCGACGACGACGAACTCGCCCTGCTGCCGCTGCTGGCCGAGACCATCAGCGAGGTCGGTGCCGCCGGGCGTGACTACACGCAAACGCAGGCCCTGCAGGCGGCGCTCACCGGCGGCATCGGCGCCAGCGCCAGCGTCGGCGCGCTGGCGGCGGACAACCTGCAAAGCCGCGGCCTGTTCGTGGTCTCCGGCAAGGCGCTCGCCCGCAACCACGGCGCGCTGTCCAAGCTGCTGCACGAAACCCTGCACACCGCGCGCTTCGACGAACTCGACCGCCTGCGCGAACTGGTCGCCCAAATCCGCATGGGCGACGAGAACTCGGTCACCGGCAACGGCCACGCGCTCGCCATGGCCGCCGCCAGCGCCGGCATGACGCCGGTCGCGCGGCTCGCGCATCAATGGTCGGGCCTGGCCGGCATCAAGGCCATCAAGGCGCTGGACGACAGCCTCGACGACCCCGCCACGCTCCAACGCCTGGCGGAACGCCTGGCGGCGCTGCGCGCGCGCCTTGCCGCGGCACCGCTGCAGTTCATGATCGTGGCCGAGGACGAACAGCAACCCGACATCGCCGTGCGCCTGGCGCAGGTGTGGCAGGACACCGGCGCCGCGCCGGCAGCCGCCGAGGCGCGGTTCGCGCTTGCACCGGCCGGCGGCCGCGTGGCCGAAGCCTGGACCACCAACACCCAGGTCAACTTCTGCGCCCGCGCCTACCCCACCGTGGCCTGGGGCCACCCGGACGCCCCGGTGCTGGCGGTGCTGGGCGGGTATTTGCGCAACGGCTTTCTGCACACCGC
Source organism: Pseudomonadota bacterium (assembly GCA_049322795.1). GTDB lineage: Bacteria > Pseudomonadota > Gammaproteobacteria > Immundisolibacterales > Immundisolibacteraceae > Immundisolibacter. The sequence goes on along the minus strand of JBMOQH010000012.1, from coordinate 39,506 downwards.
CATCCGCGAGAAAGGCGGCGCGTATGGCGGCGGCGCCGGCTTTGATGCCGACAGCGGCGCCTTCCGCTTCTACAGCTACCGCGACCCGCGCCTGGCGGACACGCTGGCCGATTTCGACCGCGCGCTCGACTGGCTGCATAACGGGGACCACCCGCCGCAGGCGGTGGAGGAAGCGATTCTCGGCGTCATCGGCGGCATCGACCGCCCCGGCTCGCCGGCCGGCGAGGCGCGCCGGGCGTTTCATGCCGATCTGTTCGGCCGCAGTGCCGAGGCGCGGCGCCAGTACCGCCTGGCGGTGCTCGGCGTGACGCTGGACGACCTGCGCCGCGTCGCCACCACCTATCTGAAACCGGAACGCGCCAACACGGCCGTGGTAACCAGCCCGGCGGCGCTCGACAAGGCCGGGGATCTCGGGCTCACGGCGGTGCGTCTGTAACGGCGACGCTGGGCGCGAATGGCCCCAGCTCCTGCGTTAGCGGCAGGGGCATCACTCCACGGTTCAGCGCCGGCCAAGGTCCACTCCCGATCGCACGGGAGTGCGACCTGCGCCCGAATCCTGGGCCGAAAGGCCCCGGCTCACACCCGGCCGAACGAGAACCCGAAACTCCCGAGCCGCCCGTAATCCGCATGGAATACGTCGCCCGGCGTGACGGGCATGGCGCGGGTGAAGGAACCGGCCAGGATGACCTGCCCCGCCTCGAGCGCCACGCCGTGACGGGCGAAGCGCTGGGCGAGCCAGGCGATGCCGGCGGCGGGGTGGCCCAGCACGCCAGCGGCGAGGCCGGTTTCCTCGACCACGCCGTTGCGGTACAGCACGGCGCCGGCCCAGCGCAGGTCGATGTCCTGCGGGCGCACGGGGCGGCCGGCCAGCACCACGCCGGCGCTCGCGGCATTGTCGGCGATGGTGTCCAGCACGCCGCGGCGCTGGCCGGTTTCGGCATCCACGCGCTCGGTGCGCGCGTCGATGATCTCGATGGCCGGCTGCACGTAGTCGGTGGCCGCCAGCACATCGGTGACGCCGACCGTCTCGCCGGCCAGCGGGCGACCCAGCACGAAGGCGAGCTCCACTTCCACCATCGGCACGATGAAGCGGTCGCCGGGAATCACCGCCCCGTCTGCGAACAACATGTCGTCGAGCAGCGTGCCGTAATCCGGCTCGGTGATGCCGAAGGCCTGCTGCATGGCGCGCGAGGTGAGGCCGATCTTGCGCCCCAGCAGGCGCCGCCCGGACGCTGCCTTGTGCGCCATCCAGGCGGCCTGGATGGCGTAGCTGTCGTCGAGGGTGATGTCCGGGAAATCGCGCTTCAGCTGCCGGCGCGGCCGGCGCGTGCGCTCGGCCGCTTCCAGTTCGGCGGCGATGCCTTGCACCGCCGCCTCGTCCAGGGTCCGCGTCACCGCCTCAGCCGCCGAAGTGCTTGACGATGAGCGGGTACATGGCGTCCCAGCGCTGGGTCTGCGCCCAGTGGCCGCAGCGGTCCAGCACCACCAGCTCGGCGTGCTTCAGGTGCTGCATGAAGTAGAGGCTGGTGTCGAGCGGCACGATGCGGTCCTGGCGGCCGTGCACCAGCAGCACCTCGTGCGGCAGGCGCGAGAGCTGGGTTTCCGGCACGGTCAGGTCGTTCATGCCGGCCGCCTGCGCCTCGAACAGCAGGTTGGTCATCTCGCGCGTCTTGGGGTCCATGGCCACCGCGTAACGCTGCTCGATGATCGCGTCCAGGCCCGGCACGGCGGCGGGATCGTGCACGAAGCTCTCGATCACTTCCTTGTAACGCGACGGCCGCGGGTCCTTGTAGAACATCAGCAGGCGCTTCATTTCCCACGTGTACTCGAACGGCGCGCCGATGGCGCCCATCAGCAGCACCTTGTCGAAGCGCTGCGGCGCCTGCACCAGCGCGTGCAGGGCGAGCGCGCCGCCCATGGAGTTGCCGACCACGTGCGCGCGCCCGACGCCCAGCGTGTCCATCACGCCCAGCATCTGCTCCACGCGGGCGCCGATCCAGCCCAGAATGTGCGTCGGCAGCTCGGCCGGCAGTTCGGTCTGGCCAAAGCCGACCAGGTCCGGGGCGATCACGTAGTAGTGCTTCGCCAGATCCGGCGCGCAGCGCAGCCAGTTGGACGCCGCGGTGGCGCCGGGACCGGCGCCGTGCAGCAGGATGGCCGGCGGATTCTTGGGGTCACCCGCCAGCAGCACGTGGCTGGTGATGGCGCCGGACTGGATCTTCTTTTCGACGACGGACGTACTCACGGGAGGCTCCTCACGGTGGGCGGCAATGCGTGTGTCACTGGGCACGAGCCCGCAATGATAGCGGCGCCGGCAGGACCCGGCCGGTGAGCACGGCGCCGACGCGAAACGGCCTGCTGTGGCGCTGGGCGTCCTACGACTTTGCCAACAGCGCGTTTCCGACCGTGATCGAGACCTTCGTGTTCGCGGCCTACTTCACGCGTCAGGTGGCGGCGGACCCGGTCACCGGCGCCGCTCAGTGGGGGCTGGCGGTGGGTCTGGCCGGCCTCGCCGTGGCGCTGCTGGGGCCGGTGGTGGGCGCCATTGCCGATCACGGCGGCGGCCAGCGGCGCTGGCTGGCGGCCACCACGGCGCTGTGCGTGCTGCCGACCGCGGCGCTGTGGTGGGTGACGCCGCACTCGCCGAACGTGCTGAGCGCCCTGCTGCTGGTCGGCGTGGCGACCATCGGCATCGAGCTCGCCAGCGTGTTCTACAACGCGCTGCTGCCGCGCCTGGCGCCGCCGGATCAGATCGGCCGCTGGTCCGGCTGGGGCTGGGGTTTTGGCTATGCGGGCGGGCTGCTGTGCCTGCTGCTGGCGCTGTTCGGCCTGGTGCGGGACGGCGCCTGGCTGAGTCTGCCGCGCGAGGATGCCAGCCACGTGCGCGCCACCTTCGTGCTGACGGCGGTGTGGTTCGCGCTGTTCGCGCTGCCGCTGCTGACCGCCCGACTGCCGGGCCGCGACACGGTCGGCCGCTTCGAGCTCGGGGCGAGTCTTCGCGATCTGTCGGGCACGCTGCGCGGGCTGCCGCGCCAGGGGCCGCTGCTGCGGTTTCTGGTCGCGCGCATGCTGTACACGGACGGGCTCGCCACGCTGTTCGCCTTCGGCGGCGTGTACGCGGCCGGCACCTTTGCCATGAGCGAATCGCAGGTGCTGGCCTTTGGCATCGGTCTGAACGTGACGGCCGGGATCGGCGCCGTGGCGTTCGCGCACCTCGACGACCGCATCGGCAGCCGGCGCACCATCGTCATTGCGCTCGTGGCGCTGCTCGTGTGCGGAGCGGGTGCGCTGCTGGCGCCGACCGCAGCCGGCTTCTGGGCGGCCGGACTGGCACTTGGAGTGTTCGTGGGGCCGGCGCAGGCGGCCAGCCGCTCGCTGCTGGCGCACATGGCGCCGCCGGAGCAGCGCAATCAGCTGTTCGGGCTGTTCACGCTGTCCGGCAAGGCGACGGCGTTTCTCGGGCCGATGCTGGTCGGCATGGCGACGCTCGCGTCGGGCAGCCAGCGCGTCGGCATGACGGTGATTCTCGGCCTGTGGGTCGCCGGCCTCGCGCTGCTGCTCACGGTGCCGGCGGACCGGACGCGCTGAGCCCGGATCAACGCCGCGTCGCGGCACGTGCCCACGATGCGCACCATCAATCAGCGCCTCGTGCGCCGCTTCAGAACGACGGCGTCTGCCGCGCCTTGAGCGCCGCATCCCACTCGCCCGCGAGCTTTTCGCCGCGGGCGACTTCCTCGTTGCCAAGCTTGGGCTTGAGCAGTTCCAGCGCCTTGCCGGCGTTGGCGTTGTCGCGCGCCGCGGCGAGCTTGAACAGTGCATACGCCCGCACCGGGTCGGCCGTCACGCCCAAGCCGTTGAACAGCATGAAGCCCAGATTGTTGAGGGCGAAGGCATCGCCGCGGGCGGCGGCCTGCCGGTACCAGTGCACAGACTGCGCATCGTCCCGCGGCACGCCCTCGCCCTGGTGGTACATGCGGCCGAGGTTGAACGCAGCCAGCGGGTCGCCCTGCTCGGCGGCCTTGCGATACCAGTCGGCCGCCTTCGCGAAGTCCGCCGCCATGCCGGCGCCCACGTAGGCCATCACGCCGAGGTTGTACTGCGCCTCGCGGTGGCCCTGCCCGGCCGCCGCGGTGAACCAGTGCAGGGCCTGCGCGTCGCTGGCCTCGACGCCGATGCCCTCGTAATACATCTGCCCCAGCGTGTACTGCGCGCCGGCGTGCCCGGCCTCGGCGGCCTTGCGGTACCAGGCGAGCGCCTGGGCGGCGTCCGGCGCCACGCCCATGCCCTGGTCGTACAGCACGCCGAGGTTGTAGGCGGCGGACGGCACGCTGGCGGCGGCCTTTTCGAACTGCCCGCGCGCGGCGGCGTAATCACGCGGCACGCCGCGACCGTTCACCAGCAGCACGCCCAGGTTGTACGCGGCCTGCACATGGCCTTGCGCGGCGGCGGCACCAAACCATTTGGCGGCCAGCGCATCGTCGCGCGCCACGCCATCACCCTGCGCGTAACGAACTCCCAGCGCGTACTGCGCGGCCGCGTCACCGGCCTCGGCCTGAGTGTCGGAAGACGCCGCGACAGGGCCTTTCCCGGCAGGCGCGGCGGTCGCTTCCAGATCGGCGGCGGAGGCGCCCATGGCGCCGACAAAAAGGCTCGCGAGCAGCAGCCCGCGGGCAATCGACAGAGGCCTTTTCACGAGCAGAAATGCGCTTCAAGGGCGGGCAAGACCGCTATGGTACGCTGCCGCGGCCAGTCGCCGATGCCCCCGTGAACGCCCCAGACCCCCCGCCCGAAGTCGATCCGGTCGAGCTGTCCAAACGGCTTTCGGCGGCGGTGGACGATGCCCTGCTGGCGGACCGACCGGCGCTGCGAAAACGCCTCGCCACGCTGCAACGGCGCCTCGCCAGCGGCCAGCCGGCCGACCGTCTTCTCGCCGACATCGAGGCGCAACTCGCGCGCTCGGGCGCGGTGCTCGCCGCGCGGCGCGCCGCGCGTCCCGCCACCATCGAATTCCCGCCCGAGCTGCCGATCACGGCGCATCTGCCGGACATCGCGGCCGCGCTGGCAAGCCATCAAGTACTGGTCGTGTGCGGCGAGACCGGCTCCGGCAAGACCACGCAGCTGGCCAAGCTGTGCCTTGACCTTGGCCGCGGGCTTTACGGACGCATCGGCCACACGCAGCCGCGACGCATCGCCGCCCGCGCCGTGGCGGCGCGCCTGGCGCAGGAGCTCGGCGCGCCGGGCGCGGTCGGCTACAGCGTGCGCTTCGACGACACGGTGGCCGACAGCGCCGCCATCCAGGTGCTGACCGACGGCCTGCTGCTGGCGCGCACCGAATCCGACCCCGACCTGCTCACCTACGACACGCTGATCATCGACGAGGCGCACGAGCGCAGCCTGAACATCGACTTCCTGCTCGGCTACCTGCACCGCCTGCTGGCGCGCCGGCCGGACCTGCGCCTCGTCATCACCTCGGCCACCATCGACCCGCAGCGCTTCGCCCGACACTTCGGCGGCGCGCCGGTCATCGAGGTGTCGGGCCGCGGGTTTACGGTCGAAACACGTTATCGCCCGCTGACCTCGCCCGACCCGGACGAGGCCGACCGCACGCTCGCCGAGGGCATCGTCACCGCCGTCGCGGAACTTGGCGCCGAGGGACCGGGCGACATCCTGGTGTTCCTGCCTGGCGAGCGGGAGATCCGCGATGCTACAGACGCCCTGCGCGCCCACGGCACGGCGGAGCTCGACCTGCTGCCGCTGTACGCCCGCCTGTCGCGCGCCGAGCAGGACCGGGTGTTCGCGCCGGGCCGCCGCCGGCGCGTGGTGCTCGCCACCAACGTGGCCGAGACCTCGCTCACCGTGCCCGGCATCCGTTACGTGATCGACAGCGGTCTCGCGCGTGTCAGCCGCTACAACGCGCGCAGCCACGTGCAACGGCTGGGCATCGAAAAAATCTCCCAGGCCAGCGCCGACCAGCGCGCCGGACGCTGCGGCCGGCTGGGCCCGGGCGTGTGCATACGGCTCTATGCCGAGGACGATCACGCCGCGCGCCCGGCCCACACCGACCCCGAGATCCAGCGCGCGAGTCTCACCGGCGTGCTGCTGCGGATGCACGCGCTGCGCCTGGGCGAGGCGGCGGACTTCCCCTTCATGGACCCGCCGCCGCGCCGGCACCTGCGGGCCGCCGGGCAGGCGCTGTTCGAGCTCGGCGCGCTCGATGCCGCGGGCGCGCTCACCGACATCGGCCGGCAGCTGGCGCGCTTTCCGCTCGACCCGACGCTCGGGCGCATGCTGATCGAGGCCGGCCGCACCGGCGCGCTGCGCGAGGTGCGGGTGATCGCCGCCGCGCTCGCCGTGCAGGACCCCCGCGAGCGCCCGCTCGACCAGCGCCAGCACGCCGATCAGGTGCACCGGCAGTTCGCCGACGAGCGCTCGGACTTCCTCACGCTGCTGAACATCCAGCGCGCCTTCGAGGCCGAGGCCCGCCACCGATCGCAGGCCAAGCTGCGCGCCTGGTGCCGCGAGCATTTCCTGTCGTACCTGCGCCTGCGCGAGTGGCGCGACGTGACCGGCCAGCTCACGGAACTCGCCAACGGCATGGGCCTTCGCGCCTCCAGCCTCGACGCCGACTACGCCGCCATCCACCGCGCGCTGCTGGCCGGGCTGCTCGGACGCATCGCGCGCCGGCAGGACGCGCCCGTGGGCCGTACGCGCGGCCGCCAGCCGCGCACGCTCGACGGCGCGCGCGGCACGCAGCTCGCCGTGTTTCCGGGCTCGCCGCTGGCCAAAAAGCCGCCGCGCTGGCTGATGGCCGCCGAGCTGGTCGACACCGGGCGGCTGTACGCGCGCACCGTGGCCGCCATCGAGCCACACTGGGTGGAGGCCGCCGCCGCGCACCTGCTGCGCCGCGACTACAGCGAGCCGCACTGGGACGCCGCCAGCCGGCGCCCGGTGGCCTTCGAGCGCGTCACGCTGTTCGGTCTCACGCTGGTCAGCCAGCGCAAGATCGCCTACGGCGCCGTCGATCCCGTGCACGCGCGCGCCATCTTCATTCGCGAGGCGCTCATCGACGGCGCGCTCGACGCGGACTGCCCGGCGCTGGCCGACAACCGCCGGCGTCTGGCCGGGCTCGAAACGCTGGAAGCGAAGCTGCGCCGGCCGCTGCTGATCGACGAGGAGGCGCTGTTCGCGCTGTACGACGCCCGTCTGCCGGCCGATGTGTGGGACGCGCACCGCTTCGGCCACTGGCTGCGCCGGCAGGATGCGGACGTGCTGCGACTGGACGACGCCCTGCTCACCACGGCACCGGTGGCACAGATATCCCCGGCCGACTACCCGGACCGCCTCGCGGCCGGCGGCGCCCTGCTGCCGCTGCACTACCGCTTCGAGCCCGGTCACGATGACGACGGCATCACGGTGCGCGTGCCGCAGGGGCTGCTGGGACGCATCGATGCCGATGTCTTCGACTGGCTGATCCCGGGCTGGCTGGCCGAGAAATGCACGGCGCTGATCCGCAGCCTGCCGGGCGCGCTGCGCCGGCAGTTCGTGCCGGCGCCGGATGCCGCCCGCCGGGCGCTCGCGCGCATGGAGCCGGGCGCGGGGCCGCTGCTGCCCGCGCTCGCCCGGGCGCTGTCCGGGCTCACCGGCGCGGACTGCCCGCCATCGGCTTTCGACCCGCAGCGGCTCGAACGGCATCTGCGCATGCGCTTCGAGATCGTCGACGACCACGGCGTGCCGCTCGGCGCCGGGCGCGATCTGGCGCAGCTGATGGCGCGACACGGCGCGCGCGAATTCTCCGCGCCGCCCGCCCCCCTGCCCCATCCGCTGGAGCGGGACGGCATCACCGCCTGGGACTTCGGCGCCCTGCCGCCGCGGGTCACGCTGCCCGGCCCCGGCGGCGCGCTGCTGCTGCGCTGTCCGGCACTGGTCGATGCGGACGACGGCTGCGCGGTGCGGCTGTTCGACGACGAGGCCGCCGCCACGGCAGCGCACCGGGACGGCGTGAGCGCGCTGCTGGTTCAGGCCTTGGCTGCGGAGCTGCCGGACGCCGCCGCGCTCGCGCCTGTCGCGGCGCTTTACCGGCGCCTCGGCAATCCCGACGCGCTGCGGCGCGACCTGCACCGCGCCGTCATCGCCAGCGTGTGGCGGGAACCGGACAGCCCCCGCGATGGCGCCGCCTTCGAGCGCCTGGCGTCGACGCTGCGCGAGCGGCTACCGGACGCTGGCGCCCGGCTGACACAGGCAGTCGCCGATACGCTGCGCCAGGCGCGCGACATCGGGCGCGAGCTCGACCGCGCCACGACGCTCGCGCTGCTCGAGGTGGCGGCCGATCTTCGCGAGCAGATGGGTCATCTCGTCCATCCCGGCTTCATCGCGCAGACACCGCCCCAGTGGCTGACGGAACTGCCGCGCTATCTCAAAGCCGCCCGGCTGCGTCTGGACCAGGCCCGACTGGAACCCGCCGCCGAGCGTGCCGGCCGGCAGTCGCTGCAGCCGCTGTGGCAGACGTTCTGGCAGGTCTATCCCACGCAGGTCACGCCGGCACTGACCGAACTGCGCTGGCTGCTGGAGGAACTGCGCGTGGCCCTGTTCGCGCCTGCCCTGGGCACCACCGAGCCGGTGTCGGTGCTGCGTTTGCAACGGCTCCTGGCGGCGGCCAGCGCCTGACGGAGCCGCCGCGGCCGTGCTCAGGGAAGCGCTGATTTATTCAGCGCTTCCCGTCCGGGGCAGGACGCCCCGGCGTGAATCAAGCATAAATGCTTGATTCACGGAGCCCGTCGCGGGCGTGTACCGCGACGAGGCGAGCTGAAAAATTCCACGGATGGAATTTTTCAGCGTTTCCCTCAGACCCGCGGCGTTTGGGCCGAGGATGCCGTCGGCGGCGCACCGAGCATCCGGCCGGCCTTGACCAGTTGCTCGATGGCCCGGCGCAGCGCGCTGATGGTGCGCAGCCAGCCATCCATGGCACTGACGGTCAGATCGGCGCGGGCGCCCGCGTCCAGCAGGTCGGCCTTGGCGGTCTGGTAGGCGCGCTCGAAGGCGTCCGCTGCGCGGTCGATCTGCATCGCCGGCGCCAGGCCCTCGCCCGGGCCGGTCGCTGCCAGTAACCCTTCCGCCGTCAGGAGCAACGCATCCAGACTCGCCAGCGCCGGCCGTGCACCCGACTGTCCGGCCGTGGTCGCAGCCAGCGAGGCGGCTGCCGCGGCCTCGTCGTAATACCGGGCGACGCGCAGCAAACGCGGCATCTGGCCCGCCGTGTCGGCACTCAGGCCGGAACGCGACAACTGGTTGATGAAATCGCCGATGGCCCGCAGCAGGCGGCTGGTGACCACGCGCGCCAGCGCGAGCGCGCCGCGATCCGGCGCCGGTTGCGCCAGAGCGGCCCTGACGGCCTGCACGGCGTAAGCCCCCTGCCGCTGCAACTCGCGTTCGATCGCCGACAGGGCGAGCGCCGGCACCGCGAGCACCGTGCGGTCGAGGTAGCGCGGCCGCGATTCGTCTTCCTCGACGGTGCGGAAGCGGCGCTGCAGGAAGACCACCAGCCGCGGCCCCAGCGGCAGCATCAGGGCCACGCCAAGCACGTTGAAGCTGGTGTGGAACAAAGCCAGATCGACGGCCGGCGCCGCCGGGAGCCCGAACAGATCGCGCGCCGCGCCGATGGCCGTGAGCATCCACGGCAGCAGCACCAGGGCCACCGCGCCGGCCAGCACGTTGAAGGCAACATGCGCGGCCGCCGCCCGCCGGGCATTGGCCGTGGCACCGATGGCCCCCAGGATGGCGGTGACCGTCGTGCCGATGTTGGCGCCGATGACCGCCGCGGCCGCCACCTGCACCGGCAGCAGCCCACCCTGGGTGGCGGTGAGCACCAACGCCAGCGACGCGCTGGAGGATTGCATCAGTACCGTGACGACGGCGCCGGCCAACAGCAGCAGCAAGACACTGGAATGCTCGGGCAGGGCAAAGGCGGCCGCCTGGGCCTGGAACGTTTCGCGCAGCACGTCGATACCGACGAACAGCAAGCCGAAGCCCGCCATCGCCAGGCCCAAGGCGCCACGCCGCCCTACCGGTGCGGTCAGGCGCAGCGCCATGCCCACGCCCAGCAGCGGCAAGGCCAGGGCGTCGATGTCGAATTCGAGCCCGACCAGCGCCACCACCCAGCCGGTCATGGTGGTGCCGACGTTGGCACCGAACAGCACCCACAAGGCCGGACCGAGCCCCAGCAGCCCAGCGTTGACGAAGCCGATGGTCGCCAGCGTCACGGCGCTGGACGACTGCACCAGCGCGGTGACCGAGGCGCCGGCCAGCAGGCCGCGCCAGCGGGTGCGCGTGGCGCGGTCCAGCACCCGCTGCAGCAAGGGTCCGGCCGCCAGCTTGAGGCCGTCGGTCAGCAGCGTGATGCCCAGCAGCACCAGCCCGGCGCCCCCGAGCAGGCCACCCACCAGCGCCAGACTCATCTGCGTGCTTCGCCCGCTCGATGGCCCCCGGCGGTCAAGCGCACCGGCCCGTCATCGACGTGAAACGGCAGACTGGGCGCCGCAAACGTCGGCTGACAATCGGCCTTCACGACGGCCACCTTCACTCCGGGCGACCCGCACCTGTCGGCCAGGCGCGCAGCGCGCGCAGCAGGCTGCGCTTTTTGGACTGATGGGTCTGCATGCGGCGCAGGATATCGTCCAGCGTGCGCAGCGCCACGCCGATGTGCGGGCCCTTGTTGAGCATCACGCACTCGGCGCGGCCGCCCATGGCGGCGTCGGTGATCTCGGCCCGCGACGGCTGACCGGTCTTGGCCAGACCTTCGAGCACCTGCGTCGCCCACACCACCGGCATGTGGGCGGCTTCGCAGATCCACAGCAGTTCCTCCTGCACCTCGGCCAGGCGCTCGAAACCGCATTCGATGGCCAGATCGCCGCGCGCGATCATCACCCCGGCGGCGCGGCTCGCCATCGCCGCCAGCAGCATGTCGGGCAGCTGCTCGAAGCCGCGGCGCGTTTCCACCTTCAGGATGATGCCAAGCGCGCCGGCGCCCAGGCGCGCGAGCTGTTCCTGCAGGGCGCGCACGTCGGCCGCCGACTGCGCGAACGACAGGCCGACGATGTCCGCGTGCTCGGCTACCACGGCCAGGTCCTGGACGTCCTTGTCGGTCAGGGCCGGCAGGCGCAGCGTGCTGTCCGGCAGGTTGATGCCCTTGTCCGCCCGCAGCGTGGCGCCGCCGGGGCGGCAGTCGGTGATCTCCACCAGCAGGCCGGCGGGTCCGCAGCGGCGAATCACGCCGCCGATGCGCCCGTCGTCGAACCAGATGCGCTCGCCGCGGCGCACCTGCGAGAGCACCTGCGGCAGGGTGCATGGCACGCTGGCCGGGCGCGGGCGTCGGCGTCCGGCGGCCGGCACGGCCGGCTGGCCGATGCCGTCCGGCGTCACAGCCAAGCGGTCGCCACGCTGCAGGTGCAATCCGGCCGGCGCCGGCGGCAGCTCGCCGATGCCGGTGACGACGGCCTCGCGGCCACGGCGCCGGCGCTCGAGCCGTGTCCCGGCGACGAGGTACGCCGTCTTGTGTGCGGCCACCAATGCCCCGGCGGCGCTGCGCTGGCGCACCAGAAACTGCCGCTTGGCGCCCCGGGCATCGATCAGGTGCACCACATGACCCACGCGCAGCGACGCCAGCCAGGCCGGGTCCACGGCAACGCTCGCAGCGGCGCCCGGCACCGGCGCCGTGCCGCCCGCGGGCCGCAGCCCCAGCAGCGCCGGCGCGGTGACCGCGCCCCAGGCGTCCCGCGTCGGCCGGACCTTGAGCACCGGCGGCCCGCCGGCGATGGGCCCGGTGCGCAGCTTGGGACCGGCGAGGTCCATCAGCACGTGCACCCGCCGTCCGGCCTTGCGCGCCTCGCAGCGCACGCGCTGCGCCATGGCGGCCCAGGCGGCCTGGTCGTCGTGCGCGCAGTTGATGCGGGCGATGTCCATGCCGCCCTGCACCAGGGTCGCGACCACGCCATCGTCGACGGCGGCCTCGCTCGGCAGGGTGACCATGATGCGCACCGTGCGCGGCCCGGCCGGCGGCCCGAACAGCGTGTCGGCGTGCTGCGCCAGCAGCGCCGGCCCGCGCTGGGCGCCGACCGGCTCGTCGGCGCTGTGCGCGGTCCACTGCCGCCCCGCCAGCAGGTGCAGCAGACCGAGCACCTTGTCCACGCTCGCCAGCGCGTGCGTCTCGGCACGGCCCAGCGAGGACACGCCGACCCACGCCAGGCGCTCCTGCAGGCGGCGGATGTCGTGCCGGCGCAGCGCCAGGTAATGGGCGAGGTTGACGGCGCTCGCCTGCCAGTGCGGCTGCACGTCCTTGAGCTGGGGCGAAAGGCGCCGCTGCGCCAGCAGCATGGCGGCGCGCAGCTGCTGCAGCTCGTCGATCAGGGCCGTGCAGGCCGCGGCGTCCCAGGCGCCGGGCCCGGCCATTGGAGCCAGGTCGTTCATGGCGACCTATCGTAAGCCGGCCGCGTGGCGGCATCGTGACCGCCGAAGCCGCAACGAAAAAGCCCCGCCGGCGCGTGTGCGCCGGCGGGGCTCTTGTCGTACTCGAAGACCCGGCCTATTTCTGGATGGCGGCGATGAACTCGTCGGCCTTGCACAGGTCCGTGAGATAGGTCAGCGAGGTCTGGATGGCGGCGTCGTGCGCTTCCTTGCTGCCGGCGCACACGCAGTCCTCGATGACGATGCAGTTGTAGCCCTTGTCCACAGCGCTCCAGGTGGTGCCCTCGACCACGAAGGTGGTGGCGACGCCGATCATGGCGATGTCGGTGATGCCGTTTTTCTTCAGCACCTCGTCCAGCTTGGAGCCGACGAAGGCGCTGATCATGGCCTTCTTGACGATTTCGTCACCCGGTTTCGGCGCTACTTCCTCGTGAATCTGCGCGCCCCAGCTTCCCGGAACCAGCGTTGGCCCGCCGGCGCCGAGCATGCGGAAGAAGGCCCCGCGCTGGGGCATCGGCGCGGCATCCGGACCGAACTCGACCACGACGTGGATGACCTTCATGCCGGCCTTGCGGGCGGCGTCCAGCACTTTGGCGCTGCGCGGCAGGATCTGGGTTTCCTGCACCATCTTGGCGAAGCCGGCCGCCTGCGCCAGCGGGGCATCCGGATGGATGATGTCGTTCTGGAAGTCCATCGACAGCAGGGCGGTCTTCTTGACATCGATTTCGATAGCCATGTGTTAGCTCGGTAATGACGGGATCGGGAGACGCAGGGCGGGGCCGCGACGCCTCAGAAATGCACCTCGAACCGGCTGGGCTCGAAACCGTCCGGCACGGTCGGCGAATGCAGCAGTTCCACGGACGGCGAGACCTCGACGAAGACCAGCGTCAGCAGCATGAGGTTGGCCTCGGCCGGCGGCAGGTCATGGACCGGGAATTGATCCAGATGCGCGATGGCGGGCTCGATGCGCGGCAGCAGCGCGTCGTACACGCGCTGGAGTTCGTCCAGCGGGGTACGCACGCGCTTGCCGTGACGCTGCTTTTCGGTGGGCAGTGCCCAGTCTGCCAGCCAGGCCAGATCCTCGTAGCCCTTGGGCAGGGAAAAGTCGGTCGTGCTCATGCGCGGTTCACCCATTGCTGGACGGTGTGCAGCTGGTGGCGCACGGCGATCTCCATCTCGCTGATCGGCAGGTGCCTCAGCACGCCCGAAGCCATCGCCTTTTGCGCGAACTCCAGCGTGGACAGGTCCTCGTACAGGATGTCGCGCAGCAGCACCTTGGTGTGCTCCTGGGCGAATTTCTGGCCGGCGGTCTCGGCATCGAGCTGGTAGATGTTCATCTCCCAGGTCGACTCGTCCACCGACACCGGCCAGAAGTTGTAGGTGAAATACCAGCCCGGCCCGACGTCGATGAAGAAGTTCGGGAACAGCACGTTGATGTCGAACCACCAGTTGGCGCTCTTGTCGGGGTTCAGGCCCGGCAGGTCGACCATGTCGCCCGGCGCGAAGCTCATGCCGTACTTCCAGGCCAGGGTCTCGGACGGGGTCGGCTTGTGGGCCGGGTTCACCCACACCGAACCCGAGTGATGCGGGCCGTAGATGCGTGCGGAGCTGAGCAGGCCGTAGGGGTTCTCCTGGCCGGCGCAGGCGTCCGGCACGGTGTGCCGGTGCACCATCATCACGTGGTAGGCCTCGTGGAAGGCGTCGATGAAGGTCTTCCAGTTGGCCTTGACGCGCGCGCTGTAGCGGGCGATGTGGTTGAAGCGCTGGAACGGATAATCGTCCAGCTGGGTGCCCATGCCGCCCAGGAACTCGCGCAGGCCGACCTTCGGCTGTGGCTCCCAGTGCACGAAGATGAAACCGTTCCAGACGTCGGTGGCCAGCGGCCGCAGGCCGTAGTCGGCACGGTTCAGGTCCGTGAAGTACTCCTCGCCCGGCACGCCCTTCAGACGCCCCTCGGTGTCGAAGGTCCAGCCGTGGAAGTTGCAGATGAAACCCTGCGCGTTGCCCTTGTCGCAGATGGCGACCGCCATGCCGCGGTGCGTGCACACATTGTGAAAGCCGCGCACCTGCCCGTCCTTGCCGCGCACCAGCAGCACGGAGGTCTTGAGCACCTCGATCTCGCGCACCACGTAGTCGCCGGGATTGGGCAGCTCCTCGACGCGCGCCACTTCCAGCCAGGCGCGGCGGAAGATTTTCTCGCGCTCCTTCTCGAAGAACTCGGCCGAGATGTAGGGCTCGACGGGCAACGGGCCGGTGCCCATGTCGGGCGCCTGGGTGGTGATGGCGGTGTGGAATTTCTCGCCCGGTTTGGTCATGTGGGGTCTCTCCTGTTCCCGGTAAGGGTTCCCGTCGGGGGCTTGGCCGGCGCGGCGGCCGGTCATTCGTGCGGGACGGAATGGTAAGCGAATTACCGATCGATCAGTCGACGGGCTTCCACGGCAGGCGCGCCGGATCGGCCTTGTACCAGCCCTGGATATTCTTCTTGAGGATCTTGCCGGTCAGGCCCTTGGGCAGGTCGTCGACGATCTCGATGTGCTTGGGCACTTCGTACTTGGCCAGCCGCGGCCGGCAGAATTCCAGCAACTCCGCACCGGTGACATGCGTCCCCTCGCGCAGGCTCACGGTCGCCACCACCGCCTCGCCCCACTCCGGGTGCGGCGCGCCGATCACGGCCACTTCGCGAATCGCCGGGTGCTCGGCCAGCACGGTCTCGACCACGCTCGGGTAGACGTTGGCGGCGCCGGAGATGATCAGGAAGTTCTTGCGGTCGGTGAGGTACAGATATCCCTCGGCGTCCAGGCGCCCCAGATCGTGGGTCTTCAGCCAGCCGTCGACAAGGGTCTGCGCGGTCAGCTCCGACAGGTTCAGATAACCCAGCATGTTGGTGCTGGAGCGTATCCACACCTCCCCCTGCTCGCCGGGCGGCAGCGCGCGCCCCTGCTCGTCGCGGATGGACAGCTCCATGTGCACGCCGGCGCGCCCGCAGGAGGTGAGCAGTTCCGGCCGCTCGGCGAGCCCGCGCAGGTGATCGTCGTGGTGCAGGAAGGTCACCCAGCCGCCGGTGGTCTCGGTGATGCCGTACAGCTGCATCAGCTCGCAGCCGAAGGTGTCCATGGTGCGGCGGATCAGCGCCGGCCGGGCCGGCGAGGAGCCGTACGTCACCAGCCGCAGCGAGGACAGGTCGTAGCCGCCGCGGTCGTACTCGTCCAGCAGGCGCTGCATCATCAGCGGCACGATGATGGTGGACGTGACCCGGTAGCGGCCGACGAATTCCAGAAAGCGCGCCGTGTCGAAGTCGCCGTTCGGCAGCACCACGGTCATGCCGTTGGTGAGGTTGAACGAGCCCAGGATGAAGGTGATCCAGCCCGACGCGGTGGGCGGGAACCACACATCCTCGTAGCGCAGACCGATGCCGAGCACCGTG
The DNA here is from genome assembly GCA_049322795.1 of Pseudomonadota bacterium. Classification (GTDB taxonomy): domain Bacteria; phylum Pseudomonadota; class Gammaproteobacteria; order Immundisolibacterales; family Immundisolibacteraceae; genus Immundisolibacter. Next base: position 23,626 of record JBMOQH010000012.1, on the reverse strand, counting down.
TAGACCATCGAGTCGCGCATGGCGCCCTGGCCGATCATCACGCCCTTCGGCAAGCCGGTGGTGCCGGAGGTGTAGCTGAGCGCGATCAGGTCATCCTCGCGGAGCGCGGGCAGCTGCGGATGGGCCGGCGCGGCGGCGATCAGCGTCTCGTAGTCGAGTTCCAGACCGTGCTCGCCGCCGTAGCCGATCAGGCGCCGGCCGTCGGCGCGGATGTCGGCGAGGATCGGTTCCAGCAGCGGCACGCAGTTGGCTTGCACCAGGATCACGCGCGCGTCGCTGTCGCGGATGACGTGCAGCATCTCGCGCGGCGCGTAGCGCCAGTTGATGCCGCAGCGCACGAGACCCGTCTTGTAGCAGGCGTAGAGGTGCTCGTAGACCTCCAGATGCTCGTGGCTGAGGATGGCCGCGACCTCACCGGGCTGAAAGCCCAGGCTCTGCAGCGCCGCCGCCAGGCGGTCCGAGCGCTCATGGATGCGCTGCCAGCTCAGGCTGCGGTCGCCATCGTGGTAGGCGGTCTTGTCCGGGAAATTCGCCGCACAGCGGGCGATGTAGTCACGGGGCAGCATGGCTGCCGCTCCTCCTCGCAGTAGTGGGGGAAAGAGGAAGCGCTGAACCCATCAGCGCTTCCCCTGGCGAGCTCAGGCCGGTGCGAACTTCAGCAGCGGCAGGCCCTCGCCGACGGTCTCGAAGGTAGCACGCACGGCGCGGCCGACGGCGAGCTCGCTGTTGGCGATGCCGGTCACGTTGGCGAGCAGGCGCGGTCCTTCCTCGAGTTCGATCAGGCACACGTTGTACGGGACCAGGGCCTCGAAGGCCGGGTCGAAGCTGCGGTTCATGACCACGTAGCTGTAGATCTCGCCGCGGCCCGAGGCCTCGCGCCAGGCGATGGCGGTCGAGCCGCAGCTCTCGCACAGGAAGGCCCCCGGCGCCAGCCAGGTGTTGCAGTCCGGGCAGTGCTGCACCAGCACCTTGCTGTCCGCCATGGCGTCGAAATGCGGCTGATTCAGTTCGTTCTGGACCGGCATCGGCCAGCCCTTGATGCGCGTGATGTCGTACATGGCGACCTCCTTACAGGCTGGCGTGCGGGCTGGTGATCATGCAGGCGTGGTACATCATCCGCCCGCCGTAGGCGGCGGTGAGCACCAGATCGTGCTTGACCTGCCGCTCGCCGGCCGTGCCGCGCGCCTGCATCACGCCCTCCGACAGCGGCGTGCCGCCCTGCAGGTAGTAACCCGACAGCTGGCCGCCGCCGGTGTTGACCGGAAAGCTGCCGCCCGGCGCCGTCTGTCCGGCCAGCGCGAACTCGCCGGCGCCGCCCGGCGCGACGAAGCCGTACTGCTCCAGCTGCAGCAGGATGCAGTAGGTGAAGGCGTCGTACACCTGCGCGCAGTCGATGTCCTTGGGGCCGACGCCGGCCATGGCATAGGCGCCCTGCCCGGCCAGCTTGGCGCCGATCTCGATCTCGTTCTCGAAGCCGCGCCGGTTGGTGACGCCGCGGTGCCCCTGCCCCATGCCGTGGATGTATACCGCCGGCTGCGGGCCGTCGGCGGCCTGCGCGGCGCTGGTGACCACCACCGCCACCGCGCCGTTGACCGGGAACGAGCAGTCGAACAGGTGAAACGGCTCCACCACGTACGGCGATTCGTGGTGGTCCTGCATGCTGAGCGGCTTTTTCATCATCGCGAGTGGGTTCTTGAGCGCCCACTGCCGGCAGGCCACCGCCACCGCGCCCAGGTGATCCTCCGTGAGGCCGTTCTTGTGCATGTAGCGCCGGGCCGCCAGCGCATACGCGGCCACCGGCCCGAACAGGCCGGTCGGCGCCTCGGAACCCAGCTTGCCCATCAGCGGCAGCGGCATGCCGAAGGCCTGCTGGGTGCTGACGCCGGGGCGGATCGGCGCGTCCGAGAACACGCACACCACCGCCTTGGCCAGGCCGGCCTGCACGGCCAGCGCTGCCTGCTGCACCATCTGCACGCCGGACGAGCCCTCGGCCTCGACCACCGAGCACAGGGTGAGGTTCTTCAGACCCGCGTAGTCGAGCAGGTCCATCGGCAGGTCCATCAGCGTCGCGACCGGGCTCTTGTTGATGAGCAGGCCGTCGATGTCGGATTTCTTCAGGCCCGCATCGGCGATGGCGCGATGGATGGCGGTCACGGCGAGCTGCCAGGTCTCGCCGATGTACTGGCGGCTCAGATCCGACATGGCAAAGCCACGGATCGCCGCCAGCGGTTTCTTGCTGGCCATGGGGTTTCTCCTCTCGTTGTGGGGTTCGGCGGCGGCCGGTCCATGGCCTTCGGACACCACCGCCCGGGCCACGCCGGGCGGTATCGGCAGGGTGGCGGTGCCGCGGCCGCCACCCGCCGCTTCAAACGCGGATCAGATCAGGAACGCCAGTGTCGGGATGGCCTCGTCGCCGTTGACCAGCACCACTTTCTTGAATGCCAGCCTGAGGTGGCCGTCCACCCGCCGCAGGCGGTGCGTGCTGCGCCCGGCCCACACGCGCAGCGCATGCGTCGACTGGGCGGCGATTTCCATGAGGACGAAATTCGAGCCGACCTCGTAGCCGTCGTCGGCGCGGGTGACCTCCACGTTCGACAGCAGGCGCCGCATCGGCGAGGCCGGCTCCTGGCTGTAACGGTAGCCGGTGGCGAGCTGGCGCACGCGGGTGCCGATGCGGGTGCGGTTGTCGTAGAGGTGCGAGACGTGGGTGTTCGGGTCGTGCCCCTCGGCGCGCGGCACCCAGTACACGCCGTCGTCGGTCCACAAGGCTTCCCAGTCCGCGTACCGCGCCTCGTCGGCCAGGCGCGCCTCGCGGTAGACGAATTCTTCCACCTCGCGCCGCTCGACTTCAGTAAGTGAAGGCTGTTCCAGCAGGGTCGTGCTCATCGTCGTGTCCCTCAGCCACCCATGATCTGCAGATAGTGCTGCCAGAAGCCGCGGTTCGAGGTCTCGTCGGTCATGTGCGAGCTGCGCACGCCGCGGTCGTCGACCTCCTCGCGGTTCAGGCCACGACTGAGATCACACCACGGGTCGCCGGATTCGAGCGCCTGCTGCGTGCGCTCGGCGATGGAGGCGTCGTCCGCCACCAGGAACGAGGCCGGGCCGAGCGCGCCCTCGCTTTGCCGCAGCAGGCGGAAATCGAGACTCTCGGCGCCGCCGAGCAGCATCGGCGTGTGCCACTGCACGCTCTTGTTCACCGCCAGCGGCTGGAAGATGACGATGTTCATCTCGGCCAGGAACAGGTTCGGCCAGATGCAGGCGTGTGGCGGGCCCAGATGCATCAGTGTCTCTGCGCGTTCCTTCCCGTAAGCCTGCTCCAGGGCGGCCACGTACTCGGGCACCTTGTCCGCGCTCGTGCCGAGCCACTCCAGGGGTTTGGTGTAGCCGCCGGCAAAGTCGATCTCGGTGTGGCCGTTGCCCCAGTCGCGGATCACGCCCTTGATCGCCGTCTCGTCCGACACGAAGCTGTCGTACTGCGAGCGGATGGCGCGCACGAAGGACTGGTGCGTGAAGCCGACGTGATAACCGTCGGTGTCGTTCTCGGGCAGCATCTTCCAGTTGGCGCCGTATTCGTGGCGCACCCAGCCGGCGGTCAGGCGCAGCCGGCCGGTCGGCGACAGGTCGCAGGCGCGGTCGATCAGCTCCTTCGCGCGGCCGAGGTGCTCGTCCAGGCTGATGCCGTCGTGGGCCGCGCTGGCGAAGATGAAGCCGCGGTAGCTGCCGCTGCGCGGCAGGTCGAGGCCGAGCTTGGCCCAGTCCTTCTCGAAACCACCGGCGTGCGGCACGTCCTGCAGTTCGCCGCCCAGGCTGAACGCCCAGCCGTGGTAGGGACAGGTGAAGGATTTGGCGCTGCCGGCCGCCTTGTTGCACAGCAGGTTGCCGCGGTGCTGGCAGCGGTTGAAGAACACGTTGACCGCGCCGTCCTGCCCGCGCACCACGAGGTAATGCTGGCGCCCGACGGTGCGGGTGATGTAGTCGCCGGGGTTCGGCAGCTCGCTGTCGTGGGCAACGAACACCCAGCCGCGGTGAAAAATCCGGTCGAGTTCGTCCTCGAACACGTGCGGCTCGGTATACAGCGAGCCGTGTACCCGGTCCGGCTGGATCAGATCCCGGTAACTGGCCGGGGAGAGACGTTCGATACGCATGCCCTTGCTCCTGCGTGTTGCCGGCCGCGGCCGGCGGATGACGCCGCCTTGCTCGCCGGGTCGCCCGGCGCACCCGCCACGGAAACCGCCGGGCTGTCCCGCCCCTAGCGGTCCGCTGCGCGCGCCACCATGCCGGCCAGCATTCTAACGGTCGTTCACCATGCTCGGCCATCCGCAAGACCGCGGCGTGACCGGCGTCAACCCGCGCGCGTTTGAGACGCCGCTCGAGGGTCGGATGCGTCGTCCCTCACCGCCCTGCCGGACCGCCGTTACAAGCGCTGCCGGCGATCCCCCTGCCGGAAGCCGATCGGCTCGAAGCCGGCCAGTGCCCGCGTGAAGCCAAGCACCTTGAACGCCTCCCCCATCGCCTGCGGAAGCAGCAACTGCCGTGCCTGCAGGGCGAGATCGAGATAGTCCGCGCCGGCCGGATCGACGGCCTCCAGCAGCTGCGGCAGCCCGCAGTTGATGAGGAACTGCGCCTGGCTGGCAAAGCCGGCCAGCGTCAGCCCGGCCTCGCAACCGGCCTGCGCCACGGCGGTGAAATCCACGTGCGCCGTGATGTCCTGCAGCCCCGGCCAGCGCAGGGCGTCGTCGTGTGCCTGCTGGCGGTAATGGCAGCGCAGCGTGCCGCTGGCGCGCTGCGGGTGGTGGTACTCGGCGCGCGGGTAACCGTAGTCGATCAGCAGCAGGAGACCCGCCTGCAGCCACCCGCTGACGCTGCGCACCCAGGCCTCGGCGGCGAAGTTGATCTCGGTCTCATAGCCCGTCGGCAGGTCGAGCCCGGCCAGACGCGCGGCGACGCTCGCGTCCACGGTCAGCACAGCCTGCAGGCGCAGGGCGCCTTCCTGCACCGTCACGCACAGCTCGGCAAGACCGGCCGCGGTGACGCGAAAGCGCCGCACCGGCATGGCGTCGAGCACCTCGTTGGCGATCGCGATGCCCGAAAAGCGCTCCGGCAGGCGTGGCAGCCATTCGACGCGCGCGGCCAGATGCGGCACGCACTGCGCGATGGCGTCCCGCTGGCGCTGCTGCAGGTCGGCGCTCAGCTCCAGCATGAGGTAGCGCGACGGCAGACGGTCGAGCCGCTCGAGTTCGGCCAACAGTTCGACCGCCAGCGCGCCGCTGCCCGGGCCGAATTCCAGCACCTCGCCGCCGGGCAGCACATCGAGCACCTGCGCCACCTGCCGCGCCAGCGCGCGGGCGAACAGCGGCGAGCGCTCGGGCGCGGTGACGAAGTCGCCGCCGGCACCGAACTTGCGAAGGCCGTTGACGTAATACCCGAGTCCCGGCTCGTACAGCGCGCGCTGCATGTAGGCATCGAAGCCGATCCGCCCGCCGGCGGCGGCGATATCGTCCCGGACGCGCGCTTCGAGCCGGGCCGACAGCGCCAGGGCGTCGGCATCCGGCAGGGGCAGCTCAGACATGGCCCTGCCCCGTTAAACTGCGCGCCCACCGCCCGCCGCCCGTTCGCGCCGCCGCCGTTCCGATCATCCGCATGTCACTCGTGTCGCTGGTTCTCACCGTCGTCGCCTATCTGCTGGGTTCGCTGTCGGCCGCCATCGTGGTGTGCCGCCTGCTGGGCCTGCCGGACCCGCGCACCGAGGGCTCGCGCAACCCCGGCGCCACCAACGTGCTGCGCATCGGCGGCAAGTGGCCGGCCTTTCTCACGCTTGCCGGCGACCTGCTCAAGGGCGTGCTGCCGGTGTTGCTGGCGCATGCACTCAAGCTGCCGCCCTGGGGACTGGCAGCCGTCATGTTCGCGGCCTTTCTCGGCCACCTGTACCCGCTTTATTTTGGCTTCGCCGGCGGCAAGGGTGTGGCCACCACGCTCGGCGTGGTGCTGGCCATGAGCCCGCCGGTCGGGCTCGCCACGTGCCTGACCTGGCTCGCCACCGCCGCCATCACGCGCTATTCGTCCCTCGCCGCGCTGGTGGCGGTGGGCCTGACGCCCGTCTACACGCTGCTGTGGACGCGGCAGGCCGCGCTGACGCTGGCCACGCTGCTGATCGCCATCATCCTCACCTGGCGCCACCGCGAGAACATCGCGCGGCTGCGTGCCGGCACGGAAAGCCGCATCGGCCGCAAGCCCCCGGCGCCGGACGCGTCATGAATTACTGGCTGTTCAAGTCTGAACCGGACGTGTTCGGCATCGACCACCTGGCCGCCCGGCCCCAGGCCACCGAACACTGGGACGGCGTGCGCAACTACCAGGCGCGCAACTTCATGCGCCAGATGCAGGTGGGCGACCAGGCGTTCTTCTATCACTCGAATTGCGAGCCGCCGGGCATCGTCGGCGTCGTCGAGGTGGTGCGCGAAGCCTATCCGGACCATACGGCGCAGGATCCGGAAAGCAAGTACCACGACCCTGCCGCGACGCCCGAGAACCCGCGCTGGTTCATGGTCGACGTGCGGCTGATTCGCAAACTGCCGCGCCTGGTATCGCTCGCCGAGCTGCGCGACGACCCGGCGCTGGTGGAACTGCCGCTGGTGCGCCGCGGCAATCGGCTGTCGGTGATGCCGGTGCCGGACGACGCATGGCGGCACATTCTGGCCTTGGCGCAGGATGGGGCCGGCTGAACCCAACAGCCCGCGACGGGAGACGCTGAACGAATCAGCGCTTCCCTATTTCGGCAGCCCCAGCCAGTTGACGATGTTGTTGCGCTGGATGGCGGACGAGCCGCCGAAGATGGGCAGCGCCAGCGAATCGCGCACGTAGCGTTCCATGGGGAACTCGCTGGCGTAGCCGTAGGCGCCCATCACTTTCTGCGCCGCCAGCGTGATCTCGGTGCAGTACTCGGTGGCCATGAGCTTGGCGATGGCGGTCTCGACGCCGTGCCGGCCGGCCTGTCCCAGCTGACCGGCCACCTGGTAGACCAGCGTGCGGGCGGTGTAGAGCTTGGCCTGCATGTCGGCGAGCAGGTGGCGGACGGACTGGTACGACCCGATCGCCTTGCCGAACTGCTTGCGCTCCTGGGCGTAGGTCCAGGCGTCCTCCAGCGCCGCCCAGGCGACGCCGAGCGCGATCGCCGCGACCTCGATCTTCTCGACGTCCAGGCCCGGCCCGGCCAGCATGTCCCAGCCGCGGTTCCAGGCTTCTTCGCCGCCGACCAGGTTGCCGATCGGCAGGCGCACGTCGTCGAAGGTGACGTCCGTGGTGTGGATGCCCCGCACGCCCATGCACTCGAACGGCGTGACGGTGACGCCCGGCGCGGTCGGCGGAATGAGCACGAACGACAGGTTCCTGTACCGCTGCCCGGCACGGTCCGAACACACCAGGGCATAGATGTAGTCGGCCTCGTCGGCGCCGGAGCAAAAGCGCTTGGCGCCGTTGATGACGAGCGCGTCGCCGTCCCGCACGGCGGTGGTCTTGACGCTGCCCAGATCCGATCCCACGTCGGGCTCGGTGAGGCCGTAGGCGAAGATCAGCTTGCCTTCGGCGATCTTCGGCAACAGCTCGCGCTTCTGCGCCTCGGAGCCGACCTCGCCGATGTTCATGCCGGCGTAGCAGGTGCACATGATGTACCCGACCGACACGGCCAGCGACCGGCGCGAGAGTTCCTCGATCACCGCCATGCAGGCCGGTATGTCCACCCCGGCGCCGCCGTATTCCTCCGGCACCGTGAGGCCGCACACGCCAAGCTCGGAGAGCTTGTCGAACACGTCGCGCGGGAAGATGTCCTCCCGGTCCCAGCGCGCCGCGGCCTCGCGCGGCATCTCGCGCTCCACGAAGCGCCGCAGCTGATCGCGCAGCAGGCGGATGTGTTCGGGTTCGTTCAGTTCGAGCATGGCGTTTCTCCTGCGCGACCTTGGGCTGCCTTTAGATTTTTCCGCGTGGGAGCGGCGCCCTCGCCGCGAACCTTCGCCTGCCCGATTCGGCCCGGGGGCGGGCCTCCCACAGGAGTCGCGGCGAGGCCGGGCCTCCCACATCATTTTCAGCGGTTCTTCCACTGCGGCTTGCGGCGCTCGCGGAAGGACGACAGGCCCTCCTGGATGTCCTGCCCGAACACCACCGGGTCCCAGATCGGGCGCTGGAATTCCTCCAGCACCTCGCGGTTGTACTTGACCGACAGGCGCACCGCCTGCGTGTGCGCCGCCACCGAGCGCGGCGAGTTGCCGGCGATCTTCTGCGCCAGCGCCATGGCTTCGACCTGCACCTGATCGTCCGCCACCACGCGGTTGACCAGCCCGCAGGCCTTGGCCTCGGCGGCGCCGAACGGCTCGGCGGTGAGCACCTTTTCCATGAACACGCGCGGACCCATGAACTTCCACAGGTCCAGGTACCCCATGGTCGGCATGCCGACCGAGGTTTCCGGAATGCCGAACTTGCACGATTCGCCGGACACGATCAGGTCGCAGGCATTGGCCAGCAGCAGGCCGCCGGCCATGCAGTAGCCGTGCACGGCGGCGATCATGGGTTTCGGAATCGCCTTCACCAGCGCAAAGGCCTCCAGGCCCTGGCGCGGCATCACGTAGAAGTTGGACGGCTGGTCGCCGATCAGCTCCAGCGCTTCCTTCAGATCCCCGCCGGTGCAGAACGCCCGGCCCTCGCCGCGCAGCACGCCCACCCAGGCCTCGTCGTCATCGGCATAGCGGCGCACCGCGGCGGTGAGGTCGGTGAGCATGGCCACGCTCATCGCGTTCATGGCCTCGGGGCGGTTCATGGTGAGAACGGCGACGTGGCCTTCGCGGGCATACGTGACCTGCGGCTCGCTCATGGGCGGGTTTCTCCTGACGGGATGGTGTGGACGGGTGATGCGCCGGGCGTGGCCCGGACGGTCGTTCGGCAGGATAAGCGAAGCGCCCGAGTCCGGTACAGCGAGCGCCGGGCCTGACGTGGGTCAAGTTCCGCCGCGGCCTGCGTGGCGTAATCCCGCCAGAGCCGCACCATGACGGTCGCGGCGCACCGTTACCTGCGGGGAGAACGCAATGGTCAAGGTCACCGAACTCGGCTACATGGGCTTCAACGTCACCGACATGGCGGCGTGGGAGAGCTTCGCCACGGACATCGTCGGCATGGAGCTGCACGACGCCGGCGAGGGCGACCGCAAGTACCTGCGCCTGGACGACTGGCACCACCGCTTCGTGCTGCACCAGAGCAACGAGGACGACATGGCCTACATCGGCTGGCGCGTGCCGGGGCCGGACGAGCTCGAGGAAATGGCCGCGCAGCTCGAGGCCGCCAAGGTGCCGTACCGCTGGGCAAGCAGCGCCGAGTGCGACGAGCGCCGCGTGCTGGGGCTGCTGAAGCTCAACGACCCGGGCGGCAACCCGACCGAGGTGTTTTATGGCCCGGAGGTGATGACGTTTCGGCCGTTCCACCCCGGCCGGCCGATGTTCGGCCGCTTCGTCACCGGCGATCAGGGCCTTGGTCACTGCATCCTGCGCCAGAACGACGTCAAGGCCGCCTACGACTTCTACACCAAGGTGTTCGGCATGCGCGGCTCGGTCGAGTACAAGCTGCGCCAGCCGGACGGCTCGGTGGTCATGCCGACCTTCATGCACTGCAACCCGCGTCAGCACTCGGTGGCGTTCCTCGGCGGGCCGATGCCAAAGCGCATCAACCACCTGATGCTGGAGTACACGGACCTGAACGACCTCGGCGTCGCCTACCACGCGGTGCGGGCGCGCAAGCTGCCGATGGGCATCGACATCGGCAAGCACTCGAACGACCAGGCGGTCACCTTCTACTGCGGCAACCCGTCCGGCTGGCTGTCCGAGATCGGCTGGGGCGCACGCAGCGCGCCGAGCCAGCAGGAGTACTACGCGGCCGACATCTGGGGCCACGAGGTGGAGGCATCCGGCTTCGGCATGGACCTCGACATGGTGGCGCCGGAAGACGAGGCCGCGGCCAAGGCCAGCGCCGCCTGACGACCTGACACGAAGCCGCGGGGCCTACCGGCAGCACGGCTCGATGTGCCACGCAGGACCCGTGGCGCAACGGAAACGCTGCAGGAGGCTGCGAACGACAGGGATCACACGCGCGGCGCCACGGATGGGTCAGCCGCGCGGTTTCGACGACATGCCGCCGGCCTCTTTTCGGCGGCTACATCCGGAGGAGCAAACCATGGCTACCGTCGCACAAGACGTTCACACCGCTTACCTGATCGACGTAAAGGCCGACTGGCTGAGGCACCTGAAGAACGACATCCTGGAACCGGTCGCCGCCGCCGCGCTGGCGCATCCGGTGCTCAAGGACATCGAGGCCGGCCGCCTGCCGAAGGACAAGTTCGCCCGCATGATGGCCAACCTGTGCTGGGTCATCACCGGCTTTCCGGAATACGTGTCGGCGCTGGCCGCCGGCTGCCCCAAGAATGACCACGTGGTGAAGGCGGCGCTGCTCGAGAACGCCTACATCGAGCGCGATCACCCCTTCCTGCTGGCGCAGGCGGTGAACGCGCTCGGCGGCCCCGGCGACGCCATCCTGGAAGGCCCGGACTGGGTGTCGTTCGACTACGACCCGTACATCCACATGCTGCGCATGGTGATCGAGGGCTACGTGTTCCATCGGCCGTGGATCGAGGGCATGGCGGCCACCGCCGTGGGCGTGGAAAGCGTGGTGCCGGCGGTGTTCGGCCGCATCGGCGAGGCGGCCGTCAAGCACTACGGGCTTGCCGAGGAAGACGCCGAGTGGTTCCGCATCCACGGCGGCGAGGTGGAAATGGAGCACGGCAACGAGGGCCTGCGCGTGCTCGAAAAGTACGTCGCCGCCGATGATGTCAACACCCAGAAGGCCTGCATCGCCGGCGCGAGCCTCGTCGCCAAGGCCATCGGCACCGGCCTGTTCGACGCCGTGGCGCGCTGGTAAGGCCGATGGCGCGCATCCGCATCAACGGCGGGCCGTGGCGCAAGGTGATGCCGGGCTCGAGCCTGCTCGGCCTCATCAAGGGCCGCGGCGGGGTGCCCATCCACACCTCCTGCGGGCTTGGCAGCTGCGGCTCGGACATCGTGTTGATCGTGTCCGGCATGGAGCACCTGAGCCCGCCGTTTGCGACCGAGACCCGCACGCTGGCAGCCGAAGGCGCGCCCGACAATGCGCGCCTGTCCTGCGTCACCAGGCTGCTGGACGGCGACGTGGAAGTCGACGTGCCGGACTACAGCCTGGAGCAGCCGGCGGCCTGAACCCCGGCATGCAAGGGGTAGACCGGCCGCCCCTGCGATGGGGGCTGGCCGGTTTTTTTTTGGCCGTCTCACGGCGGATGCGCGGCTTGCGATCTGGGCGCCAGCCGGCGCACTATCGGCCGCGGGCCAGGAAACACGCCATCGCAGGCCCAGCGCATGGACACGGTACAGCCGTGACCAGGGACGGCGCGGCCGATGCCGGGATCGACTCGAACAACCGTTTGGTGGAGGAGAATCCTTATGGCTAGCGTGATCGAAACCGTTCCGACCGACTACCTGGTGGCTGTCAGCAGCTCGTGGTTGCAGCGTCTCAAGAGCGAGGTGCTGGAGCCGATCGCCGCCCGCGGCCTCGAACATCCGGTACTCGCCGACATCCGCAACGGGCAGCTGCCGCGGGAAAAATTCGCCCGCATGATGGCCAACCTGCAATGGGTCATCACCGGCTTTCCGGAGTACGTGGCGGCGCTGGCGGCACATTGTCCCAAGAACGACCACGTGGTGAAGGCGGCACTGCTCGAGAACGCCTACATCGAGCGCGATCACCCGTTTCTGCTGGCGCAGGTGGTCAACGCGCTGGGCGGTCCCGGCGACGCGATCCTGGAAGGCCCGGACTGGGTGTCCTTCGAGCCCGATCCGTACATCCACTCGCTGCGCATCATCATCGAGGGCTACGTCTACCACCGGCCGTGGGTCGAGGGCATGGCGGCCACCGCGGTCGGCGTCGAGACCGTCACCCCGGCCGTGTTCGGCTCTCTGGGCAAGGCGGCCATCCGGCACTACGGCCTCAGTGAGGAAGACGCCGAATGGTTCCGCATCCACGGCGGTGAAGTGGAGATGGAACACGGCAACGACGGCCTGCGGGTGCTGGACAAGTACATCGCCGCCGACGACATCAATACCCAGAAGGCCTGCACCGCTGGGGCCAGGCTGGTGTCGGAGGCGATCGGCGTCGGCATCTTCGACATGGTCGCCCGCTGGTAGTGGCGCGCATCCGCATCAACGGCGGGCCGTGGCGCAAGGTGATGCCGGGCTCGAGCCTGCTCGGACTGGTCCGCGGACGGGCAGGCATCCCCATCCACACCTCCTGCGGGCTTGGCAGCTGCGGCTCGGACATCGTGCTGATCGTGTCCGGCATGGAGCACCTGAGCCCGCCGTTCGCAACCGAGACCCGCACGCTGGCGGCCGAAGGCGCGCCGTCGAACGCGCGCCTGTCCTGCGTCACCAGGCTGCTGGACGGCGATGTGGAAGTCGACGTGCCGGATTACAGCCTGGAGCAGCCCGCGGCCTGAGGCTCTGCGCCTGCATCCGGGACCGTCCGGATGCACGCGCAGACACGTTGCATCGGTCCTGATCAGCGCCCGCGGGCCACACCCCGCCCGATCAGCCGCCGCCACTCGCGGTACTGACCGTAGTACAGCGTCTCGTCCATGATGTCGGCGCCACTCGACTCGGGCGTGATGCCGAGCTGCTGCGCCATGTCGTCGGCGCCCTTCACCATGCGCGTCATGCCGCGGTCGTAGCCCTGCTGCCAGGCCACGTAGCGGGCCTGAAAACCGGCCTGGCAGGCCTCGAACTCAGACAGGTCGTCCGGCGTCGCCATGCCGGTGGCGTTGAAGAAGTCCTCGTACTGGCGGATGCGCCGCTCGCGCTGGCCGCGGCTCTCGCCCTTGGGCGAGATGCAGTAGATCTGCACCTGCGTGAGGCCGGGCTCGATCGGCTGCCAGACGCGAATCTGCGACGAGGCCTGCTCCATGAAGTTCACGTTCGGGTACACGAGCAGGTTGCGCTGACGGCGCAGCATCCACTCGGCGTAGACCTCGCCCATGCGCGCCTTGACCTCGTCCGCGCTGTCCCACAGCGGGCGGTTTTCCGGCCGCGGGAATGTGCTCCAGATCATGGCGTGGCCGCGGCCGAGGTCGTAGCAGCCGGTGCGCCCGGCGAGCGCGTTCTTGTCGAAGCCGGTCTTGACCTTGTCGGGCCGGTCGCCGTGCTCGGCGCCTTCCAGGCGGCGCGTGATCACGCCGACGTAGTTGCCGTGCACGGACGTGAAGTGGTAACCGTCGATGCCGTTCTCGCACTGCATCTTCCAGTTGCCGCGGTAGGTGTAGGTGGAGGCGCCGCGCAGCACCTCGATGCCGTCCGGCCCCATGCCGTCCAGCATGTCGATGAACGGCCGCGTGTTGCCGAGATGCGTTTCCAGATCCGGCACATCCGCGTTCAGACTGCCGAACACGAAGCCCCGGTAGACACGCACGCGCGGCACCGGCGCGAGGTCGTGGCTCTGGCTCATGAAGGCCGGCGGGTAGGCGCCCTTGGCCTGGTCCTTGATGTCCACGCAACGGCCGGCGCTATCGAACACCCAGCCGTGGTAGGGGCAAGTGATGAATTTCTGGTTGCCGTGAGCGGTGCGGCACAACATGGCGCCGCGGTGCGGGCAGGCGTTCAGGAAGGCATGCACGCCGCCGTCCGCGTCGCGGGTGACGATGACCGGCTGGCGGCCCATGCGGGTGCGGAAGAAATCGTTCGGCCTGGCGACCTGGCTTTCGTGGCACAGGAACAGCCAAGTGCCCTCGAAGATGTGCTTCATCTCGAGGTCGAACAGTTCCTGGTCGGTGAACAGGCTGCGGCTGACCTCGAACTGCCAGCTGTCCGGCCGGTCGACGATCAGCGTGTCGATGTCGTTGGGTTTCATGCCACGGGTCTCCCGCCTCGTTGTCGGAGTCGGGAAACTGTGGCGCGCGCCGTGCGGCGGGTCTTGACGACCGTCAACGCCCGCGCCGTCCGGGGTCCGCGGACCCCGGACGGCGCATGCATCACTCGGCCTGGGCGCCGAGGGCGTCCAGCGGCTCGGCGATTTCCGGCGGCAGCTTGTTGTTGATCGCCACCGCGTACAGCACCACCAGCAGCGCCACCAGCACACCGCCGGTCAGCGCCACGGCGCGGGCCCGCACGTAGTTGCGCAGCGCCCGGAAATTGAGCGCGATGTGCGCCGTCATCGCCGCCACCATGATCAGCCCGAACAGCTTGTGCACCGGGTGCATCTGGATGGTGAACGACGGCCGCTCGATGAAGAACATCAAAAGGCCGGACGTGGACATGGCGATGAAGGACACGAACAGCGTGACGGCGACCAGCTTGTAGAACATGCGGACCTCGGGAACGGTTGTGGCGGGGTCCGCAGTGTAAGCAGCTTGACGGGCAGGCGTGATATCAGCCGCCAGCGCCGGGCGGCCGACGTGTAAACTTGCCCGCCGCCGTCCGGGCACCCCGGCCGGCGTTTTTTTCGGCAAAACGGCGATTACAGCGGAGACTCGTGCCATGGGCATGGACGATCGGGACGGCGTCATCTGGTTCGACGGGGAACTGGTCCCCTGGCGCGAGGCCAAGGTGCACGTGCTGACCCATTCCCTGCACTACGGCATGGGCGTGTTCGAGGGCATCCGCGCCTACAAGACCCCGCGCGGCACGGCGCTGTTCCGCCTGAACGAGCACGTCGAGCGCCTGTTCACCTCGGCGCACATCCTGCAGATGCACATCCCGTTCAGCCGCGAGCAGATTGCCGACGCCTGCCGGGCCGCCATCCGCGAGAACGGCCTCGAGGACGGTTATGTGCGCCCGCTGGTGTTCTACGGCTCCGAGGCCATGGGCGTGAGCGCGCCGAACCTGAGCGTGCACGTTGCCGTGGCGGCCTGGAAATGGGGCGCGTATCTGGGCGACGGCGCGCTCGAGCGCGGCGTGCGCCTGCGCACCTCGTCGTATTCGCGCCACCACATCAACGTCACCATGTGCCGCACCAAGGCCACCGGCAACTACATCAACTCCATGCTGGCGCTGCGCGAGGCGCAGGCCTGCGGCTACGACGAGGCGCTGCTGCTGGACGTCGACGGCTACGTGGCGGAGGGCAGCGGCGAGAACGTGTTCGTCATCCGCAAGGGCGTGATCAGCACGCCGGACGTCACCGCGGCGCTCGAGGGCATCACCCGCGACACGGTCATCACGCTGGCGCGCGAGAACGGCTACGACGTGCGCGAGCGGCGCATCACCCGCGACGAGGTGTACATCGCCGACGAGGCGTTTTTCACCGGCACCGCGGCCGAGGTAACGCCCATCCGCTCGCTCGATGACCGCATCATCGGCGAGGGCCGGCCGGGGCCGATCACCCAGGCGCTGCAGGAGCGCTTTTTCGCCACCGTGAACGGTCAGCACGAGGGCCACCTCGACTGGCTGACACCGGTGAAGTGAGGCTGACATGACGCGCGAGATCCCGGCCAACGCCGAAAACCGCTACGAAGTCACCCGCCATGACCTGCCGCTGTCCTGTCCCATGCCGGGCATGAGCAAGTGGAACTCCCACCCGCGGGTGTTCCTGCCGATTGCCGAGACTGGCGAGGAAAAGTGCCCCTACTGCGGGGCGGTCTACGTGCTGGTGCGCGAGGCTGGCGACGCTGCCGCCTGACGGCGGCGCGCCGGCCGTGCTGGTCGTCGGCCCGTCCTGGGTCGGCGACATGGTGATGATCGAGCCGCTGCTGGCGCTTCTCAAGGAACGCCGCCCCGCCCCCGCCATCGACGTGCTGGCCCCGGCCTGGTCACAGCCGCTGCTGGAGCGCATGCCCGCGGTGCGCCACGCCATCGACCTGCCCATCGGTCACGGCGCGCTGGCGCTGGCCGAACGCCGACGCATCGGCCGGATGCTGCGCGGCCACTATTCCGAAGCCATCGTGCTGCCGGGCTCGTGGAAGTCGGCGCTGATTCCGTTCTTCGCGGGCATCCGCAAGCGCACCGGCTTTGTCCGCGAGCTGCGTTTCGGCCTGCTGAACGACCTGCGCCGGCTCGACAAGCGCGCCCTGCCGATGACCGTACAGCGCTTCTGGGCGCTCGGCAACGAGTCCGGCACGCCCCCGCCGGCGCGGTTGATTCCGCGCCTGCACAGTGATCCCGCCGCGGTGGCTGCAACACGGGCGGCGCTCGGCATGACCGGCCAGGCGCCGGCGCTGGTGCTGTGTCCGGGCGCCGAGTACGGCCCCGCCAAACGCTGGCCGACAGCCCATTTCGCCGCCGTGGCACGTCATCACCTGGCGCGTGGCTGGCAGGTGTGGCTGGTCGGTTCGGCCAAGGACGCGCCGGTGACTGCGGCCATCGCCGCGCAGGCGCCGGGCGCGGCCGATCTCGCCGGCCGAACGGACCTTGGCCAGGCCTGCGACCTGATCGCCGCGGCGGATCTCGTGATCAGCAATGACAGCGGCCTGATGCACGTGGCGGCCGCCTTCGACCGGCCGCTGGTGGCGGTGTACGGCTCGTCTGATCCCGGTTTCACGCCGCCGTTGTCCGACCGCGCGCGGGTGCTGACGCTGAACCTGCCGTGCAGCCCCTGCTTCAAGCGCGAGTGCCCCCTTGGGCACCTCAAATGCCTGAACGACCTGCCGCCGGCGCGGGCGCTGGACGCCGCCGCGGACCTGCTGGCATGAAACTGCTGCTGGTCAAGACCTCGTCCCTGGGCGACGTGCTGCACGCGCTGCCGGCGCTGACCGAGGCACGCGCGCAGGTGCCGGCGCTCGAATGCCACTGGGTGGTGGAGGAAGCCTACGCCGACATCCCCGCCTGGCACCCGGCGGTCACCACCGTGCTGCCGCTGGCCATCCGCCGCTGGCGGCGCACGCCGCTCGCGGCCTGGCGCAGCGGCGAGTTGCGGGCTTTTCTCGCCCGGCTGCGCGCCCAGCGCTACGACTGCGTGCTCGACGCGCAGGGCCTGCTCAAGACCGCGCCGGTCACGCTGCTGGCGCGCGGGCCGCGGGTCGGCTATGACCGGCGCAGCGCCCGCGAGGGCCTGGCGAGCTTCGTCTACGACCGCGCCGTGCCGGTGGACCGGCGCCAGCACGCCGTGGAGCGCCTGCGTGAGCTGTTCGCGGGCGCGCTCGGCTACACGCCAGCGCCGACGGCGTCCGACTACGGCATCGACCGCGCCCGCCTCCCCGAGCGACCGCAGCAGGGCGACTATCTGGTGTTCCTGCACGGCAGCACCTGGCCGAGCAAGCTGTGGCCGGAGCCTCACTGGCGGGCGCTGATCGAGCGCGCCGGGTCGGCCGGGTTCAGGGTTCTGCTGCCGTTTGGCGATGCCGCCGAGCAGCAGCGGGCGCAGACGCTGGCGCAGGGTTTTACGCATGCCCGCGTGCTGCCGCCGCTTGGCCTGCCGCAGCTCGCCGCCACGCTGGCGGGGGCGCGCGCGGTGGTGGGCGTGGACAGCGGTCCGACGCATCTTGCGAGCGCGCTCGGCGTGCCGACGCTGTCGATCTACGGCGCCACCGATCCCGCCCTCACCGGCACCTGGGGCGGCCGGCAACGGCGCCTGCAGGCACGCTATCCGTGCGCGCCCTGCCTGCGGCGCAGCTGCCGCTTCGCGGCCGAGGACGCGCCGCACCCGCCGTGTTACGGCCAGCTGGGCGCGGACGCCGTGTGGGCACAGCTGGAGGCGCTGCAAGCGGCGGCATGAGAATCGCGTTCTGCCTGTTCAAGTACTTTCCGTACGGCGGCATGCAGCGCGACGCGCTGCGCATCGCCCGCCTGCTGCACGCGCGCGGGCACCGGGTGGAGTTCTTCGCCATCGACTGGCAGGGCGAGCGTGACCCGGACCTGCCAGTGCACGTGCTGCCGGTGCGAGGTCTTGGCAATCACACGCGCTACGACCGTTTCGCACGGGCGTTGGCCGCCGCCACGCGGGACTTCGACGGCCGGGTCGGTTTCAACCGCATGCCCGGCCTCGACGTCTACTACGCGGCCGATGCCTGCTTTGTGGCGCGGATGGCAAAACGCGCCTTCTGGCATCGCTGGACGGCGCGCTACCGGGCCTTCAGGGCTGCCGAGGGGGCGGTGTTCGGGCCCGATGCGCACACGCACATCCTCGCCATTTCCGCCGCCGAGGCGCGCCGCTACCAGGCCGCCTGGGGCACGCCCGAGGCGCGTTTCCATCACCTGCCGCCGGGCATCACGCCGGATCGCCGCGCCGGGCCGGACGCGGCCGCGCTGCGCCAGAGCCTGCGCGCCGAGTTCGGCATCGGCGAGGACCAGTTCCTGCTGCTGGCGGTCGGTTCCGGCTTTCGGATGAAGGGGCTCGACCGCAGCGTGCGGGCGCTGGCGGCGCTCCCGGCCCACCTGCGTGCACGGACGCGGCTGATCGCCATCGGCCGCGACAAGCCCGCCGAATACCTGCGTCTGGCGCAGCGCCTGGGTGTGGCCGACCGCTTCAGCATCCTGCCTGGACGCGACGACATTCCGCGTTTTCTGCAGGGGACCGACCTCTTCCTGCACCCGGCCCGCTACGAGAACACCGGCGCGGTGCTGATCGAGGCGGTGGTGGCGGGCCTGCCGGTGCTGGTGACCGAGGTGTGCGGCTATGCCGAGCACGTGGCGGCGAGCGGCTGCGGGCGCCTCATCGCCGATCCCTTCCAGCAGGCCGCGCTCGATGCCGCGCTGGCCGAGGCGCTGGCCGGCGACGATCGCCCGGCCTGGCGCGCCGCCGGCATCGCCTACGGACAGACCCACGACCTGTGGCACCTGCACGAGCGGGCGGCGGATGCCATCGAACAGGTGCTCGGGCGATGATCCTGGAGCTCGAACCGGCGATCGCGGACGCGCTCGGTCCCGACCCCTTCGGCGCGCTGATGGCCATGCCGGGTGACGTCTACCGCGCCACCGGCGGCCGGCAGACGCTGCGGGTCGAGATCGCCGGTCAGGCGTATTTCCTCAAGCGCCACCACGGCGTCGGCTGGCGTGAGATCGTCAAGAACCTCGTTCAGCTGCGTTTGCCGGTGCTGGGTGCGGCCACCGAGGTGCGCGCCATCCGTCGTCTGGAGCAGCTCGGCGTACCGACCCTGCACTGCGCCGGCTGGGGACAGCGCGGCGCCAACCCGGCGCGCCGGCAGTCGTTCGCCCTCACCCGGGCGCTGGACGACACGGTCAGCCTGGAGGATTTCTGCGCCGACTGGGGCCGAACGCCGGGCGATCTGGCGCGCCTGCGCCTCAAGCGCGCGCTGCTGCGCCAGCTGGCGACCACGGCGCGCACGCTGCACGAGCACGGCGTCAATCACCGCGATTTCTACCTGTGCCACTTTTTGCTGCGGCGGGACAGCGCCGGACTGACCGCGCCCGGCGACCGGCTCGACCTGCACCTCATCGACCTGCACCGCGTGCAGCTGCGGGCGCACACGCCCCGGCGCTGGCGCGTAAAGGATGTCGCCGGGCTGTACTTCTCGGCCCTCGACGCGGGCCTCACGCGCAACGACTGCTACCGCTTCGTGCGGCTGTACCGGGCCACGCCGCTGCGCAGTGCCTTGACCGACCCGTTCTGGTGGAAGGTCTCCCGGCAGGCGCTTTTTTTGTACCGCAAGGCACACCATCGGTCGCCCCGCTTGCCCGTCCCGACATGACGCAAACCGTGCAGCCCCCCTCCCCCACACTGCCGCTGCGCCTCGACCTCGGCGACCTCGGCAGCGTCGTTTGCAGCACGGCGCTGCGCGTGCTGCCGGGCCGGCGCTGGACCCTGTCGGGATCGACCGGGCATGGCGCACGCGCGGTGGTGGTGAAGCTGTTTCTGCCGGGCCGACGCGCCCGGCGCGACTTCCTGCGCGAACGGCGCGGCCTAGAGACACTGCACCAGCGCGGCATCAGCGCGCCGCCGCTGCTGTATGCCGGAGCCGCGGCCGAGCTCGACGGCTGGGCGGTGGTGACCGCGGCGCTCGATGGCCACACGGCGGACGCACTCGGCGAGGCGGCGCTGCCGGCCGTCGTCCGAGCAGTCGCGCTGCTGCACGCCGAGCACATCGTGCAGCGCGACGTGCACCTCGGCAATTTCCTGATCGCCAATGGGGTCGCCTGGGCACTCGACGGCGCCGGCGTCCGCGCCCACACGGGTCTGTCGGCAGGCCGCGCACGACGCGACCTGGCGCGCTGGCTGGCTCAGTACCCGCCAAGCATCGACCGGCGCAGCGGCGAGCTGTTGACGCTGTACCGCACCGCGCGCTGGGATCGGGGCCGGATCGGATCGGCGGACGGCTTTCGCCAGCAGATTGCCCGCGAGCGCCGACGCCGTGAACGCCGCCAGGTCGCCAAGGCGCTGCGTACGTGCACGGCCTTTGTTGCCAGCCGCACGCTGCGGCGCTTCAGTGTGATCGATCGACACGCCGACGCGCCGGAGCTGCGCGACTGGCTGGCCGCGCCGGACGCACCGTTCGATGACCCACAGGCCCACTGGCTCAAGCGCGGCCGCAGCGCGAGCGTGGTGCACGTGCAGCTTGACGGCCGGGAGCTGGTCGTCAAACGCTACAATCTGAAAAATTTCGCGCATCGCCTGCGCCGCTTCTGGCGGCCTAGTCGTGCCTGGCACAGCTGGCGTGCGGCACAGCGCCTGCTGCTGTGGGGGGTGCGCACGCCGCGGCCGGTGGCGCTGCTGGAAAAACGCTTCGGCCCGCTGCGCGGCCGGGCGTTCTACGTCACCGAATACGCGCCCGGCCCCAGCCTGACAACGGCCCTGCCCGCGGCGGACCTGCCCACCCGCGCGCTGTTGCTGCGCAATCTGTGTGCGCTGCTGAACACGCTGGCGCGCGTGCGCCTGAGCCACGGCGATCTCAAAGCCACCAATCTGCTCGTCGACCAAGAACACAATCTGATGCTGCTGGACCTCGATGCCCTGCGCCGCCATCGCCGGCGCGCCGCGTACTTCCGCGCGCTTGATCGCGACGTGCAGCGCCTGCGCGCCAACTGGACCGACCAGCCGGCGCTGCTGGAAGAGCTCGACCGGGCTCTGACCCAAGCCGGGCTGCTCAAATGATCGTGCTCGGCCTGTCCGGCGCGGTCAGCCACGACGCGTCGGCCGCGCTGCTGGTCGACGGCGAGATCGTTGCTGCCGCCGAGGAAGAACGCTTCATCCGCGACAAGCACGCCAAGGGCCGCCAGCCGGCCGAGGCGGCGCGTTTCTGCCTGCGCCAGGCCGGTATCCGTCCGGAGCAAGTGGACGCCATCGCCTACCCGTATGCGCCGATCGGCCTGGGCTCGCCGGCGCGCTGGCACTACGCGGCCCGCCACTGGTACGCGCCCGACCGCGCGCTGACGGCGCTGTTCGCCGGCAACCGCCGCTTCACGCGCAACCGCCGCCGGGCGCTCGCCATGCTGGGCGAACTGGGTTTTCAAAATGCAGGTGCCCGCTTCGTGCCGGTGGAGCATCACCTCGCGCACGCCTCGAGCGCCTACCACCTGTCGGGTTTCGACGGCCGGGTGGCGATCCTCGGCATCGACGGCCGCGGCGAGTACGCCACCACCTTTTTCGGCTATGGCGAGGGCGGGCGGATCCATCGCCTCGCCGAGTTCTACGAGCCCGATTCACTCGGCGGCCTGTACGGCGCCGTCACGGAGTACCTCGGCTTCGAGATGCTGGACGGCGAGTTCAAGGTCATGGGCATGGCGCCCTACGGCGACCCGGACCGCTTCGACCTGTCGCGCCTGCTGCGCAGCGACGGGCGGCGTCTGCGCGTCAACAACCGGCTGGTGAACGTGGTCGGTCTTCGCCGCTACAAGCGCGCCGGCAAGGGCTATTTCTTCAGCCCGGCGCTGATCGACTGGCTGGGGCCGCCGCGCGAGGGCGACGCCATCGACGAGCCGTACATCCACTACGCCGCGGCGGTGCAAAAGCTGCTGGAAGAAACCGTGCTGCGGCTGGTGCAAACGCACTTGGGGCCGGTGCTGGCCGAGGGCGGCAGCCTCGCCTACGCCGGCGGCGTGGCGCTGAACGTGAAGCTCAACCAGCGTCTGATGGCGCTGCCGGACGTGCGGCGCCTGTTCGTGCAGCCGGCGGCCGGCGACGCCGGCACCGCGCTTGGCGCCGCCACCCACGTCGCGGCCGCCGCGGGGGACGCCGTGCAGCCCATGCGCCACGCGTACCTCGGGCCCGCCTACAGCACCGAGGAGTGTCTGGCCGCCTGCGCCGCGCACCCCGCGCAGCCAAAGGTTCGCAAGCTGGACGATACGGTCAGCACCGCCGCCGACATCCTCGCCGCCGGCAACCCGCTGGCCTGGCTGCAGGGGCGCATGGAGTTCGGCCCGAGGGCGCTCGGCAACCGCAGCATTCTGGGCAACCCGTCGTTCCCGGGCGTCGCCGAGCGCATCAACGCGCAGATCAAGTACCGCGAGCGCTGGCGGCCGTTCTGCCCGTCGGTGTCGGACCGCGTTGCGGCGGACATCATCGGCAGCGACCATCCGGCGCCGTACATGACCTTCACCTTCGACGTGGCGCCGCACTGGAAGGCGCGCATCCCCGAAGTAGTGCACGAGGACGGCACGGCGCGGGTGCAGATCGTCACGGCCGACACCAACCCGCGCTACCACGCGCTGCTGGACGCGATGGCCGCGCGCACCGGCAACGCCGTGCTGCTGAACACCTCGCTCAACCGCCGCGGCGAGCCCATGGTGTGCTCACCCAGGGACGCGCTCGACATGTTCTTCGGCTGTGATCTTGAGTACCTGATCATGGAGGACGTGCTGGTGACCAAGCCCGGCCGCGGCGCGTCGTGACCGGAATCCTGTTCATCGTCGGCTCGAGCCGCAGCGGCAGCACGCTTCTCGAACGGTTGCTGAACGAGCTGCCGGGCGTGCTGTCGGTGGGCGAGCTCAAGCGCGTCTGGCGGCGCGGCTTCGTCGAGAACCAGCTGTGCAGCTGTGGCCAGCCGTTTCACGACTGCCCGTTCTGGGGCGACGTGCGCGAACGGGTGCTGGACGGCGCGAGCCTCGATGCCGAAGCCACGGACCGCCTGAGCCGGCGCATCTACAAGGCCGGCCCGCGGCCCGTGGCCGCGCAGGCGACCGAGCACGCCACTTTCCGTGAACACTGGCGGCGGCTGTTCGCCGCCATCGCGGCGGCGTCCGGTGCGCGCTGGCTGGTCGATTCGTCGAAGGACCCGGTGTATGCCGCGCGCCTGGCGGGCCTGCCGGGTTTCGACACCCGCTATCTGCACCTGGTGCGCGACCCACGGGCGGTGGCGTTCTCCAAGATGCGCCGCCGGCTGCGGCCGGAGATCCATTGGACAAGGGCCTATATGGCGACACGCTCGGCCTGGGGCAGCGCCGGCAGCTGGAACGGCACCCAGCGCCTGGCCGAGCGCGTGCGGGGCGAACTCGACAGGCCCTGGCGACGCCTGCGTTACGAGGATCTGGTCGCCGATCCCGGCGGCGCGCTGGCGGCGCTCATGGGCCTGCTAGGCCCTGTTAACAATCATGCCAACCACACGCTGATGGCTGCCAGGATAACGAAGGCGGCGTAATGAGCGGCGAGCTTTTCATAGCGGGTGGCCAACCGCCGGTATTGCTTGAGGCGCGCAAAC